>JBKPAI010000161.1:0-18767 GCA_046726355.1 Acidobacteriota bacterium | reverse complement strand
CCTGCCCGACGTGCCCGGATCTGATCGCCGAATTCCTCGCCGACATTCACCGCGGCCAGCACCTCGCCCGCACGACCCTCCGATCGACACCCGGCGACGAAGCGGCGTTGTTCTTCCTCGGCAAGCTGGATCTGAACTACGTCTGGCTGCAGGTCGGCCCACTGCGGCGGAGGACCGGTTGGGACGAGTACTGGGAGGCGAGACGGTCCCTCGACGCGGTGCTCACACACAATCCGCGGCACGTCCGGGCGCGCGTCGCACGCGCCTGGATCGATTACATCGTTGACACGAAAATGCGCAGAGGCACGCGTTGGCTGCTGGGCGGCGGCAACCGGAAGCAGGCGCTGATCGACGTGCGCCAGGCGGCACACCAGGAATCTGACTTCTTCACCCACGCAGAAGCCGAATTCGCGCTGTGGGAGATGCAGGTCCGCGAACGCAACACTGCGGAAGCGACCGACGTGGCCTTAAGGCTCGCGCACGACTTCCCCGACAACCATAAGCTGGCCGCCTTCCTGGAGGCTCGAGAGGCGAGCCTCCGGCGATGACGCCGGCGTCCGTGGATGGCAGACACTTCGCGCGCCAGTTCAGGGAAAACAGCCACGCGAGTCGGCCCGAACCTGGGTGAGCGGTTTTCCACAAGCGCGTCAGAGCGCGGCGCCTGCACATGGTTGCGTGGCGTAGTTCTCACTATTTCTTTGACTGAATCAAGGCGAGATCGTAAGACAAGGAGCAAACCCATGAGACACAGGCTCTGGCTCCGGTTCGTCGGGGCAGCAATTCTCGCGGTGAGTGCGTTGCTGTCGGCGGCCTGCGCCTCGAAGACCATCACCCAGGTCCTCGCGGACCCGTCTCGCTACAGAAATCGTCAAGTCCGGCTGTCCGGCTCGGTCGTCGACAGCTACTCGCTGGCCAATCGCGGGGCCTACAGGATCGATGACGACACAGGCCAGCTCTGGGTGGTGTCCGACCGAGGCACGCCGCACAAGGGCGCGCGCGTCACCGTCACCGGGACGATTCGTGAGGGATTCAATCTCGGCTCGCTGGGCGATCGGATCAACCTGCCGGGGGTTGGAGCGGGGCTGGTGCTGATGGAGTCGTCACACAAGGCCAGGGAGTAAACGCTGGCGACCTGACCCTCCGGCCGTTGGATTTGCACAAGCAGGAGGCGCTTGTTATCGTCAATCTTCGGTCCCGCGATGACAGAGACGCGCTTCCGTCAGGCCTTTCTCCTCCTGCTGGTCACGGCGATCTCGGCCGCGTTCGTCGCCATGATCCGCGCCTTCCTCCTGACGATCCTGCTGGCGGCCATCTTCACGGGCCTGAGCTATGACCGTCCTCTCGATCATCCCCGGGGTCGGCGGCGCGCTCGTCTGGGTGCCGGCGGCGATCATCCTGATCACCGCGGGCCAGATCTGGCGGGGGATTGCGCTCGTCGCGTTCTGCGCGCTCATCGGCGGCAGCGTGGACAACCTGCTGCGTCCGCGGCTCGTCGGTCGCGACACGCAGATGCACGAACCGATGATCTTCTTTTCCACGCTCGGCGGGCTGCTGCTCTTCGGCGCCATGGGGTTCATCCTGGGGCCCCTCCCTGGCGGCGCTCTTCGTGACAGCGTGGGAGATGTTCGGCACGGCGTTTCGCGCGGCGCTCGTGGAGCCGGGATCGACGGCCGGCGGCGGTAATGAGCGTCCGCCGGCGTGAGGGCCGAATCACCTCAAGCCCGGACGGAAACGGCTGACGACCTGGTTCCCTGGAGCCGGTGCACTCTCGCGTGATTATTACGATCCCGCTCGGGATCCATATGATCGATCGATGGCACCAGCTGGACCGGTTGCCGCGGTCATTTCGCGAGCACGGACGATGAAGCGACTGGGTGCCGGGCCAACATAGGAAAAGGGAAAGCACGTAATCAGTGTCAGGGTGCGTCCACCTGTTGGCTGGAGCACCTCCACATATTCGGGCGGCACGACGGCGGTTGATTCCACGACATACTCGAAATCACCAGTTCGTGTTTTCAGCGTGATCGCATCGCCGGCGTGCACCCGCTTCAACGGCCGGAAGAAGGTGTCGCGATGACCCGCCAGTACGACATTTCCCGATTCGCCGGGCAGCGCGGTGTCGGCGAGGTGCCCCACCGCGCGCAGCAGAATCGCCGCCGAATCGCCCTGGACGACGATGGCCCTGAGCCCGAGCCGCGGGATCAGCATCTCGCCAATCACATCACCATCGACCGCTGGTGCGGCTGACGCATCCGGTCCCGCGTTCTCGAATCGCCGCTGCTCGATCGCCTGATAGGCATGGGCGTGCATGGCAACGTACGCGGAGTACCCGAGCGCGAGGAGCCCCGCTGCGAGCAGCACGCGAGCAACGAGCCGCACGGCGCGATGGGTCCGGCTCATGGCGCATCGTTCTCCCGTTTGTCGTCCTTGTCTCCCCGGACGGCGTAGCCGGACCGCGTCCGCACGTGGAGCCGCCCCTGCCCGGCCGCGGAGACCCTGACGTCAATAGGTCGGAACGCGCGTGCATCAGCGTGCGTGCCAGGCGCGAAGCCGAGCGTGTACTGTTCCCGGAAATCGCGAGGCCGTCCGTTCTCGAACACGCGAAAATTCTCCTGACGCAGGCCGCTCACATGATGCCCGCGGCCATCGGTCACGGTGACGGGGACCGCCACCAGCTCGGTATGGACGCTGATGACGGCCTGGATCATCAGGACGGCGTAGCGCAGAGGGATCACGGCGCACCTTCTCAGGCCGCGGGACATCCGATCCCGTGGCGCAATGTCGTTACCGATTGGCCGCGGTCGCGTGCTTGCCGAAGACCATCAACGCGAAAGCGAGGCCGATGGATCCGAGACCAAGCCACACGATCAGCGGCACTGCGCTGGCCGTTTCCGGCAGTTGCCTGCCGTTCCGGCGGTCGGACCGGGCCGCCTGCTCGATGCCAGTCGTGCCCCTCACCGATGACGAGCTGTTCGCGACAGTCGCGACCCCTTCTACCGGCGTCGTCTGAATGGCGGCGGTGACGGGAAGTTCCCTCGCCTCGGGCGTGATCGCCATGATCGGCGCGGTCTTCAAAGCGCCGAGGTCGGCGATGTCAACGGCCACCGCGGGCACGACGGCCCCCGCCGCCTTCGCCAACTGTGTCGCCCGCTGCTTCGGATACACGAACTCCTGTCCGACGGTGTTCCCGGGATAGAACCACGCGCGGATCGCTTCCGGGGAACCGCGGGGCACTTCGCGGAACCTGATGACCGTCTTGTCGGTCGCCGTGAGCCGGTAATCGCGAATCGCCATCACGGTCGCGATGAGCCGCGACCCGTCGGCGTTGAAGATCTGCACGAGGTGCCGGTCGCTCATCGAATCGGCCAACTTGAACGTATACGTGCCCGCGGACAGCACGTGTCCCGGGATCTCCACCGGTTGGCTGAAGGTCAGCACCGTCTTGTTGTCCCAATCGTCCGCCCGGACAGCAGACACCGAGACGACGCTGAGCAGCGACAGGGTCAACCCAATCCATATTGCGTTCTTGATATTCATATCCATCTCTTTTCTGAACATCGTGGGGAAGACGTCTCTCGATCTCGACGGCTTCTACCGGTCGGGCTGCAGCGTCATGGCCTTGTCGAGCCGAAACTCGAGGACCGTTTCCGCGGGGACGCGGACATCGCGTCCTCTCGTGAGCACCTGCGCGCCCGCGCCGCCGGCTGCGCCCACCAGGACGCCAATCGCCGCGCCCTTGCCACCGCCGGCGATTGCCCCGATGATTCCGCCGACCGCGGCGCCGCCACCGATCGTCTCGGCGGTGCGCTTGTTCTTGCCGATTCCCGTGTCGCCCTCTCGCGTCAGGTCCGCCGTGCTGACCAGGTACCTCCGCCCGTCGACGGTGATCGACTGCACGTCCAGCCCCATCTCGGGGCTGCCGGTCGCGCCGCCCGATGACAGTTGTCGGATGATCAGTTGGGCGCTGGACCTCTCGGGAATAATCACGCGGCCGGAGGCGTTCGTCACTTCCTGCTCGACAATGGCCGAGAAGGTCTGGTCCGCGCCGGCGTTTCGCGAGTCGATCGTTTCCACGGTTCGGACGACGAGCCGGGTCCCAGCCGGCGCCTCGAGGCTGCCGCCGTTCACCACGCGCGGGTTCGCGCGTTCGGCCGAGAGGAATTCCACCGCTTCGACCTGGCTGGTGGGGTACCGGCGCGACACGCCGTCGGCATGCCGGAAGGTGATGGTCCGGGCCGCGATCCCCACGACGGTGCCCTGGACTCGCGTGCCATCTCTCATGATCAACGTGTCGGCTGACGAGAGGGCCGCCAGCGACATCACACACAGGCTCATCGCGGTGGCGATGACGATTCTTTTCATCTGACACTTCCTTCTGGAGTGCGCTCGGAGATCCGTTACGGGAGAAACCGTAGACCGCGACGATCGTAGGTCACGTGTCCGATGGCCGTGTGTGCCCGATCGCACACGCCTCTTCGGAGGCGACTGTTCCAGGCGAGCATGTGCCCGATGAAATCAGATGTCACGGGAAACGGATCACACACGCGACCCGCTGCACGTCCGGCAGGCTGGAGCGCCAATTGCGTCCGTCAGCGTCGCCGGCGACGACCGACATCACGTGTGCACAAGCGAACAGCGGCGGCGGTGGCAAGCGGTAGGGTAGAGACAGAAAGCCAAAGATCCGATAGAGAATCACGATCTGCCGTTCGATCGACAGCGGCTCGTACTGACGCTGCTGCAGCACCTCGACCAGCCGCTCGCCTCGATCGAGCTGTGCCCGCGTCGCTTTGTCGAGGTCGCTGGCGAATTGCGCGAAGGCGGCCAGTTCTCGATCCTGCGCCAGGTCGAGACGCAGCGTGCCGGCCACCTGCCGCATCGCCTGCACCTGCGCCGCCCCGCCGACCCGCGACACCGAGTTGCCGACGTTGATGGCGGGCCGGATGCCCTGGTGGAACAGGTCCGATTCGAGGTAAATCTGACCGTCGGTGATGGAGATCATGTTCGTCGGAATGTACCCGGAGAGATCGCCGGCCTGAGTTTCGACGATCGGAAGGGCCGTCAGCGACCCGCCGCCCAGCTCGTGCCGCTGCTTAGCAGTACGTTCCAGGAGCCGCGAGTGCAGATAGAAGACGTCGCCCGGGTACGCCTCACGTCCGGGCGGTCGCCGGAGCAGCAGCGAGATTTCGCGATACGCCTGCGCATGCCTCGACAGGTCATCGTAGACACACAACGCGTGACGGCCCGCATCACGGAAATACTCGCCCATCGTCGTGGCGGCGCACGGACTGATGTAGAGCAGCGACGCCGGATCGGAGGCGCCTGCGGCCACGACGATGGTGTATCGCATGGCGCCGGCCTGCTCGAGTATGACGAGGGCGCGCTTGGCGCGAGAGAAGACGGATCGCAGGGATGACGGGCCGCCCGGGGAATTGCCGCTGAGGGAGCGGAGGTCCCGCTTTTCCGAGGGGGCTTGGCCGTGACGCCAGCACTGATCGCCAGCTTCGCGATCGCGATCGCTCTCACTCAGGTGGCCACCTTCAGCACGACGATTTACCTGCATCGCTGCGCCACGCATCGCGCCCTGACGCTGAATCCGGCGATTGCCTGGCTGTTCCGATTCGCGCTGTGGATCACGACTGGCCTGTCTACGAAGGAGTGGGTGGCCGTCCACCGACGCGAGCTACGTCTTCTTCATATCCTCCTCCATCAACGGTCTCTGTCATACGCGAGGCTATCGGACCTTCGACAATACCGCTACGAACATTCCGTGGCTGGCGCTCCTCACCGGTGGTGAAGGGTTCCACAACAACCATCACGGCTTCCCCCGCAGTCCCAAGTTCAGCGTCCGCCCGGGTGAAATCGATCCGAGCTGGCCGATCATTCCGCTGCTCACCCGTCTGAAGCTCGCGCGGGCCGTATCGCACGATTGAAGAGATCGGCGAGCTCTGGGCCGTCGCGATTACTCGCTGATTCGACGGATTCGCCTGCACGAAGCGTCACACGGAGGATTCCTTCCCGCCATCGCGCTGACCGCGGTTACGCACGCGCCGAAGATCGGGCCCGAGCCCTTGTGGCAGGTTTCCAGGCGCACGTTCCCAAGCCGGTCGAGCAGGCCGAATTGATTGACGCGATTGCGGATGTCACAGGACATCCGAAGTCCTGATACCGATCAGCACGTCGCACGAGGCATCAGCACGCACAGACCTGCCTCCTCATCACGTCCGCGAATGTTTCTGGTACGGGTCGCCGGGGCGAGCAGCTCCTCGACGTCGACCTCGAGACAGCGTCGCTGCAACGACGCCATCAGGATCCCGGGAAGGCGCGTGGTGCGTCGGTTGGGATCGCCCTCACACCGGCAGATATTGCCGCGTCGTGGCAAGTCCGGTGGATCCGGGCGGGCGAGCAATCGCGCGAACGCATTGAAAGACACTTGATCGACGGGTTGCATGACGACCACCAGGAAGATCGCCGCGGAGTCAGTGTAGCCCGGTGGCTGAGCACCGCATGTGCAATACGAGACAGCCGCTTTTCAACGCTCGGCGGCCTCATGCTGTTCGGCGCCATGGCCTTCATCCTGGGTCCGATCCTGTCGGCGCTCTTCGTGACCGCGTGGGAGAAGGCCAGGGACGATCCTCGTCCGCCAGTCTTCATCATCGTCTGCAAGAACACCGCGAACGCGAAGGTGGTGTACGAATGGCTTGCTGATCACAAGCCGCCGATGGGCATCCCTCCCTCGAAGATTGCGGCCTTCCGAAACAATGATGATCGGCTGAACACGATTCGGGTGGACTCGCGCGTCGTCCACGAAACGGACACGGGGCACGCCAAGACGGACGAGGCTCAGTGGATGCGGTTCACGCTCGATACCGTCGGGCGAAGGGACTGGCCGCGAGACCAGCAAGGACGGCCGATTTACCCCGAGGGGTTCGAAGAGCTCGCAGCGAAACGAGGCCGGCCGCTGCACCCACCGGGGCGGGACGTCCGGTGCATCGTGTCCGTTGGAATGCTGACCGAAGGCTGGGACTGCAATACCGTCACGCACATCGTTGGACTGCGGCCGTTCATGTCGCAGTTGCTGTGCGAGCAGGTGGTCGGTCGCGGACTCCGCCGGCGAACCTACGAGCTGGGCGACAACGGACTCATGACGGAGGAGGTCGCGAAGGTGTTCGGCGTGCCCTTTCAGGTCGTTCCGTTCAAAGTCAATCCCACTGGCGCGCCCAAGCCCACAGAGAAGCGGCATCATGTTACCGCGTTGCCGGGACGCGCCCGGTTCGAGATCACGTTCCCCCTGTCGAGGGGTACCGTCAGGCCATCCGCAACCGTGTGACGGTGGACTCGTCGTCGATGCCGCCGCTGTTTCTGGACCCATTCAAGATTCCCCCCGAGGTGGAGGTCAAGGCTTCGCTCCAGACCAATAGCGGACGTCCTTCGCTCGCTGGACCGGGTGCGATTCAGCGCGTCGACCTCAATCCGTTCCGGTCAGGCCGCCGGCTCCAGGAGCTCGTCTTCGAGATGGCCGGCGATCTGACACGCGAGTACGTCAGAAGCGGATCATGCGAAGCTCCTGCGCATGTCCTTTCCTCAGCTCGCGCGCATCGTGGAGAGATACATCAACGAGAACGTGACTCCGATCAAGCCCGCCGAACGTCTGGACCTTTTTCTGTCGCCCTACTACGGGTGGGCGCTGGAGCGTCTCGTTGAATCCATCCGTCCGGATACCTCCTTGGGCGAGGCGCCGGAAATCCCGCGGTACGAGACCAGCCGGGGACCCGGCTCCACGGCGGACGTCGAGTACTGGACGAGCAGAGACGTTCGGGAAGTGTCCAGAAGTCACGTCAATTACGTTGTCGCAGACACAATCAAGTGGGAGCAGCAGGCAGCCTACATCATCGACACGCACTCCGTGGTTGACGCTTTTGTGAAGAACGCTGGTCTCGGTTTCGCCATCCCCTACATCCACAACGGCCAGCCGCACGACTACGTCCCGGATTTCATCATCCGGCTGAAGACTGAACCGCCGATCCACCTGATTCTCGAGACCAAGGGGTTCGACGACCTGGCCGAGGTCAAGGCGGCAGCGGCGGCGCGGTGGGTTGGTGCAGTGAATGCCGATAACCGCATGGGCACATGGCGCTACAGGATCGCAAGAAATATCGAGCAGGTTCGCAAAGCGCTCGACTCGTTTTCCGAACCCTGATCGGATTCGTTCTCGGCGGCGCCCTGGACGCGTGGCGATCAGCCGGTGTTGCGGTCGAACACCACGTTTTGGTCAACAGATTCACCGTGGCCGTTCGGCCGGCGAGCGTCCAGGCATCCGATGAAATGGGCCACTTAGACCCGGTCGAGCGGCCGGTCCGTTCCGGCGGCGTGTGACGAGGGCCACAAAGGGTTACCCGTGACGCGCCGCTCTTTCATGGTCCTCGTCCTCAGCACGGTTGAAACATCGTCCTCACTGAAGCACGTGTGGACGTGTCCAGACGTGACATCGCGAACGCGGATATTTGCCGGGGCGGTAGATCGAGTCGTGGCCGCGATGCAGATGTCACGGTCGGTGATCATGCCCGTGACCTACCGGTCCTCGTTCACGACCGGCACCGTGCCGCAATCGCTGTCCCACATGATCTTGGCGACGCTGGCGAGATCGGCGTCGGCGCGGCACGATTTCACGTTGGCTGTCATGAAGATCTTTGACTGTCACCATTCTCTCCCTTCTCTCCCTTTTCAATGTCACGCCTTCACCGCTTTGCCGACGCGCGCGATCGCATCGCCGGTCTTGCGGCTTGCCCGGCCAACAGCGGTCTCAACCTTCCCCACGGTCTCGTCAACCTGACCCTCGGCCTTCAACTCGTCGTTGCCTGTCAGCGTGCCGACAGCTTGCTTGACCCTGCCCTTGGCCTGGTCGACTTTCCCTGCGCGCTCGTTCTTGTTCCACATCTGAAGCCTCCATACATTCGCGTTCGATAGTTTCAGGGGGCGCTCGATTCGTCGCCGCTATGCCAGCGAGCGGCGGCCGCTCAGCAGTCCGACCACGAACAGCACGAGGGCGACGACCAACAGCACATGAAGGATCGGGCCGATCGTAAACGTCCCGACGAGGCCCAGCAGCCAGGCGATCAGGAGAATGCGTGTGCATCTACGCCCGAGACGGGCGGAGCCGGTTCACGAACCTACGCACACAGCATGCGGCAATGGCTGACGCGTGTCTGTGCGATTTAGAACATGTGCAGGGCGAAGTCGCTCGCTCGATGAAACCGAGCTTCTTGAACCTGTTCATGAATAAGTTTAATCACGCTGGTGAGCGGTTTTGAACAGACGCGTCGGATCGCCGCTTGATACGGTTGCGTGGTTCTCAACGTTTCTTTCGCCGACTCGAGGCGAGACCGTTATGACAAGGAGCAAACCAATGAGACCAAGGCTCTGCCTCCGGTTCGTCGGGGCAGCGATTCTCGCGGTGAGTGCGCTGCTGTCGGCGGCCTGCGCCTCGATGACCATCAACCAGGTCCTTGCGGACCCGTCTCGCTACAACAACCGTCAGGTCAGGCTGTCCGGCTCGGTCGTCGACAGCTACTCGTTGGCCAATCGCGGGGCCTACCGGATTGCCGACGACACGGGCCAGCTCTGGGTGGTGTCCGACAGGGGCACGCCTCGCAAGGGCGCGCGGGTCTCCGTCAACGGGACGATTCGTGAGGGATTCAATCTCGGCTCGCTGGGCAATCAGATCAACCTGCCGGGAGTTGGAGTGGGGCTCGTGCTGATGGAGTCGTCACACAAGGCCAGGTAGTGAGCGTGTCCGGCTAACTGGCGTCGCCCACGGCACGACATTGAAGAAATCGCAGAGCTCGCAGAACAAAACAGGGTTTCTCTGCGGGTTCCGCGAGTTCTGCGATGATCGGCGCTGCCGCCGATAATCAGCGCTTCCTTCTCCCACGAGCGTTTGCTGGCGGGTTGCGGTTCGGACCGCCGTTGCACGATGGCCGGCGCCCCGATCACGTCCTGCCGGCTCGCGTGCTCTTTGAGCTGGACCTGATGCAGACCGTCGGTGTCGGCCAGGTAAACCGAACGGACGTCACTCGCTTGTCGCTGAGGAATGACCAACTGTGCCGTGCGGCCGTCGGCCAGAGTGATGGGAACGATGGTGCCTTGCATCGGCCCGGCGGGCGTGGCGATACTCCAGGTGTAGGCTCCAGCCACTCCATACAGCTGCTCGATCTGATGGGGATCGAGCGTCCTGGCGTCGGCCGCGCACCCGGAGACGACGCCCCCGACCATGAGGACCGACGCGAGCCACGGCATCATCTTCCTCGCCGGTGCGGTGAACTGTTCGTCATGGTTGCTTCTCCTTCGGCTTCGTCGCATCAAGCACCGTGCCGCTGGCTTGCGTTTGCATCATTCCCGTGACTTCCGCGACCACTATATGGATATGACGCCGACGAGGCTGTGCTGAACGGTACAGGCTCACTTCGCGTCGCCGTGTTCGCAACCGCACAGACGTTCTGAGGGATCTTCCTGCATCCTGCACAACGCAGGAGTCGAACATGACTGAAACCACCGCCGGGAACACCGCCCCCAGCATATGCCGGGCGCGCGCCCGCGCGATCGACGCAGAACTCGCGGAACCGCGCAGAGAAGCCGCTCTTGCTCTGCGAGTTCGGCGCTTTCTACGTTGAATGTCGTGCCGTGTGGCCGCTTCATGAACGTGCCTGTGCACAACGGAACAGCCGCCGCGCAGGGCTCGGGCGTACCATCGCTGACGATCAGAAAAGGAGATCATCGTGCTTTCAACAATCCTCATCGTCCTCCTCGCTTTGTGGCTGGTCGGGCTCGTCACGTCCTACACGTTCGGAGGGTTCATCCACCTCCTTCTCGTGGTAGCGATTGTCGTCGTGCTGCTCCGCGTCATTCAGGGACGGAATCTGATCCACGGATAGTCGTCCTCGCAGGGGCCGGTCACGGTCGTCAACCCGTACTCACGGAGGTCGTCTCATGTCCCGTTACTTCAGTCGGTCTCAGTCTTGGTCTTGCGCTCTTCGTCGTGCCGGGTTCGGCGGCCTTCGATGCCGCCAATAAGGAACAGGCTCGCCTGGAGAATTGCGGCGTCGTGATGCAGGAGATCCTCGAAGTCCCCGACAGTATCCCGCGGGAACTGCTGGAAAAAGCCGAATGCGTCATCGTCGTTGCCTCGATGACCAAGGTCGCACTGGGCATCGGCGTCAGTTACGGTCGCGGCGCGATGGTCTGCCGGTCGGGCAAGGATTTCAACGGACCGTGGGGCGCGCCCGCGATGTACACGCTTGAGGGCGGCAGCCTCGGGTTTCAGCTCGGCGGAGAAGCGACCGACCTCGTGCTGCTGGTCACCAACAGCCGGGGCGTCGATGCGCTCCTCAACAGCAAGGTGAAGCTCGGGGCCGATGTGTCGGTAGCGGCAGGCCCCAAAGGACGTGACGCGGAAGCGTCGACCGGTGCGTCGCTGCGCGCGGAGATCGTCAGCTACTCGCGTTCGCGCGGCCTGTTCGCGGGCGTGTCGCTCGAGGGCACATCGCTTCGTCCCGACGATGATGCCAGTGCACAGGTGTACGGACGCAAGATGACGGCGCGGAATATCGTCACGGGGAAGAGCATCACCGTCCCGGCATCAGGTCGTCATCTCGTCGATGTGCTGGAGAAGAATGCGCCGCACAACGAGTCGAAGGTCACGACGAATCGGTGAGCTCGTGAACCCTTTTTCATCGAGCCGCCACTTCTCCCGAACACTGTGGAGCACTGCGCCGGCTGGCTGGCGTCTGACGTTCGAGCCATCAGCCGGCCGGTCGTGACGAAGAAATGAGATTCATCCATCTTTATCTCATCGGGTACTTCATCGTGATCGTCGGCGTCGGCCTTGCGCTGTGGCAGGCCGGCGTCCTCAACCGCGTCGCGCCGGTTTGGTTGGCCATTGGCGGGATCGTCGCGGCCGGCCTGGGGATCATGCTGTCGGTGTCGTCGGGGAAGCCGACGGTCACCGAGGAGTTGCAGAAATGACGCGCGCACGCTGCCCGGGCTGGGCGCTCCACAGTCCGGCTGAAGCCGGACACTACGTACATCACGGTCCTCGAGGGTTTAGAGACGGTACCGAAGTGAGTCGAAGGTCACGACGGATCGCCGACGGCGATCAATCCGCTCGAGACGATCGACGAGCAGAGCGCGCGGTGGACGATACCGTTCATCACCGGCGGTGTTCGGGTCCGGTTTCAGCGTCCCTTCCGTTGGTGCGCGCTCAGGTGAGTTGCGCGCTCGCGTGCGGCCTGGGCCTCCGGAAGACTCTTGAACTTGAACACGCCGCGCGGATAGGTCTTCGGCAAGATCGACCGGAATCGGGCGCAGTGGCGCAAGAAGCGGGAAAAATCGCTCGCGGGAGCATCTGCGACAGGCGTGGCGTTCATCTCTTCCGCCGATCGAAACTTCCGGACGGGCACGCTAGTCCTCCTCGGTCAGGTTGAATCTGTCCCGAAGTGCGGCGGCGTCCTGTCGATCCAAGGGGCGCACGGTGCCCTTCTTCAGGCGGAACAGCGCTCGCGGCGTGGCGACGCGCACGCGAATACCCTCGAACTCCTTGACTTCGGCTTCGACCGTTTCAAAGGTCGCCGCTTCGCCGAGGCGGGTCATCACGTCGAAGAATAGATCGGCGTCTGGCGGATAGTACCGAACGGCCGGGTACTCCCCGAGCAGGTCTTCGGCGCGGATATCGTCGATGTGGGGGTCGCCGCCATAGGTCGAACGCAGGGCTTCCCGAAGGCGTTCGACGTTCTCGAGCGTCGCGCGAATGAACAGATCGACGTCCTCGGTCGCCCGCACGAGTCCATGGAACCCCATCGCCGTCGCTCCAATCAGCACGTACTCGAGCCCCGTGGCCTCGAAGGCTTTCAGGACGCGGGCAAGCTCGTCTCGATCCAACGTCTTCAGAGTAGCGCGGCGGCGCCCGGATTGACCAGCCCACCGCGGCGCGGCCCCTGGTCAACGCCCGCGAGGCACACCCAGCCCTTGCCGATCTTCCACTGACACCTCTACTCTCGCTTCACCGTCGGCGACGCATTCATCCGCCGCATGACCTGCACAAATGGCGCGAGAAAAATGCGCCACAGAACGAGCCGAAGGTCACGACGAATCGGTGACGCGATCAATCCGCTCGAGCCCGGCGCCGCAGCCGGAAGTATCCGACCCCTGCCAGCCCCAGAGCGAGCAATATCACGAAGGTCTGAGGCAGGGTCGGAACACCGGTGACGATTGACATCGTGAACGCACGCTCGAAGTCGAGCCCGTTTGCGTCGGTCGGTCGAACGCTGAATCTGAAGGTGCCCGGAGTGGTGGGCGTCCCCGAGAGCACGCCGGCCTGCGTCAGCGTGAGACCCGGCGGCAGTGCGCCAAGTGTCACGCCAAACCTGTACGGCGGGGATCCGCCGCTTGCGGTAAACGTCTGGCTGTATGGCACCCCCACCGCGCCGTTGGGCACGGTCGACGGGGTGAAGGTAATCGCCGGCGTCGCTGAGGCGCCGCACGAAGTCACCATGTTGGTATCCAGCGTCACGGCGCCGTTTCGCGCCAGGGTCCGACCGTTGATCACGCTGGCGCCAGTGGTCAACGTGATGCTGGTCAACGCGAGAATATTTCCTGCGAGCGACGTCCCTGTCCCGAGCGTCGCCGAACTGCCGACTTGCCAGAACACGTTGCATCGGGACCCGCCGTTGATCACGACAACCGACGAGCTGCTCGCCGTCGTGAGCGTGCTCCCGATCTTGAAAATGAAGACTCCTGGGCCGTTGAGCGTGAGGGTTCCCGTCAGCTGAGCCGAGGAGGCAAAACAATAGACACCCGCGGTCAGCGTAAGTCCTCCGAGATTTTGACCCGTCAAATCCTGGGTGCACGATTGGCCAGCCAGACTGTTGTACGCCGTGGTGACGGAATTCTGGGCCGCAAGCGCGACAGCGTCCGCCGCGTGTATCGTGCCAGACACGACAACCCCTGGTGGAAAGCCGGTGACCGCCGTGCCAGGGCTGAGGCCGAGGTCGCCGGTGATCGTGCTCAAGCCCGTATTGGTCACGGTCGAGCCACCCAGGACCGCGAAACTGTCCGCGGCGCCGAGAGACGGCGCGGTTTGACCGAACGCGGCTGATGCGTCGCAGAGAAGCGCGGCGAATCCCACGCTCATCCATGCACAGACGCACTTGCGCTTCATAGTGACGCTCCATCTTCCACGGTGAGCTCCCATGTCATCACCAGTTGAACTGTCACTGTAGAAAGGGGAGTCGGAACTCGGCTGTTCAATATTGAACAGTTGCCGCAGCCCGGTACTCCGCTACGCTCACCCGCGGATGAATACCTGTGTGCCGCCCGCACTTTATTCGGTCGATCTTGCCGGGTGCGGGGATCTCGGCAAGCTCGGGCCTGAAGAAGTCACCGCTACGTTCACAGCGGCACTTCGGCGCGCTGGCGCGACGATCGTCCACGGGCTCTCCCACGCCTTTCCAGGCGCCGGCCTCACCTGCGTCCTGATCCTCAGCGAGTCGCACGCGGTCCTGCACACGTGGCCGGAAACCGGAACGATCAACATCGACATCTTTTCCTGCTCCACGAGACTCAAGAGTCTGGAAGCGATCGACGAACTGAGCCGATCATTCGGGGCGCAACACGTCACCGTGCAGGAGATTCCTCGTGCCGACGGCCACGGCCCGCGGTCGGACGGACGCAAGTAAATTCGCGCTGCGGGGCTTGGCGTGGAGCCTCGCCTTCTTCGGCCTGCTGCGTCTGAACTGGACCGAAGCGCATGCCGTGCTGCCGTTCACCCGAGTGCAGGCGGGCGTGGCCGTGGGACTGTTCGGCACCTCAGCGTTGCCTGTCGAGGTCACGCTTGCGTGCAGCGGGGCCGACGCGCTGGCCCTGTGCCTCGGGGCGGTCCTCGCCTACCCGGTGAAGTGGCGAGCGCGCCTGGCCGGGGCTGGCGGTGGTGCCGCACTGATCCTCGGCCTCAACACGTTACGAATCGGCACCCTTGGGCGGGTGGCCGCGTCGCCGGCGTGGTTTCACGCGCTTCACGTCTATGTCTGGCCTGCCGTGCTCACGCTCGCGATCGCCGGATATGTGTTCGCGTGGATGCACCTTGCGGATCGGCGGCACACGCCGGATGAAAACGAGGTCGCGCCCCGTGAACCTTTTCGCATCGCGCGCCCGCAACCGTCGCGACGATTCGTCGTGCTCACGGTGGCATTTCTGCTCCTGTTTTCAGCCGCCTCGCCGTTGTATCTCGAGAGTCGCAGCGTCCTCGCGTTGGCGGGCTTCATCGCCCGGGCAGCAGCAGTGACGCTCGGCCTCGTCGGCGTCAGCGCGCACGCCGCGGCCAATGTGCTCTGGACGACACGCGGCGGCTTCCTCGTCACGCAGGAGTGCATTTCAACGCCGCTGATCCCGGTCTATCTGGCAGCCATCTGTACTTATTCGACGACATCGCGGCGGCTGATCCTGGGCGTCCTCGCCACGCTGCCGCTCTTCACTGCCCTGGGTATCGTGCGACTTCTGGTGGTGGCCCTGCCGGACGCCGTGGCGGCCTCGCCGCTATTCTTCGTGCACGCCTTCTATCAATTGCTGCTCGGTGCGGTGGTCGTGTTCCTCGCCGCGCTGTGGCGCCACGGCCGGAGAGCGGCGCTTCGCCGCGCACTGGGCGGCGTCATCGTGGGCGTGCTGTTCGTGCACCTGCTCGGTCCGTTCTATACGCGCGCGGCGACGTATGCGGCCGGTACCCCAGTCGATGATTCGCAGGGAGCGGTCGCATTCCTCCCGGCGTTCCAGGTCGGCCTCTATCTCGCGCTGTGGGTCGCGGCCTTCGCCGCGGTCGGGTGGAAGCGCTTCCTCGCCGGGCTCGCGGTTCTCGAGCTCACGCAGATGGCAGGTTTACTCGGGCTGCACGCCCTGGCGAGCCATTCCAGCATGACCGCACACGTGCGCGATGTGCGCGGATGGGCCGTGGCCGGCCCTCTTCTGATTGCGACCGCGGTGGTCAACATTGCCTGGCCGCGTCGCTGACGTCGCCGCGGTCTCGGCCCTGGCCGCGGTCGTCATCGTGGCGATCGCCGCACCCGTTCTCCGCGCGCCATCCGAGCGCGTGTTCGGCACGGAGATCGTGGGGCGCCACCACGACCCCTTCACCGTGATGGCGCAGTTCGAGCGCCCCATCACCATCGGCGCGTATTCACAGCCGGTCACCGACATCACCGGCGCGCTGCTCGCGCGCCTCTCCGGTGGCGTGGCGGCGCACAATTGGCTGGTCCTTCTCACCTTTCCACTGTCCGCCGCCGCTGCATACCTGCTCGCGCGTCATCTGGCGCTCTCGCCGGCGGGCGCGACCGTCGCGGCGATGGCGTATGCGTTCTCTCCGTTCCACCTGGCGCACGCCGCCTATCATCCCCATATCGCGCAGACACAGTGGATACCGCTGTACTTGCTCGCGCTCTGGCGTTGTCTCGACGACGCCTCGCCGGTCGCGGTTGGCTTTCTTGGCGCCGCGACGCTGGCCGTGACGCTCTCGAACTTCTACGGCGGCCTGATCGCGGCCGTCATCACCCCGGTCGCCGTGGCGGCGTACTGGCTCGTCAGGTGCCGGACAGACACGCGATCGGTGCGCCGACTGGGCATCACCGTCGGGAGTCTCGTGCTCATCGCCGTCTTCAGCGTGGCGTATGAGTCGTACGCAGCCCGCGCGGTCGTCGTGAACCGCACGGCCTTCGCGTTCGCTCGTGCCGATCTGTTCCGTTACAGCGCAAAATGGTGGGGCTATCTCATTCCGCCGGTCGAGCATCCGCTGCTCGGCGCAAGCGTGCATCGCTTCTGGACTGCCGCGGGTATCCACGAGGGGCTGCTCGAACAGCAGGTGAGCCTCGGATGGGGAATCGTCGCGCTCGGCGTCATCGCCGTCTATCGATGGCTGATCCCCGGGCGCGATGTTCGGCAGCCGGCGTCGTTGGCGCGCGTTCCGGTCCTCGTCATCGTCGCCGTGTTTGCACTTGTGTGCTCGCTGTCGCCGGAGCGGACAATCGGAGGGTTCACCTTCGTCCGCCCTTCCGCGCTTTTGTACCAGGTCGTGCCGATGTTCCGGTCTTACGCGCGATTCGGGGTCGTCGTGCAGCTCATGGCGGCGCTGCTGGCAGGCATCGGCGTCGATCGGCTTCGCCGCGCCGGCACGACACGCGCCGAGATCGTGTGCGTCGCGCTCGTGGCGCTGGCCGCCGGCGAATACGCGGTATGGCCGCCAGCGCTGTGGCGCGACGTGCTCCCCACGACGGCGCACCGCTGGGTGGCGCAACAGGGTGATTCCGTGCGGGCCCTCGACTGCACCCCGCTCAATCAGGAGTCCGAATCAATTCGGTGGCTGACAGGCGATCGCGTGATGTTGCTGGAAGGCCCGACGAGCGACTGCGCGGAGCCGAACTTTTCGCAAAAGCTTGCGGCCACCGGGTACACGCACCTGCTCGTGCGGCAGCACACGGCCGACGGACAATGGCTCGCAAAGCACCTTCCGCGGGACGGATTGCAGGTCGCCGCAAGTTTCGACGATGGGCGGGTGTTCACGGTCGTGGCGCGCGCACCCGCCATCTATACCGCAACGATGACGGGGTTCTTTCCGCGCGAACACAATGCCGAGTGGACGTGGCGCTGGATGGGGAAGGACGCGGCGTGCACGATCATGAACACGAGCGCGCAGCCGATCGTCACCACGCTCGATATTGAACTGTCGGCGTTCGCCCGCGCGCGCCGTATGGAATTGCGGCTCGACGGACGCGACCTGCAGACGCTCGTCGTCGAGCCGCCGCGTCGCATCTATCAGATTGGTCCGCTCAGCGTGACTCCGGGCGGTCACGAGCTGGTGTTTCATCCGGCTGAAGCGCCGACGGTGGCCAACGACGTGATCAACAACGGTGACCGGCGCGCCTTGTCGTTTGCGCTTGGCACATGGCACTGGACCATGAGGGGTGAGCAGCGGTGACACCGCGGTCCGCTTACCGGGATTTCTGGGCCGGGGTCGGCGAGGGCTTTCCTGACCTCGCGGGGGCCGCCTCCACGCGGTATTACTCGGACAACGAACGACGTCTGTTCACCGAGCACTTCCCCGCTCTCGAGGGGCTGAGGATTCTCAAGACCGATCTGTGGGACGAGGCCAAGAACACACGCATCCTTGCGTGGGCCAGCCGTCAGGGCGCGCGCGCGTTCGGCGTCGACATCGCCGAACCCATCGTCATTCAGGCCCGTGCCGCGTTCGACACCGGCCGAGGCGCGCGACATGGTCTCCAGGGCGCCGTCGCCGATGTGCGCGACCTGCCCTTCCGCGACGGAAGTTTCGACGCGATCTACTCGATGGGAACGATCGAGCACTTCGACGAAACCGAGCGCGCCGTCGACGAGATCGCTCGCGTACTGAGACCCGGCGGGCGCGCCATCGTCGGCGTGCCGAACCGATACGACCCGTTTCTCCGGCCGTTGTTCGCCACGGTGCTCCAGGCGATCGGACTTTACGGGTACGGGTACGAGAAGTCCTACTCACGGCGCGCGCTGAAACAGATGCTCGAAAAAGCCGGCCTGGACGTAGTCGCGGAAACGGCGATCCTTTTCATCCCCGGCTGGCTGAGGATGCTCGACCTCGCGTGCCACACGTGGTGCCGCCCGCTGGCCGTGGTGACCGCGGCTATGGTCTGGCCCTTCATGTTTGTCGACCGGCAGGTCCCCGCCGTGCGAAAACATGGATACCT
>JBKPAI010000160.1:0-20899 GCA_046726355.1 Acidobacteriota bacterium | reverse complement strand
GGATTCAACCTCCGCGTCCTCCGTGGTTAGTACCCTCAAAAACTGAATCGACCCGTGAGACGGGCGATGCGCGCCGGCAGGATGCCGCCGTTCACGCCCGTCGGATAGAGGTACGTCGGACCCGACGCGTAGAGCAGCGCGTTCGGCGCGTTCGAGTTCAGGACGTTGAACACGTCGACGCCGAAGCCAAGCTTTCCGGCTTTGATTCGAAAGTCCTTGCTCATCCGGACGTTGAACACATTGAGCGGCGGGCCGACCTGCGATCCGTACGGTTCGACCCGCACGGTGACAGTACTGAGCTGTGAGATCGGCGTACCGCCGTCGGGATCGACCGTGCGGAAGAGAACTGTTCGTTGTCCTACGGCGCCCTTCTTCGACTGCATGTTCGCGGCGGCGAGCAGATCGAACGGCAGACGGTAGCTGATCTCGAAGTTGCCGGCCCAGCTCCACGTCTCGTCCAGGGCGTTGAAATGATCCTGGGGCGCGTTGAACGTGTTGGTGATCCACCGGTGGTTCTTCACCATCCAGAACGCGGCTGTCCCCTGCCACCGCTTCGTGGGACGCTTCGTCACCGTGAACTCCACGGTGTGGAACCAGTTGGGCAGTGGACTATTCTCGACCACGTTCTTGACGAACGCCACGCCGCGATATTCCGGGGCATAGTCGTAAAAGGTGACGCTACCGCCGTCGTCGGGATTTCCGAGGATCCCGTCCGGTCCCGGGTCCCTGCGCGTGATCGGTATGTTATAGGCACTCAGGGGACGCGCGACATTCGGTCCCGGGATGTCGTAGTTGTCCTGGGACCGCCGGTAAACGTACGAGGTGCTGAAGGCGAGACTCGGGGCCAACCCGTGCTCGTAGCTCGCCGAGTACTCTGAATAGAGCGGCTGCTTGAGGTCGGGGTTCATGATGTTGCCGATTGCGCCGTTCACGCTGACGAAATCGGGGCCGTTCAGATTGAGGTTGACCTCTCCGGGCTGATAGAGCGTGTCTGCGTTGAGATCGTGCCACGTGAACGTCGCCGTCTGCAGGGCGTTCCTGTTGTAACTGATCCCTCGCTGCGCACCGAACACGTAGCCATAGAGACCCGCCGAGACCTTGAACACGCCGAGTCGCTGTCCGTCCCATGCCAGTCCCAGCCGCGGCACGGTGCGCTGCCATGTCACCAGGTCGGTAAAGGAATACTGGCCCGCGGGCCACACGGTCGGGAAATCCGGGCTCGCGTCGTGGTTCTGCGCCGGCAAGTACACGTGTTGATAATCCCACCGCACGCCCAGATTGGCGGTCAGTCGATTGGTCATCCTCCAGGTATCCGTCAGGTACAGCGCGTACTCCTGTTCCATGTCCGACGGGTACACCGGCATATCGCCGACCTGGATCTGCACCGGCGTTCCGGACACGCCGTTGACCCGGTCGCTGACGAGGACATAGTTGCCAATCTCGGATCGGTTGGTCGGATAGTACCAGGCCTCGTGATCGTGGTAGTACGACAGTCCGGCCTTGAACTGGTGACGGCCGCCGAGAACATTCGGCGGAAAGAAGCTGTAGGCGGCGTCGATCATGTACCGGTCCTGCGGACGCAGGGCCGTATTCTGCGGGTTCGGGCCGGTCCTCAGCCCGGTCTCGCGATCGAGGCGGCTCGGGCCGAGGGGAAAGCCATACTTCTCAGCCTGACGATACGAGGAATAGTCAGACCACCAGCCCGCATATCCGCCCACCACGTTGAACAGCGACCAGGAGTTGATCGTGCTCTGATATTCGACCCGGTTGATGGCAGTCGGGTTCGAGTAGTCGCGCGTGTTCTCGAGCGGGCTGAGCACGCCGGCGCCGTCCTCTCCCACGAACTTGTTCCCCCTCTGCCAGACGTAGTTCATGCGGTTGTTCCGTGTGAGCTGGTAGGAGAACTTCATCGCCCATTGGGAGATGCCGGTGGTCGCATAGGCGATCGGCTCGTCTCCGGTCAGGTACTTCCCGTCCGGCCCCGCGTCGGCGACGAACCCGGTGATGCCGGTGTTCTTCTGCTGCTTGCTGTAGGCGCCGTAGAACCAGAGCTTGTCCTCGAGGATCTTGCCGCCCAGATCGGCCTGGTAGTCGTAGAACGTCTTGACCGGCTGCACCGCCGTCAGACCCTGTGATCGCAGATGATCGTCGAGGTTGTTGCTCTGTAAGGCGGGAGTCTGGTCGCTGACGCTGTAGAGTCCGTGGAAATCGTTGCCTCCGGACTTGATGACGGCGACCATCGAGATGCCGGGCACGCCCACCGAGGCATCGTTGCCCGATGTCTTGATCTGGATCTCTTCGAGCGTGTCGGAGTTGAAATAGACACCCGAGTTCTGGTCGTCGCTCAACACGATGTTCATGCCCTCGATCTGGAGCTTGGGCTGCAGCGCCACGCCGCCGGAGGAAATGTTCTGGCGATTGGCCATATTGCTGCCGCCGACATCGGGCGTGCCGGCCAGCGTCACGCCGGGAGCGAGGCTGTACACCATGCTCAGGTCGCGTCCGCGCGGGATCTCGTTGAGGGTTTCCGCGTTGAGCGTCACGCTCGTGGTCGTCGTGGTCACGTCGATGACCGGGCTCCCGCCGGTGACGGTGACCGACTCTTCGACGCTGCCGATCTTCATCGTGACATCGACGCGTGCCACGAACCCGACCGGCAGACGAAGCTCGTTGCGGATGAACGTGGTGAAGCCGGCCAGCTCGAACTTGATCGTGTAGATGCCGACCGGCAGCTCCCCGAACCGATAGGTTCCTTCGGCGTCGCTCGTCGTGACGATCTGCCGGACCTGAAGCGCAGGACTGGTCAGCGTTGCCGTCACGCCGGGCAGCGCGCCATGAGATTCATCCTGGATGGTTCCGTGAATGACGCCGGACGCGCTGCCGGTCTGCGCCAGGACTGATGATTCCATGACGCTGACACTGAACATCAGCGCCGCGGCGATGTGAAGAAACCGGCCGTGAACATGCTTCCATCCACACATGGCGGTCTCCTTGGGTCATGCGCTGGCCTTGCACGACGGAGGACGCGGAAGACGCTTAGATAGATCGTGTTTCTTCGCGGCCTTCGCGCTTTGCGTTCTTACTCAACCCTCACGCCTGCTCAAGAGTCGCTCCAGCAGAACTACTTCACCGCGAACACCCAGATGACTCCACCCTCCGGAACGTCGGGGTAATGGCCCAGCGAGACGCCGTTGATGCGTGCCTCCATGACCCGCGCATCCTGGCCCCAGCCCGACACCACGGCGATGTACTGTTTTCCGTCGACCATGAACGAGGAAGGCGGCGCGTAGACGCCTGAGTTGGTCGGATGCTCCCACAGCACGGCGCCGGTCGCCGCATCGAAGGCGCGGAACATCCGGTCGTTCGTGCCTCCGCTGAAGACCAGGCCGCCGCCGGTTGTCAGCATCGGGCCCCAGTTCGGCGAGTCCTTGAAATGATGGCTCCAGGTCTTCTTCCCGGTGTCGACGTTCCAGGCCTGCACTTCGCTGATGTGGTCCGCGCCCGGCGCGATGTACATCTGGTTCGTCGTTGCCGCGCGCCGGCCGGCAACCGGCGTGTCCAGGAGGCGCCCAATCATCACCGCGCAAAGATTTTCCTGCGTCGGGATGTAGACCATCCGCGTCTTCGGGTTGAATGCGCCCGGCTCCCAGTTCTTCCCGCCGTGCCACGACGGGCAGAAGCTTGCAAGCTTGCCGAGGCCGGCCTTGTGGTCGGGATCGACGTCGGGCCTCCCGGTCTTCGGATCCAGGCGCTTGAAAATATTCTGCGTCACGTACGGCTTGCCCTCGATGAACTTGATCCTGCCGTTCGTACGCTCCAGGAAATACAGGTAGCCGCTGCGCGTGAAGTCGACCAGCCCCTTGATCGTTCTCCCGTCGCGCTTGAAATCGATCAACAGCGGTGGGGCGACTTCGTCGAAGTCCCAGGCTTCGTTCGGCGTGTATTGGAAGTAGCCCTTGATGACGCCGGTTGACGCGTCGATGGCAATCGTCGACGCGGTATAGAGATTGTCGCCGTCGCGCTCGGACGCCACCCACGGATTGCCGTTGCCGACTCCCCAGAACAGCAGGTTCGTTTCGGGATCGTAGTTACCGGTCACCCACGTCGCGCCGCCTCCCGTCTTCCATTGATCCCCCTCCGGCCAGGTCTCGCTGCCCGGCTCTCCGGGCGCGGGTATCGTGAAACAGCGCCATTTCTCTTTGCCGGTATCGGGATCGTAGGCCGCGACAAATCCGCGCGTCGGACCGTCACCGCCCGAGATCCCGACGACGACCTTGCCGTCGGCGACGAGCGGAGCCGCGGTCATGTAGTAGCCCGTCTTGTTGTCCGCGACCGTCGTTCGCCACATCTCTTTGCCGGTCTGCGCCTCGATGGCGACGAGGACCGCTTCGCCCAGTGCGAAGAAGACCTTGTCGCCGTAGAGCGCCACACCGCGGTTGACCGGTTTCGGCACCCGGGCGTCCGCCGGACTCGGGCTTCTGTAGCGCCACAACTGTTCCCCGGTCTTCGCGTTGATGGCGATCAGCTGGTTATACGAGGTGGCTACGAACATCACGCCGTGATTGACAAACGGCGGCGCCTGGTGGCCGTTGTTCATGCCGGTGGACATCAGCCAGACCGGCTGCAAGCGACCGACGTTGGCGGAGGTAATCTGGTCGAGCGGGCTGTAGCCCCAACCGTCGTAGGTGCGGCGGACCATCAGCCAGTCTTCGTCGTCGGGCCGGAGCAGGCGTTCGGCCGTCACCGGCTGGTAATTCCGCAGCAGTGCTGATGGCGGCGCAGGCGGCGGCTGCACCGGGATCAACAGACCGGACGGCGACTGTTGTGTCGGTGTGCCTGGCGGCAGTCCCGTCGGCCGTAGTGGATTGGGCTGCACAGGCGGCTGTCCCGACCCGCGTGCAACCACAAGGATCAGGATGACTGCCCCGAGAGCGACGCGGGCGCCGCCGCGGGCGCGTGTGTCGATCATTGGCCGCCTCCTCGAATTGCCGGGACTATACGCCTTGCGCTTTCCGCGTGGGTGTCGAAATTTGTCACGGCTGATAAAAAATGGATCGTCGGCAGCCTGCCAGGCTCCGGTCTCTCTGAAATGGGGTGCCGAGGTACCGAACGCGGACGACTGCAGGGATAATTGACAATGAGCTCTGCCGCAAAATGAGCAAATCGACGCTGTTGTTCGGGGTGACGTCTGGAGTACTGCTCGCGACCGCCGGCGCCGCGCCAGCGGCCGGGCAAAGCGTCATCATCAGAAATGCATCCGCCGGAGCGGCCCTCCAGGTTCAATTGAACGAGGAGGCCGCCCGATCCGCAACGGCCGACACGAACGGCGATGCGATGTTTGCCTTGCAAATGCCGGCCCACACGGACGAGACCAGCGTCCGGTTCGTGGTCGACGTATGCGGCTCGCAGGTTCACGTCCAGGTCATCAGTCCCGGCGTGGAGCCGGCGCCGCCGAGACCGGGCTGTAGCCGGAACGCCGCCAGAGAAGTGTTCATCATGCGCCCCGTCACAACCTTCGTCGTCGATCTCGATGGGACATCGGCGTCGGTTCATCTGACGCAGGGGCCGGCGCCGCCGTCCTGGCTCGGCCGCGCGCAGTCTGGCCAAAAGGCGCACAAATACTTTCTGGCCACGCCGCCTTCTGCCTTGCTGCTGTTCGCCGGGGCGGGCGTCCCGAGATTCAGCAATGCCGTCGATGTCGCGTGCGGGAACGTGACCACGTGTTCGGGCGGCGCGTTCACGGGAGCGGTGGCCGCCGGGGCATCCTACTGGATAAAGAAGTACGTCGGGGCCGAGATCACGTTCGCGAAGCCGGCGCAAACCACGGCGACCGGCAGCGGCGCCACGTTCCGGTTCAACAGCGCCCTGGATTCAGGTTTGATGACCGTCGCCGCCATCGCGGGCATTCCCGCCGGTCCGGCGAGGCTTTACGCGCTCGCTGGACGGAATTATCATCGCGCCACGGTCAGCACGACGGAGACGATCAACGACGCGACGGTCGTGATCAACGACGTTTCTCAGACGATCAAAGGCGGCAGCCAGAGTTTCGAGCACAAGACTGAAGGGTGGAACTGGCTGCTCGGCGGCGGCGTGGAAGCATGGGTCACCAAACCAATTGCGTTCTACCTTGAGGTCCAGCGCGCCACGTTGAAAGCCACCGAGATCGGTGCCGCGGAAGGCGGGATCGACGATCACGCAACGTTGATCATGTCCGGTATCCGGGTCCGTGTTTTCCGGTGAGCACCTTACGTGGGGTTCCGCCCCAGACCCCGGCTCGGTCGCTCGCGGGGGCCCCTCCGCCCCGCTCCGCTCTCTCGCAGGCGCGCTGTGCGCGCCTTGCCCGTTATGCGGCTCGGCGAGGGAACGAGTACAAAATTCTTGTTTCGAGCCGCATAACCGGCTACTGCGCATCCAGCAGTTCGATCTCGAAGACGAGCGTCGTATTCGCCGGGATTGGCCCGCTTCGGGTTGCGCCGTAGGCAAGCGATGGCGGGATGACCAGCCGCCGCAAACCTCCGACCTGCATTCCCGGCACCCCGCGGTCCCAACCCTCGATGACGTCGCCGAAGCCGAGCGTGAACGAGAACGCCGATTTGCCGAGCGTCGAATCGAACACCAGGCCCTTCTGATCCGGCTTCGCGGCGTCGAACAACCACCCGGTGTAGTTGACCGAGAGCGTCTGACCGGCCGCGGCAACGGCACCCGTTCCAGTGCGCAGGTCGGACTGGCTGAACGGCGCGATGCTCGAGGGAGAGGCCGGCGAACTGCTGCATCCTGCGGCGGCGGCGATCACAATCAGCGCCAGGAACCTCGGAGGCGACATCACGTTTCGAGGCGGTGACAAAACAGGCAGCGCACCCCTTCAGGGCTGCCTGGCGGCCGTGTGCAGGCCTGAAGGCCTGCGCGACGAAAGGGCGCCGGCCGATTTATCCACACGCTCCCAAGTATTGATCGCTTTTCGACTACGCGCGCGGGCACCACGCGACGGCAACTACACGCGAGCCGAGGCAGAACGAATCTCCGGAGGCATTGGCCAACGCTGACCGGTGGTCGACTCTCACCACGTCCGATCCCGGGCTCACGGATCAAATTCTTGAGTGATCCGAGCTCGTTCTCGGCGAGAATCGTCGCCTATGTCAAAAACCGCGGACGGGCTCGCCCGGCTTTACGCGTGGCGCGAGCGCAAGGAGTGGATGTTCTTTGCGGCTCTGCCGAACGCGGATCGTCTGCTGGCGGTGGCGTGGTGGCTTGTCGTGCTCCTTCGCGGCGTCCTGCCGGTGGTATTTGCGGTTGCCATGGGCGTCCTCGTCGCTGCGGTCCAGAGCGGAACCGCGCTCGCCGATCCGCTGGCGTTCGTCGGCGCGGTGTTCGTGATGCTGCAGATCCTCTCTCCATTGCAGACGGCCATCAGCCACAATCTGGGCGATCGAACAGCGGCCTTTCTTTACGACCGGCTGACGGAAGCATGCGTTGGCCCGCAGGGTATGGGCCATCTGGAGAATCCGACGCTGACCGGCGATCTGACGGTCGCGCGCGACTTCGATTTGGGCATGACCGGTCCGCCCTTGTCGTACTCCCTGGATTTCATCGCCGGGGGGCTGGTCGGCATGGTCGGCGGCCTCGCCTCGGCCCTGGTGCTCCTCAGCTATGCCTGGTGGGCGCCGATCGTGCTCGGCGGGGCGTGGCTCGCGACACACTGGCTGCTGCGCGAAAGCGCAGTCTGGCGCGATCGCAACACGGAAGAAGTGCGCGGCGCGCAGCGGGATGCCGATTACGCCTACCGGCTTGCCGTCGATCCGCCGGCAAGCAAGGAGCTGCGGCTTTTCGGGCTGGTCGACTGGACCATCGCGCGGTTCGTTGCCCGACGTACGCGACTGCACCAGCTTCAGTACGAAGCGACGCGGCTCCGTGAGCGGCCTCTCCTGTGGAGCCTGCTGCTAGTCACGGCTGCCAACGTCGCCGTCCTCTGGTCGCTCGTGTCGGCCGCCGCCGAGGGCCGCCTCACACTCGCCCAGATCGTGATCTATGCCCAGTGCGCCGTGGCCAGCTCGCTTATCGCGTTCGGCGGCTTCAACTGGGCCCTCGACGGAGCGTCGGCGCCGGTCGCCGCCGTGCGGCGTCTCGAGCCTGCGATGGGCGCGGCCGGCCGTCTCGCCTCCGGACAACGTCCAGCGGCCGATTTGCCCGCGCACGGGATCCGGTTCCGCAGCGTGAGGTTCGCCTATCCGGGCGGCGCCCCCGTGCTCGACGGGGTCGATCTCACGATTCCCGCGGGGTCGTCGCTGGCAATCGTCGGACAGAACGGCGCGGGCAAGACAACGCTCGCCAAGCTGCTGTGCAGGCTGTATGACCCGCAAGGCGGTGCGATCGAGATCGACGGCATCGACGTTCGCGATCTGGACCTGGCCTCGTGGCGGTCGCGACTGGCGGCGGTCTTTCAGGATTTCATCCGCTTTGAGCTGCCGCTGCGCGACAACGTCGCGCCCGGAGGGGCGCCTGACGACGTCGTGCTGGAAGCGCTGGAGGCGGCCGGGGCGGGGAAGCTTGCCCGACTGGACACGGTCCTGGCTCGCGGGTACGAGGGCGGCACGGACCTCTCCGGCGGTGAGTGGCAGCGCATCGCGTTGGCTCGGGCGCTCTGCGCGGTGAAGGTCGGCGCGCGCGTGGTCCTCCTCGATGAACCAACGGCACACCTTGACGTGCGTGGCGAAGCGGCGATCTTCGAGCGCATTCTCGCCGCAACCCGCCCCTGCACCACCATTCTGATCTCCCACCGGTTTTCGACGGTCCGCCATGCCGACCGGATCTGCGTGCTGGAGAAGGGCAAGGTTGTGGAATTCGGTACGCACGACGACCTGATGGCCCGCAACGGGCGCTACCGCACGATGTTCGACCTTCAGGCTCAGCGCTTCACGACCGAGGACGAAGAAGGGAGGCGCTATGACGTCCTCGCCTGAGCGCAGGCGCGACGAACTGCCGCCGGCGCTCGCGTCCATGTGGCGCCTGTGCAAGCTGGGCTACCGCCAGGAGCCCGGCTTGCTGGGCGCGGCGTTCATGCTGGCCCTGGTACCCGCGCTGCCGGACGCTCTGCTCGCGCTTTGGTTCAAGCTGCTCGGCGATGGCGTCCTTCGGGGCGACTGGGTGCTCATGCGGTTCGCCGCGGTCGCGCTGGGCGTCTCAGCAACCGCGACGTGGTTCCTGCAGACCGTCAGTACGCGCGTGCAGCGTCGCTTCCGCGACAAGGTGACCATTGCGCTCGAGTCGCATGTCGCGACGCTCCTGGCGTCGATCGCCACGATCGCCCATCAGGAACGCCCCGAATACCTCGATCGCCTCGTGGTCCTGCGAAACCAGGTCTTCATGCTCGATCACATGTACATGTCGCTGTTCACGGCATGTGGATGGATTCTGCGGCTCGGCGTGACGATTGTCCTGCTCGTCTCCATCCATCCCGCGCTTGTGCTGCTGGCGCTGTTCGCGGTACCGACGGTCTTGACGTCGACGTGGCGGCCTGCCGTCGAGCGGAACGCGTACGAACGTGGTGCCTCGGCCAGCCGCCTCGCCCGCCACCTGTTCGACATCGCGACCACGGCAACGCCTGGCAAGGAGGTGCGTGTCACGGGCATCGGGGATCATCTGGTCCGCGAACGGCGCAAAGCGTGGGAATCGGGCAACCGGCCCATCATGGCGGCGCGCTGGGCGTCCGCCCGCTGGCACGCGTTGGCGTGGACGATCTTCGGCGTCGGCTATGTCGGCGCGATTGTTTTTGTCGCGTCCGTCCTCAATGCGCCTGCAGGAGACGTGCTGCTCGTGCTCGCAGCCGGCTCGCGGCTGTCGTTCTATGTCGGTGCAACCGTCGGCGAAATCGGTTTTCTGCGGGGCATCTGGATGGATGCGGCCAGACGGCTCGCCTGGCTCGAGGACTATGCCGCCTCCTTGGTCGTCGCCGCGGATCAGCCCGCTCCGGAGCGGCTGGCTGAAGGCATCCGTTTCGAGCACGTCTCCTTTGCCTACCCGGGAACCGATCGGTTGGTGCTCGAGGACATCAATTTCGACGTGCCCGCGGGCTGCGTGGTGGCGATTGTCGGCGAGAACGGCGCCGGCAAGACGACGCTGGTGAAACTGCTCGCGAAGATGTACGAGCCGACCGACGGCCGAATCGTCGTCGACGGGACGGACCTGGCGCGCATTCCGCCCGCGGAATGGCGGGCGCGTCTCGCCGGCGCGTTCCAGGACTTCTTCCGCTTCGAATTTCACGCCCGTCACACGGTCGGCGTAGGGGACGTGCCGCGGCTGGACAACGAATCGGCGGTGGTCACGGCGGTGCACCGGGCCGGCGCGGATGATGTCGTCGTGCGGCTGCGAGCCGGTCTCGACACACAGCTGGGCCCGACGTGGCCCGGCGGCGTGGACGTCAGCTTTGGCCAATGGCAGAAGCTGGCGCTCGCCCGTGGGTTCATGCGCGATCTGCCGCTCGTGCTGGTGCTCGACGAGCCGACCGCCGCGCTCGATGCCGAAACCGAGCACGCGCTGTTCGAGCGCTACGCGGCCGCCGCCCGGCGCCATGCGGCGGACGGACGGATCACGATTCTCGTGTCGCACCGGTTTTCGACGATGCGCATGGCGGATTTGATCGTCGTGCTGGAAGGGGCCCGGGTCGTGGAGATCGGAACACATCATGCGCTGATGACACAGCGGGGCCGGTATGCCGAGCTCTATCGCCTGCAGGCGGCGGCGTACACTTAAGGGATGTGGGCGGCGCGGGTCGCGATTCCGATTCCCGCCAACGCGGGTTGACCGTCTTTGTCGTCGCGTCTGTTGCCGCGGCGACACTCCTCGCTCAGTCGGCGGCACAGGCACGAGCTGATTGTCGTGATTGTTGATCTGATTGCCAGGAGGATCCGATGGTGGCTGTCTTCGTGCGCAGGCTTGGCCCGCCCGTCGCTCTCTTCGTCCTTCTCTGCCCGCGCCTGCTTCAGGCACAGGCGGTGACGGGCACGCTGGTGGGAAATCTCGACGCGAGCCTCGCCAAATGGCTCTCTCTCAAGGGAGACGCGCGGACCGAATTCCGAATCGACGCGTTCAACCTGACGAACCGGACACAGTACCAAAACCCCAACGGCGAGTTCGGCAACCCACGCTTCGGCCAGATCACGACCACACGGGCGGATACGGAACGCGTGGTCAGTTTTGTTCTGCGCATTGTGTTCTGACTGTCGACTTTATGAAGGGCGCGGCAAAGCTGGTGTCCGGTCTCCTCGTTATGGGTGTAGTGGTGCTCATGACGTGGCGCTGGGTTGACTGGTACCTTTCCCAACAGACCTCCGCCCATCCGCAGACCGGAAAGACAGACGCCGCGCGAGTGCTAGAAGTCGTCGGGACCCTCCCGGACGAGCTCCGCGAGAGCTCCGGATTGGCCGTGAGCCGCACGCAGCCAGGTGTCCTCTGGTCGCACAATGATTCGGGCGACGGTCCCAACCTCTATGCGATCGACCTGTCAGGACGCCTGCTCACCATCGTCCCGGTCGCCAAGGCAACTGCCCGTGACTGGGAGGACATCGCCTCCGGTCCCTGCCCTCCGAGCCTCGCGTCAACGATGGCGCCCGAGAATCGGCCTCCGAGCTGGGCCTGCCTCTATGTCGCGGACACCGGCAACAACGACGGCGGGCGTAATGACGTTACCATCTACGTGCTCGTCGAGCCTGTAATCAGTCGTACAAGTTCGACACCTCCCGTGGCGACCGCGCAGTCGTTTCGCTACCGCTATCCGGCCAAGCCTGAGGACAGCGAGGCCATCGCGGTGCTGCCGACCGGCGACGTGACGATCGTCTCGAAGGGCCGGACCGGCAGCATCGATTTCTTCGCGATTGCCGCTGACCAGGTCGCACGAGGACTCGCCTCCGGGGAGGTTCTGACAGCCACGCGGACAGGTGGCACCAACATCCAGCCCGACGGCAGCATCGGACGACTCGTGACGGGGGCCGCCGTATCGCCCGATGGGACCACTCTGGCAGTGAGGACCTACACCGAGGTGTTCTTCTTCGGAGCGATCGAGAATGGCCGCCGCTGGCGAGACCTGCGCCGGCGGTGTTTCCTTGGGGATGCAGAACCTCAAGGAGAAGGGATCGACTACCTTGATGGCGAGACCTTGCTCCTGACATCCGAACGGGCGCGCGGGCGACCAGGCCCCATTCACCGTCTGCAGTGCTAGCGGTCTCCTGTTGGTAGAACGGATCTGCCACCGCGCTCACCCGGCAGCAGGTCACCTTGGGCGAGTACTCAGAAGTGATCGACTCACTCGATGGCCCCTCGTTCTCGCAAGAACGCCACCGTACTCCCCTTGCCAGACGGAGGCTCGTTCACGAATCGCAGTGCGTATCCCAGAGGCGTGCATTCGACCACTTCATCTGGCCGCTCGTAGTGGCCCGGAAGTTTCACACGCACGCTGAGGTCGGCGCCGTGCTTCACCAGCAATTGCGCCATCGGTAAGCCTCGATCCTCGAACTGGGTGACCGCGTGGAAAATGGCCGTTTGGCCGCCGACCCCGGCATCGTCCACGGTCGCACGCGCGTTGACGTCCGCGCCGCGATCGAGCAGCAGCCGTGCGGCTTCAACAACCCCGAACTCTGCAGCCACATGCAGCAAGGTCGCTCCCTGCAGCAGGAGGCGGCGGCCGCCCGTGCTGCCGCAGTCCAGCTCAGGAAATCGGCGGTGCACCACCTGCGGATCGGCATCGAGTTGCTCCGCCAAGCGATCGAGCGGCCAACGGAGCACTTCCAACACGCCAGGCGCGTTGTACTTTGTCGTGCCGCCTGCGGCGAGTATCAGGTCGATGCAGGTGCTCAGTCGCTCCGGTGCACGCCCGTAGGTCCTGATCACGTAATCCAGTGCTGTGCCGCCACGGGCATTGCAGTTCGGATTCGCCCCACGATCCAGGAGCCAAATAGCGACCTCCTTTCATCGAAGCGCCCGGTGTCCGCACGTCGGGCTGAAAGAAGGTTCGCGAGACGTGGTGAGACAGGTGGGCTTCTACCCTTTCCGCGGACCGGATGCGTCCTTGTACGCGATGCCAGCGTAATCCGTTCGATTGAGCAGGTCAACGCGAGTGTGGCGGTCGGCTGGGATGCAGGTGGACGTATCGATCGGTTCAGCACCGACGCTTTGATCGACATGCTCGCAAGGCTTGGAGTTGGCCTGACGCGAGCGGCGCATCGAGATCGTCGGGCGTCGAATGGCTTGCCATGAGCGAGGGCGGAGCCGGCATGGTCATTTCTTCACCGGAAAGTAGCTAAGCTAGCTGTCCCAACCCGGAGTCAGATTCAGTCGCGTCCCTCGGAGCAGGCGCCACACGCGTTACCGGGAGCGAGAGCCTGAAGGTCGAGCCGCGACCCGGTCCTTCGCTTTCGGCTTCGATCCGCCCGTCGTGCGCCTCCACGATCCGGCGAACGATGTTGAGGCCGAGCCCGAGCCCGCGCGCCTTCCGATTCTCGCCGCTGTCCGCTTGCCTGAACGCATCGAATATGTGGGGCAGGAAATCGAGTGCTATACCAATGCCCGTGTCGACGACCACAACCTCGAGATCGTTGGCCGTTGCGCTGGCCCCTATGGTAATCAGGCCGCCAACAGGGGTGAACTTGACGGCATTCGTCAGAAGATTGACGATCACCTGCCGCAGTCGGTCCGGATCTACCATAAGGTCCGGCAGGTCTGACGGCACCGCAAACTGCATCGTCAGCTGCTTCGCCTCCGCAGACGGCGCTACAGCATCGGCGGCTTCTTGAATCAGGACGGCGACGCTCGAAGGTTGGATCAACAGCCGGAGGCCCCCGCTCGCGAGTTGTGAAAGATCGAGCAAATCCTCGATGAGACGGGCCTGCGCGAGCGCGTTGCGCTCGATGACCGCCAACGCATGAGCCACTGGTGGATCATCCACGCGCCGACGCGCCAACATGTTTGTCCAACCCACCACGGCGTTCACCGGTGTTCGTAACTCGTGGGATACAGTGGCGAGGAATTCGTCTTTCAGCTTGTTGGCGGTTTGTGCCTCATTGAGCAGCCGCTCCCGAAGTTCCGTCTGCGCGCGTTCGGCGGTGATGTCGCGGAACGTGCTGACAACGAGGTTCGAGCCGATCTGCTTGCTTCGACCGGCGACAAGCACGTGACGCCCTGACCTGCCCACCATTTCGGTTTCCCAGGAGGCGGCTTCGCTAAGAAGCTCGCGCACCCTGCTGCCGGGCCCTTGTATTGTGCTCATGTAGTGCGATGTCTTTTGCCCGATGAGCTCCTTGCTCGAGCACCCCAGCAGGACGCCCGCCTGCGGATTGGCGTCCACGATGGTGCCTGCCCAATCCGTCAGCCAGACCGCGTCGAAGGCCTGCTCGATCACCGCACGGTAGCGCTGCTCGCTTTCGCGGAGGGCCACCTCGGCGGCCCGTCGTTCGGTGACGTCGCGCAGAATGACCACCGCGCCGGTGGCCTCCCCGGCCAAACTCTGCACCGGGTTACAGCGCACGTCAAAGACGCGTTGGCGGTCTCGCTCCGGGAGCGTGACGTCCATCGGTCCATCGGGCAGTGCGCCTGAGGGCCAGCTTGGCAGCAGGTTGTCAATGACAGTGCCGGCGGCCTCCAGTCGCCGAGTGCCCAGCACGGCTTCCGCCGCGGCATTCAGGTCGGCGACCCGGCGCCGCGCATCCAGGATGATCACACCGTCCCCCACCCAATCGATGCGCGCGTCCCGAAGTGTCGGGACGGGCTCGAGGACGTCGTACCGGAAAACCGCAAGTGCGGCAATGAGCGCCGTGCACGTGAAGAGGAAAGGCGTCGGGTCGAAGATCCGTTCTGCAGGGTGAAGGATGAAATAGGCGTTTCCGATCCATGGCGCGACCGTGCCCGCTATCACGATCCCGGCACGCCTTCTATACAGGTACGGCGAGTGCACCGCGTGCAGCAGCAGCAACACGATCCCTGCTGCGAGCACCGCATACGTGTACGCGATGTTGACCCAGAATCCTGGGCCGCGTCCTCGCAGCACGACGTAGTCGCCGATGTCCTCGACGACCATCGCGCCCCAGAACAAGCCATGCCTCTCGTTGGTCCAGAGGACAGCGAAGACCGAGAGCGCCACGATTGACAGCGGTAATACGAACCGGCGGACCCGTTCGCGCCCTGAGCCGACCAACTCGAGGATGAATCCGACCCATGCCGGAGGAAGCGCCACCACGCCGAGATACTTGACCTTGAGCGCGAGGATCTTGGTCGCGAGGTCCTGCCCCGAGAGCTCCCAGGCATACGACAGGCTCCAGAACGCCAGCGTGATCAGCAGGAGGCCGTACCAGCGAGCGCGCCTGACCTGGCGGCGCGAGAATGCGTACACCGCCAGAGGGATCAACACCGCCGGCCCGGCAAAAAGGGCGACAAACCACGGCGACATCAGCTTGAGCTCGATACGGGGTCAAGGATGATCCTATCTCAAGTGGCACGCGTTGGCGTCTTGGGCTTAGTGAAGCCGGACAGTTCTGGCGCTGGAAATCGAGGCTCGACGTCGCACGCATGCGGCCCAGTCCCGTGTCGCAGAGCAACCGAACTGATGGCCGATTTGAGACTCGTTGATGCGTAGGGCTGACGATCTGCATCAGAAGATCGCCGCATTTCATGACCGAACGGCCACCGCGCGTTGCTGATACCGGCCAGAGATCGCGCATCCAGGCGATCGATCGGTCGAATAACCAACGACTAGCCCGCTCCCGCTCGCACGGTAAGCGATGTAGTGGCCGTCGGGCGTGATGGCAATGTTGCGGCTGGCCCATTCGACAATACGCGAGCCTGCGGCGCCCGCGACGTTAGCCCCCACGTGACCAGCACGCCAATCAATACAGGTACAAAACAGGTACAGCTCTGCCGTGACACTGCGGGCGGAGATTTTCGGGATCACGTTGAACGCTTGTTCGGATGCCTGACACATGGCAACAAGCGATGCCCGTGGGTACGCCACTCCTCGTCGCCCTATTCCCAGCGTGGTTCGTTAGCGTGGCACCCGACCGTAGCACCCAGACTAGGGCTCATCGAGGTGGTGCTCAATTCGCGCCGTGCCGCGAACACGGTTCGACGGCCGCCGTCACATGGCCAAGGCAATACACGTCCTGCGGGTTGCGGATCTCGCAGGCGCACGGCCGGCGGCGATGTGCGTTCGCACACAGGCGGCGGCTGCCGACCTGCCGGAGCCTCGATCCACGGCAGGCTGGCACGCGCTCCTGGGCCAGCCTCATGGTGTTCTTCACGACGCCGGAGCTGCTCGAAATCGGCGGGTTGCCAGGCCCGACGGCCCGGCGCCGACGATGATCAGGTCTCGAACCGACATATCCTCTGATAATACTGGGTCGAGTAGGTCAAGTGGGTCACGTCGGTCGCGTACGTCGCGTGGGCTTGCCGCGCCGAGCGCCGCAGGCGCGAAGGCGGGTCGGGTTGGTCGCAGGGGAATTACCGCTCGTCCGGAAAAAATGCCTTTCGTCGGTTCCGGGGGTGCGTGACTCGACCTGCCGGTTAGGTTGGCGCTGGAGGGAGTCTCGATGAAACGACTGACGATTTTCAGCGCGATCGTTTACACGGCGGTGGTTGCCGCTTCGGCTCAAACGCCGGCCCGGTTCGACCTGCTCGTCCGCACCGATTTCTTCGCAGGTTTCGGCGGAGACCAAGCGCGTCTGCAAAAAGGGATGGACGCCTGCGAGCGTGCGCTCGCCGAGAACCCGGACCACCCCGAAGCGCTCGTGTGGCACGGTGCCGGGCTGGCGTTTCAAGCCGGAATGGCGTTCATGAAAGGCGATCAGCAGACCGGTTCGGAACTGTGGGGGCGCGGTCTGGGCGAGATGGATCGAGCCGTGGCGCTGGCGCCCAACAATGTGGGCGTGCTGATTCCGCGCGGCGCGGTACTCATGCAGGCGACGCGGAATATGGCGCCGCCCGTCGCCAAACCGCTGCTCGAGAAGGGCGTCAGTGACTACGAAAAAACCCTCGCGCTCCAAGACGCGTCGGGGGTGTTCGCGACGCTTGGCGATCACCCGAAAGGCGAGCTGCTGTTCGGTCTCGCGGAGGGGTACGCGCGGCTCGGACTGCCCGACAACGCGCGTGCTTACTTCGAGCGGCTCATCAAGGACGCACCAGAGTCGGGTCAGGCGCCCAAGGCGCGCGAGTGGATCGCCACCGGCATGCTGCCGAAAGCGACGGGCCTCGGCTGCGTCGGCTGCCACAAATGAAGCGCGACACCGCCGCCTACTGGCGGCGGATCCTCGCCGGCAATCTGATCGCGTCGGTGGTCGTCGTTCTCCTCTTCAGCGGAGCGAGGTTTCAATCGCCGCCGCGGCTCGTGCTGAGGAGTTTCCTCGTCGCGCTGCTGTTCTCGACGTGCATCGGACCGATGGTGGGCTTCCTGATGCCTCGTCTCGCGCCATGGCTCGGTACCCGGATCCCGTACCCGTTCAATTGGCTGTCGATCGGACTGGTGATGACCGCGCTCGCGATCGCCGGAAGCGCCGCCGCGATCGGCATCCTGGTGGCCGTGGGCCTTGTCCCGCCATCCCGATTCGACGAGTGGTTCGTCGGCAGCATCCGGATTTCGATCGCCGTGACGCTGACGATTGGATTCTTCATCACCGCATACGAGTTCATGCGCGCGCGTGTCGCCCATGCCACGTCCCAGGCGCAGCTCGCCTCCCTCGAGGCCCGCGTGCAGCCGCACTTTCTCTTCAACGCGCTGAACTCGATTGCCGCGCTGATTCCCGACGATCCCAGGGGCGCCGAGCGGATGACGGGCCAGCTGGCGGCGCTGTTGAGAACATCTCTCGACCAACAGGCGAGACCGACGGTACCGCTCGAAGAGGAGCTGAAAACTGCCCGCGATTACCTCGCGATCGAGCAGGTGCGGTTCGGCGATCGGCTGCGATTCAGCATCGATGTCGACGATGACGATGCACTGAAGGATGCAGGCGTGCCGCGGTTTGCCGTGCAGACGATGGTCGAGAATTCCGTGAAATACGCGGTCTCGCCGCGCCGCGAGGGGGCGACAATCGCGATCCGGGCGAGGTTCGAGCCGCGCGATCGCTTTCGCTGGACGGTGGTTACTGTCGAAGACGATGGACCGGGGTTTGATGCGTCGACCCTGCCGGCCGGACACGGCCTGGCGCTGCTGCGTGAGCGTGTCGCGCTGCTGGTTCCAGGACTCGGGTCCCTGGACGCGTCGAGCGTGCCAGGCCGCACGACCGTCACGCTCACGCTGCCAGAGCTGCACGATCGACCCGGGACGCTCGTGCGGCGCAAACTGTGGGCGAAGCTGCCCGACGAATGATTCGCGCTTACATCGTCGACGACGAAAAGCTCGCGGTTCAGCGCCTGACCCGGATGCTGAAGGAGTCAGGGCGCGTCGACATGGTCGGCACGGCGACCGACCCCCTCGCCGCAATCGCGTTCCTGAACAGCCGCGACGTCGACGTGCTCTTTCTCGACATCCAGATGCCCGAAGTGACCGGCTTCGAGCTGCTCGAGAAGCTGGAACGTCCGCCGCACGTCGTGTTCACGACCGCCTTCGATCAGTACGCGCTCGACGCGTTCGAAGTGAGCTCGATCGACTACCTGTTGAAGCCGATTGAAGCCGAGCGCCTTGATCGCGCGCTGGACAAGGTGGAACGTTACATAGGCGGGGCGCGGCCGGATGCACGCGTGCTGGCGCGTGAGCTCGCCGCGCACCTGGCTCCCGGACGGCGGCTCGAGCGGATCGCATCGAAGGTCGGCGACCGGACGACGCTGCTCGACGTATCGCGTGTGAGTCATTTTTTCGCGAGGGACAAACTGACGTTTGCAGCGTCGAGCGGTCGCGAACACGTCGTCGACCTCACCCTCGCACAGCTCGAAGAGCAGCTCGATCCGCGCCGCTTCGTCCGGATTCATCGCGCCACCATCGTCAACACCGCGCTCGTCCACGAGCTCTATCCGGACGTTGACGGCGGCGTCGTGGTCCGCCTGAAAGACGAGGCGCGAACCGAGCTCAGCGTTGCGCGCGATCGCGTCCGCGACCTGAAGCAGCGGCTGGGAATCTAAGAAGTGTAAGTTCAAAGTCGAACGTGACACCACACTCGAGGCTGGGGAGCGACCATGAAACACGCCGACCGCGAACCGGGGGGCGCCCCGAGAGCCGCGCTCGCCGGCGTCCTGCAGAAGACCGCGCGAGTTGATCGTCGGTGGGTTCGCGGCGAGGACTTTTATCACCGATCGAATCGCCGAGGAGTTCGCCCAGTGGCAACACATCGAGAACGGCACTACGACCAGGCGATGACGACGCCAGACGTCCGCGAGGAACAGCGCCTCGCCCGACTTCTTACTTTCAGAACGTCAACCTGGCCCCGAACTGAAACACCCGCGCGCGCCCGGCTCCGGTAATCCGGCCGAAGTCCGCGTTGTTCATGTTTGTCTGGGGATTGTTGTAATTCTTCCAGTTCAACAGGTTGAATACCTCGGCTCGAACCTGAAGCCTCGTGTGCGCTCCGAGCGCGAAGCCTTTGGCCAGCGTCGTGTGCAGATTGAAGTCGCCAGGACCGCGCGCCATCTCGGGCATGTAGGTGCCCGGCCGAAGCGTGGCATTGGTCACCGAACTCACCGGCACCCTGACGAAACCCGCTGTGTTGAGATAGTTGCATCCGCTGGCAGCGCAGCTATCATGCCAATCCGCGACCACCAGATCGACGCCGGGCGCGACGTCGGGCCGGCTGTTGCCTATGCCTGATGGTTGCGTGACGACCAACGCAAACCCCGAACGCGCCTGAACGATGCCGGAAATCTGCCAGCCCCCCAGAAGACCATTGAGGACGCCCCGGCCGCCGCGCATCCCCGGGAGCTCATAAATGAACGAAGCGTTGAACCGATGACGGATGTCGTTCGTGGAGGGACCATAGTCAAGTTCCGGATTCCAGAAGTCCTGCATGGCGTTGAAGCTGGTGATGTAGTACACCGAGAGATCGCCGCCCTGCGTGGACTCGCTCTTACTCAGCGTGTAATTGACGTCCCACGAATACCTGTCGGAGAACCGCTTTCGGAGCGATGTCTGCAGGCCGTTGTAGACCATCGTCTGACTGCTATCGACGTAGTAGCCGCCGGGCGCGCCGAGCACCGGGTTGGGCCGCAGACCGGTCTCTCTGTCGAACGCCTGAGTAAATTGGCGCTGCAGCGGGAAATCGTTGCCGTCGGTCCGGATGTAGCCGATTTCTGCGGCCATCGTGCGGCCGAAGGCGCGCTGCACACTGGCCATTGACTGAATCGTATAAGGCGCGGCGATGTTGGTGTTGATCAACGAGAACACGGCGGCCCGCCCAGCCGAGTCTGCCTGCGCCAATGGCAACGCGTCGTCCGTGTACATCGGCCACCGGACATTTCGCGCTGCCGATTCCGTCCGGTTGTAAACCACGCGGTACGGAATCGTCGGGTGATTCACGGCCTGCCGAACCGTCATGGGCAGTGTGGGACTGTAGAGATAACCCAGACCGCCCCGAACGACTGTTGCCTCATGTGCCCCGAGCGTCCACGCAAATCCCACCCTGGGACCAAAGTTGTTGCCGTCAGGCTCGTAGGGATGAAGTGGATCTCTCTTCGGCCCGAAGTCCAGCCTGCGCAGATCGGTCGGATTCTCCAAGTTGACGAGTTCCACCGGAACAGGGGTCGTGGCATACACCTTGGCGACCCCGTAATAGTCCCAGCGCAGACCAAGGTTCAGGACGAACTTGTTGCCCAGGCGCCAATCGTCCTGAATGAACGCACCGTACTGGTCCATGCGCGAACCGTGCGGCGGCGCGCCGTAGGTGGTGTTATGCGAGTTCACGACGTTCGCGAGAAGGTCGGCATAGGTCTGGTAGGTGAATGC
>JBKPAI010000159.1:0-10311 GCA_046726355.1 Acidobacteriota bacterium | reverse complement strand
CAACCGCTCGGGAGGTCCGTCCCCGGTGAGCGTCGCCGAGGAGGTGTCGTACACGGCAACCGCCTCGGCGGTGTCGTTCTGCGATCGCCACGCGAGGAAATCGGTGTCGGGCAGCGGGAACACGGCGGCATTGCGGCCGACGATGCGGACTTCGACGAGGCGGTCGGCTTCGGGAAACGGCAGCGGGCGCAGCAGGACCGCGTGCACGACCGTGAAGATCGCCGTCGTCGCGCCGATCCCCAGCGCCAGCGTGAGAATGGCGACCGCGGCGAAGCCCGGTTTCCTGATGAGCAGGCGAACCGCATATCGAGTATCCGCGAACAGACTTCCCATGTGACGTTCGACGGAGAACGTGTTCGTGCGGTTAGTTCTAACTAAGGCAGTGTTTCCGACGCCGCAGGGGGACCTTGCGATCAGCGAGACAAGTATCTACAGATTGGAAGGGCCGGTTCTCACGATCTCGACCGGAGACTTTATGGCTAACGGCATCGCCTCACCCCGAGGGAGACGGAAGCTCGTGTTCACCAAACAGTAGTTAAGTTAGAACCTCACAAATTTCGTCTGCGTGTCGTCGCCGCTCGCCAAATAAGTCGGCGACCGGTACTATTTCGGCGGCTCACAAACAGCTGATTCGGGTCCGCCACCGCCAAAGACTCAAGCCAAACAGGCCTGCCGTTCCACCGCCCGCAGATTCCCGCGGCAAAAATGGCTCCGCTCAACAGCGCACGCCATGACGCGACATGCGCTACCCACTTACCGCTCGAACTCCGCCACCGTGAAATCGAAGTCATCAAGGATGCCGCTATTCTGAGTGGAGCCGGCGGCGACCACGTTCCCTTGGTTATCCACGGCCACGGAGTACGAGTAGTCAGCACCATTGGCAACGCCGTTGAGGTTCCTTCGTGTTCCCGTCCGAACGACGGCCGGAATGGCCAAACCGGTACGGCCACATCGGTTCCGACGTCCAGAGAGTAGCAGTCGAATCGCTTGTTGACTCGCGCCCGCCGACAACGACAGCGCTCAACAGGACCCTTACGAAATCCGTACACCCCCGGAAGTACGATGAAGAGCGATGAAAGTCGGCGCTCCGGGGACATTTGGAGCGCAACTCAAGGCGCTTCGAGAGGCGGCGGGCTTTACGCAGGAAGAGCTTGCAACGATTGCGGGTCTGTCGGTTCATGCCGTGAGCGCACTCGAGCGCGGCGAGCGACGACGCCCCCACGTCGAGACGGTGCGCGCGCTGTCCGCGGCTCTCGATCTGACCGGCCCGACGCGTGATGCGTTCCTGGGGGCCGCGCGAGCCGCGGTCCCCACGACCGCCCTTGACGAGTTGAGCCGCGCGTCTATGCCGCTGCCGTTGACAGCCCTCATCGGCCGAGACGCGGACATGGAGGCGCTGCGGCACTGGCTCGCTGATCCCGTCTCACGTCTCATCACGCTCATCGGACCTGGAGGAGTCGGGAAGACTCGTCTCGTGTTGGAGCTGGCGCGGGTGATTACGGAGGAAGGCTTAGTCCAGGTGCGGTTCGTCTCGCTCGCCTCTCTTCGGGATCCTGCGTTCGTCGCGCCGGCAATCGCCGAGGCGTTCGGGTTGTCGGCCGTGACCCCTCGAGACTTGCCGAAGCGCGCACGCGCCGCGTGCGCTGGTCACCGCACGCTGCTGGTGCTTGACAACTTCGAGCACCTGCTGGGCGCGGCACCGCTGGTCGCGGATCTTCTGACGTCGGTGCCCTCGCTCCGCCTGATCGTCACCAGCCGCGCCCCGCTCCATCTGCGCAGCGAACGCGAGTACGTCGTCGGACCTCTCCAATTGGAATTGGCCTCGGAGGCGATGTCGCCGGCCGATCTGGCGCGCGTGCCAGCCGTGCGCCTCTTCGTAGAACGGGTTCGGGACGTGCAACCCGACTTTCGCCTCACGTCAGCGAACGGTGCCATTACGACCGCGATTTGTCGACGGCTCGATGCACTGCCGCTTGCGCTCGAGCTGGCTGCGCCGTGGATGAAAGTGCTGACGCCTGAAGACCTGCTCCGCCGACTCGAGCAGGACGTCCTGTTTTCGACCGTCGGCCGGCGCGATCTCCCCGAACGCCAGCAGACGATGAATGCGACGGTCGCCTGGAGTTATCAGTTACTTGGCCCGGACGAGCAGCGCGCCTTCCGCCGCTTCAGCGCGCTGCCGGGTCGCTTTCCGATAGAGGCAGCCGCGGCGGTCCTTGCCGGTGGTGAGGATTCCTCAACCGCGAGCGATGACGCACTCCGCGCGGCGGCCGGTTTGATCAACAAGAGCCTCCTCCTGCGAACCGAGACCTCCGTGGCGGGTCGTCCGCTGTACTACATGCTCGAAACCGTGCGGGCGTACGCGGCCCTCGAGCTCACCACTGCGGGTGAACGCGACGAGGCCCTGGAGGGGCTGGTGCGCTATACCACCGCTGAAGCCTCCGTGGCCGCTGAGGGGTTGTGCGGACTTGCGCAGGTTGAATGGCTGGATCGCGTGCGTCAGGATCTCGAGAACTACCGCGCCGCCCTGACCTGGCTCATCGATCGAGACCGTCCCGCCGAAGCATCGGACATCGCGTGGAGTTTGTTCTTCTTCTGGGCCATCCGGGGGCACTCGACCGAGGGCCTCGGGTGGTATGAACAGATCCTGAACCGGCCCTCCCTTCCGCCGGTTGTCGAATTGAGAGCGCTGCTCGGAGCGGGAGCGATGCGATACACGCAAGGAGAACTCGGGCGCGCGCGCACCGCGCTCACGCGCGCCCTCGCGCTCGCTCACGAGACCGGCGACATGGTGATGGTCGCGCGAGCCGAGAATCTGTTGGGAGACATTGAACACTCCGTCGGTCATGCGGACGCAGCCCGCGAGCACTTCGCCCGCGGCATTGAAGGATTCCGGGCACTGGCGCTCCCCTGGGGGCTCGGGAATTCGCTGACCGGGATGGCGGCGGTCGTCCTTGCGACCGGCGACACCGCGCACGCGGAGCGCCTGCTCGATGAGGCCACATCGGTTCTTCGACACGCTGCGCCGTGGTTCTCGTCGTGGACGCTGTATCTTCGCGCCTTCCTGGCGGTGCGGCGCGGGAACCCCGATGAGGCGATCGCGTTCGTGCGAGAAAGCCTCACCTATATCCGGCAACTCCACGACACGTTCGCGTTCGTGTACGCGCTGGTCCCTCTCGCCGCGGCAGCGGTCCTCAAAGGCGACGACGAGTGGGCGGCACGGATCCTGGGCGCCCGGGACGCCGTCACGGAACGTACCGGTGCTGCTGTTGCCGAGAAATCGGTGGACGACCTCAAAGAACAGGCGGAGCGAGAGGTACGTGCACGACTCGGCCCGGATCGATGGGCTCGGGCGTACGCGGCCGGGCGCGAGACCTCGATCGATGCGTTGATTCAGGACATCGACCGTGCACCAGCTCGACCTCGTGGAAGTCGTGGACGGCCAGCGCGTCGATCGCTGAACTGAACGCCGTTGACAGCCTCCTGAAACATTCCGGACCTCTGCTTGAGCCCCGAGCAGAGCTGTCCCCAGAGCCTGCCCCGTTCGAGACATCCCGGAATATTCGAAGATGTCCACAGATTAGGAGGAGTGTGCATTACTCGATTCACGCCAGGGGATCTGATGTTGTTACTACGTCTCGCCGTCGTATCGGGCCTTCTAATGTCTGCGGTTGCGTGCGGGGCCAGCTACTCGTCGCCGCCGACGTCACCGTCGCCGCCGCCATCACCGATGCCCATGTCAGGCGGGGCGTCATCATCGGTCGTAATCCCCGTGGGGGCTGAATTCCTTGGAAACAGAGCCTTCACGCCCCCCGATCTCAACGTCCAAGTGGGGACGACGGTGACCTGGATGAATACCGATCGGGATTCTCACACTACGACATCGGATGCGCCTGGGTGGAACTCTGGAACGATCTCGCCCGGCCGACAGTTCTCATTTACCTTTCAGACCGCTGGAACGTATCCCTATCACTGCTCCTTTCATCCAGGGATGATAGGAACAGTCGTCGTGGGCTGACCGAAGCAGCGGCGGATCCGGCGAGCAGTACTAAAAGAAGCGAGATACCTAACAGGCAGGCGAGGATGGTGTTCCTACTATCGCACTCCGTTGTCGACCTCATGGACCATTTCGAGGGTGTGCACCTGCATCAACTGCCGCCGTTGACTACGCTGCTGGTTTGGACGAGGAACTCGCTGTACCGCATCGTGGTTACGGAGGGTTCCAATGTCTACGTGCAGGGTGGCACGTTCTTCCCCGATCCCACGTCAGCCCACCTTGATGGTGCCAGCCTCGGCGGCAGGTTGCTGAAGGCGGGGTGGATTGGCGTGGGTCTCCTGATGGAGATTCGGGCCGGTGGAACGCACATCGTGACATCACCGGTCCGCGCGATTACCGCCGAGCGACCAGGTATTGCGGTCGCCCACTAATCGAGTGGCCTGTGGAACTCACGTCAGGCGTGGCCCGATCCACTCACCAGCGTTCACGGCTCGTCGCTCTGTGCCTGACCGCCAATCTCATCGTCGCGACTTCCGCGACGGCTCAGGGTGCGCCCGCTTCGACCGCTACCACGTCCGCAATGTCAGTCGTCGGTGACCTGCCGACTACGTTGCGCCTGCCCTTGTTCAAGGGCAATCTTCCGCTGCCCCATCGCTTCGCTGGCAAGGTGAGGAACGGCACCATCGGTCAGCAGCCCGTCGGGTCACGCGATCCGCTCAGCAACGGCGCGATTATCGGCGCCGTGATCGGTGCGGTGGCATTCGGTGCCTTCGCCGCGGCTGTGTGTCACGCGTACCAGGAGGAAGGCGGTGCGAGCTGTGTGCCTGACACACTCGGCTTTGCGGCCATTGGAGCTGCAATTGGCACCGGCACTGGGCTCGCTATCGACGCAGCACGAAGCCATCGCGGTATCACGGTGCGCCTCGCCATCAGGTTCTGAAGGTCGTTCTGGAATATTGCGATAGCTGTCAAGGTTTTCTCCGTTGGAGCGCGACGAAGTTGGCCGCGACTTGCGATATCAGCAAGCAGCGCTGACGGGAGTGCGCGCAGGGAGAGACTTGTGGAACTCGCAGCCATTGTCAGGTACGGGTGTGGACGCGCGCCGGCGGTGACCATGTCTGCGCAGCGGTGCTGCCGGCTCATTGGTGTGTGCCTGATCGTGAATGTAGCAACGAGGCCAGCGGGTCTGCCACCGCGACCCTCACCTTCAACCTGACGAAGGATTCTGCCGGGACCATCACCGCCGTCTCGTTCGACGTCAGCGTGACCGCCGCCGGATTCCCGAGCGGCACCGCGTTGACAAAGGCCCATATCCACCCCGGCGCCGCGAGTACAAACGGCGGCGTGTTTGTGAGCGTCGGCCTGGCTGACGGCGAGGTCATGTTCCCGTCCGGAGGAGGCTCGTTCAGTAAGACGGGGATCGCCTTGACCGTCGACCAGGCGAACGCCATTCTGGCCAACCCCTCCGGGTTCTACTTCAACATCCACACCGCCCGCAATCCGGATGGCGTGGCGCGGGGTCAGTTGACCCGCGCGCAATGAGAACGAGGCCGGACGTGCGACGACACAGACTGATCCTGGCCGGGTTGCTGACTCTGGTGATCGTGTCGGCGGCGCGGTCGTACTCCGAGCTTGCCCGCGTTCCCTGCCAATCCTGCCGCCGGTATCGATGCGAACGTACCGGCGCCCGCGCCCGTTATGTCTATTCTTCGCCGGGCGTGCTTCGACTGCCATTCGGACGAGACGCGCCGGCCATGGTACTCGGCGCTCCCGGTTGCGTCCTGGCTCATCGAGCACGATGTCAAAGAGGGACGCGGCCGACTCAACTTCTCGCGTTGGACGCAGTACAACAGATTCGAGCGCGCCGACCTCCTAGAACAGCCGCGGCGGACTGAATGGAGCGAACAGCGCAGGGTATGACGCGTTGATGTCGCCGAATTCCGCCAGGGGCGGCTGTGCGGCGCTGGTTTCAAACCCGGTGCCGGAGGTGAGGAACGTCGCGCCGCGAGCCGCGAACCGGAACATCGGACTCGGGTCGATCGTGAGTGGAGCGGCCGGTCCGCCGCCGTCCCAGTTGATTTCCTGACGACCGCCGGACTGTGAGCCGACGGCCACACCGTTGTTGGGCTGCCCGAGGTCCGCCCTGAATCGATCGACGGCAGCCTGAATCGATGCGGCCGTTGCCCCTGAGGCTTCTCGCACCACGGGGCCGGCCCATGCCGCCCCGCCACTCGTCACACACAGCAAAGCCGCTATTGCTCCTACGTGTCTCATGCCATCTCCTTCGAAGGACCGAGTAAGGATCCGCAAGGCGCGTTGCGCCTTCACGTCCGGCGGAATCGCGAGCCGGCCTCAGCCGCCGGTCGCTCAGGTGTGCTGGACGTCCGCCTTGATCACTTGGCCCGCTCGAATATTCCAGATGAGCAACGAGCGAATGAGCGCGGTGTGCGTGACCGCGCTTGGAATATTGCGATGGCCGACGCGGTTTAGTCCGTCACAGGTAACGAAGACCCGCCGGTGAGCGGCGCTCGAAGCGAGACTTCGAGGCCAAGAGTACGAAGACGACGCGGGTCAAGCCGTCTTCGGCAATTGCGTGGCGAGTGGCTGCGCGAGGCGGGTCTTCCCCACTCCTGCGGGCCCGATGAGCGTGATGAGACGTACGGCGGAATCGGCAAGCCATTGCCGAAGCGTCTGCAGGTCCTCATCGCGGCCGAGAAGCACCGTGAGGGGCACGGGCAGCGAGATGCCGCCCAGGTGACCGAGCGGCGCCGCATGCGCTGGAGCTCGCGCCCCGCGATGGTGGCGAGCCTTCCTGCGTGAACCCCCCGCCCCCGGAGCGCCTTGAGTTGTGCACCAAATGGCCCGCAGCGCCGACTTTCATTAACCCGCGATCCGCCGCAGTCGTACGGGCGTCGTACGAGCGCTGTACGGGCTTTGTCCGTGGTCCCCAACCCGGGTGCACTCCAGACTGGCGAGATGGGATCCGCTGAAAGTTTTGACACCATCGTCTTGCCCAATCTCGATGCCGCTTACCGGCTGGCGCGCTGGTTGATGCGGAATGAACACGACGCTGAGGATGTGGTGCAGGAGGCGTCGCTGCGGGCGCTTCGGTACTTCGATACATTTGTCGGCGGAAACGGACGCGCCTGGTTCCTCCGGATTGTTCGCAACACATGTTGGAGCTGGCGCGGCCACGGCTCCGAGCTTCCCACCGAACCGTTCGACGAAGAGCAACATAGCGCCGGTCGGTCACCGGCGGACCCCGAAACGTTGGCGCTTCGATCCGACGACGTCAGGATGATCGAGCGAGCGCTTCGCAATGTGCCAGGCCGTTTTCGTGAACTGCTTGTGCTCCGCGAGCTGGAAGGCCTGTCGTACCGGGAGCTGGCGGACGTGCTGGGCATCCCCATTGGAACGGTCATGTCCGGGCTGTCGCGCGCTCGTCAGGCGGCCCGCCGCGCACTCGACGAGGAGCTCAAGCGATCTCGCTTGCCGGGGAGGCCTTCCCTTGAAGAACCGGAAGCGGAGGACGTCCTGGTGTGAAACCCCGACCGGTTTTTCGGCGCGTATTGGCGCCGACGTGATCGCCGCGTGTCTCAGCGACGCCCTGCGTGTGTGGTCGCCAGTCGACGCATTGGAATGTCCGACGACCTTTGACGATTAGGCAAGTGGGTGCGCGATGCAGTGACAGTGAGGCGATCTCCGAGCGCGGCCCAGCGATGTCCAGCGCCGCGTGCAGCGCAGTCAAGTCGACGACCGCCCCATGACGGGATCTGCAACGCTGAAGATTCCAGCGATATTGAGTGCCCAAGCCAGGCTGGCGCGTTGCGGCGCGACGAGTGCTGCGTAAGCGGAGGTCGAAATGAGATTTGCGAAGCGGGTGTTCACGGCGGCTGGCGTCTGGGGCCTCCTTGCGCTGACACCGTTGTATTTCACGTACGATCTCATCGGGCGCCTTTATCCGCCACCCGTTACCCACCCCGACCTTTACTTCGGTTTTGTCGGGCTGGGTATCGCCTGGCAGGTGGCGTTCCTGGTCATCGCACGCGATCCGGTACGGTTTCACACGATGATGGTTCCAGCGATGGTGGAGAAGTTCTCTTTCGTGACGAGTCTCGTCGCTCTCTACGGACAGGGACGTGCGCAGCTGGGCCAGCTTGCGGTCGCCGCGCCCGATCTTGTGCTTGGAGTCCTCTTCGTCTTTTCGTACGTCTTTATCGGCGATGCCCAGCGTCGGTCACAAGGCCGCCAACGCAGTCATTACTTAAGCAAAGAGGTCGTTCATGTCATCGATCGCTGAAGCCATGGCGCTCGCCGCTCCATCGTTCACCGGGCAGCTGCTGCTGGAAGACGACGCTCCCGATCCCGCCGCGGTCGCGTACGGACCGAACCTCCCGCGGCTGAGACAGATCCAGACGAAGTACGACCCGGAGAATTTCTTCCGGCACAAGGTCAACATTCATCCGAATCTGAAGAAATACCGGCCGGAGTGGGTGGCGTGACGATCGTCGTGCTGGACGACTACTTCGATACGCTTCGCACGCTTCAGTGTTTTCGCAAGCTCGATGGGCACGCCGTCACCATCTGGAACGACCACACGGACGATGTCGATATGCTCGCCGACCGCCTGCAACAGGCTGAGGCGTTAGTCCTGTTTCGTGAAAGGACAAGAATTTCCGCGACATTGCTCGAACGCCTTCCAAAATTGCGACTCATCAGCCAGCGCAGCGTCTATCCGCATATCGACATCGAGGCGTGTACGCGGCTCGGAATCGTCGTGTCTTCCGACCTGCATGCCGGGACCCCTTCGTATGCGGCCGCCGAACTGACGTGGGGACTCGTACTTGCCGCGATGCGGCAGATTCCGCAGCAGATGGCCGCACTCAAGTCGGGGGCGTGGCAGATCGGTGTCGGCCGCACCCTCCGGGGCCGGACACTCGGGATCTACGGCTACGGTCGGATCGGGGAGACGGTCGCGGGGTACGGGAGAGCGTTTGGCATGAAGGTATTGGTTTGGGCGAGAGACGCGTCGCGCCAACGCGCTCAAGCGAACGGCTATGAAGCGGCGTCATCCAAGGACGCGTTCTTCGAACAATGCGATGTTGTGTCGTTGCATATGCGTCTGGTCGACGCCACGCGCGGGATTGTCACGGCCGCTGACCTCGCCCGTATGAAGACCACGGCTTTGCTCGTCAACACCAGCCGCGCGGGCCTGATTGAACCCGGCGCTCTTGTCAGCGCTCTCGAGCGCGGTCGACCTGGGATGGCGGCGGTCGACGTGTTTGAGCAAGAACCTGTGCTGGATACAAGACATCCGCTACTGGCCATGGATCGCGTTGTCTGCACGCCGCATATTGGTTATGTGACGCACGAAGAATATGAAATCCAATTCTCGGATATCTTCGACCAGATTCTCGCGTACGCGGGTGGACACCCCGTCAACGTCGTGAATCCAGCCGTACTACACCGCGGGGCGTTGCGTCGCTAGTCCGCGGCAATACCATCTACACCGCCTGCGAGCGTGGCGAGATTCAGCATGCGTGCGCCGGACGTTGCGATACGACTCAGGCCCGCCTGGATCCACGCGTGGCTGGAACGGCATACGTTCGTCGCACACCGGTCAGGAAGAGGAATACCGGCGAAATGCGAGCCGGGTGGGTCTTGATTTCATTGTTGGACCCAAATTCGCTTCTTGGACCCAACAAAGCTCCATCGAAGAGGGTGGCTGCAAAACGTAGTGCGTGAAGGAATACGGTGATGCGCCAAGCGGGTACTCGAACCAGCGACCTCCTGGTTCGTAGGCACCTTCGGTGCCTTTAAGCCGCTTCGCGGCTTTTTCTAACAAACCAGAGTGTGCCGGCGCCCTGAGAATCGTGGGACAGATGGTAGATGAAGGATAACACGACAGTGGGGTGAGCGCCGTGCAATCTTTCAGCAACTCGCCGGACGCCGAGTCTGCGATGGTTCGCGCGTTGGACTCCCGGAGCTGTGGACGGAAGCTCTGTGGCTATGGTCCTGTGCAACATTGCATAGCACCCACCCCACACTAATACATCCTCCTCCTTTGGATCGATCCCTCCGAGAATCCCCCAACAATCGGTGTCCAAGCGCATCACGTGCGGCTGTTTCGAGGTATAGAAGAAATCCCTCGCCTTCGACCGCTGTAACGTATACGTTATCGACGCCCGATGCGCCCTGAACCGACGATGCCGGGGTGCCGAAGCGGCGCAAGCCGGCCCCACCACCCCCGCCTGAAGCGAAAATCCTCGGCCGACGCATCCGTGCCCTGCGGGAGCAGCGTGGTTGGAACCAGAACG
>JBKPAI010000158.1:0-17395 GCA_046726355.1 Acidobacteriota bacterium | reverse complement strand
TCGTCGTCCGCATCGGCCGCCGCGTCCCACGCGTCCCCGGTCTCGCCTCGCGATTCGTACAGCTCGCGAATCCGCCGCTGCCCGGCGGCAATCTCCTCGGCGGTCCGGGCGCGGAGCGCGTTCGCAATCCGCACGTGCTTCGATTTGCCGGTCCGTTTTTCGGCGGCGGTGACCTCGAGAATGCCGTCCAGATCGAGCCGCATGCGGCAGAGGATCTCGTTCGGCTCGTCGAGCGGCGTCAACCCCTCGACGCGAAAGTCTCCGACCAGCACGTTCTTCAACGCATCCTCGTCGTCTCCCTGATAGACCTGGATGTCGACGACCGTCTGATACGGATGGGAGGTGGAGTACCGCTCAGTGCGCGTCAGCGGCAGCGGGGTGTTGCGCTCGATGATGGGACGGTAACAGTGCGGATACGGAACCCCGCCGCGCTCGCCGAGATAGGAGATGCCGAACGAATAGGGAGACACGTCGACCAGCACCCGATCGACAGCATGGCCGGCCAGCCGCGATGCGAGGACCCCGGCGCCGAGCGCCACCGAGAGATCCGGGTGCACGTCCTGGCGCGGCGCGAGACCGGTGCGCTCCGTCAGCAGCGTCGAAACCAACGGCGTCCGCGTCGAGCCGCCCACCAGCAGGATGGCATCGAGCGCTTTCGCCGTCCTGCCGGCATCCCGGAGCGCCTTCGATACGCTGTCCAGCGTCGACTCGAGGAGCGGACGAATCAGCGCCTCGTATTCGTCTCGAGAGACTTCGATCTCGAGATGCAGCGGGCGCCCCTTGTCGATCACCAGCGCCTCCTCGAGAACGGTGGTGTAGGGTTCGAAACTCAGCTTCTTCTTGGCTTCTTCGGCTGCCCACCAGAGCCTGGCCTTCGCCGCGGGCTGTCCGCGCATGTCGATGCCGTGGCGATCCTGAAACGCCTTCGCGAGGTGCTCGACGAGCAGGTCGTCGAAATCGTCGCCCCCAAGTTGATTGTTCCCGTGGCTCGACAGCACCTCCGTCACCTCGCCTTCAATGCTGACAACAGAGACATCGAAGGTGCCGCCGCCGAGATCGTAGACGAGCGCCGTGTGCGGTGCGCCGTCGCCGTAGCCGTACGCCAGGCTGGCAGCCGTTGGCTCGTTCAGGATCCGGACGACGTCGAGGCCGGCCAGGGCGCCGGCCTCGCGTGTGGCGTGGCGCTGCGCATCCGAGAAATAGGCGGGCACCGTGATCACCGCTTTCTCGGGACGCTCGCCGAGCGAACGATGCGCCCACTCCACCAGTTCGCGCAGGATGAGCGCCGAGATCTCCTGCGGCGTGAAGACCCGGCCGCCCAGAGACACGGGGTCCAGGCTGCCCATCTTCCGCTTGATGCTCCGCACGGTTCTCTCCGGGAACAGCGCCTGCTGGTTGCGCGCCGCCTCGCCGACGAGGAGGTCGCCGGACGCCGAGAACCCGACGCACGACGGCAGGATACGGGTCGCACCAGGCCCGAGCACACGCACCTGCCCGTCCGCGAGCGCAGCCACCTCGGAATTCGTCGTTCCCAAATCGATGCCGACAATCAGATCACTCATCGTCTTTACTGAGCCGCATAAGGGGCTGACCGGCCGCCGGAGCGCACGAAACTTTCACCTCTGCGGTGCGAAAGACCTCGCCGCTCCATTCGTAGCCGCGTCGATACACTTCGACGACCGTACCTTCCGCAACGGCACTCGATTCTTCCCTGTCGATGGCGTTCATCGTCCGCGGATCGAAGGGTTGTCCATCGCACTGAATCTCGTGGACATTGAGCTCGACCAGCACCTGATCGAGACGCGCCAGTCCCAGCTCGTAGCCTTTCGTCAATGCTGCAAGCTGCGCCGCGAGTGGATCCAGCTGCCGCCGTGCAAAGATACGCGGCAGCCAGCTGCGTTGCGGAGTGGTGGATGCCGCGGCCCGGACCGACTCGAGACCGCGCCCCAGGCGATCGCGCAGATCGATCAGGGCGCTCAACGTGTCCCTCCGGCTGCGGCGCTCTGCTTCGCGCGTCACGTCGCGCTCGCGCTCGCGATACGCGGCGCGAATCTCGTTGGCCGCCGCTGTGACGTGCGATCCGAGCGCGTTCTGCAGCTCCTTGAACGCGCGCCCCTCGAGCTTGATTTCGTGCGTGAGCGCGGTCAGCGCGGCAGCCAACGTGTACGCGTCGCCCGGCGGAGCATCGACGGTGCTGGAATCCAGATCCGATCCATCGACGAGTCGCAACAGGTCGGCGTCAACGCCCCCCGGCGGATCCTCGGCCGACAACGTTTCGTCCAGCCACTGCTCGAACCGCCGCAGGATCGCCTCCCGGTTCATGGTGCGCAGTTCGATGGTCATTTGCCTTTCAGCACCTCGAGCCACGGACCCGGCCCGGCGAACCGGCGCGGGGGCGCGTCGCCGGCAAAGAGCGACGCGAGCGGGACGACCGGATCGACGGCAAACAGGCGGTGACGCACGCGCCGGCGAGGTTCGCGCAGACTCTCGTAGGCATCCCGGATCCGTTCGAATTGCTCGGGCGATCGATCCGGCGGGTACTCCCGGACCTTGATCAGATAGGCCGACCTGATCTCAGCGTCGGTCGCGTCCGGCGACACGCCCAGCACCTGCATCGGGTTCACGTGCGCCTCCGGCTGTTTCACCGCCGCCTCCGCTTTCTGGACCGCCGGCCAGGCAACGCGCCGGCGAGCATCCGCGCCATGAACGCTTCGACCGACTCGCCGCGGCGCATCGACTTCATGATTTCCTCGGCGAACAGCTCCGCCATGTCCGGCGGCATATCCGGTGGAAACGGCACGTCCCAGTCGTCTTCCTCCTCCTCATCATCGCCATCGAGATCCACGAACGGGTCGACAACCGGCCGCAGCGGAACAAGGTGACGATAGTCCGGCCCTCGACGCGTTCGCCCGGGCGGAGTGGACTGGGCCTTTTCGGCGCGCAGCACGTCGCGGGCTTGATCGAACGTCAGCGACGCTTGTTCGAACTGAAACAGTCCGCGAACGAGCTCGACCGCTTCGTCTACGACCGTCGTGTCGTCCTGTTGCCGGCGCGCCAGTTCCGCTGCGGCTTTGGCGCACGCGACGCGGCGCGTCAACGGCTCCGTCACCGAGCGGGCGCGCAGCAGGAGGAATCGCGCTTCCGTCGTGCCGCCGCGCTCCAGGCCTTCGGCCGACACGGCGTACGCGAAATCGCCGCAACCGGCCATCAGCGCCAAGTGCCCCAGTGTGCAGAGCTGGTCTGTGGCGAGAATGTGACGGGTTCCCGGGAACTGTCTCGCGGCTTCGACGATCCAGGCGGCCGGAATCTGCGGCGTGATCCGCAGTTCGGCGACGAGGCTGGCGACCCTGGCCAGCACCACCGGCAGGACGCGGCGTTCGGCCTTCGGCAGCGCCTTCACCGAGCCCAGCGGAGGTGCGGGCTGCTTCGCAGCCGTCGCGATCGTCCAGAGGAGCATCGCCGCTGCCGTGCGGCTTTCGAGCAGTCGTTCCACATCGGCGCGCAACCGGTCGGCAGCGTCCGTGTGGCGCAGGCCGGCCGCTGCTGCGAAGCGCAATGCGGCGAGCAGTGCGGCCGAGTCGCCCTGCTTCGCTTCGGGAAGATCGGCGAGCGCGACGAGGTCGTCGCCGGCCCGCGCCGGCTTTTTCCGCTGGAGGTACTGCAGCGCGCTCGCCGCCCTCAGACGGAACCGCGCTCTTCCCGCGCCGGGGTGGAGGCCATCGAGGCGCTCGAGTCTGGCCAGGTACCCGAGCGCCGAATGGAAATCGTTCCGGGATTCGGCGGCTTTCATCAAGCGAACGATGGGCTCGCTGTCGCGCGGACAGATCCTGTGCCACGCCTCGGCCACCCGCTCCGCCTGTTTCGGTGACTGGCGCTCCGCCCACTCCATCCATTGTGCGAAGGCTTCCGGGTGGGGATCGAGCGCGCACGCGCGCTGGTACAGCTCCTCGGGAAACAGGTACGACACGTTTCTGCCGGTCTGCCCGGCCTGGCGCTTCGCGGATTGTTGAAGCTCGCGCAGCAGATCGTCGGGCAAGTTCCCAAGCTTGTCCGCGACGTGGAGCGCCAGCGCGGCCGCCTCGGCGCCATTCGCGGGAAACCAGCCTTCCTGTTCCGCGACGTGCCGGAACTCTTCCCACAGGCTGCAGGCAACCACGAGCTTTTCCGGATCCCTCGTCTCTTCCATCGCGCGCGCGAACAGCTGATAGAACGTGGCGTCCTTGCGGCTCGGCCCGCCCATCGCGGCAGCGACTTTCGATCGGTCGATATCAGCCACTGCGCAACGCACCGAAATGTGCTGGCGGAGCGAGTCGAGCTGACCCGGCGAGCATTTCCGGCATTCACTGACGGCTTCCCGGATCGCTTTCAGCACGCGGCTCTTGTGACCTGCCGCGAACGCCTCGTCCAGCTCGGTGAGCGCACTCCGCACTGTGCTGTCGCCGGTGATCCGCGCGGTGAGCGCTGCGGCCGCCGGAGTCAAACCAGGCGCGCCAGTCGAGCCGTTGACGCCTTCGAGCATGCGTTGCAGCGCCGGAACAAGACGCGCTGGTACCGAATCCGGATCGATGCCGCCGAGATACTGCCGGCAGCCCGCGTCGTCGCCGGCGTGGAAGCCCGCAATCGCCCTGACGAGCAGCTTCCAGGGCGCCAGCGGGCTGCGATGCGACACCTCGGGCAATGCGAGCGCGTCGTCGGCAACCGGTCCGGTCGTGACCGCGGCGAACGCCCGATCGAGCGCGCTCGCTGCCTGGCGCAACGAATGGTCCGCGGGCAGCGCCTCGCAGTGTGCGAGTGCCGCCAGATCCCAGGCACTCCGCTGGATCGCACGCTCGATCCTGTCGCGCTCGGCGCGGTCGAGATCGGGATTGTTCAGCGGCCGCACCAGTTCGTCGAGCGAGCCAGGACAAGCCTCGACATCAGCCAGCAGACCGGCCAGCCGCGTCCTGGCAGACGGGTAGCGCTCGCGAACGAGATCGAGCAGAGACCGTGCCTCGAGCGCCAGGTTGCGGCGCACGAGGGAGCGGATGCGCTCGACGTACGCGTCGACGAGCAGCGCCTCCGACGCCGCGGTGGGAGAAGCCTTGTGAATGGCCTTGGCATGCTCCAGCGCCGCCTTGTGATCGCCGCAGGCAATCAGTTGGTGCACCCTCGCCTCGCCGGCAGCGTCGATCATTACGACGTTCACCGCATTTGACGGAGCAACCGAGGATGGCTTGTGCTGCTTCGCTCGCTGTGACACGAATTTCGGCCGGCTGGCTGGTGGTTGATTGTTCGGGCTCGAACTCGGATGGGGATCCTATCATCGGACGCCGTGCGCGAAAAGAAGTGGTAGGGGGCGGGCGGCAGAGCGGGGTGTTCAGCAGATCACGGGCTGGCGGCGAGGGAGGTCGCCGGCGCCAGGGCATCGAGTGATCCATCGGCGGCGACGACGACAGCGCCTGGCGTCTTTAACCAGACGGGCGCTGCCCCGGACTCGTTATGCGGCTCGGTGAGTCGCTGCAGGAAACGAGTAGAACAATCTCGTTTCGAGCCGCATAACGGGCTACGAAATCCGTTGACCCTTCGCCGACTGGCCCGGCAGAAGAAAGGTCTTGATCAGCTCGCCCTCGCCGCAGAGCGTCATGCCGGAGAACCGCTTGTACCACTGACCGTCCGGCACGTCAGGTTCGGTGTCGAGCCACTTCGCGAGCAACTCGAGCTGCGTTGCCGGTATCTTGCGGCGCTGGATGCGATCGAGGAGATGTTGAAAAAGAGCGGGTGGAAGGTTCCGGCGGCGGACCTTCGGCACGGCTCTCTTCAGATGCCGTAAAAGCCGCGCGTCAGGCGTTCCTTGATTCGGGCCGCCTCAATCGGGTCCGATGCCGACGTGAGCTGCTTCGCAAGGAGGCCCAGCTCCTCGGGGGTCAGGCGGTTGCCCTTCCCTTCCAGCGCAGTCAATTCCGCCGTCTCCAGAGCGACCTCCTCACCAGTTGGCTTGCGGGCGACAACCCTCGCGCCGGTCAACGCCTGACGCACGAACCAGTGATACACGGCCAGCGCGCTCTTGATCACGTCTGTTCGCTTTGAGTGCGTCAATTCGGCCATCTGATCGACCAGGGCCAGCTCAGTTGCCGTGAGGACGGGTTGCACTCTAGCCATACTCGTAATTGCTCATTTTTTGATCTAATTTTACTCGTTCCCTGCTCGAGCGGTCAAGACGGCAACGTCGAGACCGTGCCGGCAAGCCCGCCCCCGATCTGCACGGCAACGTATTTTCAACAGATGAACGCAGCGTACCCCCCGGCGCGGAGTGTGCACCATCGGGGCGGTCTGAGCTGGGGCGCAGAGCCGCATTCAGTGCCCACGTGCCAGGTTTAATCCCACCGGCTTTCAGCCGGTCAGCTTTTAGCAGGTCCGATCTGTATCGCCGCCTCGGACTCGGGGGCACGTGAGCATAGAAAAGACATGGTGTTGCTATGAAAGAACTACCGCACAATCATCGCCAGAGGCGCATGGGTCGGCATCCGGCGCTGGCAGAGGCGACATGGGTGCTGACGTCAGTCGACGATCGCGGGCCGGCGGACATCGCGACCGCCATCGAGATGCTCCTCAATCACCAGCATCTCACGCTTCAGGATCCTGAGATTGTCGTTGCGGCAGTAGAACGCTTCCGAAAACCGGCTGCGCCAGGCTTCTCGGATTGCCTCATGCTCGAAATTGCCCGAAAGGCGGGTCACCTGCTGGGGACGTTCGACCGCACCCTCGGCAATCATGGCAGACCCGAAGGGCGTGAGACGATTCGCCCACTCGAAGGCTCAAATCCGGCTGAGGCCGTGAAGGGTCCGGCTAAAGCCGGACACTACCGAAGACGCCGACGCGCCGGATGATACAGGCGCGGGCTCTGAACACCTCCGCCGAAGACTGACCAGCCCGCCTCAGGCCGCAGCAGCCTTCAGTTCCGGCAGAATTGCACAGCGTTTCGAACTGCGAACGACCGCCAGTGCGACCCACGCCAGGAACGCGATGCGGATCGCGGCGACCGGCCACAGCCAGAGCGCCTCAATCTCTGGAGGCAGCTGTCGCCAGATGATCCAGAAATAGGCCAGGTTCGCCACCTCCAGACATCTTACGGGCGCCAGAGGTACGTTCGTCAGAGCCAGAGGTACCAACGCCCAGAGAAGATAATGCGGTTGCCAGAGCTTGGACGTTCCCCAGGAAAGCCAGCATGGCAAGGACGCACCCGCTTTCCAGCGTAAGTCTTCCGCGCCGAATGGCCACGACGATGGCCAGTCACATCGTCCCGAAGGCGAGGAGGGACGCGAAAGCGGCAACCTCCCCGCTGATCCCCATCGCGGCCCAGATACTGCCTCCCCCGTCGTGCCGTTTCAGAGCAAACCAGTAGGGGAACAGAAAACCCCTCGGGTCCAACAGGGCATAGGGAAGGTTGACGGCGAACCAGGCGACGGCCGCCGCCACCAGGACTCGAATCCTTGCACGGCGATCTGACGCCGCAAGCAGCGGCCGCAGGAGAAAAACGGGCACGAGCTTGAAGGCCACACCGGCCCCAACCCACACGCCGGCCGCCACCGCCTTCCCTCGCCTCCAGGAGATCACCGCGAGCAGAATCATGAGCGCGGTGATTCCCTCTACATTTTGCCGAACGAGCATGAGCGTCGGTGCCGCCATCCACACAGAATCGCGGCCTCCGCTGCGCCGAAGCACGACGACGATCACTGCTGCCGCGACGACGCCGACTGCGCCGTTGACCAGCGCGATCCCGAGTCGTGAATCCGCGATCGCTCTCTCCATCAAGAACAAGGCGTGCGCGAGCACGGGGTACTCGAACACGGCGGTGCCCCGACCTCTCAGCCAGATTGTTGCAATGTCGCTGATCTGGGGAGCCAGGCCGATCAGGAGCATCCCGCACACCAGGTAGGTGATGCACCTCGGTCTGAGATCTGTTTTTGGTCATCGATGGCAAGAAGCCGGTAGGCGCTGGCAGTCCGAAGGTCGCGGAATGGCTCGCGGCTGAGCGCGAGCTTCCGGCGAGCGATCTTGATCTGAGCGCCCGGCGGAAAGCTCGCGCTACGACACGAATGCGTTACGAGGCCGCCCGTCCCGAATCGTGCGCGGTGGCCGGCATACTTTCGTTCGACGACTGCATCGGCCGCAGACCGGGGAACTTCGCCATCGGCCGCCGATCCAGCGTGTTCGTCGGATTGCGGAACTCGCGGAAATCGGGACGGCAGTCGTGCGTCGCCAGGAAGTTCATGAACCGCTTGTAGTCGCTCGCCGGGATCCGGAACAGGTCCAGCAGCCCGCGATAGTTGCCGCGGCTGATGCTCAGCCCGCGCCGCACCAGCTCGCGGACGTCGTGCCGGGTGATGTCGCGGTCCAGGAACATCGGGTGGACGTGGTCCCAGAACGAATAGCCGCCGTCCATGATCGCCTGAAAGAGCTCGTCGGCGAGCTGACGCCGCCGCTCGCGCACCGGCATCACGGCCTGGCCGGTCGTCTTGAGCGAGTGCGGGAGCTCCCCGATGCCGACGATCGCATCGTCCATCGCCACCGAGCTGATCTGCTCCATCACGTTCTGCAGCTCGCGCACGTTGCCGGGCCAGCGATGGCGCTCGAGCACGCTCCAGGCGTCCTCGGTCAGCTCGATGCGCTTGCCCGACCGGTTCAGAAAATGGGTCGCCAGCGGCTTGATGTCTTCACGCCGCTCGCGCAGCGGCGGCACGTGCAGGTGAATGACCCGGACGCGATACAGGAGGTCTTCGCGGAACTGCCCGGCCGTCACCATCTCCGGCAGGTTCCGGTTCGTGGCCGCAATGACGCGGACGTTCACGATACTGCTCGTCGTGTCCGAGCCGACCGGATGAATCTCGCCGTTCTCCAGGAACCGGAGCAGGAGGCCCTGCATGCGCGGGCTCATCTCGCCGAGCTCGTCGAGGAACAACGTCCCGCCGTTCGCCAGCTGCAGCTTCCCGAGCTTGTCGCGGTGCGCGCCGGTGAAGCTGCCCTTGACATGGCCGAACAGCTCGGATTCGAGCAGCGATTCGGTGACCCCGGCGCAGTTCACCGCGACGTACTCGCGGCCGCGGCGCGGGGAATTCGCGTGGATGTGGCGGGCGATGACATCCTTGCCGACGCCGCTCTCGCCTGTGATGAGGACCTTCGCGTCGCTTCCAGCCACTCGCGCGGCATACGCGAACAGTTCCTTCATCTGCTTACTGGCCGTGATGACCTTCAACTCGATCGGTTGCCTGACTGCGCTCAAGCCTGCGTATGCTATCGATGCCATCGGTCGCGATCCTCGCTCAATGTCCCGCCGCCGATTACCCGCCGGCGGCCTGCGCACTAGGACATTGCAACTCTTCAGCCATGGTCCAGGTGCCATGCAGAACGGGACATTTGTCCGAAAGCCTCGATCAAAAGTCTGCCGTACAGGGGCCTTTTTTCACGTTGGATATAGAGACTTTGTGCAACCGGGTCTGCGACGCCTTAATCGGGTCATCCGCGTCTGCGGTTGATTAATCCGCCTCGGGCCAGACTTTAGTCGGCGGCTGGCGCCCTGAGGGCGACTTTCCGGCCGACAGGGATTGGCGGACAGCACGCGACACGAGGGGACAAATCAACGCCGTATTTCACACCGGCGCCACGGGTGTCGGGAGGAGGCCAGACAAGTACCTGGGTGCAGCACGATTTCCTGGTCGCGAAAGCGAACAAAGTCGCGGGCGAGCAACTTGCTTTGAATGATGGCGCCGTGTCAAAGACGTGCCCAGGCACCCGCCGCACAGAAGCTCCCTCCAGCGCCGCGCGCTGGCTGGCCATTGCGTTGATCGTATGGCTGGCCGGCGCCGTCGCTGGCTTCGCGACGATGCAGAAGCGACCGGCCGTGCCGGCGTGGACGCCAAAGCCGCCGGCCCAACAGCCGGTGGACATCGAATCGCCGTTGATGCTGGCGCACAACCCGCCGGCAGTCGCGTGAACTTCAGGGCGGCCCGTTGCCGGGTCCGCCCTTCGGATCTCCTCGGTCGTTCCTCCCCGCGCAGTGTAGTGCGGACCCTCGGGCCCGCCGGACAGCAGCCTTACGAGGGCCGCACTACACTCGAGTCCGCACGGTTCTCCAGGCTTTAGGCTTTAGCAGGTTGCTGAGAAACCCAACATTCAACGCAGAGCCCGCTGAAACCGCAGAGAATTCTTAGGAAAAAGACTCTGCGGGTTCTGCGTGTTCTGCGTTGTCGTGCTTTTTTCAGCATGCTGGCAGGCTTTGGGCTTCGGGCTCTGGGCTCGGGACGCTGGGCTTCGGCAGGCCGAAAGCCTCGAGCCGAAGGCCAAGAGCCGAGAGCCGAGAGCCGAGAGCCGATCTTCACCCTGATCCGACCAAAGCCGGACACCGTGATCCAGCGCAATGAACGTGTCATAAGAACGTTGCGCCTGATCAGTACTCTTGCCTGCCTGTTGCCTTGACTTTCAACCGGTCGGCGCGTCATTCTCGCTCCGCTGAACGGTTCCAGCACCACAACTTAAAAGGGGGCCCCGCCATGAGGAACGTCCTGAACGCCGTGGTGTGCAGCGCGCTCGTGCTGCTCTCCGCGGCGTCTGCTGCCGCACAGGTCGAACGGGCGTCGCTGACCGGCACGGTCAAAGACCAATCGGACGCGGTGATCCCGGGCGCCACGGTGACGGCGCGCAATGTCGCGACCGACGTGCCGTCGACCTCTGTCACCGACACCCAGGGCGCCTACACTATCGCCGCCCTGATTCCGGGCGAATACATCGTCGAGGTGGAGCTGCAGGGATTCCGCAAGACCAGCAAGCGCGTGGCGCTCGACACCGGCCAGCGCGCGCGCCTCGATTTTGCGCTGAGCGTCGGCGGCGTCGAACAGAGCGTCACCGTCGAAGCCGTGTCGCCGCTCGTCAATACCGAGCAGGCGACGCTCGGCACCGTCATCAGCCAGCCCGAAGTGGCGAATCTTCCGCTGTCGCTGCGCAACTGGGACGACCTGCTCGGGCTTGCCGCCGGCGTACAAGGCGACCGCTACACGGAGCAGGCGGGCAGCACTGCGGCGGGCCGGACCGGCGGCGTCAACGTGCACGGCGTTCGATCGCTGCAGAACAACTTCCTCCTCGACGGATTGGACAACAACTCGATCTCCGAGAACGTGCAGGAGCTGACGACGCAGGTGTCGCGGCCGTCGGTTGACGCGATCGGGGAGTTCAAGGTGGTGACGAGCGCGTACTCGGCCGAATTCGGCAAGTCGCCCGGGGCGGCCATCATCGTGACGACCAAGTCGGGCACCAATGCCGTTCGCGGGACCGCGTACGAGTTCCTGCGCAACGACCGGTTCAACGCGAACGATTTCTTCTCGATCCGGCAGGGCGCCGCCAAGCCCGATCACAGGCAGAACGACTTCGGCGGCAACCTGGGCGGCCCGATCGTGCGCAGCCGGGCGTTCTTCTTCGGCGACGTCGAAGCGACGCGCCTGACACAGGGCGTCACGCGACAGACCGTGGTGCCGACGGCCAGCGAGCGCAACGGCATCTTCACCGGTACGGTCCGCGATCCGCTGACGGGCCAGCCGTTCCCGAACAACACGATTCCCGCCGATCGGATCGATCCGGTCGCGCGCCAGCTGATGGACCTTTTCCCGCTGCCCAATGCTCCGGGCGCCAACAACTTCTTCCGCACCGCGAACACGACCGACAACGCACAGCGCTATCTCGGCCGCGCCGACCTGCACGTCCGCAACAGCGACAACGTCTTCGCCCGCTACTTCCAGTCGGACCGGAACCGGTTCATCCCCGGGAATTTCGGCGGCATCGCCGACGGCACGAGCACGTCGGCGTGGGGGCGGCAGGAGATGACCACGCGCACCTTCGCCGCCGGCTGGAACCACACGGTCGGCTCGAGCGCGCTGAACGAGCTGCGCTTCGGCTACAACAAGGCCGACTCCACGGCCGTGCACGATCCGTTCGGCCAGCCGGGTGTGACTCTCGGCGTCCCGACCGATCCCAGGGTTGCGGGCGGGCTGCCGGGCATCAACTTCTCCGCAGGCGGGTACCGTCTCGGATCGCCGGATTTCCTGCCCAAGTACCAGCTCACCGACGTGTTCCAGGTGACCGACACGTACACGATGTTCCGCGGAGCGAACCAGTGGAAGTTCGGCGTCGACGTGACGATGCCGATGCACAATACGTTTCTCGACGTGCCTGCGACGCGCGGCTCGGTGACGTTCCGCAACACCTTTACCGGCAACGTGCTCGGCGACTTCCTGCTCGGCGACGTGTCGGACGCGCAGCTCTCGAATCTCGCCGAGGTTCACCAGGAACTGTACTCCTATTCGTTCTTTGCCCAGGACGACTGGAAGCCGAGCGCCAGCCTGACGGTGAATGCCGGGGTGCGCTACGACTTCATGACGCCGCAGCTCGAACGGGACAACCGGCTCTCGAACTTCGACTCGACCGCGGCCCGGCTGCTGCAGGCCTCCGACGGCTCCATCGACCAGCGCGGTCTGGTGAAGCCGGATCGGAACAACGTCGCGCCGCGGATCGGCCTCACCTACGCGGCGACGCCGAGCATGGTGTTCCGCGGCGGGTATGGCATCTTCTACAACCTGTACGACCGCATCGGCAGCGAGGATCAGCTGAGCCTCAACCTGCCGTTCCTGATCAACAACCTGCTCGGACCGGCCACGGCGGCGGCAGGGCCGCTGTTCCTGCTGCGCAACGGGTTCCCGGCGAATGCGCTCGACCCCGCCCGGATCAACATCGCCAACGTCCGCGTGCGCGCCATCAACCCCGAGGGAACGAAGACCTACTTCCACCAGTGGAGCGGCGGCTGGCAGCGCCAGCTGTCGGCAACGATGGTCGTCTCGGCCGACTACATCGGGACGAAGGGCGAGCACATCTGGACGCTTCGGAATCTGAACCAGCCGGATCCGGCGACCAGACTGCTGCCGTACCCGACGTTCGGCACCATTGAATACGCTGACCAGGATGGCTCGTCGAACTACAACGGCCTCGAGCTCGCCGTCGAGCGGCGCTTTGCCCGCTCGTACGGGTTCCGCGTCTCGTACACGGTGTCGAAGGCGACCGACAACGCCGGCGAGCACCTGTTCAGCGGTGGCTCGCCCAGCTTCCTGCAGGACGCGCGCAACCGCGACTCGTGGAAGGGACCGGCGGATCAGGACACGCGTCACCGCGTGGCGGCGAACTGGATTGTCGATCTACCGTTCGGGTTCAACTTCAGCGGCATCATGACCGGGCGAACGGGAAGGCCATTCACGGTTGTCCAGGGCACGAACAACGTCGGCAACCTGATGACCGGCCTGCCGAACCGCGTCGGCGACGGCAAAGGACCGAAGACGGTCGAATCGTGGTTCGACAAGACCGCGTTCCAGACGGTGCCGTCCGGAACGTTCGGCAACTCGGGGCGCAACATACTGCGCGGGCCGGGGCTGTTCAATGTCGACACCGCGCTGCAGCGCCGGTTCACCATCGCAGGCGAGCGCGCGATCGAGCTGCGGTGGGAAGTATTCAACGTGTTCAACGCGGACCAGTTCGGATTGCCCGAATCGAACATCAGCAACGCCGCGTTCGGCCAGCTCGTGAGACTCGCGGGAGATCCGCGGGTGATGCAGTTCGCGGTGAGAGTGGTCTTCTAGCCCCCGGTGTTCCGCGGGATTTCAAGGGCGGAGCCCTTGGTTATTCTTAGTCGTTGGCCTTTCGTCTTTGGTCCTTGGTCGTCGTTTTGACGGTAGTGTCCGGCTTTAGCCGGACCCTGTCCGGAGGCTTCAGGCGCACCCTATCAGGTCCGCCCGAAGGCGGACACTACCGGTACTTTGCAAGCGAGCCGCTGCTGGCGGAACGATCGTTCCGCCTCGACGGTCCCGCCGAAGTCCTTGCCACCATTTACGCGAACTGCGCGCGGTGCGACTGGGGCGTCGCCGGGCGGGAAGGCGCGGCATTGGAAATTGCCGTCGACGGCCGGTATCAATCACACCTGATGCTCACACGCGGAGCCGGGGAGGCCGACTACAGCGTTCTCCTCGGGCACTACGGACGCGGATCGCACACCGTCACGATCGCCCTCGACAATTCGAAGAGTGCGGGCCATACAGGACCTGTGCGCGTGACCGGCCTCGATGTCGTGTCACTCACAACACGCGACGCGTCGTACGAAGCGGTCGCGCATGCGCCGATTCTTCACGCCCGCCCGAACACGATTGGACGATTTTCCGACGTGCCCCTTTTGATGTGGTACGAGGCAGCCGCCACACCGCGTGGGCGCTCGTACCGCTATTCCGTGATCTTTTCGAACGAGGACGGCGGGACCGCCACGGATCGGTTGATGGCGACGTGGGGACGCACGACCGACATCGAATTCGTGTACGGCGTGGAGATCGGGACAGATGGCCGGACGCTGGCGGAGGAGTTCCAGGGGCCCGACCATGTGGTCGCGCCATTCCGCGGCGCCCACGAGGCCGGCCACCCGCTCGAATTCGTCGTCACCGACAACAACATGGTGAGCGACGCCGGCACCGCGGCGGTGCGGTACGCGCCGGCGCCGGAACTGTTCGACCTGACGAATCGCTCGCGGGAAGTTGTGATGGATGCGCATGCGTGGTCGTATCGCGTCATGAGCCGCGAGATGATGCGCGAGGGAAAAATCACGGCGCAGCCGCCGGCCGGGTCGGGAAGAATCCCGGATCCGCGGCGGTTCGTCTTCGTCGAGGCCTGCTCCGACCTCGAGAGTGCCGCACTCTCGTTCGGCGTCAGGGCAGCGAGGGCGGGTGGGTCGGGTAGGTCGAGTGGGTCGAGTAGGTCGGGTGGGGCGGGTAGGGCGGGTGCCGAAGCTGGGGCTGGCCGGTGGTACGAGTCCTATCGTGGCCGCGAAGACTTTCGCATCGTCCGCTCCGGCTGCTTTCGCGGCGCAGTACCGCTGCCGCGCGGCGCCACACCGGATGCGATTCGCTTCCGCGCGTGGCCGCGGCGCGCCACAGAGGGCACGCCGAGTGTGCGCATCACGAGCGTGAACAGCGTGTTCACGCTGGGCGACGACTTCCTGCCGAGCCCGTCGCGATTCAATTGGACTGGGTCGATGATTCTGAAGATCGACGGTACGCCGGTTGAATTGCCTTTCTCACATCGTTAAAGCAAACGTCCACGATCGAACGCAAAGAACGCAAAGGGCGCAAAGAAACTCATTCGCGGCCTTCGCGTTCCAAGGTGACATCACGTTTCCCCCGCGTCCTCCCGCCTTCGCTGAAGCTACGGCGGGCCACCGTAGCCTTGGGCGAAGGTGGCGTCCTCCGGCGCTGAATCGGTCAGCATGGGATGTTCCCAAAATCGATCGCGCTTCTGCCGAGATCGCCTGAACGAGTGCAGGTGTATCTTACGAAGAAGTTATCTCGCTCCGGTCCGCAACTCGACCGGAGCAATCCCAAACACGCCGGCGTCGAGCGGCGCGTTGAAGTTGAAAAGGAGGCGTCCCGATGACTGACTCGGGACTGCTGTCGCTGAGAGGCCGACCGTACGTCGCCTCGGTAGTCGCTCTCGGGTCAGCGATCATTGGCGCTGTTCTTGTCCGTCTCGCCTTCAATGATTACGCTGGGGCGAGTGCGTTTCTCCACCCGCACGGGTATTGCTACCTGTGGATGCCGTCCCTGATCACGACGCACGTCCTGTCCGACTTATTGATCGGCCTGTCCTACGTCGCGATCGCGGCGACGCTCGTGTGGCTCGTGCAGAAGGCCAGGCGCGGACTGCCCTTCAGTTGGATCTTCGTGGCCTTCGGCACTTTCATCATCGCCTGCGGCGCGACCCACTTCATGGAGATCTGGACGCTGTGGAAGCCGCTCTTCTGGCTCGCCGCCGATGTCAAAATTGTGACTGCCGGCGCATCTGTTGCCACCGCTCTTGCGCTGCCGCCGCTCGTTCCCAAAGTGCTTCACATCATCCATGCCGCCCGGGTTTCGGAACAGCGCCGCCTCGAGCTCGAGCGGACGCATGCCGATCTCGAGCGGCGCGTCCACGAACGGACGACGGACCTGGTCAACGCACTGCAGCGGGCCGAGGAAGCGAACCACGCGAAGGAAGCGTTTCTCGCCACCATCTCGCACGAGCTGCGCACGCCGCTGAACGCCATCCTGGGCTGGGCCGACATCCTGGAGCGGCATCCGGATCCGACGCTGCTGAAGCGCGCGATCCCCGTCATCACGCGCAACGCGCAGGCGCAGGCCCGCGTGGTCGGCGATCTGGTCGACGTCTCGAACATCGCCGCCGGCAAGATGCACCTCGAGCCGCAGACCACGGACGTCAGCGCGCTCCTGACGAGAACCATCGATCTCATCCGGCCCGCCGCCGACGCCAAGCAATTGACGATCGACCTGATGATCACTCCCTCGCTGGTCGTCTGGGGCGATGCGGCGCGCCTCCAGCAGGTGTTCTGGAATCTTCTGTCCAACGCGGTGAAGTTCACCGCCGACGGCGGCTCGATCTCCGTCAGCGCCGACCGGACGGATACCAAGGCGCGTATCGCGGTGAGCGATTCCGGCGTCGGCATCGACCCGCAGTTCCTCGGGTCGGTATTCGACCGCTTCACTCAAGCGGACATGTCGCCGACGCGCGGCCATCACGGCCTCGGCCTCGGCCTGGCTATCGTCCGCCATCTCGTGGAGCGGCATGGCGGCTCCATCTGCGCCGACAGCCACGGAGTGGGCTGCGGCTCGACGTTCACCGTCGAGATCCCGCTGCAGTTGTACGGCCAGCAGGGACTCCCGGAACCTGAATCGAGCGCCACAGATCTGCGCGGCATTCGCGTGCTCGTGGTCGACGATGATCCGGATTCGCGAGAGACGGTGGCGGCGATTCTCGAAACCGCCGGAGCGGCGACGACACGCGCACATTCCGCGAGCGCCGGGCTGGAACGGGTGCTGGAGCAGGCGGTTGACGTGATCGTGTCCGACATCGCCATGCCGGATCGCGACGGCGTCGCGTTCATCCGGGATGTGCGGCGGCTGCCTGATCCGAGGCTGCGGCGGACGCCGGCGGTCGCGCTGACGGCGTTCGTCCGCGAGGAGGACCGCCGGCGGATTCTCTCGGCGGGATTTCAGAAATTCGTGGCGAAGCCGGTGACCGCAGCCGGCCTCGTGCAGTCGGTCGCGTCGCTCGTGCCGGGGGCCTGACGCTGCAACGGTCTGGGGGGCTGGCGCTGCAACGTGCTGGGGGGCTGACGCTGCATGGTGCTGTGGGCCTGGCGCTGTAGAGTGCTGGGGGCCTGGCGCTGTAGGGTGCTGGCGGCCTGACGCTGTAGGGTGCTGGCGGCCTGACGCTGTAGAGTGCTGATGGCCTGACGCTGTAGCTCTCTCTTAAACACAACTCCGAGCCCACGAGACAGTCAGCGGGATCT
>JBKPAI010000157.1:0-27959 GCA_046726355.1 Acidobacteriota bacterium | reverse complement strand
CCCCTCACTGTTCCGCGTCCTCCCGAGCGCCGCCTGGCCGGCGTGTGCCGGCACTTCATGGTGTTGCTGCTCGCCATACTGCGGGCGAAACGCATTCCCGCGCGCGGCCGATGCGGCTTCGGTGCGTACTTCAATCCTGGGTACTTTGAGGATCACGTCGTGTGTGAGTACTGGAATGCGTCGAAGGGGCGCTGGGTGCTCGCAGATCCGCAGTTTGACGACGTGTGGCGCGAGCGACTGGACATCCGCCACAATGTGCTCGACGTCCCGCGAGATCAGTTTCTCATCGCCACCGAGGCGTGGGCGCGGTGGCGGACAGGTGACGCCGACCCGAACAGATTCGGCATCGTTCACGGCAACCTGCGTGGATCGTGGTTTCTCGCGGCGAACCTGATCCATGATGCAGCCCTCTTGAACAAAGTCGAAATGTTGCGGTGGGATGCATGGGGCGCGGTCCCGCGTCCAGACCAGCCGTTGCCGCAGGATGACCTGGCATTTTTCGATCGACTCGCGTCGCTGACGCGTGAGCCAGACAAATTGTTCGAGAGCCTTCGGGTTTTGTACGAACAGGATGAGCGCGTCAAGGTGCCCGGGGCCGTGTTCAACTCCCTGCTGAACCGAACGGAAGCGGTCGCAGCGTAGCCACACCAATCCGGCGCCAGTGACGGGCGGCGCCGCGGGCATCGGCATGCGGTAATCAGAGTCGACGAGTACCACCGGTTGGTCAATCCCATCGCCGTCGGTGGTGGCACGTCGTATCTCCCCCACAACATCCGCGTCGAACTCGAGTTGTTGGGCGAGCGCCGCTTCAGCAACGGCGTCGTCTTCCTGCGCTATCGCCACGTATCCTCACCGTCTCCGCGGTCGCTCGCAGAGGAAGACCTCCACGTAGGCCGTCTCACATTCGCGAGCTTGTATTCGAGAAACAGACAGTCCCATGAAGCCTGAAGGTCCGCTCCTCGCCGTCATTCACATACACAAGCTGAGTCAGGTACAGCATGTCCGGAGCTCGGGCGCCCTCGCGGTTACGCGAACTGCTTGTCGTCGGCGGACGGGCCGTAAATCGCGGGCACCGGACGGTCGTTGAGCCGCAGGTACACCGTCAGCTGACCTCGATGATGCGCGAGATGGTTGAAGGTATCGACGAGCACGACGTGACGCGGCTGTTCCATCACCACCTGGCCCTGCACGAGGAGCTTCCAGTTGGTCGTCAGGAGATAATCATCTGTTGTTCCCGCGAGGGCGGCCCGCGCATCCTGCACGGCCTTCTCGAGCGTCGCGACAAGACCATCCACCGTCGGCTGCTGATACTGTCCCTGACCCGCCGGGGGGCTGAGCTCCAGTTCGTCCTGTTTGATGATAAGCGCAATCCACGAGGGCATCGACGCCACGAGTCCAGCGAGGCGCAGCAACGGCATCGACTTGGAATGAGGTGTCCAGTCGTCTTTGCCCTTGGGAACGCTCTCCAGGGCGCGGCGCGTGCGCACGGCTTCGCGTTCGAGCTGATCGAGGAACACTTGGGTCAGGTTCATGGCTCGGGCCTTCCGGAGGAGTGAAAGTCGTCAGCGTATACCGGCCCGAAACCGAGAGCGTGATCATCTCTCCTCAGCTCTCGCTTGCGGGACCGGTCGCTCGAGCTGACGAGAGGCTGGACGCAGAGCCCACGATATGGGTGTTGTCGGTGCATGACTTCGACGATCACGTCGTGTCGAAGCACCCTTCGAATTGGTAGAGGAGATTTCTCACATCGGTGCCATCCGAGGCCTTGAGCGTCGGCCCGCCGAGGTTGTCGCCTTCCCCTGTGGCCGTAGAGCAACCGTCAGTGGCAACGAACAAGTCGTAGGTATCGCGAAGCGGCCGTGCGTCCGGATCCTGCCAGACGAGCGTGCAGGTCCAGTCGCCGGCGCCGGCGGCGTTGGTTCCGGCCAGCTTGCGGCAGCGCGCCCTCACGGCGAAATCTGGTAACGAAGATGGCCGTCTTCGACCAGTCGCTGCTGTGCGATACGGCGTCCACGATCCTGCCGAGCGCGAGATCGTTGCCGGCCACCATGGCGCGCGGCGTGGGGAACCCGGGCGATGTACCGTTCGTGTGATAGGTGACTTCACAGGCTCGCGTGCGTGAAATCCGCCACTCGTTGTTGTGACTCAGCCGGTCCGGCCGGAGCCGATCAGCGGATCGTACGGCCGGCGGCCTCCTCCAGCAGTTCCTGTTCGGCACGCTTCCAGCAGTCCATGAACTCATTGAGGTGCTTTCCTTCGATCCGCAGCAGGTGATACGCGCGGTCGGCGATTTGGTCTTCAGTAGGAAACGGTCTCGTTCGAAAAGGGCCCAATTTCTGTGGCCGCCGTCGCCCGCGTGATTCGCCGTCCATGATGTTCGAGCATTGCAAAGCGCCTTCAACACCGAGTGACGGCACTTTGTCGAAATCGTAAATTCTCTGAAACGGCGCTGGCGAAGAATTTGCCTCCCGGTTCCATCTCCTTCGGGATTTGTTACATCGCGCCACTACCTTGCTGATTCGTCGGCCGTAACGCGACGAGCACAAGCCTCTGCAGACGAGCCTTCTCATTCACGACAAGGGGTAGCGCATTGTTTCGGCGCTTGCGCGGGTCCGTTGTCCCACCTTCCACAGAAAGGACCTCGCCTCCTGCAGTAGAATCCGCCCTGGACGGTCTTTCTGAGGCAGGAAACTTGGTGAGGCGAATCGCTCTCGTCCTGATTGCGGTTGTCGTGCTCCTCCCTGGGACTCCGGGTGTACGAGCGGAGAAACGGGCTCGCCATGCCGTGGTTCACAGTGGACGGACCGAGCGAAGGCAGGGCCTGCCGCGCCGAAGCTCGGGACCGGAGCAGGCCGAGCGAAGGCGGGTCATCGCTCCTCAGGGCATCAAACCGGCCGGTCCGTACAGTCCTGGAATTCTCACCGGCGATTTTCTCCACGTCTCCGGCCAGGGCGGACGCGATGCCGCTGGAACCCTGCCCGGTACCGTTGAAGGCCAGGCGCGACAAACGCTGCAGAACGTGAAGTCCATCGTGGAGGCCGCCGGGATGACGATGGAACACGTGGTGTACAGCCAGGTCTACCTGGACGACATGGCGCACTATGATGCGATGGACCGTGTGTGGAGGGAGTTCTTTCCCAGGGAGCCGCCAGCCCGCGCGGTGCTCGGCGTCTACAAACTGCCGACGGACGTCGCGGTCGAGATCAATGCGGTCGCGTTCCGCGATCTGTCGCGCAAGAGACGCATCGTTCCTGCCGGATTTCCGCAGAACCTGTCGTGGTCGCCGGGAATGATGGCCGGCGATCGCCTCTACCTGTCAGGGTTCCTGGGCGCCGAGGCGGCAACCCGCAGAGTGCCACAGGATCCGGACACCCAGGTGCAACTGGCGCTCGACAACATGAAGCAGACGCTGGCCGCTGCCGGAATGGACTTCCGCCACGTCGTGTTCGTCAACCCGTACCTGACGGACACGGCCTCGCCTCGGATGAACGACATCTACGCGAAGCACTTCGAATTCGGCAACACGCCGGCACGTGCCACGATTCGCGTCACGAGCCTGCCCGGTGGCAACTCGATCGAGTTCACCGGCGTAGCCGTGGCCGATTTGTCCACGCGGCGGGCGGTGAGGCCGAAGAACATGAGCCCGAGCGCGACGGCGAGTCCCTGCGTGTTTGCCGATGACACGTACTATTGCTCGGCGAAGGGGCCGTTCACTCCCGGGCCGGCGAAGCTGCAGGGCATCTGGGTCGGGACCATCGAAGCGCAGATTCGGCAGACGATGCGGAACCTGCTCGACGGACTGGAGGAAGCGGGGCTCGCGCTCTCGAATGTGGTGGCCACCAACGTCTACCTGGACGACATGAACGATTTCCCACGCATGAACCGGATCTACGCGCAGTACTTTCCCGAAGGCCCGCCCGCACGCACCACGGTCGCACAATTGGCGCCGGTGGACCGCACGCCCCGGAACGACGACACCTATCCCGGCCTGGAACAGATTTCGCTGATCGCGGTGAAGTAGGAGAAATCATGACTGACGACCTGCACAACACGCCGACGCTCGGCATCGAAACGGGCCGAGCGAGCGACGGGGTGACGCGGCGTGAGCTGTTCCAGATCGGGAACGTGCTCGCGATGCCGGTACTCATGGGCGGAGTGAAGGCTCACGCGGAAGGGACAGTGGAGAGCGGGCCGCTCAAACCCGGGGCGGAGATCTACCAGTCGATTGGCGTGGAACCGATCATCAACTGCCGCGGCACGTTCACAATCATCGGCGGATCGGTGGAGCGTCCCGAGGTCCGGGCTGCGATGGACGCGGCGTCGCGGTACTTCGTCCAGATGGACGAACTGGCCGACGCGGTCGGCCAGCGGCTCGCCGAGCTGACCGGGGCGGAATGGGGCATGGTGTCGGCGGGATGCGCCGCGGGGCTGAAGCACGTCACGGCCGCGTGTGTGACCGGCGGGAACCCCGAGAGACTCACACGCATTCCCGATCTGACCGGGTTTGACAAGACTGAAGTCGTCAGCCCGCGGTACTCCCGCAACGTGTACGACGCGGCCGTGCGCAACATCGGCGTGAGGATGATCACGGTCGACACACCGGAGGACCTCGAACAAGCACTGGGTCCGCGGACGGCGATGATCTATCTCACGTCGGGCGGCGGCGCGTCGTCCGGGCCACTCTCGCTCGAGAACGTGGCGAAGATCGCGAAGCCGAAAAACATCCCCGTCCTGGTTGACGCGGCCGCCGAGGTGCTGACGATTCCGAACGTGCACCTCGAGAAAGGCGCCACCATCGTGGCCTATAGCGGAGGCAAGGCGATCTGCGGGCCGCAGTGCGCGGGACTCCTCCTCGGCCGGAAGGACCTCCTCATGTCGGCGTGGCAAGCCAGCGCGCCACACCACGGCCCGGGCCGCGACAACAAGGTCGGTCGCGAGGAAACGCTGGGCATGCTGGCAGCCGTCGAAGCGTGGGTGAAGCGCGATCATGACGCGGACTGGAAGACGTGGCTCTCGTGGCTCGACCACATCTCCAGGCGCGTGTCCACGATCGCGAGCGTGAAAACATCGGTGCGGGAGCCGGCCGGGCTCTCGAACAAGAGCCCGTCGCTGATCATCACCTGGGATCCGGCCAGGCTGAATATCACGGGCGAGGAAGTGGCGGAGGAGCTGGCGAGGACCAGACCGCGGATTGCGCTCGGCGCCGGCGGGGGCGGGCGCGACAGCGAAGTCGAACCGGGCACGACGTCGATTTCGGTCACCGCCTGGATGATGCAGCCCGGCGACGACAAGGTGGTGGCGGAGCGCATCTCCAACGTGTTGTCCGCGAAACGCGGGCCGCGGTCCACGGCCATGACCGCGCCTTCGGCGAACGTGAGCGGCCGCTGGGACGTGGACATCGAGTTCTTCAGCAGCAGGAGCCGGCACACGCTGTTCATCGAGCAGAACGGCAACTGGATCCAGGGCTCGCATCAGGGAGACTTTGCGGTGCGGGACATGGTGGGCATGATCGAAGGCAACGAGGTGAAACTCCGCAGCATCGAACGCCGGCCCGGGGCCGCCGTCACCTTCATCTTCTCGGGCACCGTGTCGGGCGACACGATGTCGGGCCCGATTCACATGGGCGAGTACCTCAACGCGAAGTTCACGGCGAAGAAGCACGCCTATCCCGCGGAGCACACGCGGATCGTCGTGCCGAAGGGCCCGCCGCTGGCGACCTAAGGGCGTGTCCGACTAACCGCCGTCGTGGAACGCAAAGGCCGCGAAGGCGGCAGAGAGATGCGATGTAGCTTTGCGTCCTTTGCGGCCCGTTCGATCGTGATGTTCTCTGTCCACGACGATCAACGCAGAGCTCGCGGAACCCGCAGAGAAAACCGGTTTGCGAAGTTCTGCGGTTTCTGCGTGTGTGTCGAAAATCTGTTCCCGCTCGAACAGACGCGCAAAGCCGCCGTGCCGATCACGACAACCGGATCGGTTCCAAACGTCTCGCTCTTGATGTCGCGCACGAGGCCACTGACCATCGCGCGCGTACCGAAGTAAAGGCCGGATTGAATGCTTTCCACCGTCGAGCGGCCGATCACGCTGCCCGGCGGAGCGATTTCAACGGTCGGCAGGCGTGCCGTGTTCTTTTCCAACGCCTCCATCGCGATCCTCAGGCCAGGCAGAATGATCCCGCCCAGGTATTCGCGATCGGCCGTCAGGACCTCGAGCGTCGTTGCAGTGCCGAAATCGATGATGATCGCGTTCCGCCCCGGATGCAGATGCGCGGCGCCAAGGGCGTCAGCGATCGCCGCCGTTCTCGCGCAGCACAGTGCGAAGGAAGACACCGAGCTCATCCGATGAAGCCGAGGCGCGGGAGGATCGCCGGAACCGCAGCCGCAGCTTGGTTCCATCGAAGACGCCGCCGAACAGCTGGCTGTTGCCGACATCGAGCGCGAGAATCATGAGTGGCTGCTCGCCTTGGGAACGTTGTCGATCAGCCGTACGCCGCCGATGCCTAAGCCTCCACTTCTGAATTCACCGCCTGAATCAATGCCTTGATGTAGCCATACGCAAAGGCATACGCCTGGAGCTTTCCGGGATCGTCCGGGTGACTGGGATTGTGGTCGGGCAGGATCATGTAGGCATACTGCACGTCCCTGAGAATGCGCATGACTTGAAAGAAATCGACATCTCCTTCGTCGACGAAGACTTCGGCGAAATCGTTCAGTCCGCCGCGGATGTTGCGCATGTGGATCGACACCAGCCTTGCTCGTTCTCCGAAGTATCGGACGATGGGAAGAAGCTCGGTGCGCGGATTTTTCAGCCCCTCGCTGGTCGTCCCCAGGCACAACTGGAATGCGTTGTAAGGACTGTCCACAATCGACGCGTAGCGCTTCAATGCTTCAAAAATAGACGGTGAATCCCAGTTGTCAGCGCCCTGGTAACCGAGCGGCAATCCCGGTGGATCGTACGGATGGCAACCCATCCTTACATCGTTTTCCCTAGCGACAGGGATGACTCGCTCGAGAAAGTGCGTGATTCGCTCCCAATAGTCGTCGGACGTCACTCTGCCGGCCGGTCCGGCGGGAAGTTCCTGCCACTTGTCCTCGAGCTTGAACGTTTCATAGGTGACGCCGCCGCGTCCGGGGGCTTTTCCATTTCGCCTGATGGGTATCACCGTCCAGTGATAACTGATTACTTTTGCACCGATGTGATGGGCTCTTCTGATGTTTTCGCATATGACGTCGATCTTGCGATCTCGATCCGCGCCCTTCTTCAGGGTGATGTAATCGGAATCCATCCTGATGCCTTCGATGTCAACCCCGAACCTGTCACAGTTGTCCTTCATCATCTTCAGTTCATCGACATCCCAGCTGCCGTCCTGAGCAGTCTTTCTCACCTGCGGCATGAGATGCTTGACACCAAAGCGGAGGTTGTACTCCAGGTTCTGCCTGGACGTGAGCCCGCCGGTCCCGGCGACGCTGTGGTAGTCAGCGCCAACATGCATCAGGGTATTCTTCCTGGGCATTCGTGCGTCCTGTGCAGACAAAGGGGCGGCAGAACCCGCGACGCCGGCGCCGATCACGCCGCCGAGCGCTTTGCCGAAGTCTCGTCGTTTCATGTCGCCTCCCTGGGAGTGTGTCGAGTACGTTCCCACCACGGAGGACGCGGAGGACACGGGGGCAAAATCCTGTTGGTTTTCACCCCTCGACTACGCTCGGGGTGCCCTGAGCAACGTCGTCTTTCGACTCCGCTCGGAACGCCGCGCAGTCGAAGGGCGAAGGGCAGGATTGTCCCTCCGCGTCCTCCGCGTCCTCCGTGGTAAATCCTTAGAACCCGACTTGCACTCCGATTCGCGCAACTCGTGGTGCAAGGATGTCTGTCACTCGGCCGAACGTCCCGGTCAGGTAAGAAATGGAAACAGGGGCACTGCTGTTGATAAGGTTGAACACCGAGAAATTGACGTCGACAGCGTATCTCGGACCCGGTCTGAACTTCTTGGCGACCCGCAGACTGGTCACGGGAACGACCGGCCCCTGTTGGAAGCCGAAGGGCTCCATGCGCAGCGTGACCGTGCCCTGCCTCAGCCTCGGATCGGAAAAGGTCTGCGTCCTCTGTCCCGGTTGTCCGGATGCGGCCCGCACGTTCACCGAGGTATTGACGTCCCACGGCAGACGGTAATTCGCGTCGGCCCGGGCTTCCCAGGCCCAGGTATCGTTGATCGGGAACCGATCGTCGTTCGGACTCGTCGGCGTCGCGCGGATCCATTGATGAGTCCTGGTCAACCAGTACGACGATGACATGTTCCATCTCTTCGAGAAGCGCTTGTTCAGGGTCATCTCGAAGCTGTGATAGTAATCCGGCCGGGCGGTCGGTGCGTTCACCACTTTGTTCTGATTGAATGCGGCGCCCGCGTAAGCGGCGGGGTAGGTGTAGATGGTGACCGCCTGTCCGTCAAACGGATCGATCAGCACGACTGGAACGGTCCATACGTCGTACGGCCGGCCCACATTCACAGTTCCCGTGTCGTACCAGTTGGTGTGCCTGTGGTAGACGTAGCCAAATCCAATCCCGGTGTTCGGCACTAACTGGCGGTCCAACCGGACCGAGACCTCATAGTTCTTGTTTTGTTTGAGATCGGGATTGGGCGACGTGTTGGATCCACCCGTCGCGCTGATGTAATCCCTTCCCGTCGGACTGAAATCGACGGTTCCCGGCACGTAGTCGCAACTGGTATTGGGACTCGTATAGGAGACATTCGTGTACTGCGTCACCAGGCAGGGGCCGCTCCATCGGTACCTGGTGGTGACCTCGGCATTCGGGTTGTAGGTCGCCGCGAAATCAGCCCCCATCGTATCTCCGAAGATTCCGAAGAACGCCTTCAGCGATGTCTTGCCGCTCCCGGTCACGTCCCAGTTCATGCCGACACGCGGGACGACATCCTTCCAGATCAGAACGTCCGCGCCCTCGAACGTCTGCTCGCTGCTGAACTGTCCCGCAGCCTTGGTCTGGTCCGGGTAGAAGTTGTGGTAGCGCTCCCACCTGATGCCATAAGACAGCGTCACCCGTCCGAGCGACCAGATATCGGTGACGAACGCGGCCTGGTTGTACAAGCGGTCAATCGGGATTGTGGGCGTGTTGTACGTTCGAATCTCGTTCGGTACTCCCCGGTTGAAGAGCAACGTGTAGCTGCCGCTGGGATATTCGCTGGGGCGGGTGGAATCCTGCCGCTCCCAGTTCACGTCGGCTCCAACCTTCAGCTGGTGGTGGCCGGCGGCGTAGCTGACAGTGGTCCGAGCCTGGTAGCGGTCGGATATGGTGCCGGGTATCGCCCCGAGAGGTCCGGTCATCATGCCAGTTGTGATTTCCTGCGAAGCCGGGTTGCCGGCGACGGCCACGCCGGGTTGGGGTGTGTAATTCGTCCGGTAACAGCAGAACCCGAATACCGCGTCGATGAACGTGCGGGTATTCGGCGTGCTTTGCGTTCCCACCTTCCAGGTCCGCGTCGGTTGACTTTGAATTCTCGTGGTCGGCGCTGGTGTAGTGGCACTGGCGCCAAAGAATGGCGTGACTTTCTCCGCGTGCACGAACGTGCCGATGATCTTGGTCGCCGGCGAGGCCTGCCATGAGAACTTCGAGTACTGCTGTTTCAGAATCCTGATCACATCGCCTGGCGGCGCGTCGCCGCACGTCCAGCAGCCTGCGGCATTGGGGCCCTTCACGAAGCCGATCTGCAGCTGGTCGATCTCCTGCCTGCTGGCGCCGCCATAGAACCACAATTTGTCTTTGACAATGTAGCCCCCGAGCTCCGCATTCCAGTCATAGTAGCGAGTGACCGGATTGGTGACGGTGAAACCCTGTGCCGCGAGACCCGGCGAGACGTTGTTGCTCTGCCAGCTCTTGTTTTCGTAGTCGCCCTCGACCGACCCATGAAAGGCGTTCCCGCCGCTCTTCATGATCATCTGCTGGTGAACACCACCGAACGCCACGTCCGCGTTGTTGCCTGACGTCTTGAAGGACGCTTCCTCGACCTGGTAGAAGTCGAGATAGAGGGCCGTATTCCCCTGGCGCGCGGTCGTGGAATTGATTCCCTCGAATTCCAGGGTCGGCGTCAGCGCGACGCCATAGGTCACAATGCGCTGCCGATTGGCGAGCTGGCTGTCGCCGACGTCCGGTGGACCCTGCAGACTGACGCCGGCCGCCAGCGGAAGCAGGTTCTGGATGCCCAGTCCGAGGGGCGTGATGTCCAGGCGCTGTGACTGTATTGACGAAACTCCGGCGACACTCACGGTGTCGACGACAGGGCTCTGGCCGCTGACTTCGACGGTCTCGGAAATGGTGCTGACCTTCATGGCCGCATCAATCCTGGCGGTGAAACCGGCGGTGAGGCTGACGCTCTCGAAGGCGACAGTCTGAAAGCCCTGCAGCTCAAAGACGACCCGGTACATCCCCGGTGCCGGCAGGTCGCGCAGACGGTAATTGCCTTCGCTGTCGGTGACGGTCGTCACACTCGCCACCTGCAGGGCCGGACTCGTGACCGTCACCAGAACACCCGGCAGAACGCTGCCGGTCTCGTCACCGGCCTTTCCAATGATCGTGCCGAGGGTACCCGCCTGTGCCCAGGCGGTTTCGGTCGCAGGAGAAAACGGCAGCAGGGCGACAAGCGCCAGGGCTCCCGTGATTGAAGTGCGCGTGCTGAATCGAGCCATGAGACGCCTCCTCGAGAATTTCGAACGCGGCGTCAAACCATCCTGACGATTCACGCAGTCGACCGACTATCACCGTCGCTTCGAACAAGGCTCACCAGTCGACTTTCATGCCGACTCGTACAATGCGCGGCGGCGTGATCGTCGTCGGGAATCCGAACGAGCTGCCCGACACGAAAATCTGCCGGAATTCGGAATTCGAGTTGGTGATGTTGTACACGTCGAGGAACCCGGAGACCGAGCGTCCGCGAAAACGAACGATCTTTTCGGCGCGCAGGTCCAAGATCGTGGTGTGGTCGAGCCGGTTCGCGTTGAGCGGCTCGACCAGAACCGGCTGCGTGCCGTAATTGAACGGCACCTGCACGATGCGTCCGAACTGATCGCCCGACTGATGCCGCAGCATCGGGGTGAGCTTGACGCCGTACGGTGCGTCGATGGTCGACATCAGCTTTGCCGTCCAGTTCGTGAACCGGTAGGCCCCGTCCGCACGATCGGTGTTGATCAAATCGTTGGGGGTGTACGGCAGCCCATACTGCCGGACCCTGGTGCCGGCGTAGGTGTCCGCCTGATCGTCGTTCCAGGTGTGCGTGAACGACGCGCGCAGCGACCATCGTCCGGCCATGCGACGGTTGGCGCTGACTTCCCATGTGTAGTAGTCGCCGTTGGCATCGAGCACGTTGGCGACGGTCGTCAACGTGGGCAGGCCGAGTCGTGACGCGTTGAGGTCGAACCCGCGGATTGGCGGTCCATCGTCTGCGTTGCCGGGGCGGGCGTCCGGCCCGGGATCCGGAAAGGTCGCCGGCACGTCGAAGGCGCTGAACGGCCGATTGGCGTCGACGGTGGCGCGCTGGTTGCGAATCTGCCGTACGACGAGGCCGGTGCGCACGCCGAAGTTGGCCGCGAGCTCCCGCTCGAACCACGTCGACAGCTCACGCGTAAACGTGTTTTCGAGGTCTGGATCGACAACGGCGCTGGCGACGCCGCCTTGTGTCTGCAACAGGTTGCCCTGTTCGCCTTCGTCCCAGACGCCGTTGCTGTTGCGATCGCTCCAGGTATAGCGGCGGAACCAGGGCGAGCGGTTCGGGTTCGCCGCGGTGGCAATGTCGTTGCTCGGGTTCCACCAGTATTGACCGTAGTTGAACTTCAACACGGTGCGGCCCGCTCCCGCCACGTTATAGGTGATCCCCATCCGCGGGCCGACCACGTTCCAGGTCACCAACTCGCCGACCGCAGGGAAGGTGATCGCCGTGCCGCTGAAGCGGCCGGCGGGATGCTCCTGTTCGGGCAGTGAATTGACGAACCGGTCGAAGCGCAGCCCGGGCGTCAGCGTCAGCCGGTTGTTCAACCGCCAGGTGTCGTTGGCATACAGCGAATACGTCATCAGCGTCGCGTCGATCGCGCCTGGATCGAGCAGATCGACTTCCGACGGCGTGCCGTTGCGCGTGTAGGAGACGGAGAGATTGCCGTACGAGGTCGGCCGGTACTCTTCGTTGAACGTCTCGTGAAATACTTCGCCGCCGAATTTCAGATCGTGGCTGCCGGCCAGGCCGTCTTTGAAATAGCTGATCGAGCCCAGCACCTGGTTGCGGCGGCGGGCCTGGAAACGATCCAGATTCGGTCCGCTCACGATGCTGTTGCTCAGATCTTCGATGCGGGCGCCGGTGCCGTTCGCGTTGGGGATCAGCGGCCAGTCGTAGCCGAACTGCCCGCCGCGGATCTCGCCGAACGTCGAATCGCTGATGACCTTGTTCCACTCGCCTTTGTACACCCACGCCCAATGGCGCTGGTTCTGCGTCGACCCTTCGGTGAGGTTGATGGGATTGTTCGCGCGGCGCGCATCCAGCCGCGTCGGCTGGATCTTCAGCGTGCGCATCATCGACGCCACGATCTTGTTGTTGCCGGAAAGCGAATAGGTGGCCTTGCCGCTGAAGTGGCGCAGCCTGGTCTGGTGCGGGCGCACCGGGAACCGCGGCTCGTTGATTTCGGTGTCGAACTCGCGGAAGGAGCCGTACCACCACAGGGCGTCCTTCCTGATGTAACCGCCTGCGTCGGCGTTGAAATCGTAGTACTTGGACATCCGATTGAGGTCCTTGTCGCGGATGCCGCGGCTCAGCTGAGTGTCGGTGATGTTGGTCGCCTGCAGACTGGCGTTCTGATAATCGCCGTACAACGACCCGTGGTACTGGTTGCCGCCGGACTTGATCATCATCTGCGTCTGCACGCCCGGCTGGCCCATCTCGGCGCCGTGTCCGGCCGTGCTGGCGGTCACTTCCTCGAACGCACCGTAATCGACATACACGCCGATCGCGCTGGTGCCTTCGGTGGTGACCAGCCCGTCGATCATCACGCGGTTCTGGCCGCCCTGAGCGTCGTAGGTGCGATAGCCGGTCTGCGTCCCGGCGGCGCTGCCGCCAACGTCGATCCGCGACATCGTGATGCCGGGCGACTCGCCGAGGATCGCCCACATGTCGCGCGCGCTGGGAATGGAGGCCAGCTCCCTGAAGTCGTAATTCGTCGACGTCTTCGTCGAGGTCACATCGACGACCGGCGACTCACCGGTGACGGTGACCGTCTCGGCCAGACTCGACACCTGCATCGTCACGTTCAGCGTAGCGGTGAAGCCGAGCGTGACACGGATACCTTCGCGAACGACCGTCGCAAAGCCGGTCAGCTCGTACTGCACGCGATAGGTGCCCGGCGGAATGCCGGGAAAGCGGTAATTGCCCTCCTCGTTGGTGACCGCCGTCTGTGTGCCTTGCATCTGCGGCGCCGAGATCGTCACCGTGACGCCCGGTAGCACCGCGTCGGATGCGTCGACGACCCTGCCGTTGATGGCGCCCGTCGTCGCACCGATAGTCTGCGCGGTGACCGTGTCGGGAATGAGAAGTACGACAGAGGCGAACATGCCGATCAGGAGCTTCATCGGTTCCCTCCGTGGCGGACCGCAGAACGCGAGAGACGCCTCACGCTGTTGATTCGAGCTTCTGGGAAACGGCTCGCTGATTATGGCTGCATCGTGCGGCGAGTCAAGCAGATCCAGCCTGGGCAGGCACGGTGGAGCGGACGCGTGGCGAGAGCGACGTCGATTGCCAGAAAATGTGCGATCCACCGCGGAGGACGATGAGGACGCGGGTCCAATCCTGAACCAACGCGATTTGCCTCCGTGTCCTCTGCGTCATCTGCGGTGGACTCTCAGCACCTCGTCGACTTCCGCATAGCCGGACGGGAAGGCCACGCCGGCGACTGACGCACCTGCAGCGAGCAGCGCACGGACCGATTCAGGCGAGCGGAGGGTCGTCCAATACGAATCGACACAGGCGCGAACGGCGAGGGCTAACGGCGTCCGGCCCTTTGAATCCGTGATGTCGACCGGCGCGCCCCGTTCGATCAACAGCTTGACGGTCCCGTGGCGCGCGCGCCAGGCGGCGATGTGCCGGGCGGTGCTGCGCGACGCCCCAGTAGGCATCGCCATCTCTGAACACCGCGGCGATGTCGACCCCGAGGTCCAGCAGCTGCCGCACGCCGCTGATGTTTCCCCAGCCGGCGAATTCCGCCAGAACCCGACCATCTCCCGAGACGAGCTCGCGCACCCGCTGCGGCTCCTGATCCGCGAGGCGGCGAACCTCTCGTTCATCATTGAAGGCCTCGTCGTGCTCTTCGCGGCGCGGAGGCTACTTGTGGATCACGATTGACGCAAGAACCGATCTGAATTCTTCTTCGCAGACGTCCTCGCCGCTCGCGCTGCCGCTCATGCCGATCAGGAACATCAAGCTGCCGCGCGGAACGAGCCACATCCGGCTCTGCACGGGGAACTGCTCTCCAGTGTGACTTGTCAGGGTATAGGCCGCTTTCACCTGCGCGGCCGGCCATCCGCTCACCTCGGTGGCGCGAACCGGTGACACGATGCGGAAGTCCGGAAAGGCGCGCCGCATGGTCGCGAGCGCAGCTGTGAGCAGCTCGGTCGGCGTACCGCGCAACGCCGAGCGAAGCGTCACCTGGATGGACGGATTCAGGCCTGGAGAAGGCTCCACGTACTTGGTGAGTGCAATAACGGGAAGGGCACTGCGGGTCTGCAGCGCGTGCTGGAGTTGCGGATCGGACAGACGCACGCGCTCCCGATTCGCCTGCACCTGCGCGAGCGTGGCGTCGTGCCACCCCGCCGGACGAATCAGCTCGATGCCGGCGCCCGGGTGCTCAAGACGTTCCTGGGCGGCGGCGACAAACGAGAATGCGATCGCGTAAACGAACACGAAACCAGCGAACAGCCGTTTGATCATTCTGGTGGACTCCCAATTAAGGGAAACATGACGCCATGCACGAGATGTGCCGCCCAGGGGTTTTGTTGCGGGCGTGATACACATCCCCTCGGGAGAGCGACATCTTCGATGCCGTCTGGCGAAAGCCGGTGGCTCCAGAGTTCCAGCTGCGTTCAATCGCCCGGCTCCTGGGTCTCTCGGTGGCTCCACCGAATCCAGCGACGCCCACGCGCGCTGGGGCTATGATTTCAGGACCCGAGATCATCGCTGCATCGGTTGGAGGTCCGTATGACTGTGAGACGTACGCGCGCCGGCTGTCGTGCTGCCCTTCTGGCTTGTCTGGCTCTCGCCTTTGCAGTGCCGGCGGCCGGCCAGAAGCCCACGTTCGATCTCGAAGGCATCGTCATGGACGCGCAGCAGGGCGTGCTGCCCGGCGCGACGGTGACGCTGCACAACGCCGCAACCGGGCTCACGCGCGAGACTGCCACCGACGAAAACGGCCGCTACGTCTTCACCTCGCTTCCGCCCGACGGACAATACGTCCTGCAGACCGCACTCGCGGGGTTCGCGACCGAGCGGCGCGAGAACCTGACGTTCAATGCCGGACAGCGTGCTGTCCTGAACGTCACCCTCAGGTTGTCGGCGGTGCAGGAGACGGTCACGGTCGCCGGCGACGCGCCGGTGGTTCAAACGACAAGCGCGGAGGTCAGCAAGACGATCGACAGCCGCGACCTCACCGCACTGCCGGTTGCCGAGCGCAACTACTTCCGGCTGCTCACGCTCGACTCGAACGTGGTCGCCCGCGCCCCTGGCACGAACGGGCTGTACGTCGGCGGCGGCGACGTGTGGAACTTCGGTACCTATGTCGACGGCACGAGCAACTTCTCCAAATGGCTGACGCTGCAGCGCGCGCCGCAGCGCGGATCCGCCGGCTTCGCGCTCGAGACCGTCAGTCAGGTGCAGATCATCACCAACCAGTTCTCGGCGGAGTTCGGCGGGCACTCGGCTGGCGTGATGAACATGATCACCAAGAGCGGCAGCAACACCTACGCCGGCGCGGCGCTGCTGGTGGTCCGGCCGGGCGACCTCGACGCGATTCCGCCGCTCGCGACGCAGAAGGTGCCGTTCAACCAGCAGCAGTTCGGCGGCAACGTCGGCGGCCCGCTCGTGCGCGATCGCGCGTTCTTCTTCGGCAGCTACGAGCGGCGGCGGGAGCGGAGCCAGGTGTCGGTGACGTCGCCGGAGGCGCCGGGAACGGTCGTTCCGACGCCGGCCGACGAGCACCAGGGGCATGCGCGCGGCGACTTCCGGTTCTCGGCGTCGCAGTCGCTGGCGAGCCGCTACAACATGGTGCGCTGGAAGCAGGACAACGAGAGCGGCGGCCTGTTTCTACCGGGGACCGGCTACATCTGGACGAACAACGTCGACACGATTCAACACACGCTGACGTCGGTCATCTCCGACCGCTCGCTGAACGAGGTGCGCGGCCAGTGGTCGCGCTATTACGATCTCCGCGCGGCGAAGTGTGACTGCGTGCAGTTCTCCCGTACCGGCTACTCGGTCTCGGGCGGCGTCGCAACCGGCACCTGGGGCGTCATCCCGGAAGACACGTGGGATTTTTCCGACACGTTGTCGCTGTGGCGCGGCGCCCACTCGTACAAGGTCGGGGGCGGCGTCACCTACGACGTGACCACGCAGCGCTACCTGCCGAATCAGAACGGCATCTACACGTTTGCCGGCGGCCCGGCCGTGGCACCCACGCCGAACCTCTTTACGCAGGCGTTCGCGCTCGTGCCCGGGCAGGACATCATCTATCCAAAGGCCTGGGTGTTCAGCGGCTTCGTGCAGGACGACTGGCGCGTCGCGCCCAATCTGACCGTCAATTACGGCGTCCGCTACGACGTCGAGGTCGTCCACGACATTCCCGACTGGCCCGCCCCGGTCGACAAAAACAATGTCGATCCCCGCGTCGGCTTCAACTGGGATCCGCGCGGCGATCAACGGTGGTCCGTGCACGGCGGCGCCGGCCGGTTCACGCAGCAGAACCCGATCTTCACCATCGTGAAGGGCGCGGTGCTGGGCCGGAACGGCATCGTGACGCTCGCGCTGCCGCCGAGCGATCCGGCATTTCCGGTGTTTCCGAACACGCTGCCCAGCTTTCCGCCCGGTGCCGTGCTCCCGCCACGGAACATCCAGGAGATCTCACCCGATCTGGAGAACGAGTTCGCGTGGCAGTACAGCCTCGGCGCGCAGCGGCAGCTCGGCGCGCGCACGAGTGTCGCTGTTGACCTCAACGTCAACCGCGCCCAGAAGCACGGTTTTCTCGATACCAACTATCCGACACCGATCCCCAAGGCCGAGATCAACAACGCTGGCGGTCGCGTGGTGCGGACTTCCGCACAGGCCGACCTGACCCGTCCGATCCGGCCGGTGCCGAATGGATTCCGCCGCATCGAGGTCCTCACGAACGAAGGCCGGACCTGGTATCAGGGCATTCGCTTTGGCGTGCAGCACCGGACGGAGCCGCTCCTCGTGTCGGTCTCATACACCTTCTCCGACGCTGAGGATCGACTGAACCATTGGGAGATACCTGAGGACAGCTCCGATCCCGAGCTCGATCACGCCGACGCGGCGTCGAACACACCGCACAACGTGGTCGCGTCGGCGTCGTGGAACGTGCCGGGCCGAGGCGCCGCGCTGGAGGGATGGCGCGTCAGCGCGGTCGTGCACGCGCAGAGCGGCAATCCTTACAGCATCCGGTATGCGCAGGATCTGACCGGCACGACGCAGGTGTACTGCCTGGCCGCTCGCACATGCAACGTGACGATGCCGGAAGGACGGAACACGGCGCGCGGCGCCCCGGTCAAGTACGCCGACCTCACGCTCACGCGCACGTTCGCGCTGCCCGGCAAGGACCGCCTCGAGGTCCGGGCCGACGTGTTCAATCTGCTCAACAACACGAACTTCGTCGCCGACGGGTACATCGGCATCATCGGCAACGTCAATTTCGGCAAGCCGACGAGCCAGCCGTACCCGGGCCGGCAGTTCCAGTTCGGGGGGATCTATCGGTTCTAGAGGAACTAACCACGGAGGGACGCGGAGGGTCAATCCTGAATGGGCTTCTGGACTCGCGTGATGCGGCCGATCGTCGCATTCCTGGCGGTTGTCTTCGTTGGCATCGCGCCGATCGCGCGTCCCGCCGCCCAGAGTCCCGTCCGTGTGCTCGTGCGGACGGAGCTCGGCGACATCGTGCTCGAAATCGACACGAACCGCGCGCCGATCACCGCCGCGAACTTTCTGCGGTATGTCGACGCCGGTCACTACGACAGCGGCACGTTCCATCGGACGGTGAAGATGGACAACCAGCCGGACAGTCCGGTGAAGATCGAGGTGATCCAGGCCGGCGTGAACGCCGAGCACGCCGGCAACGGCTTTCCGCCGATTCCGCTCGAGCGCACGAGCGCGACGGGACTCCGGCATACGGACGGCGCCGTCTCGATGGCGCGCGGGCAGCCCGACAGCGCCACGTCCGGATGGTTCATCTGCATCAACGATCAGCCGTCGCTCGACTTCGGCGGTGCGCGCAACCCCGACGGCCAGGGGTTCGCCGCCTTCGGCCGCGTCGTGCAGGGGATGGATGTCGTCCGGAAGATTCAGCAGGCTCCCAACACGGAGGCTCAACGCCTGACGCCGCCGATCAGGATTCTGAAAGCCGGCCGAATCCAATAGCGCCACGAAGGACGCGGAGGAGGGACGAGCAGTCCTCAGAATTGCCCTCCGGGTGGTCCGTGGGACCTGCACTGCGCGTGCCGGGAAGACAGAGAGGCAGGTGAGACGGCGCCATCAGATCGGCGTGCGCGTCGCATGGTCCGGACGCGGAGAACCGCCGCGGTTGGACATCTGATGCTGATATTGTTATCATCAAACATCATGCGGACCACAGTCGATATCGACGATCCCATTCTTCGTGAAGTCAGGGCCATTCACGAACGAGAAGGCCGATCGATGGGCGCGGTGGTCTCGGAACTGCTGGCCGACGCGCTCGCCCGGCGTCGAGCGTCGCGACGGCGACCGGCGTTTCACTGGACCTCACGCCCGATGAAGGCCCTGGTCGATCTCGCGGACAAGGACGCGGTGTACGCGATGCTTGATGCCGATCGGTCATGAGCTACTCGTTGGATGTCAACCTGCTCCTCTTCGCGTCGGACCGATCGAGTGCGCGTCACGAGGCCGCCAGCAAGTTTCTCGCGTCGTGCGCGGCCGGCCCGGAATTGCTGTACCTCGCATGGCCCACGCTGATGTCGTATCTCCGGATTGCGACACATCCTCGCATCTTCTCTGCACCGTTGCCGCCCGACGAGGCGTTCGGCAACATCACCGCGCTCCTGGCGCTGCCTCATGTGCGTGCCGTGTCGGAGTTGGACGGATTCGCCGACGCATACCAACACGTGACCAGCGACCTCATTGTTCGCGGGAACCTCGTGCCCGACGCGCACGTTGCGGCGGTTCTCTTTCAACATGGGATCCGCACGCTGTACTCCAACGATCGCGACTTCCGGAAGTTCGCTTCCCTCGACGTCCGGGATCCGTTCACATAGAGCCACGGCCTGGCGGGGCGCGCGGGGCACGTCCTCGATGGCCTCGCAGGGTTGCGAAGCCACGCGAGCGCCGGAAGCTCTCACCCTTGACTTCCCGGTGCCTTCCCAAGTACACCAACTGCCCGCACGTCGCCTCTGTGCCACTTACTTCCGATAGGCAGAGAGCACTATGCGCCTGCCTGTCGACGGAGGGCAGCCATGTCATCCACCACAAGGCGCAGATTCGCTACTCTGCTTCAAAGCCTCACTTTCGCACTGCTGTGCTGCACTCTCGCCTTCGGACAGTCATTCACCGCCAGCGTCCGCGGCACGGCAAAGGATCCGTCTGGCGCGTCGGTTCCCCGCGCACCGGTGAGCATTACGGATGCGGACCGGGGAACGACCCAGACGACGGTGGCCGACGAAGAGGGCCGATTCGCCATCACCGCCCTTCCGCCGGGCCAATACGTGCTGACGGTCGAGGCGGCCGGCTTCAAAAAGTTCTCGAGCGGCACATTCACCCTGACCGTCCAGCAGCAGGCCACGGTCGAGGCGCGGCTCGAAGTGGGCGAGGTGAGTGAGAGCGTCGAGGTCAGCGGCTCGGCCGCGATGGTGAACACGACCATCGCCAACCTGGGCCAGGTCATCGACAACAAGACCATCACCACCCTGCCCAACCTCGGGCGAAACCCGATGTCATTCACCTACCTCACCCCGGGCGTCGTCGGCTCCGGCGGCCGACCCGGTGACGCCAACACCAACTTCGTCGCCAACGGCTCACGCAACTCGACGTCCGATGTCCTGCTGGACGGCGTGACGGTCGTGACCGTCGAGCAGAATTCCGGCATCACCGATCTGAAATACTCGCCGGCCGTGGACGCGGTGCAGGAGTTCAAGGTGCAGACGAACTTCTTCTCCTCCGAGTTCGGTCAGACGGGCGGCGCTGTGGTGAACATGGTGATGAAGTCGGGCACCAACAATTTCGACGGAGTCGGGTATTACTTCCTGCGCCACTCCGCACTCAATGCCAACAACTGGTTTTCGAACCGGGCCGGGCGGACGAAACCATACTACCGCCGCGATTTGATCGGGGGCGTGCTGGGCGGCCCGCTGATCAGGAACAAGACCTTCTTCTTCGCGACGTACGAGTACTCGGAGGCGAAGCGTCCGATCACGTCCACGCGGACTGTGCCGACACTGCTGCAACGACAGGGGGACTTCTCGCAGACACGGAATGCCGCCGGGCAGGTGATGACGATCTACAACCCGTTCGACACCTTCATCAACGCGCAGGGAAACCTGGAGCGCCGGCCGTTCCCCGGCAACGTCATCCCCCGGAGCATGCTGGATCCGATCGCACTCAAGGCCCTGTCCTACTTCCCGCTGCCGAACGCCCCGGGCACACCCAATACGGAGACCAACAACTGGTTCGGGCAAGGGATTAACCAGGATGTCAACCGCCAGATGAACTTCAAGATGGACCAGAACTTCTCGGCACGGAGCCGCCTGACCGGCCGCTACAGTTATGCGCCCTACAGGTCGACGCCTCCTAATCTCTTCGGGGAGCTGGGCGTCGCCCTCCCGGTCAACGGCCCCTCCGCCGGGAGCACCCATTCCGTCGTGACCGAGTTCACGAGGACACAGAGTCCGACCGCGCTCTGGAGCGTGCGCTACGGCCTGACGTACGCAACCTACGTGCGGGACCCGCTGGAGCACTTCGACCTCACAGCCCTCGGTCTTCCTCAGTACATGAAGGATCAGGCCACTTTCGATGTGTTCCCAAGGTTCTCCCCCGACGGGTATGGCGCGATCGGCACCGAGGGATGGCTCAAGATGGACCGTCAGGAGGGCGTCCACCACTTCTCGGGCTCGTACAGCAAGATGATCGGCGGGCACAATCTCAAGGCGGGCGGCGAGACACGGTGGAACTTCCTCGACTACGCTCAACCGGGATATCCTTCGGGCCAGTTCACTTTCGGCAGGAGTATCACGTGCAGAGATCGCTTCACCTGTGGAGGAAACGAAGGCAACGGCCTTGCCGCGATGCTCCTTGGCTGGCCGTCAGGCGGTGATTTCCATATCGACCCGAAGGTGTTCACAAGGTCGGCCTACTGGGGCTTCTATGTGCACGACGACTGGAGGGTCAAGCCGAGACTGACGTTGAACCTCGGTCTGCGCTACGACTTCGACGTGCCGCGCTGGGAGACTCAGGATCGCATGAGCTATTGGGATCTTGAAGTGCAATCTCCGATACAGGTGCCCGGCTACGATACTCGCGGCGTCCTCAAGTTCGTGGACGAGGGCAAGCGCTCGCCGTTCGAGGCCGACATGAACAACGTGCAGCCGCGCCTCGGCTTCGCCTACGCCCTCAATCCGAAGACGTCCATCCGCGGGGGCTACGGGTTGTTCTTCACGCTCAGCCGCGCGACGGTCTTCGGTCATACCGGCGGCGGGTTCAACGTCAACTCCACCCCTACGTTCACGCTGGACTCCAACGCCACCCGCTACGCGACACTCGCCAACCCGTATCCCAACGGCATGCTGTTGCCACCCGGCAGAGCGCTCGGCGACAGCACCTTCATCGGCCTGAATGCCGGCACCATTCTGCCGAGCAACAACCGCAACCCTGAGTACCATTCCTGGAACGTGTCGGTCCAGCGCGAGGTCGGCTGGAGCTCGGTCGTCGAGGCGAACTACACAGGCAGCCGCGGCACCCACCTGTTCGTCCCGATCACGACCCTGACCCCGCTGGATCCCAAGTACTGGTCGATGGGTCGCACCGCGCTGAACGCTGCGGTGCCGAATCCGTTCTACGGGCTGATCACCGATCCGCTCGCGACCGCCCTGAACGGGCCGACCGTGCAGCTGTTCCGCCTGCTGCGGCCCATGCCTCATTTCAACGGCGCCAGCGTCGCGACGTCGGAACCGCCGCGCGGCGATTCCTCCTATCATGCACTCCAGATGAAGTGGGACAAGCGTTTCTCGCACGGATTCAGCATGCTGGCCCACTATACGTGGTCGAGGATGATCGACAACGTCTCACACAGCTCGGGTAACGTCAGTTGGCTCGGCGGCGAGACCAGGATCCAGAACATCTGGGACCTGGATGCCGAGCGCTCTTTCTCGGCGCATGACGTCCCTCATCGTGTTGCCGTGGCGGGTATATGGCAATTTCCCTTTGGCCGCGAGCGCAAGTGGGCCTCGCACTGGAATGGCATTGCCGACCTGGTCCTCGGCGGATGGAGCATCAGCGGAATGTTCTCCCGCCAGAGCGGCTTGCCCCTCTTTGTCAGCCAGTCCGGAGGCCAGATCTGGGATGGCACACAGCGTCCGAACCTGGTCGGCGACCCCCGCACCTCCGGCCCGATCGCGAGCCGTCTCGATAATTACTTGAACGCCGCCGCCTTTTCGCAGCCGCCGCCGGACGTCCCCGGCACTGCCCCCCGGACGCTCGGCTACCGAGGACCGGGCATCAGGATCTTCGACGCCGTCCTCATCAAGGACATCGCCGTTCGACACGGGCAGCGGCTGGAGATTCGCATCGAGGCTCAGAACGTTCTCAACCATCCGGTCTTCGGCGATCCCAACACCGGCGTCAGCGATCCCAACAACGGCGGCTTCGGATCGACGTCCTTCGGCCAGATTACGACCACGAAGGTCGACCCGCGCCAGATGATGCTCGGAGTCAAGTATCACTTCTGATCGCGCGTCGATCCCGAAGAAGGCGACATGACCACGACGATCAACGCAGAACTCGCGGAACCCGCAGAGCAGCCCGGTTTTCTTCTGCGCGTTCTGCGGTTTCTGCGTTGAATGTCGTGGCTTGAATGTCGTGCCTTCTCGCGTATAGTCGAGCACCAACCACGGAGGCCTTTATGCATCACCCGTTCAGGTTTCTGGTGGCGGCGCTATTGGCCATGATGCTGGCGGTGCCCGCGGCCTCGGCCCAATCGGTCGACACCGGAATTCTTGGGACTGTGGTTGATGCAAGCGGGGCTGTGATACCTGGATCGGATATCACCGTCACCCGCCTCTCGACCGGCGTCGTTCAGAGCGTCGTCAGCGGTCCGGACGGGACCTTCGAGGTCCGCTACCTGGTGCCGGGAGAGTACGTCGTCGAAGCCAGGCTGTCCGGCTTCCGCAGCGAGCGCCGGGCCGTGACGCTGCGCGTGGCGCAGATGGCGCGACTGAACGTTGTCCTCGAGGTCGGCGAGATTGGCGAAGTGGTTGATGTCGTCGCGAAGGGTCTGCTGCTGGAGACCCAGAGCGGCGTCACCGGGAACGTCGTGACCGCGGAGACGATCGTCAACCTGCCGGTGAGCGGCCGGAACTTCACGAGCCTCGGGAACCTGACCGCCGGCGTGGTGGCGTCCGGCACGCAGTTCCGCGCCAGCGGGGCACGAGGAATGTACCAGCAAGTCAACTTCGACGGCGTCAGCGCGCTCAATAACCGCGGCAACAACCTGTTCATCTACCCGTCGGTGGACGCGGTGCAGGAGTTCAAGGTCCAGGCCACCAACTACACGGCTGAGTACGGCGGCCACGCGGGCGCCAACGTGCAATTGCAGCTCAAGTCCGGTTCCAACGCGTTTCATGGCGCCGCGTTCGATTACCTCCGGAACGACGCCCTCGATGCGCGCAATTTCTTCTCGCGCCCGCCGCAGCCAAAGCCGCAGCTCGAACGCAATCAGTTCGGAGGGGTCGCGAGCGGACCGATCCATCGCGGCAGCACGTTCTTCATGGGATCGTATGAGGGCCTCCGCGAAACGCGCGAGAGCGCCGCCCAGGCGAACGTGCTGACCCCCGCAATGCGGCGAGGCGACTTCTCCGGCGTGGCCGGGCTCGTCCTGCGGGATCCGCTGACCGGTCTTCAGTTTCCAGGCAATATCATCCCGGCAGACCGCCTCGACCCGCTGGCGGTGTCAATCGTCACTCAGTACCAGCCGCTCCCGAATCAATCCGGTGCCAGCAACCTGGGCGGGGTCACGGGCAGCAAAGACAGGCACGACCAGCTCCTCACGCGCATCGACCACGTCCTGAGCGACAGGCAGAAGGTCTTCGGCCACTACATCTACAACAAGCGGGACAATCCCTCGATTCCCATCAACGCGAACTTCCCGGTGGCGCGGCTCTTCAGCAATCACAGTGCGGCCGTTCAGCACGTGACCACCTGGAGCGACACGGTGCTGAATGAGGTTCGCTTCGGCTACATGCGCGGCGATCTCAATCGCCTCAGTCCGCGGCGGAACAGCGGGTTCTCGGTGGAGCGGGATCTCGGGATCCACGGCATGCTGGTGGGCGGACCAGGCGGCCGCCCGCCGAACGAGCTGGAGATCGGGTTTCCGACGATCACCATCCAGGGGTTCGACGGGTTCGGCGACGGCACCGGCGGTGAAGGGATCGACAAGAGCCAGACGTACCAGTTCGTCGACACGCTGACGCTGCTTCGCGGGCGGCACGCGCTGAAGACGGGGGCGGACGTTCGCCGCCTGATGGGCGACGCGACGAGTACGAACGCGCCCTTCGGCGCGCTCGATTTCACGCGCGACATCACCGGCCATGCCGCCGCGGCATTCATGATGGGCTATCCGAGGACCGCCCGTACCCCCGAGGGGATCCCGATTGGCGGCATCCGGCAGTGGCGCACGGGCTTGTTTTTCCAGGACGACTGGCGGATAACTCCCCGCTTCACGCTGAATCTCGGGCTCAGGTACGACCACAATCGAGTGCCGACGGACATCAACGGCGTGAGCCGCACGCTGCGCTTCGACCTCGATCCGAGCGGACCCGTGCTGTGGCCGGGACCAGGTGAAGTTGTGGACGCGCTGTATTTCAACAAGCACCGCCACTGGGCGCCGCGCGTCGGCGGCGCCTACCAGGCGAGCGACAGGCTCGTGCTCCGCGGCGGCTACGGCGTTTTCAACATGGCGTTGCACCTGGACAACATCAACACGCTCGGCACCAACCCGCCCACGGCGAGCGTCCAGGTGACCAACCCCACGGTGAGTCCAATCGCAACGCTTGCGAACCCGTTCCCGGCATCGCTCGTGCCGAGCAATCCGATCTTCAACGTCACATCCGCGGAGGTCGACCGCAATCATCGGGACGGCTACTACCAGAACTGGAATGTGGCGGCCGGATACGAGTTGTCGCCTGACGCGGCGATCGAGGTGCGCTACGTCGGCGCCCGGGGCACCAACCTCGATTCGAGCCTGACCAACTTCAACAGCCCGGATCCCGACCCCGGCGCCGGTGCCGTCAGCCTTCAAACGCGTCGTCCCTATCCGGCATTCGGCCGCATCCGCATGTGGGTCACCGATGGCAGGAGCGACTACCATTCGATGCAGACCGAGTTCAGGCAGCGCGGACCGTGGGGCCTGAACCTCTCGGTGGCCTACACGTTGTCGCGCCTGCGGGACAACCAGCAGGGCGGGCTGAACGCCTCGCGTGCGAGGCGTCAGAATCCCCGAAGCCTCGATGGCGAGTACGGGCCTTCCGCCGACGATGTGCGGAACAGGCTCGTGGCGGCGTCGGTGTGGGACATTCCGTTCGGGTCGAATCTGACCGGCATCTCCCGCGCCCTGCTGAACGGTTGGCAATGCAGCGGCATCATCACGCTCAGTTCCGGATCGCCGATCTTCATCAACCAGGATGGCGACACGCTGAACGTCGATTCAGAGGAAATACGTCCCAACCTCGTCCCCGGCCAGAACCCGGTGCTGGCTCGTTCGGATCGCACCCTCAGCCGCTGGTTCAACACGGCGGCCTTCTCGCGCGCCGCCGTGACCTACGGCAACTCTCCGCGGAACCCTGTGGTGGGCCCGGGGCTCGAGGTGGTCGATCTCTCGCTGGCCAAGTCGGTTCGAGTCCTGAGCGGTCGGCAACTGCAATTCCGGTGGGAGGCGTTCAACGCCTTCAACACGCCGCAATGGGGGAACCCCAACGGCACGCTGGGCAACTCGAACTTCGGCATCATCAGCAGCACGCGGCAGAACAACCGCGAAATGCAGATCTCTCTCAAATACACCTTCTGAGGCGGTTTCGAAAGGCCAGAAGGCCCGTCCGAGTAATCGTGGACGGGCTCCTGGTAGGCAGCCGCTCTACTGCGGCTTCTTCGCGTGCAGGGAGAACGCCGCGCCCTGCGGATCCATCGCATTCACAATCCAGTCGCCGCCTGGAACCTCCATCGGCCCGTTAAGGATCTTGCCGCCGTTCTGCTTGACGCGCTCGGTGGCGGCGTTGATGTCGGGCACGCGAAAATAGATCGCCCAGTGTGACGGCACGTGCGCCATTTCGGCTGGCTTGTTCATCATGCCGCCAATCATTCCGTGAGGCCGATTGAACATGTAATATTTGCCCATCTGCCCCATGTCCAGTGTCTCGCTGGGCTGCCACCCGAAGACCTCGCTATAGAACTTCATCGCCGCCGGCGCGTCGGTGGTCATCAGCTCGTGCCACGAGGCCGCGCCCACTTCCGGCGCGGTCTCAGGACGCTCCTCGGTCGATGCCGGCTGGATGATATTGAATGCGGCGCCTTGCGGGTCCTTCATCATCTGCAAACGGCCGACTGTGGGCACGTCGATCACTGGCGAGAGCTCGCTGCCCCCGAGTCGCTTGATATGTGCCACGGCATCCTCGAACTTCGGCACCGCAACATACATCGCCCAGAACGGCGGCATGTTCATGCCCTCGGGCCTCTTCATCACGCCAGCCACCTGAACCTCACCGCTGCGCTTGAACACCGTGTACGGATCAGGCGAGGCCTCAAAGGGCGCTGACGCCCAGCCAATCACCTGCTTGTAGAACGTCTCGGCGGCTTTCGTGTCCGTTGTCATCAGTTCGTACCAGACCGGCCGTCCGAGCAGAGCTGAAACGGTGGCTTTCATCGTAAAACCTCCTCAATTTGGCATAAGGTGGTGCTGAACAACACACGCAGAGGTGCACCGATCGATCCATGGGACAAGGCCCATGACAAAAGGCCCACCTCTCTCTTCACTGCACCACCGTCGAGCAGCGCACGCCGGTCCCCGACATGTTGTTCCAGGACCGATCGAACGTCTTGTTCCATCGAGCGTCGCTTTCGACGGGCCAGCGCCTTGAGCGACTTCACGACTCTGGCGGCCACGTTTCGAATCGTCAGTGTTGCCATTTGATCGCCTTGCTAGCATAACGCTAGCATTCGAGTGGGTCTCTGACCAGCGCTGAACCGGCGGCCGCTCCGTCGAGGGAAGCCGCAATCGGTGAGCGTGCCGGCCGGCGCAGGAATGGCGTCGCGGCAACGTGGACACCTGGAAGAGGCGGTCCACAGATCATGGCCTCGTGGCCTGGCGCATACAGTACTCGGTCGAATTGGCTGGTCATGCGCGGCCGAGGGTCGGCACTGTTTCTTCTCATCGCGCTCGAGTCGCATCTCTGATCCTTGCTCAGACGCTCTCGAT
>JBKPAI010000156.1:0-17789 GCA_046726355.1 Acidobacteriota bacterium | reverse complement strand
GCTTTAGTGTGCAGCGATGCTAGCTGCTTTTCCAGCGGGTGCAAGTCCCGCCGGTGGAGGATACCCAAAGACCACCGTCGTCATATCCGGCAACGTGAAGGGTGACCCGACACGCTGAAAGCCCGGACGTAAACGTCTCTGCGGCTGGGGAGACCCGGTCGGATCCGCCAAGGAGGCTAGCCACTCGACAGGCCGTAGCAAACGCGAACCAGTGAAGCCCCGAAAATGGACACCCCACGTGAAGCGGATGGTGGGACCGTTGGGAGCGCCGAGCCGGTGCTAAAGAGGCGAAGGCCAGAGTCGGTGGTGGCGTAGTTGGGTGAAGTCATCAACGAGGTCCCCGGGGTCGGAGAGGACGGCATGCCGAGAAGGAACGAGCAGCGAAAGCACGGAACGTCTCGCAGGCCGCCGAGGCCGGCAGGCACAGCGAGGGCAGCGCGTATAAGCCATAGTGGTGAAAGCGCGCTGCGCCCGCGAGAGGGACGGATGGGGCCGCATAAGCGATGATGGATCAGGACAACACAACCTGGACCGAAGCGAGGGCCCCTGGGGTAGAGCGGCATCACCGCTCGCACGGCGGTACTCATGCGCGCAAACGTCTCCGGCACAGCACGGAGGTAGCGGGTTGCTGGCGGGGGGTACGCAGGGCGGACGCAAACCAGGCGGCGCGACACGTGGACGCCGCGCGGGAAGGCCCCGCCTGACATGCCGGCCTTGAAGCCGTACCGGGGAAAACCCGCCGTACGGAATTTTAGGGGGGGCATTGGAGACGTCGGCATCATTCGAAGCCCGGTCCGCGCCATCGCCCTACCCGACCGGACCTTGCCGCGGCGGTCCGCCTGAAGGCGGACACTACGTCACCTCTCAGGCATGAAGAAGCCGTAGTCCGCGAGAACCTTTCTGGCCTCCTCGCCGATCAGGAATGCACGAAACGCGCGCGCGGCGTCGATGTCGGCCGCCCAGCGCAGGATCGTTCCGCCCTGAACGATCCGGCTATAGCTGCTCAACGGCACATCGACATAGCGGCCGTGCGGCCGCACGGTCGGTGCCAGCGCCAGCGACAGCGCGACGATGCCGGCGTCGGCGGCGCGGGTCTGGACGAACTGGAGCGCCTGCTCGACGTTCTCGGCGAACACGAGTTTCGCCTTCGCTGCTTCGTACACGCCGGCGGTCCGCAGGGCCTCGACGGCCGCGCGCCCGTACGGGGCGTGTTCGGGGTTGGCAATCGCCACGTGCGCGACCGACGGATCGGCAACGATCTCGACTCCCCGGTCGACCTCGAGGGTTGATGAATCCGGCACCCAGACAACGAGACGTCCAACACCGTATGTGAACTCGCTGTCGGGCGCCGTCAAGTTGCTCGCGGCGAGGCGGCGCGGATAGTCGATATCGGCCGACAGGAACATATCGAACGGGGCTTCGTTCGACAGCTGCGCGTACAGCGTCCCGGACGAGCCGTACGAGACGGTCACCGAGATGGCGTGTCGTTCTTCGAACCGCCGGGTGATGTCGGTCAGCGCGAACCGCAGATCCGCCGCGGCCCCGACGCGCACATGACGGCCGCCGCTTCTCACGTCGAGGGCCGGCCGCAGAAACGCCCACAACGCGGCCGCAATCACGACCACGCTGAGGACGACCGCCGCTGCGATCCGAATCTTCACATCAATGGACAGTCTAATCTCCGTCTGGACCGCGGAACGCGCTACCAGAACATGCAAGCGACCGAACCGCGCCGACGTCTGCGGCCGGAGTCCCGCGCTAGGCGCGCGCAGCGCGCCTGCGAGGGAGCGGAGCGGGGGAAGGGGTCCCCGCGAGCGACCGAGCCGGGGTGTGGGGCAGAGCCCTACGTAAATTGACAGAGTTCACACCAATCGATTACGCTGACGTCGCCGATGGCGATCTATCATCACGCGCACCACCATTTCCATTGCGGCCTCGCCGCCGCGGGACGCGTGATCTAGGTCGGACCAGCACCAGACGCCTCAAGCCACGACCAGAGATCAGCGCGCCCCGCCGGCCAGGCGGGGTTTTTTGTTTATGGACTATTCCAAACTCGACGGCCTTGTTCCGGCGGTGATTCAGGATGCCGACTCGTCGGAGGTCCTGATGGTCGGCTTCATGAACGAGCAGGCGCTCGCCGAAACGCGGCGAAGCGGCTACGCCACGTTCTTCAGCCGCACGCGGCAGAAACTCTGGATGAAGGGTGAGACCTCCGGCAACAGACTCGCGGTGGTCGACATCCTCGTCGACTGTGACGAAGATACCGTGCTCGTGAAGGTGAAACGACTGGGCGATGGGAATGTGTGCCACACCGGCACGCGAAGCTGTTTCGTCCGATCGCTGGATCGATACGAAAGGCCTCAGGAACACCAAGGACACCGAGGTTCAAACCTGTAGGTATTCTGCTTTGTGTCATTGTGTCCTTTGTGTTGAATGGCCTTGCAGACCATCCATAATTCGGCGAACCCATGAAGCTCAAGCTCGGTATCCCGAAAGGCTCGCTGCAGGACGCCACGATTCAGCTCTTCGCGCGCGCCGGCTTCAACGTCTACGTCAGCACCCGATCGTACTTCCCGGGCATCGACGATCCTGAGATCGACTGCCTGCTGATCCGGGCGCAGGAAATGGCGCGCTATGTCTCGGACGGTGTGCTCGACGCCGGGCTGACCGGACAGGACTGGATTGCCGAGCACGAGCTCGGTGACGGACGAACCGGAGTGCTGACCGCCATCGCCGATCTGATCTACGCGAAGCAAAGCTTCGGCAAGGTCCGCTGGGTGCTCGCGGCGCCCGAAGATTCGGCGATCCGGACGGCGGGCGATCTCGAGGGCAAGACGATTGCGACGGAGCTCGTGCGGGTGACGCGCGCGTACTTCGTCCGCCAGGGCATCCACGTGAACGTCGAATTCTCCTGGGGGGCAACCGAGGTCAAGCCGCCGGTGCTCGCCGACGCGATCGTCGAGGCTACCGAAACCGGGTCGACGCTGCGCGCCAACCGTCTGCGGATCATCGACACGGTGATGGAATCGAACACCCAGCTCGTCGCCAACCACGCGGCGCTTGCGGATCCCTGGAAGCGCACGAAGCTCGAGAACGTGTCGCTCCTGTTGAAGGCGGCGATCGAGGCGCAGGGCCGTGTCGGCCTGATGTTGAACGTCCGCCGCGCCGATCTGGACGGCGTCCTCGCATTGCTGCCGGCGCTGCAGCGTCCGACGATTTCGGCGCTCAGCGACGAAGAGTGGGTGGCGGTGAACACGATTATCGAGGAGCGGACGGTGCGCGATCTCATTCCGCGTCTCAAAGCCGCGAATGCCCAGGGCATCGTGGAGTATCCGTTGAACAAGATCGTTCTGTAATACCCTTGCTGGAAAGTCGTGACTTGAAATATCTGAGAACACAAATCGTTGTCTCGCCGTTAATTGTGAGTTGAAGGGTCGTGGAATTTCGGGCCGCCCCGAATTGATACACATGCGTGTAATCGACTCCTGCGACGCGCGTGCGCTGGAGCGCTTCCTGCGGCCGCGCGCGCGCGATGATGAGGCATTCGAGAGGCGGGTGCAGCGGATTGTCGACCGGGTCCGGGCCGGCGGCGACGGCGCGCTCGCCGAATTCGCGAAACGGTTCGACGGCGTCCAGCCGCCGCTGGAGGTTCCTGCCGCCCAGGTTCGCGCGGCGGCAGCGCGCGTCGATCGTCTCGTGCGCCGCGCGATTGAACAGGCGGCGCACCACATCGCCCAGATTGCGGCGCGCCAGATTCCTCAGGCCTGGGAGGTCGCTGTGGCGCCGGGCGTCTGGGTGGAGCAGCGGGTCGAGCCGCTCGCGCGGGTCGGCTGCTATGTGCCCGGCGGCCGGTTTCCGCTGCCGTCGTCGCTGCTCATGACGGCGGTGCCGGCGCGGGTCGCCGGGGTGCGCGAGGTTGTGGCGGTATGTCCGCGGCCCGAACCGGCCGTGATGGCCGCAGCGCTGGAGGCCGGCGTGTCGACGCTGTTCCGCATCGGCGGCGCGCACGCGATTGCCGCACTGGCGTACGGTACACGATCGCTTCCCCGTGTCGACAAGATTGTCGGCCCCGGCAGCAAGTACGTGGCCGCTGCGAAGGCGATCGTTTCGCGCAGCTGTGCGATCGATTTTCATGCCGGCCCGACCGAAATCGTGATCGTGGCAGGGGCGGGCCGGCCGCCGTGGATTGCCGCGGATATGGTCGCTCAGGCGGAGCACGACCCGGACGCGCGCGCGATTTTCATCACGTGGAACCGGGCGCTCGCCCGCCGGGTCGCGGCCGCGGTCGACGTGCAGAGCGCCGGCCGCCTCATCGTCCGTCGCGCGCTCGCTGCTCACGGAGCCGTCATCATCACGCGGTCCGATCGAGAGGCGCTCGACCTTGCCAACCGGATCGCGCCGGAGCATCTCGTGCTCGACCAGGAGGTGCGCGCCCGGCGGCCGCTGACGGCCGGCGCCGTCTTCATCGGAGCGGCGACGGCCCAGGCGGCGGGCGACTACGCGACCGGTTCGAACCACGTGCTGCCGACCGCTGGTGCGGCACGGTTCCGCGGCGGATTGAGCGCGGCCGACTTCGTGCGCGTGATGTCGGTGCAGCGCCTCACGCGCGATGGGCTTGCGCGTCTGGCGCCGACGATCTTGCCGCTCGCCCGTGCCGAAGGGCTGCACGCGCACGCTGAATCGATTGAGATCCGGTTGAAGTCGGGAGGTTCATGAAGCTGACATGTCCCACTATCAGAAACCCCCCGAGCTGTACGACGGCCTCCGTCTCCATCAGAACGAGAACACAGGCGGCTGCTCGCCGCGCGTGCTCGCGGCACTCGCCGAGCTGCGCGCCGAGCAGATCGGTTTCTATCCGCCCTATACGGCGGCTACCGAAGCAGTCGCGCGGTATCTCGGCGCCTCGCCCCGCCAAGTCACGCTGACCAATGGCCTGGACGAAGGGATCATGGCGCTCTCGGTCGCGTACCTGCGCCCCTCGTACAGCGGCGCGCCGCCTGAAGCCATCGTGCCGGAGCCGGCGTTCGAGATTTTCCGCCTCGACACCGAGGTCGCCGGCGGCAGGCTCGTGCAGGTGATGCCGAGGAGCGACTTCAGCTTCCCTGAAACGGAGGTGCTCGCCGCGGTGACGCCGAACACCCGCGTGGTGTTCCTCACGAACCCGAACAATCCAACCGGCGTGTCGATGCCGCTCGAGGCCATCCGGAGGGTGGCTGCGCGCGTGCCGAAGGGGGCCGTCGTCTTCGTCGACGAGGCCTACGTCGAATTCTCCGGCGAGTCGTTCATCAACGATCTCGAGGCGCACCCCAATGTCATCGTCGGGCGGACATTTTCGAAAGCGTTCGGCCTGGCGGGATTGCGCATCGGCTGTCTCGTCGGACACCCGGCCACGATGGATCCGATCCGCCGCGCGGTCCCGGTCTACAGCGTGAACGTGGCAGCAGCGGCGATCATTCCGGCGGCGCTCGGTGACACCGATCACCTGAACGCATATCTGAGGCAGGTGACCGAGTCCAAAGAGCTGATGTATCGCGCGTGCGATCGTCTCGGATTGCGGTACTGGAAGAGCCGCGCGAACTTCGTGCTGGTCTGCGCGGGCAGCCGGACCGATCAACTCGTGCGCGGGGCGGCCGCGCGCGGCGTGTACATCCGCGATCGCTCCACGGAACCCGGGTGCGCCGGCTGCATCCGCATCGCGACCGGCATCGTCGAGCACACCCGGCGGTGCATCGCGGCGATGGAAGAGGCTCTGTGCGCCGCGCCGTAGTCGACCGGCGAACCACCGAAACGCGTATCGCGCTGGCGCTCACGCTGGACGGAAAGGGCCGCTACCAGATCCGGACCGGCATCCGGTTCCTCGATCACATGCTGGAGCTCTTCGCGCGCCACGGCGCCTTCGACCTCCGCATCCAGGCCGACGGCGATCTGGATGTCGATCAACACCACACCGTCGAGGATCTGGGGATCGCACTGGGCGAAGCGGTCTCGAGCGCTCTCGGGAACCGGCGCGGCATCAATCGTGCGGGGTACTTCGTGATGCCGATGGATGAAACACTGGCCGTTGCGGCCGTCGATCTCGGCGGCCGGCCGCATACGGTGGTTGACGTGCGCGTGAAGACCGCGCGGGTCGGCGATCTGCAGGCGGAGCTCGTCGACGATTTTTTCGAAGGCTTCGCGACCGGCGCCCGGGCGAACGTTCACGTCAAGGTGCTGTACGGCCGATCGTCCCACCACAAGGTTGAAGCCGTGTTCAAGGCGTTCGCGCGCGCACTGCGGGTGGCGTGTGCGAAAGATAAGCGGCTCGCACGCATGCTGCCGAGCACGAAGGGGCTGCTGTGAGGTGTGAGCTGTCACAGCAGTCAGTTGTCAGCGACTGATAGTTGATAGCGATAAACTCATCTCTCAACACGCACAACTCATAACTGACATGATCGCCCTGATCGACTACGGCGCCGGCAATCTCACGTCCGTGAAAAAGGCGCTGGCCGCCCTCGACGCCGGCGTGTTCGTGCCGTGCGGTCCGCAGGAGCTGGCGCAGGTGCGTGGTGTGATCGTTCCAGGCGTCGGTCACTTCGGTGCGACACGGGCGCTCGATCGCAATTGGGTCGATGCCATCCGCGAGCGGATCGATGCCGGCTGCTCACTGCTCGGGATCTGTCTCGGCATGCAATGGCTGTTCGAAGGCAGCGACGAAGCGCCGGACTGTCCCGGTCTAGGCATCCTTGGCGGCCGCTGCTATCGTCTCGGCGCGAAAGGACGGGTCAAAATCCCGCACGTGGGCTGGAACAGCCTCACCTGCAGGCGCCACGCCTCGAGCGTCGAGGGGGTCGCTTCCGGCGCGCAGGTATATTTCACGCACAGCTACGTCGTGCCGATCACCAGCGATACCGTGGCGGTCTCGGATCATGGCGAGGAGTTCGCCGCCGTCGTTCAGCGCGGCCGCGTGAGCGGCGTGCAATTCCATCCCGAGAAGTCCGGAGACGTTGGCCTGCGCGTGCTCCGCAATTTCGTAGAGAGTACGTGGGACCGCAGGTGACCAGCAAGACCTCTCACCACGGAGGACGCGGAGGAAAGGAGGAAAAATCGTGTGGGCTTTCACTCCTCGACGAAGCTCGGGCTGTCCTGAGCGGCGTCGTTCGTCAATCAGGATGCCCTGAGCGCGCTCGAAGGGCGAAGGGCGGGATTGACCCTCCGCGTCCTCCGCGTCCTCAGTGGTAACGTTGGCAATGTTGTCCAAGCGCATCATCGCCTGCCTCGACATCCGTGACGGGCACGTGGTCAAAGGCATCAACTTCGAAGGACTGCGATCTGCGGGCGATCCAGCGGAGCTGGCACGGCGGTACAACGTCGAGGGCATCGACGAGCTGGTGATCCTCGATGTCACCGCGACGATTGAGGCCCGCCGCGCGCTCGCCGACACGATCCGCGCGGTCGCCCGCGAGTTGTTCATTCCTCTGGCGGTCGGAGGCGGGATCCGCACCGACGCCGACGCGGCCGCCGCGGTCGATGCCGGCGCGGATAAAGTCAGCGTCAACACCGCGGCGCTCGCCGACCCCGGGATCATCACGACGCTCGCCAACCGCTACGGCAGCCAGGCGGTGATCGTTGCCATCGACGCAAAACGGTCCGCCCCGCCGGCCGATGTCCCGGAACGGTTCGAGGTCTATGCGCGCAGCGGACAGACAGCCGTGAACCGCGACGCGGTCGAATGGGCGCGCGAAGCCGAATCGCGCGGAGCGGGCGAAATCCTCCTGACGTCGATCGACCGCGACGGAACCAGACGCGGGTTCGACTGCGGCATGACCGCGGCCGTCTCTCAGGCAGTGTCGATTCCGGTGATTGCGTCGGGAGGCGCCGGCACCTTCGACCACTTCGTGGACGTCTTCACCAGCGGCCATGCCGACGCCGCCCTCGCGGCGTCGATTTTCCACTATGCTGAAACGAACGTGCGGCGCCTGAAAGAACATCTGCAGCAGCACGGGATCCCTGTGCGGCTTGGATGAGGTAGGTGGGCTCGCGAGCCGTTCCTATCCGCGTGCGATCGCTGTGCTGATTCCTTCCATCGATCTCAAGGACGGCGCTGTCGTGCAGCTCGTACAGGGCGAGCGCCTTGCCATCCGCGATGACGACGTGTTCCGGTGGGTGCGGCGATTCGAGCAATTCCCGAAGGTTCAGGTGATCGACCTGGACGCGGCGATGGGCGCCGGCGACAACCTTCCGATCGTGCGGCAGATCGCCGGCCGGCTGTCCTGCCGGGTTGGCGGCGGCATCCGGACGGTCGATCGCGCACGGGACGTGCTCGCCTCGGGCGCCACCCAGATTATCGCCGGTTCCGCCTTGTTCAAGGACCGCACTCCCGACCTCGTCTTCGCACGGACGCTGTGCGATGCGGTGGGCCGCGATCAGATCATCGGAGCGGTGGACAGCCGCGACGGCCACGTCGTCGTGCACGGCTGGAAAACGAGGTTGCCGCTGACGGCCGTCGAGGCGGTTCGGGCGCTGGAGCCGTACTGCGGCGAGTTCCTGTATACGCATGTCGACAGCGAAGGTCTGATGCACGGCACCAGCTTCGACGCGATCCTTGCGGTGCGGGCCGCAACGTCACGGCGCCTCACTGCGGCTGGCGGCATCACGACGCGGAAAGAGATTGACGACCTCGACGCGCTCGGCATCGATGCCGTGGTCGGCATGGCCATCTACACCGGCCTGCTCGATCCGGAGCCGCCGGTCCAGGGGTGCTCGTGATCAACCGCCGCGTGCCAGCAGCCCGTGGCGAAACTCCAGCTGCATTCGGCCGGCGATGCATCCCCGCTGACTGCGTTGCTCCTCCTTCACATATGGACGATATGCTCGCTCGTCGCGCCTTGTCAGCGGGGCGCCTCGCCGCCCTCTGTGCGACGCTGGAGTTTCACCACGGACTGCTAGGTTCTGCGGTCGTCGCCGCGCTGCTGAGTGCAGGCTGCGGCGAAACGCCGGTGGCGCCAACGTCCGACCTGCGCATTTCGTGTCCGGCCCCGCCCACGATCACGGCCACCGGCCCGGCGGTGGTCGTCACGTACAACGCGCCCACGGTGAGCGGCGGAAGCGCACCGGTTTCGGTCAGCTGCTCGCCGCCGAGCGGCTCGCCGTTCCCGGTTGGATCGTCGACTGTCACGTGTGTCTCGCGCGACTCGCAGCAGCGAACCGACACATGCCAGTTCCCGGTGACCGTGCAGCGGACTCCGACCATCGCGGCCATCCGCTTCGTCGCCTTCGGCGACAGCATCACGAACGGAGTCACGCCGAGCTGTCAGGGCGTGACGCCCGGCGTGTTCGATCGGCAGCGCGATCTGGCGCTTCTGCTCCAGAGTGTGAACATCCCGGCGTCGTATCCCACCAAGCTGCAGGCGCTTCTCGCGGCTCGATACACGTCGCAATCACCGCTGGTTCTGAACGAAGGGCAACCCGCAGAACGGGCAGAGGACGGAGTCACCCGCCTTCCCGGTGTGCTCTCGTCAGACGCCCCGCAGATCTTGCTCCTGCAGGAAGGCGCGAACAACGTCAACGGCGCAAGCGCCGCACAGCCGGCAACGGTTGCCGAGGCGCTTGGGACGATGATCCGCCAGGCGCGCGGCCGCGGCATTCAGGTGTTTCTTGGAACGCTGCTCCCTCAGCGGGCAGGTGGATGCCGCGTCCACCAGCCCTCTCAGGTCGTGCCGACGAACGACCTGATTCGCGGTCTCGCGAACACCGACGGTGTGACGATCGTGGACCTGTATCAGGCCTTTACCGGCATGGAGAGCACGCTGCTCGGCATCGACGGCCTGCACCCCACCGAAGCCGGGTACGACAAGATGGCCCAGACGTTCTTCGATGCCATTCGCCCGAAGCTGGAAGAGAGTGGCCGGCGAAGGTAGGAAGGGGCCTGCCGGCCCTGAAACCCGGATCGCGGGCGGCGCTGTCCCTCACAAATGGCGGGCCGCCGCCTTCTACCTGCTCCTCACGCTGATCCTCACCTATCCGCTGTCGGTGGCGCCGCACCGGACGGTGCTGGCCCATTATCCAGACGATGAGCTGCTGATGTGGGCGCTGGCGTGGGACGCGCACGCGTTCCTGCACCAGCCGCTGTCCATCTTCGATGCCAACATCTTCTACCCGCAGCGCCGCACGCTCGCCTACTCGGAGAACGTGATCGGCAGCGCCTTCTTCGCGGCACCCGTTCTGTGGATCACAGGCAATCCCGCGCTCGCGCTCAACATCGTCGCGCTGCTGGCCTGCGTGCTGTGCGGACTCGGCGGGTACGTGCTCGGATACCGCGTCGGGCTCAGCCCGCCAGCGGCGCTCGTGTGCGGCGTGATTTACGCGTTCTCTCCGCCCCGCTTCTTCCGCACGCCCCAGATTCACGTCGGCGCCGTTCAGTGGATTCCGTTCGCGCTCGCGTCGCTTCATGCCTACTTCGACGGCAACAGGAAGCGGGATCTCCGATTCGCGGTTGCGTTCTTCACGCTCCAGACACTGACGAGCGGGCACGGCGCCGTGTTTCTCGCCGTCGCAATCGTGATCTTCCTGGCATATCGCCTCGCGCTCGGCGATCCGCCCGCGCTGGTGCGGCGCGCACGCGACTTCGGCATCACAGGCGTCCTGCTCCTGTTGCCGGCCGTGCTCGTGTACCTGCCATACCGCGTGGTCCAGGAAGAGATAGGGCTTCGGCGCGGTCTCGGGACATGGCGAACCGCGCCGGAAAGCTTCCTCGCCTCGCCGACCCACCTCCACATGTGGCTTCGCCCCATGCTCACCGATCGAGACGTGCTGGCCGAGGCCACTGCCATCCTGTTCGTCGGATACGTTCCGTTGGCGCTCGCCGTGATAGGTGTCCTGCGGAGCCGCAGGGCCGCGGCCGGAGCCGCGAGCCCGCGATCGACGAGCGTATGGGTGCGGATCGGTTTCGCGCTCGAACTGGCAGCGCTCATCGCATTCGTCACCGCCGCCGTCGTGACATTCTTCGGGCCGATCCGACTGCGGGTTGGAACCACGGTCGTTTTGAGCGCACGCGGGGCGGCCCGTTCCTGGTTCATCTGTGTGCTGATGGCGGGATTACGCGCTGCCGTCATCCGCCGCGCGCCGCTCGACATTCGAGTCAGGGCGTGGCATCGCCTCAAGGCGCTCGCCCACTCGCTGGCCGTGCGTCCTCGCGATCCCGCCACGTTCTATTTCGTTCTCGCGGTTCTCTGCGCCTGGCTGATGATCTCACCGCCCATGCGCTTATGGCGCTTCGGGTTGTGGCCCCTCGTGTATCGCCTGCCGGGGTTCAGCTTCATCCGTATTTCGACGCGGTTCGTCGTGCTGCTGGTATTGGCCATCGCGGTGCTGGCGGCGGCCGGCGTGGAGTCATTGACCGCCTACCGGGCAGCGCGGACCCGCCTGATCGCGGCATCCCTCGTCATGGCGGTGCTCATTGCGGAGTTTGCAGCCATGCCGCTCAATGTGGCGGCCTATCGGATCGATCCGCCCGCTGTTGATCGATGGCTCGCGCGGCAGCCGAAGCCGTTCGTTGTCGCCGAACTGCCGCTGGCCGGACCCGACCCGCGATACCAGACGGCTTACATGCTGCATTCGACGGTGCACTGGCAGAAGATGGTCAACGGGTACAGTGGCTGGCTTCCGGGCACGCACAGAGACCTCTACGAGGAACTGAGAAATTTTCCGGACGCACAGAGCCTGGGCCACCTGGAGCAGCTTGGGGTGACCTACGTGATCGTCCACACCGAGTTGTTTGCACCAGCCGAATGGAAGCGCTTCGAAACAAAACTGGGTACTTTCGACGGTCGGCTGAAGCTCGAATACATGGACCCGTCAGGACAAGTGTTTTCGCTTCCGCAGCGCCAGAATGCCGTCAATGAGTAGCCCCGTGCGGCTCTGGGCTGTGGGCTTTCGGCCGCGTTCGGCTCTAGGCGCGTGGCTTTTCGGCTCGTGGCTCTCTGCTGTTGGCTCAGCGCTTGCTCGAACCGGCGCGGTATGCCTCACAGCGTGAAGCCAAGCCCAAACCTGAAACCTGAAGCCTGAAGCCCCTCGCCCAAAACCTGTGATGATTCGCTGTCGCCAAACGACTGATACAATAGGGTTTGCGCCTCACGATAATAGGGGCGCAACCCCGCTGTGAGCACGGCGCTTCAGGCCGGTCCTACCGTTCAGCACGACACACGTGCGATCCCAGTCGACCACCGCGTGGCCGTGGACGGAAAATTTCTGCGCGTTTCTCACGAACGCTTCCTGGTCAAGGGCGTCACGTACGGGACGTTTGCGCCCGATTCTGAAGGGTACCAGTTTCCGGACGCGCGGCAGGTTGCCGAAGACTTCCGCCTGATGGCGGATCTCGGCATCAATACTGTTCGGACGTACACGCCGCCCAAACCGGATCTGCTCGATGAGGCAGCCCGACACGGCCTTCGGGTCGTGATCGGTCTGCCGTGGTCGCAGCACGTAGCGTTTCTCGACGATCGGAAGCTGAAGCGCGAGATCCGCCGTCAGATAGTCGCCCAGCTGGTCGAGCTGGGCAGACACCCTGCCGTGCTCATGTTCGCGCTCGGCAACGAGATTCCGCCGGGAGTCGTCCGCTGGCACGGCCGTGTGCGCGTGGAACGGTTCCTCCGCCGGTTTTACGAAGACGCGAAAGCGGCGCGGCCCGAATCGCTCTTCACCTACGTCAACTTTCCGCCCACCGAGTTTCTCGATCTGTCGTTTTTCGACGTCTGCGCCTTCAACGTCTACCTCCATCACGAGGCGGACCTGAGAGCCTACATCGCCCGGCTCCAGCACATCGCCGGTCACAAGCCGCTGCTGCTGGCCGAGGCCGGCGCCGACAGCCTGCGCGAAGGCGAGGCCGGACAGGCGCGGATCACGGCAATGCATCTGCGCGCGGCCTTCGAAGAGGGCTGCTGCGGGGCCGTGGCGTTCGCCTGGACCGACGAGTGGTGGCGCGGCGGCCACGACGTGGACGAATGGAAGTTCGGGCTCGTCGATGGCAGCCGCCGCCTGAAGCCTGCCGCGCACACCGTCGCGGCGGCATTTCGGAACGCGCCGTTCTCGTCCGAGCAGCGCAGAAGCTGGCCCAAGGTCTCGGTCGTCGTCTGCGCGTACAACGCCGCGGACACGCTGGACGAGTGCCTCACGGCCATCGAAGGACAGACGTATCCCGACTACGAGATCATCGTCGTCAACGACGGCTCGCGCGACCGCACCAGTGAGATCGCGCACGCGCACCGGCGGGTCCACGTCATCGAGACGCCAAACCGCGGACTGAGCGCCGCGCGCAACGTCGGTCTTGCCGCCGCGACCGGCGCCATCGTCGCCTACACGGATGCCGACACGCGCGTGGATCGCGACTGGCTCACCTTCCTCGTCCAGCCGTTCCTGGTGTCGGACGTGGTCGGCTCGGGCGGGCCGAACGTGGTGCCCGGCGACGATCCTCCGATGGCGCAGTGCATCGCGCGCGCACCCGGCGGCCCGACCCACGTGCTCCTCGATGATCGCATTGCCGAGCATGTTCCCGGCTGCAACATGGCGTTCCGGCGGGACGCGCTGCTCGCGATCGGCGGCTTCAATCCCATCTATCTCCGCGCCGGCGACGATGTGGACGTGTGCTGGCGGCTGCAGGCACGAGGGTGGAGGATCGGGTTTGCCTCGTCCGCGCTCGTGTGGCATCGCCACCGCGCGTCGGTGAAGGCCTACTGGCGCCAGCAGGTCGGATACGGCGAGGGCGAAACGTGGCTGATGGCGCACCACCCTGACAAGTTCCTCGACGGCCGCATGCTGTGGCGCGGCCGCATCTACAGCCCGCTTCCGTTTGTCCGTTCTCTGTGGGGCACGCGGATCAACGCCGGCGTCTGGGGCACGGCGGCGTTTCCGTCCGTCTACCGCACCGACGTCCACCCGTTCGCGTTTCTGCCGCATTCGATCAGATTTCAGGTGATCTCGTTCGTGCTCACGCTGGCGGGCCTGGCGGTCGCCGCGACCCGCGTGCATCAGTGGGCAGCCGCGATGCTGTTGGCCGGCGGCATCGTCGGCATCGTCGCCACGATCTCCAGGAACATCACCTACGCGATGCGGTCCGAGGTCGACTCGCTCGAAGGCAGCCAGCTCCGGCACCGGATTCTTGTCGCCTATCTGCATTTCATCCAGCCGTTCGCCCGCATGTGGGGCCAGGTGCGCGGTGTTCTGTTCCCGCCGGAGGTGGCGCTGCCGCGGCCGGAACAGCAGCGGAGCCGCGGACCGAGGCCCTCGCTCACCGAGGCGAAGCGCGCGCTGCTGCTGATCTCCGGCGGCGTGCCGGAGGATCAGTTCTGGAGCGAGAAGTGGACCTGCGCCGACCGTGTGCTGGGGCACTTCACCGACTGGCTGCGGCGATCCCGGGCGGTCCGTACGATCGAGATTGACGAGGGCTGGTCCGATGATCGGGACGTGAGCATTCTGGTCGGCCGCTGGGCGTGGATCGACGTGCGCGCGCTGGTCGAGGAGCATGGCGAAGGCCGATCGCTGGTCCGCGTGAGCACGCACCTGCGGCCGACATCGTTCGGCATCGTGAGCGCGCTCGTCTTCGGCATCGCGCTCGTTGCCTGCGCCTGGGCCGGCGTCGCCTACCGGTGGCCGCTCGGTGCCGTGATCGCGGCCGGACTCACGACGGTGGTGACGGTGTTTGTCGTCTGGCGCACGGCGCAGACGGCCGGCACGGTCAAGCGGGGCATCGCCCACGTGACGGTCGGATCCGGGATGGCGGCGCTCCGCTCGGGGCCGGCGCGGGTGCCGCTCATCCCGCCGTCGCTGCTCCGCGCCTACGGCCTGCGCAGCGCCATCGTGTTCGTGCTGATGATGCTGTCGATCGGCGCCAGCACGTTCATGCTGCGGGAAGTGGCCATCGGTCCGGTGATTGGCGGGACCAAGGGTTACGCCGGCGACTACGGGCCGGCGATCTACGCGTGGCTGGACACGCCGGGCGGCATCGCCGTCTCGCCGAACGGCGATATCTACATCGCGGATTCGAACAACAACGTGATTCGCGTCGTCGATGCGTACGGAAACATCGAACCGGTCGCTGGAAGTTATGAGCTCGGCGCCGGGTTCTCCGGCGACTTCGGGCCGGCGATCGTCGCGCAGCTCGACACGCCGGACGGTGTGGCCGTGGCGCCCGACGGCGATCTGATCATCGCCGATTCGCACAACGACCGCATCCGCAGGGTCGATCGCCCCACCGGCATCATGACCACGATCGCCGGATCGGGCGAGAACGGCTACGACGACGACGAGAAGCCGGCCACCGAGGCGGCGCTGAACACGCCGACGGCCGTGGTGGCGGCGCCCAACGGCGACATCTACATCGCCGATTCGTTGAACTACCGGATCCGGATGATCGAGGCGAGGACCGGTCTGATCCACACGATCGCCGGCGACGGCACGCCCGGAGAAGGCATTGACGTCGGCGACGGCGGCCCGGCGACGAAGGCGCACCTGAACATGCCGAGCGATGTGGCGGTGGCGGCGAATGGCGACATCTACATCGCTGACATGCACCACAATCGCGTGCGCAAGGTCGACGCGCGCACGCACATCATCCGGACGGTGGCGGGCACCGGCGCGTGGGGCTATTCCGGCGACGATGGCCTGGCGACGAACGCCAGGCTGGCTGGTCCGGCAGGCGTCGCGGTGGTCGAGGAACCGGACAACGCGGTCACGATTTTCATCGCCGATTATTACAACGGCCACGTGCGCGCGGTCGGCCCCGACGGCATCATCCGCGATCTCAGCGACGAAGGGCGCGAAGTGTTCGGCGCGCCGACGCGTCTCGCCTACGCGCCGCGGCGGGGGTTCCTGTACGTCGCCGATTCGAGCAACGACCAGGTGGTACCGCTGATCATCCCGAAGAAGGTCGCCGCGCCCAGCCTCACGTCCCCGCGCGTCCTCACGCCGTTCAAGAAGGCAGGCGGATGATGGCGGCCTCCGAGGCGCCGCTGCTGGCCTGGACGCTGTCGTTTCTGCGTCCGTACAAGACGCGCGTCGTGCTGCTGGTCGTCCTCCTGCTGTCGGAGATCGGGCTCGGCGCGCTCCAGCCGTGGCCGCTTGCCGTGATCATCGACTACGTCCTCGAGAACCACCCGATCCCGCAGCCGTATGCCGGCTGGCTCCTCGCTATTCACGGCGGCGATCGGTTCGTGCTGCTCGTCGCGCTGGTGTGTGCCGGCGTGCTCCTGCAGGTGACGAATCAGTTCGTGTCGGCCTACGGCACGCAGGTGCAGGTGGATACCGGGCAGCGGATGGTCTACGACCTGCGGCACCGGTTGTTTCAACACCTGACCGGCCTCGGCCTCCATCACCACATCACCACGAGCACGGCGGACGCCGTCTACCGCGTCGACGTCGATGCCTACGCGATCGAGAACCTGGTGATGAGCGGCATCTTCCCGCTGGCGACCTCGATCACCTCGCTGGCCGTGATGTTTGCGATCCTGCTGCGGCTGAACGTCACGATTGCGTTGCTGTCGCTGACCGTCGTGCCGTTCATGTATCTGTGCCTGCGCTACTACACCTCGACGCTGGTCACGCGCGAGGAGCGCGTCAAGGAGCTGGAGACGAAGCTGCTCGAACGCGTGTACGAGACCTTTGGCGCGATCCGGCTGGTCAAGAGCTTCGCGCGCGAGCCGCACGAGCTGAAGCGCTATGCGGCTGCCGGCGAAACGACGATGAACGCCAGGATCGCCATCACCTGGCAGTCGTCTCTGTTCTCTGTCGTCGTCAGCACCATCACGATCCTCGGTACGGCGCTCGTGGTCATCGTCGGCGGCACCTTCGTGATGCGCGGCCGCCTCAAGATTGGTGAACTGACGGTGGTGATCAGCTATCTGGCCGCGGTGTACGGTCCGCTGTCGGCGATTGCGCACACCACCGGCCAGCTGCAGGGCGCGCTGGCGGGCGCCAAGCGCGTCAGGGCGATGCTGGCGCTGATCCCGGAAACCATCGACGTGCGCGGCGCGCGGGAGGCGACCGAGATCAAAGGCGACCTCAAATTCGAGGGCGTCGGATTCACCTATCCCGACGGCACGAACGTCCTGCACGACATCGACTTCGAGGCCAGACCCGGCGAAATGGTCGCGCTCGTCGGCCTGACCGGCGCCGGCAAGACGACGCTGGTCAGCCTCATCCCGAGATTTTACGAGGCGAGCCGCGGCCGCGTGCTCATCGACGGCGAGGACGTCCGCAACTATCGCATCCGATCGCTGCGCGAGAAGATCGCGATCGTGCTGCAGGATCCGGTGCTCCTCTCGGGCACGATTGCGGACAACCTGCGCTACGGGCGCCTGGATGCGACGCCGCAGGAGATCGAGGACGCGGCGCGCGCCGCCCACGCGCACGAGTTCATCTCGCATCTGCCCCGGAAGTACGACACCGAGATTGCCGAGGCCGGAGGCGGGCTGTCGGGGGGAGAACGCCAGCGCTTGAGCGTCGCGCGGGCGATCCTGAAGAACGCGCCCGTGCTCATCCTCGACGAGCCGACCTCGTCGCTCGACGCCATCTCGGAAGAGATTGTGTTCGCCGCCCTGCGCCGGCTGCGGGCCGGACGGACAACGATCGTCATCGCTCACCGTCTGTCGACGGTCCGCGACGCCGATCGGATCCTGGTACTCGACGGCGGCCGGATCGCCGCCCAGGGCCGCCACGAGGAGCTGTTGAAGACGAGCCAGTTGTACCGCCGGATGTGCGCGAGGCTGTCGGTCGGAAAGTCGCTCGACGAGCCGGAGACGGTGGACGAGTTGATTGAGGCG
>JBKPAI010000155.1:0-66204 GCA_046726355.1 Acidobacteriota bacterium | reverse complement strand
ACCGGTGACTATCGACTGTCTTGGAGCGGGAGACGGGGATCGAACCCGCGACCAACAGCTTGGAAGGCTGTGACTCTACCACTGAGTTACTCCCGCCTACGCGCTTGCCCGCTACCCACTCACAACCGCCGCTGACCCGTGCCCCCGAAGCTCGCAAACCATGCCGAGCGAGCGAAGGGGTATGGCGAGGGAAGGACTCGAACCTTCGAAGCCGCTAGGGCGACAGATTTACAGTCTGCTGCGTTTGACCGCTTCGCTACCTCGCCAACTGTGTGTAAGTGGAAACGCGTGCGCTCTGACTTTTCCTACTGTATTCCGATGGAGCTGGCGAAGGGATTTGAACCCCCGACCTGCTGATTACAAATCAGCTGCTCTACCGACTGAGCTACGCCAGCCAGACCGAAACGCAAACTTTAGCACGTCTCGTGCCACGATGGCAAGACATTCGACCGGCACGAATTCTACTGACGAGCTCATGGTGTCGCGTCCGCGTTCCCGGAAACCCTTCATTGTACATCACCGTGGCGTCAGGCACGCTCGGTCGACCGAGCCGCCGGAACACACGATCCTCAGGTGCGCGCGTCCGACTTCGCGCGGCGCTGGCGGACCGCCTCGAACAGGGCGATCCCGGCGGCGACCGACACGTTGAGGCTCTCCACATGCCCGCTCAGGGGAATGGAGACCAGCCAGTCGCAGCGTTCCCGCACCAGCCGGCGCAGCCCGGTCCCTTCAGCGCCCAGCACGATCGCGGTCGGCAGGGTGAAGTCGACTTCATCGTACGTCTTCACCGCGCCCCCGGCAAAGCCGACGGTCCACACGCCTGCGGATTTCAGCTGCTCCAACGCCCGCGCGATGTTGACGACCTCCGCGATGTGCACATGCCAGAGGGCGCCGGCTGAGACTCTTGCGGCAGCGCCGTCGAGCCGCGCCGCGTGACGCGACTGGCGTACAACGCCGTGCGCGCCGGCAGCATCGACCGTGCGTAGAATCGCGCCGACATTGTGCGGATCTTCAACCTGATCGAGCACGACGAGGAGCGGCGGGCCGTTCGCGGTGGCGATCAGATCTTCCACGCTGACGCTCGTGTGATCGGCCACGTCGGCGACGACGCCCTGGTGGGTGTCGGCGCGCGCGACGCGCGCCAGGTCGTCGGCGTTCACACGCCTCATCGGCACCTTCGCCGCGTCGGCAAGCCGGACAATCTCCCCCAGCCGATCCCTGCCGGCTTCCGCTCGAGCCGATATCCACACGGCCGTCACGCGCTTCGCGCGCAGCGCCTCGAGTACGGGGTTGATGCCGTAGATGCGCATCTTGAATTTGGAATCAGGAATTTGGAATTAGAAATTCGGACGCACGATGCCGAATTCCTGATTCGAATTCCAAATTCCGAATTCCGAATTCCTAATTCCTCAGCGCCGCGACGAACGCTGCCGCACGTTCACGATTGCCGATGATCGGCGGCATCCCCGCATCCGGCGGCAGCTCCGCGCCGCGATCGATTGCCGGCACCGCGAGATCGAGCTCGGGGCCGTCTGGCCGGCCGGTGAGAGCGATGCGGATCGGGTGGAACAGTGCCTTGCCTTTTTGCGCCGTCCGCGTTTTCACGCGGTTCGCCACGGCGCGAAAGCTTTCGCGATCGAGCCTGGGCGCCCGTGAAAGCTCGCGCGCCAGCTCGGTCACGACCGCCTGCGCTTCACCGGCCCGCATCTCGCTTCGAACGGCCGGCTCGGCGAGCACACGCTCGGCATCGTAATCGAACAGCAGCGCCAGCCGGTCCGGTACCTGATTCAGCCGATCGACGGAGGCGCTTGCCATCGTCATGGCCGACGCGAGGAACGCGAGACCGCGCGCGTCGGGCGACATCCGCACGCCCGCCTCGTTGAAGTACGGGACCGAGAGCTCAGCGAGCCGGGCCGCGTCGGCTGCCTTCAGGTAGTGACGGTTCACCCATGCCAGCTTCTCCTCGTCGAAGACCCCAGCGCTGTGACCGACGTCCTCGAGAGCAAACCGCCTCGCTAGTTCGAGGGGCAGCAGCAGTTCCTCGTCCCGAAGCGACGGCATTGCCCGTTCGCTGGCTCCCTCCGGCGCTCCGGCCGGCCGCCGCGCGGCCGCGGGATCCGGCGACTCGACGGCCCGGCCGCGCGGCGACCAGCCGATCAACGCCAGATAGTTGACCAGCGCTTCGGGCAGGTAGCCTTTCGCCCGGAACTCGGCGACCGATGTCGCGCCGTGGCGCTTGGACAGCGGACTGTGGTCGGGCCCCATGACCAGCGCCAGGTGCGCGAAGACGGGGAGAGGGAACCCGAGCGCCTCGTACAACAGGATCTGGCGCGGGGTATTCGAGATGTGATCCTCGCCGCGAATCACATGGGTCACCTGCATCAGCGCATCGTCGACCACGACCGCGAAGTTGTAGGCCGGGTGGCCGTCGGCGCGCACGATGATGGGATCGCCAATCACTTCGGTGTCAAAACGGACATCGCCCCGAACGACGTCGGTGAAGACGACGACATGGTCCGCGGGCACGCGAAAGCGGATCGCCGGCCGCTCGCCGGCCGCAATGCGTGCCTGCGCCTGCTCGCGCGAGAGGCGCCGGCACGTGCCGGCGTACTTCGCGGGACGGCCGCGCGCAAGCGCATCCCGCCGCTCGGCCTCGAGCTCGGCGGCGCTGCAAAAACAGTAGTACGCGCGATTGGCAGCGAGCAGGTCGGATGCGTGCTTCTCGTACACGTGCAGCCGCTCGGACTGCCGGTACGGGCCGTGCGAACCGCCGACATCGGGACCCTCGTCCCAGTCGAGCCCCAGCCAGCGCAGATCCCGCGCGATCGCCGCCTCCGATTCCCGGCTGGAGCGCTCGACATCGGTGTCCTCGATCCGGAGGATGAACGTCCCGTCATGGCGGCGCGCGAGCAGCCAGTTGAACAGCGCCGTGCGCGCGTTGCCGACGTGCAGGTGACCGGTGGGGCTGGGTGCGAAACGGACGCGCATGTTTCGAATTCTAGCGGCTCTTCAACATCGCGATTGCATGAGCCGCCACCGCCTCGCCGCGGCCGATCGCGTCGAGTCCTTCGTTCGTCTTGGCTTTGATACTGACGAGCGCAGGCGCGATGCCGATGGCGGCGGCAACTGCGGACCGCATCGCGTCGATGTGGTTCCTGATCTTCGGTGTCTCGAGCATGACCGTCACATCGACGTTTCCCACGTCGAGACCTTCGTCGCGGATCATCCGAACGGCGCGGGCGAGCAGATCCAGGCTGGAGGCATCCTTCCAGCGCGGATCCGAATCGGGAAAGTGCCGGCCGATGTCGCCAAGGCAGGCGGCGCCGAGAATCGCGTCAGTGACAGCATGACACACGACGTCGGCGTCCGAGTGTCCGAGCGCGCCCCGGTCGGAAGCGAGCGTCACGCCGCCTATGACCAGGCGGCGGCCTGGCACGAGCCGATGCAGGTCATAGCCGGTGCCGGCGCGGATCAACACACCGGCCGCTCGCGAGGTCAGATCAGGAATGACTCGCGAGGCGGCAGTGCTCGCAATGGCCTCAGCCATGACAAGATCGTCGGGCGTCGTGATCTTGATGTTCGACGGCTCACCCTCGACGAGCCGAACCTCATGCCCGGCGCGCTCGACCAGGACCGCTTCATCGGTCGCGTCCGCCGCCGCCGTACCGGCGCCCGCGAGCGCCGCACGAAGCACTTCACGGCGAAACGCCTGGGGCGTCTGAGCCAGGAAGATCGCGTCGCGCGGCAGGGTCTCCGCGACCGTCAGGCCGCCATTCGCCCGAGTTGCGGAGAGGGGGTCGGCGAGACGCCCCGCGCCGCCAGGCGGAGGCAGCCGGTGACCTCGCTTCACCGTATCGCGCGCCGGCATCGCGGCAACAGCCGCCCCGTGTTCCGATGCGGCCGCAATCGTCCGGGAAATGAGATCCGCGCTGACGAACGGGCGGACGGCGTCGTGGATCACCACGACATCGGCACAGTCGCTCGCGGCGTTGAATGCGTTCGACACCGAGTCCTGACGCCGAACCCCGCCTTCCACCAGCCGCAACGGCTTCGAGGAACGCCGGAGGTAGTCCGGCGGATCGGCGAGGAGCTCGGCCGGCATCGAGACAACGATCTCGTGCACGGACGGATGGTCGAGGAAGGCCGTCACACTTCGCTCCAGGATCGGCCGGCCCGCCACCACGAGCAGTTGCTTCGGCCCCACGCCGACGCCAAACCGCACGCCCCGCCCGGCTGCGGCGATGATCGCCGTCACGAACATCGTTGTTCTGTTCTCTCAAGCCTCATTCGGGGAGGCCTGCTTCTATAATGCTGCACCTGCATCGCAATCGGCGCCTCACGTTGATCGCGGAGCTGCAGCCATGAGCCGGCTCGATATTCATCCGCTGACGCAGGATCGCTGGCCTGACTTCCTTCGCCTCTTCGGCGCGCGCGGCGTCGGCGGCGGGTGCTGGTGCATGGGGTGGCGACTACCCAAGCAACAGTACCTTCGCCAGAAGGGTGACGGCAACAAACGAGCGATGCGGGCGCTCGTCCAGAGCGGGTGCGTGCCCGGTCTCCTGGCGTATTCCGCAGGCCAACCCGTGGCGTGGTGCGCGGTCGCGCCGAGAGAAGCCTATCCTGCGCTGCAGCGGTCGCCGTCGCGCAAGGCGGTGGACACCGAGCGCGTCTGGTCGATCAGCTGCCTGTATGTCGCGCGATCCCATCGCCGGCGACATCTCACCCGCGCGCTGATTGAGGCAGCTGTCGCATACGTGCGCACACAAGGCGGCCGCATCGTCGAAGCGTATCCGGTGCCACCCAAGCCAGGCGTGGCGTCGACCAATTACGCATTCACCGGATTTGTGTCGACTTTCGAACAAGCCGGCTTCACCGAGTGCGCGCGCCGGGCAAGAACGCGTCCCATCCTGCGCTATGACCTCGGCCGCCCATGAAGCGGCGAAATCGGAGGGGACCGCCAGGGCGGAAACGAACGGTTGAACGCAAAGGACGCAAGACAAAAGTATATTCCTCTGCGGCCTTCACGCTTGCCGAGCCGCAGTTCGCCTGAATCGCATCGAGCGAAGGTGGGGCCTTTGCGTTCCACACCAGTCTGCAGCGCGGGTCTTGCTAGAGGTCTGGACGCGAAAAACTTGCACGATTTGAGTCAAGTTTTTCGGTCAAGACCGTCCGCGCGCCAGCGCGGCGTTATCAAGCTTGTGGTCTAGCGAGGCGGAGCCTCTCGACGGTCTGAGGCGGAGCCTCGCTAGATGTGTGAACCAACGTCCTCAGCGCACCGCCGTTATACGAGCTCGCCCGGTTGACCGTCACGCACGGCGGCGGCGACGATTTGATACGTTCGATCGGCGAGCGCCCGCGCATCCTGCACGGTCGGCGTGCCTGCCACTGACGGTTGAATCGGCGCATGGACGATGAGCCGCACATCGGCCGGCTCGGTGCGCAGACGGCCCTTCGGCATCACCCGCCGGGTGCCAATCACTGCGAGCGGCACGATCGGAAGCCCCGCCTGGATCGCGAGCAGAAAGCTGCCCGCCTTGAACCGCGCGACGCGGCCGTCCGCGCTTCGCGTGCCTTCGGCGTAAATGATCAGGGACAGGCCTTCCGCGATCAGCCTGCGCCACGTCCTCAGGATACCGGCTCGATCGGGGTGCCGCCGATCCACGAAAAGATGGCCTCCCCGTTTCAGGTGCCAGCCGAGGACGGGAAATCGCGCCAGCGATTCCTTGGCGATGATGCGCAGCTGATACGGCAGCGACGCGAAAATGACCGGCGTGTCGTAGATGCTCTGGTGATTCGACACGAACACGTAGGTCGTCGCCGGCGCAATTCGATCCAATCCTTCAACCGTGACACGGACGCCGGTGGTCCGAAGGATGAGCCACGACCACGCGCGCGCGCACGCGTGAGCGAAGTGGCCGCTCGAGTCGAACAGGCTCGACACGAGCGACGCCGCGCCCAGCACGATGGTGTAAACGGTGATCGCGGGAATGAGGAAGAAAACCGTCCGCCACCAGTGGTAAGGAGGGATACGCAACGAGCTTCATTCTATAGAGGGATCTCCGGTGCGGAGCAAACGGAGGACAGGGAGGAAACGGTCTTACCGGCAAACGGAGGAGACGGAGGAAACGGATTACCGTGACCGTTCCTGCGCCTCCTCCCGTGGTGACCGTTTCCTCCGTCTCCTCCGGTTACATGGACCTCGTCACCGTCCGATCACTGTATCGCTTGGCAGCGGCGGCGTGCTCTCCGGCGGCACGCGGTGGTGGGTCGCCTGCTCGAACGCGTACGCGAGCGCGATCAGCCGCGGCTCGCTGAACGCCGGACCTGAAAATGTCACCCCGGCGGGTGCGGGCTTCGCCACGAACCCTGCCGGAAACGGCGGCGGCACAGAGGCGACGTTGGGGTCGAAGAACCCGCCCGGCACGACAATGCTCGGATACCCGGCTTTGGCCGGCGTTCCGGCGCCGCTGTTCCCGGAAAAGAGCAACGCGTCGTAGTCGTCGGCCGTTCCCGGGCGCCCGTCGGGCCCGTTCAACGCCGCCGCGATAGCGCCGCGTGATCGGCTGATGTCTTCCGCCCGATCCGACTGATACCGGAGCGTGTCGGCGCTGCCGGCGGACGTGTCGAACATCTGCGAGAAAATCGCGAGATCCTGATCGTACTTGGTCGCGGCCGGCATGTGCGCCGCATTGAAGCTGACCACGTCTTCGAGTGAGTGAATCGGAAACGCGCGCCTGACGTGATCGTCGAAATACTGATTCAAGTCGCGCTTGAAGCCATAATTCAGCACGGCCGAACAGCCCGGAAGCGGCGGATAATTCGCCGCCGGCGGACGCGACGGGCAGCCGGGGAGCTGAGGAGCCAGGGCCGGAACGAGATCGACCGTGGCGCCCTGCGCGCGCATGACGCTGATGGCATTGTTCATGATCGCCGCGCGGTTCACCGGGAACGGCGGCACCGCGATGCGCGCGCCGTTCAGGGCGTGCGGATCGAGGTACCGCGTGTAATCCGCGAAGCAGTTGCCGGGCACGAGGCAGGCTTCCGTTGCAGGATCCTTCGGATCGAAGCCGGCCATCACGCCAAGCAGGATGGCGGCATCGCGCACCGTCCGCGCAAGCGGCCCCGCCGTGTCCTGGTCCGCGGTGATTGGGATGATGCCGTCACGGCTGATGAGGCCCACCGTCGGCTTGATGCCGACCAGCATGTTCGCCGTGCCGGGACTCAGAATCGAGCCGGACGTCTCGGTGCCGACGCCGATCGCCGCGAGATTTGCCGCCACCGCAATGCCCGGACCCGAGCTGGATCCGCCTGGCGTCAGCACCGGCCGGCCGTCGTTCATCAGCCGGCCAAGAGCATCCGGGAGGGCACGCGGATCCGGCCGCGGATCATACGGGTTATATCCGTATCCGCCGAGCGAGCTGTAACCCGCCGGCATGCCGTTGGTGAGGAAGTTCGCGAACTCGGTCATCGTCGCCTTGCCGATGATGATCGCGCCCGCGTCGCGCAGCTTGCGTGTGACGAAGGCGTCGGATCTCGGAAACGATCCCCGGAGCGCCAGCGAACCGGCGGTCGTCGGCATGTCCTCGGTATCGATGTTGTCCTTGAGGATCACCGGAATGCCCGCCATCAGGCTGTCGGGATCGCGATGTCCGCGCCCGTGCGGTATTTTCGCGTGCTTCGCCTCGCGCACGGCATCGCCGTTGACTGCGATGTACGAGTTGAGATGCGTCGCGGTCCCTTTGCCGTCGTAGGCCTCGATGCGATTCAGGTACATCTGCACCAGTTCCTCCGGCGTGATCACACCCTCCTCAAACGCCTCCTGGATCGAGGCGATCGTGGCCTCCGCGAGATCGAAACGGCCCTTCTCATGCCGATTGTGGGCGTCGACGCGAACGCCGGCGGTGAGGAGCGCAGTGGCCGCGAGGAGACCACCGACGCGGAGCACGGAGCCGAGTCGTCTCATGAGATCTCTCCTTTACCGGATCCGGGTTGACGGAAATCAACGGGAATATCAGCGAACGCGGAGGGTCACGCCCCGGGAGACGGGTGCGTCAACGCGCGTGGATAATCCATCCGCCGGGGCAGGCTGTCAAGACCGATCCGCAGCGCGACGTCGGCAGCCATGGAAAACCAGATGTCGACATCGGAAGCGTGTATTACAGGCGCCGATCCAGCAGGTTGTCTAGGTCTGTTGCGGCTGCGGAGTTGTCGTCGGACGCACGCGCGCGCGGCCGTTCTCCTCTTTCTCATGCTCCACCGGCGCCAGCGCTGGCGCCGCGGGCGCCGCCAGTCCGGCCTCGATATGGCGGCCGAAAATCATCTTTCCTGCGGTTGTCTGCAGCACGCTGGTGACTACGATGTCGATGGTCTTGCTGATCATCTTGCGGGCATTGTCAACCACCACCATCGTGCCATCGTCCAGATAGGCAACGCCCTGGTTGTATTCCTTGCCTTCCTTCAGGATGAACACTTTCATGATCTCGCCGGGGAGGACCACCGGCTTGAGCGAGTTGGCGAGCTCGTTGACGTTGAGGACATCGACGCCGCGCAGCTGTGCAACCTTGTTGAGATTGAAATCGTTGGTGACGATCTTGCCTTGCAGCGTGCGCGCCAGCTCGATCAGCTTGAGGTCGACTTCGCGGATCTCGGGAAAGTCGACATCGGAGATGGCCACCTCGACGCCGGCCATCTTCTGGATTCGCTGAAGGATATCGAGACCGCGGCGGCCGCGGTTTCGTTTGAGTGAGTCGGCCGAATCGGCGACCAGCTGCAGCTCCTTCAGCACGAACTGCGGGATGACGAGCGTGCCGTCGACAAAGCCGGTCTCGCACACGTCGGCGATGCGCCCGTCGATGATGACGCTGGTGTCGAGAATCTTGTAGCGCCGCATCGGTCCGGCGGTGCGGAACAGTGTGATCAGGCGTGCCGGCTCGAGCCATTCCCCGTGCTTCCCGCCCAGTACCAATCCAAGGTAGGGAAGCACGATCAGGGTGAAACTGTGCAGGAACTCGACGCGGCGATCGCCGTTGTCGGCCCAGAACAGCGCCGTGACAATCGCGTGCGCGATTGCCAGGCCGATCGCGCACCCGATGAGAGCACCGAGGATGCGGGTGATCGCGGTCTCGCGGAGCCGGCTTTCGAAGCAGACCACGAGTGCCGACAGCGTGAGCGCGAGGCCGACGTTCGCGGGGACACCGACTGGAAAGGGCTGAAGGATGGCCGCCGCATAAGCGACTGCAGCGACGAACAGGACACGCGCGAGCGCAAACCAAGCCATGGCTCGGACCCCCGTGGACGAACGCCGCCGCGACGAATGAAAAACTGTGAAAACGGGCAGGCGGCTGAGCCCGAGCCAAAGATATCACCAATTGTCACTGAACGCGCGGCGCATTCACGCACGGGAGCCTTTCAGCAGATTCCGATGAGCTTTGACCACGGGCAGGAACGCCTTCAGAGGATCTGATCGAGCGCTTCGCCAATCGTCCGGACGCCGACCAGTTCGCAATTCCCCGATCGCGTGACGGCTTCGCGCGCGGCGGCCAGCGAGGGCTGGCGCTCCGCCGCCGCCTCCGCCAGGCCGCCTGTGGCCGTCTCGAGATTGGCATCAGGCATGATGCAGCGCCGGAACCCCATTTGAATCGCTTCGCGCACGCGCAAGGACGCCTGCGTGATGCCCCGGACCTCGCCGGCCAGTCCCACCTCGCCGAAAATCGCCGTGGCCGGCGGAATAGCGCGGTTCCGCACGCTCGAGGCGATCGCGGCCACGACGCCCAGATCCGAGGCGGGTTCGTCGACCGTCAGCCCGCCCGCGATATTCACGAACACATCGTCGCCGATGAGGTTGACTCCGGCCCGCTTCTCCAGGACCGCGAGCAGCAACGAGAGGCGCTGCTGATCGATGCCGCTGGCCATCCGCCGCGCCATCGCGTACGTGCTCGAGCTGACGAGCGCCTGCACTTCGACGAGGATCGGCCGCGAACCTTCGATCGAACACAACACCGCGGAGCCCGGCGCGTTGACCGGCCGTTCCGCGAGGAACAGCTTCGAGGGGTTGGCCACCGGACGCAGGCCGGCGGACGTCATCTCGAACACGCCGAGCTCGCTCACCGCGCCGAACCGGTTCTTCACCGCGCGCACGACGCGATGGGAGTGGTGGCGCTCGCCTTCGAAGTACAGCACCGTATCAACGACATGCTCGAGCGCTTTCGGGCCCGCCAGGCTTCCGTCTTTCGTGACGTGGCCGACGAGAAACGTGGGGACGTTCTGTCCTTTTGCCGTGAAGAGCAGCTGCGTCGCCGCCTCGCGGACCTGGCCGATGCTTCCCGGCGCCGACTGAAACTTGAGCGAGAAGATCGTCTGCACCGAGTCGACGATGACGAGCGCGGGCTTGAGACGAGCGATCTCTTCGAGAATCCGCTCCAGACACGTTTCGGCGAGCAGGTAGAGCGGTGCCGAGCCCACCGCCAGCCGCTCGCCCCGCGACTTGATCTGATGTTCGGATTCCTCTCCCGAGCTGTAAAGCACGGGGCCCAGGGCGCGGGCAATGTTCGCAGCGGCCTGCAGCAGCAGCGTGGATTTGCCGATGCCGGGCTCGCCGCCGAGCAGCACCAGCGAGCCCGGAACAATTCCGCCGCCAAGCACGCGATCGAGCTCGTCGATGCCGGTCGTCAACCGCGCGTGCGGCGCGATCTCGATCTCCGAGTAGAGCCGTGCCGAGCTCGCGGGGCTGCCGAGGGCGTAGCGATGCGCAGACGCCGCGGCGGCCGCCGGGTCCTGGCCGCGCTCCTCGACGAACGAATTCCACGCCCCGCACTCCGCACACCGCCCGAGCCACTTCGGCGACTGCGAGCCGCACTCCTGACAGACAAACACCGTGGCCGGACGCTTCGCCATTGGCCGATTATTACAAAGGACACAAAGGGTACAAAGGATACAAAGGACAAAAGCGTGCAACGGTCCACGTGTGTGCGGAGCCTTATTGCACGCGCCGATCGCGTCCGCTGCGCCGCTCCGGGCGATCCTCGCGCGTGTACACGCGTTCGATGCGGCTCCCGACGCGGCACAGAATCTCATAGGGAATGGATCCGATGTCGGCGGCGATCTCGCGCACATCGAGACGGTCCTGACCTTGCGGCCCGATGATCACGACCTCGTCGCCGGGCGAGACGTCGAGACCGGTGACGTCGGCCATCAGCATGTCCATGCAGACCGAGCCGACAATCGGCGCGCGGCGGCCGCGGACGAGCACCGATCCGCGGCCGGCGAGGCGCAGGTCCAGGCCGTCCGCGTATCCGGCTGGCACGATGGCGATGCTCGTCGGACGGCCCGCCGTGAACGGCACGCCGTATCCGACACCCTCGCCGGGCCGCACGCCTTTCACCGCGACGATCCGGCTGGTCAACGTCATCACCGGCGTCAGCGGGATGCTGTCGGCGAGCGGCGGCGGCACAACGCCGTACAACAGGAGGCCGGGTCTGACCCTGTCGTACCAGACGCGAGAATCGCGCAGCAGCGCCGCGCTGTTGGCCGCGTGGATGTACGGCCGGCGGGGCGCGACCGCCGCACCCGGTGACGGCGACCCGTGCGGATGTCGGCCGGCTGCGCCGGCAGACGTGCGGGTGAGCGAGGCACGGAGCGCCTCGATGCTGGCGAGCGCCCGCGCGAAACGAACGTGCTGTTCCTGGAACAGCGGCGACCCTGTGTCGTCAGCGGTCGCGAAATGCGTGTAGACGGCATCGAGCTCGAGGTTCGGGCTGGCCAGGAGCTCCGGCAGCGTGCGGGAGAGGTTGTCGAAGCGAAACCCCAGCCGGTTCATGCCGGTATCGATCTTGAGGTGATACCGCACCGACTGCCTGTGTTTCGCCGCCGCCGCCTGCACGGCACGGGCGGCGCCGGGCGTCGAGATCGTCGGCGTCAGCCGGCAATCGAACAGACCGTCCAGATCGCTGACGCTCAGGGCGCCAAACACCAGAATCTCCGCCCGCACGCCCGCACTCCGCAACACCGCGCCTTCTTCGATGTCGGCGCACGCCAGCAGATCGGCGCCGGCGCGTTCGAGCGCCCGCGCGACCTGTCCGGCGCCATGGCCGTACGCGTTGGCCTTGACGACCGCAATCACGCGCGGAGCAGTGGCGGAGCGCCCGCCGGCCAGGTACTCGACGATCTGCCTGTAGTTGGCCTCGAGCGCATTGAGATCGATTCGCGCGACAGTGGGACGGACCATTGAATTTGGAATTCAGAATTTGGAATTTGGAATTTGGCGCTGCGCCGGCCAACACAATAGGTTGGCTCCCGCAGGAGGCGTGCGAATTGGCTCGCTCCATTTTCCAGTCTGCTGATACCAACCATTTCACGAACGAGCCAGGTTCTCGAATCGTGTGAACTCGCGGATGAACGCGAGCTTGACGACGCCGGTCGGACCATTGCGCTGTTTCGCGACGATCAGCTCGGCGACGCCCTGGGCGTCGCCCGGCGGCTCGCTCCTGTCGGCGTACATGTCTTCGCGGTAGATGAAGACGACCACGTCGGCGTCCTGTTCGAGCGCCCCCGACTCCCGCAGATCGGACAGCTGCGGCCGATGATCCGACCGTGATTCCGGTGCGCGACTGAGCTGCGAGAGCAGCACAATCGGGACGCCGAGCTCCTTGGCGAGCCCCTTCAAGGATCGCGAGATCGCCGCCAGCTCCAACGTGCGATTCTCGAACTTGCCCCGGCCCTGCATCAACTGGACATAGTCGACGATGACCAGGTTCAGCCCGTGCTCGGCGGCAAGGCGGCGGCATTTCGCCCGCATCTCGAGCACACCGATGGACGGCGAATCGTCGATGAAGATCCGCGTCTCGCTGAGCGTGCCGATCGCCTGCGACAGCCGGCCCCAGTCGCGATCGCTGAAGATCCCGGTGCGCAGCCGGTGCGCGTCGATCCGCGCTTCGCCGGTCAGCATGCGGAAAAAGAGCTGCTGCTTGGACATTTCGAGGCTGAAAATCGCCACCGTCAGGTCGGTCTTGGTGCCGACGTGCTGGGCGATGTTCAGCGCCAGGCTGGTCTTTCCCATCGACGGCCGCGCCGCGATGATGACGAGATCGGAGGCCTGCAGGCCGGACGTCATCTCGTCGAGGTCGGCAAAGCCGGTCGGCACGCCGGTGATGAGCTCGCGCCGGGAGTGCAGCTTCTCGATGGTGTCGAGGCTCGACTGCGCCAGATCGCGCAGCGACACGAAGCCGTCGCGGACCTTGGCATCGGCGATGGAGAAGATGGCGTGCTCCGCCTGGTCGAGGATGACGTCGGCGTCTTCCCCGGCCTCGTACGCGGAGGCAATAATCCGGTTCGCCGCAAAAATCAGGTTCCGGAGCGTCGCCTTCTCCTTGATGATGCGGGCGTAGTACTCGACATTCGCCGATCGCGGCATGCCGTCGACGAGCGCGGCGATGTAGGCCGGGCCGCCGACCTCGTCGAGCTCGCCGGCGCGGCCGAGCTCCTCTTTGAGCGTGACCAGATCGATCGCATCGCCGTGATCGGCGAGCTTCACCATCTTGTCGAAAATGCGGCGGTGCGCGTCGCGATAGAAATCGTGCGCGTCGATGACTTCGGCGGCCAGATTGAAGGCGTCGTTGTGCAGGAGAATCGCGCCGAGCACCGACCGCTCGGCCTCGAGGTTGTGCGGAAGCGTGCGCTCGGCCACGGAGATGTCGGGCATCGCAGGCGGGGGCGGCGGGTGTGCGAAGAGAGTTTAGATCGAAACCGAGTGGGTGAAAATCAGCGCGTGAGAAAATTCTCTCTCTCCGGCAGGTCAATCACCACAAAGTGGTCTTTGTGGCTGGCGACTGGCCGACTGGCGATGTCCTTTACCCGCCATGCGTGTCCGCTAGCGGTTCATGTCTTCGTCTTCTCCTGACCTTCGGCAATCACCCGAACCTTCACGTGCGGAGTGACCTCACGATGAAGCTTGATCGGCACATCGTATTGGCCGAGCTTCTTGATCGGCTCGTGCAGCTGCAGCTTGCGCCGGTCGACCTCGAAGCCTTTCGCGAGCAGCGCCGCAGCAATGTCCGCGCTGGTCACGGACCCGTACAAGACGTCGGTCTCGCCGACTCGGCGCGCGATCTCGAGCTCGACGCTCGCCAGGCGCTCGGCGATGGCGCCGGCGACGCCCTTCTCCTCGGCCTCCCTGGCATCGAACTTCGCACGCTCGCGCTCAATCTGCCGCTTGTTCCCTTCGGTGACGAGCAGCGCCAGCTTGCGCGGTAACAGGTAATTGCGCGCGTAGCCGTCCGCCACCTTCACGATCTCGCCGCGCCGGCCGAGATTGTCCACGTGCTCTCGAAGAATCACTTCCATCGTAGCCTCGAGATTGTTGATTGTTGATTGTTGATTGTTGATTGGAGGCGCCAATCGCCAATCAATAATCGTCAACCAAATTCAACAATCAACAATCAGCAATCAGCAATCAACAATCAAGAATCAGTCCGTCACATAAGGGATCAGCGCAATCTGGCGCGCGCGCTTGATGGCGGTCTGCAGCTTTCGCTGGTGCATCGCGCAGGTGCCGGAAATGCGTCGCGGCAGGATTTTGCCGCGTTCGGGAACAAACGGACCGAGCAGCTTCACGTCCTTGTAATTGATATCGTCGATCTTGTCCGCGCAGAACTTGCACACTTTACGGCGGCGGAAGAGCGTGCGCCGCTGGCCCTGCATCTTCTCGGCCGTCTTTTTGTCGCCGCCGCGGCCGCGGCCGCCTCCCGATCTTCCTTGTCCAGCAGGCATCTTCAGACCTCCGCTCCGTCAAACCGATCATCGTCGGCCTCGTCGACCTCGACGCTGCGCGCCTCACCCGGCTGCCGCTGCGGCGGCAGGCCGCGCCTGACCCGGCGCCGCTCCGACTCGGTCCGCCGCTTGGTCTGCGTCCGTTCGACGACTTTTTTCTCCTCGTCCACCCGGACGATCATGTGTCGAATGACCTGGTCCATGACCTTGAGGCGGCGATCCAGCTCCTTCATCAACTCGCCTGACCCGTTGATGACGTCGAGGACGTACACGCCTTCTTTGTGGTGGCCAATTTCGTAGGCCAGTTTCTTCCGTCCCCAGTTCTCGGTCTTGTCAACCTGGCCGTTCATCCGCGACACCACGCTCTCGACCTGCGCGTGCAGGTCGGTCACCTGCTGCTCGGTGGTGTCAGGCGGAAGAATGTAAATGAGCTCGTACTGACGGTCGGGCATGTGTGCACTCCTTGTGGACCTCGTCAATGCGACTGATTACCACCGAGGACGCAGAGGACGCGGAGCGTCAATCCTCCAAGCGCAGGATTTTTCCTCCTGTCCTGCGCGTCCTCCGTGGTGTCAATTCACCACCGGCAAGGGCCGCCCGCAGGCGGCAAGGCTATTCGGTTGTTGCGGGATCGCCGCCGTTGTACCGATTCATCACCACGGCGATCCCGGAGGTGACGAACGTTTCCGCCGCATCGGCCGCGCGCGTGATCATGCGCTCGACCTCCGGCGCCTCATCCTTGTCGAACTTCGCAAGCACATGGTCGGCGAGGTCGCGCCGCTGTTCTCCACGGCCGACGCCGAGCCGCAGCCGGCTGAACGACTCGCCGAGATGCGCGATCACCGACTTGAGCCCGTTGTGCCCTCCAGCGGAACCGCGCGCGCGCGCCCGCAGCTTGCCCAGTGGCAGCTGCGCTTCGTCCACGACGACCAGGACGTCCGCCAGGTCGACCTTGAAGTAGCGAACCAGCTCACCGACGGCCTGACCGCTCTGGTTCATGAAGGTGACCGGCTTGACCAGGAGAACCGGATCGCTGGTGCGAACCCTGGCGATCAGCGCGTCCGCCGGCGCCGACTCGAAGGCGGCGTTCGCGCGCCGCGCGAGCTCGTCGAGCACGTCGAATCCGACGTTGTGCCGCGTCCCTCGGAACCGTGCCCCCGGATTGCCAAGTCCGAAGATGGCCTTCAATCTTAACGTGGGGCTCCGCCCCACACCCCGGCTCGGTCGCTCGCGGGGACCCCTCCGCCCCGCTCCGCTCCCTCGCAGGCGCGCTGGGCGCGCCTATTAAGCTGCGGGCTTTGCCCCGCCGGCCCCCCCTCGCCGTCGCTCGCGGGGACCCCGCAAGCCCCGCTTCCGGTTCCGCTAAAGCTACGGCGGACGCGCCGTAGCGCCTCCGGCGCGAAGGCGGGCCCCTCCCCCGCAGGCGCGCCTATCAGTCTATTTCTTCTTCTCCTTTTCCTTTTCCTCCTTCTCTTCCTCTTCCTCCTTCTTGCCCTTCTTGATCACTTCCGGCTCGGCTGGCGCCGCCGCCGCCACCGCCTCCGCCGGGGCCGGCACCTCCTCGGCCTTCGGCATGATGATGTGCAGGAGCATCGTGTCGGGTTCGGTGAGCGGTGTCCACTTCGGATCGATGGGCACGTCGCGAACGCGCACGCCCTGGTGCAGCATCAGCTCGCTCACGTCGATCTCGATGTGCTCGGGAATGTCTGCGGGCAGACACTCGATCGCGATCTCGCGCCGGATGAACTCGAGGACGCCGCCCTGCTGTTTCACGCCCTTGGGTTCGCCACGGACGATCACCGGGATCGTCACCTGGAGGACCTTGTCCATCGCGATGCGGTAGAAATCGGCGTGCAGCAGCTGGTGCGTGATCGGGTCGAGCTGAAAATCCTTGACCAGCACGCGCGCGTCGGCCCCCGCCAGCTTCAGCGAGATCAGCGTGTTCTGTCCCGATTCGGAATGGAGGATTTTGAGCAGCTCGCGCGGATCGACCGCAATCGACACCGCGCGGCCGCCGTCGCCGCCGTACAACACGCCCGGCACCTTGCCTTCGCGGCGCGTGCGGCGCGCCTCGTTTTTACCGGACGTCTCCCGTGCAGTTGCCTCGAGTATCGCTTCCATGTGTATCCTCTGGGCTCTGGCCTCTGGGTCTCCGCTAGACAAACAACGACGACACCGACGTCTCCTCGTGAATCGACTTGATCGCCTGTCCGAGCAGCCGGGCCACCGACAGGACGACGATTTTGGGGCTCGCCAGGCCGGCCGGCGTCATCGGAATGGTGTTGGTCACGATCAGCTTGTCAATCGGCGATCTCTCGATGAGATCGATCGCCGGCGGCGACAGGACGCCGTGGACGGCGCACGCAAACACTCGCTCCGCCCCGCTCTCTTTCAGCGCCAACGCGCCCTTGGTAATCGTCCCTGCCGTATCGATGATGTCGTCCTGCAGGATGCAGGTGCGGCCCTCGACATCGCCAATCACGTTCATCACTTCCGCCGTCCCGTCGTCCGAGCGCCGTTTGTCGATGATCGCGAGCTCGGCACCGAGGCGTTTCGCATAGGCCCGCGCGCGCTCGGCACCGCCCGCGTCAGGTGAGACGATGGTCAGCCGCGGCTGATCGAGGCGCGACAGATAGTCGACGATGACCGGCGCCGCGAACAGATGGTCGACGGGAATATCGAAGAACGCCTGGATCTGCGCCTTGTGCAGGTCCATCGTCAGCACCCGGTGCGTACCGGCCGCGCTCAGCACGTTGGCCACGAGCTTGGCTGAGATCGGAACGCGCGGCTTGTCCTTGCGGTCCTGTCGCGCGTAGCCGTAGTACGGCAGGACGGCGGTGATGCGCGCAGCCGACGATCGTTTGAACGCATCGATCATGATCAGCAGCTCGACGAGGTGCTGATCGACCGGGCGCGATGTCGGCTGGACGAGGAACACATCGGTGCCGCGGATGTTCTCGTCAATCTGAAACGACACTTCCGAATCCGGGAACCGCCGCAGCCGGGCCTGCCCGAGGCCGACGCCGAGAAACGCGGCGATCTCCCGTGCGAGATCCGGATGCGCGCTGCCCGAAAACACTTTCAGCTCGCCGAACCCGACCGCCATGAACGGATCACTCATTTTTCAGACCAGACCCGCGCTGAATCCCCCGGAGCTGGCTCGATCTGCTCACGTGGGGCTCTACCCCACACCCCGGCTCGCGGGGACCCCTTTGCCCCGCTCCCTCGCGGCCGCGCGCTCCGCCCGTCTAACGCGGGCTCTGCCCCACACCCCGGCTCGGTCGCTCGCGTCCTTCGACTTCACTCGGTACGCCCTGAGCCTGTCGAAGGGCCGGCCGCTCACGCGCTTGCACCGCAAACCCTGACACGTTCGCAAGCACGGCTACACACTCGCGCACGAGCCGGAAACGCCGGCTGGTGGCTGGGGCGGAAGGATTCGAACCTTCGAATACGGGATCCAAAGTCCCGCGCCTTACCGCTTGGCCACGCCCCATCCCGTATATGCCGCGACCCGCAAACCCATCGATGGAATGATCCCCGCCGCAGTCGCTGTCACAAGCCGGCTGTCGCAGGCGCCCTTCACGGTGACGTCACAAGAGCAGAGACAGCTGTGAAAACCACAGAGGACCAGCGTAACGGAGGTCAGATGGAAGCTTGAAAGGCTTCTCTCTTCGGCGTCCGTTGCTCTGCGTTATACCGATTCCTCTATCGCTTCGGTTCACCGTTACGCCTTCAACTCGTGTGTTGAACTGAATGGGCAGAGGACCGCTGACTAACGCAGGTGATCCATGCAGCGCAAACGCTAAGTGTATACGATGGGCTTACTTGGCGGCAAGCCTCCGGTAGGCGTTGCTGTCGACCGTGTGTGTCACGATGACCCGACGCCTCCGCGTCCTGACGACCTCGGCCGCCTGTACGGCCGCCGCGCGACGCTCGAACAGACCGAAAACAGCCGAGCCGCTGCCGGACATCGCCGCCTGCGAGGCGCCCGCGCGGCGAAGTGCCGCGACGATTCTACTGATTTCGGGATGACGCGCGGCGACGGGGCCCTGCAGGTCGTTCTGGAGCTCCGATGCAACCGAAGGGACCCGGACCTTCAGCCCGCGGCCACCGCTCACACCCACCAGGCCCTCTTCGTCGAGCCATCGGTACGCGTCGCGAGTACTCACGCCGAATGCCGGAAGCACGAGCGTGACCCAGGCCGGCGGAGCATCGATCAGGCGAAACAGGAGGTCGCCGCGCTCGAGGCCGAGCACCGTGCCGCCGATCAGGAAGTACGGCACATCGGCGCCGAGCGACCGGGCGAGATCGTCCAGACACCGCCGATCGACGGACCAGATCCTGGCGAACGCGCGCAACGCCGCCGCGGCATCGCTGCTGCCGCCGCCCAGGCCGGCGGCAACGGGAATCCGCTTGGTCAGCCGAATCCAGATCCCGCACGGCTCACCGCGACGACCCGATGCCTTCCATGCCGCCGCCGCCGCCCGCGAAATCAAGTTCGTGGAGTCGGTGGGACAGTCCGGATCGTTGCATGTGATGCGGAACGGGCCGCGGACTGTCCGGACCAGCAGGGTGTCGTGGAGCGCAAGCGATTGAAAAATCGTCCGCAGCTCGTGGTAGCCGTCGCGCCGGATCCCGAGCACTCGCAGCGATAGATTGATCTTGGCAAAGGCGCGGACACGAATCGGCGTGAGGTCCAACACGATTGAACGCAAAGGACGCAACCGCCTCCGCTGAAGTCATCTTGATGGTGCGCGCTTCCCTGCCCCGGCGACCTTACCTGCCATTCAGGGGCCCCGAGCGCCTCAATTCCTCAATCGTCATCGGCTCCGCGCCGGCCGGAACGTCCACGCGGAACACGTCCGGGCCGAGCCGCGCATTCAGCTCGATCTGCGACAGCGTCAATCGGAGATCGAAGCGGTCGCGAGGCGCGCTCGCGAGCCGCACAGTCGTCGGGAGACCATTCTGAAAGTCGCTGTATTCCGCGCGCCAGCCGCCGTCTGAATCGCCGGCCCGATGCACTACCGCGACGAGGCGCCAGCGCCCATCCGCCGGCACGCGCCGCAGATAGACATCGGAGGCACCGACCGTCACCACGCGCCAGTCGCTGCCGAACTGGCGGGCCGCGCCGGTGGCCGGCAGGGCGCACCCCGTCAGCGTCTCTTTCAAATCGATTGCATCGAGCGGAAGGCCAGCCACGGCCTCGAGTACGGCCGCCGGGTCGCCGTGCTGCACCACACGCTGTTCGCGCGGAAACAGCAGCGTCGCCTCGTTGGCGCTCTCGGCGAGAATGAAAAGAGGCGGACCGGCGGGAGCGATCGCCTCGAGCCGAGCGGATGCCGGCGCCGCAAGCCCTGCGAACAGCCGTGCGCGCAGGCGGCGGCCTCCAACGGAGCCGGCCACCCCTATCTCCGCGGTAATGGTTGAAATCGCCGTGCAGGCCGCAGTGGCCTCCGTGAGCGCATCAGCAGCGTCGGCTGCCGGCGTACCGGACCCGGCCGGCAGCTTCATCAGAGATGGAGCGCAGGCTGTTGCGAGCAACGCCAGCACGATGGATCCGACGAAGGCGACCGGGGGCTCGCCACGGACCCCGTCGTCGTCGCTCCTAGCGCCCCGAACGGGCCCGCTCCGCCCCATCGTCCCTCGACTTCGCTCGGGACGACCCTGAGCTTGGCGGAAGGTCGCGGGGCGCACCCCTACTTCTTTCCGAGCTTCTGCTTCGCGTTGCGAATCTTGCGGTCGATGTCGACGCGGTTTATCGAATCGCCGTCGCCGGCCAGCGCGCGCGTCCACGCCGCTATTGCTTCATCGTAGCGACCGAGCTTGAAGAGAACCTCGCCGTAGTGATCCTGAATCACAGAATTTGTCTTGAGCTGATCGGCGGCCTGCCGCAGGTTGTCTTCAGCCAGATCCAAGCGGTCGGCCTTGAAGTAGGCCCATCCAAGGCTGTCGAGATACGACCCGTTGCCCGGATCAATTTCCAATGCCTTTTTGAGGAGCCCTACCGATTCGTCCAGGCGCTCGCCGCGTTCCGCCAGCATGTAGCCCAGGTAGTTCAGCGCGGGGGCATTTTCTGCATCGCGCGCCAGCAACTCTTTGAAAGCCGCTTCGGCGTCCGGAAACTTTTTCTGTTTGTCGAAGACTGCCCCGAGCTCGAACACGATCGCGTTGTCGTCGGGAAACTTCGCCCGTGCGTCCTTCAGAACCTGCACGGCCTGCGCGCCGCGATCAACATCGGCGTAGAGCTGCGCCAGCGCGATGTACGCCGCGGGATCCTCGGCGTGCTTCTTGAGCGCATCTTCCATTACCGCAATGCCCTGACCCGCTTTGCCGCTCTGGCGGAGCGCCTGCGCATGAAGACGCGTCAAGCGCAGATCGTCCGGGTGTTCCGCCAGCGCCGTACGCGCCACCTCGACGGCGCTCGAGAACCTCTTGGCCGCGATGTTGGCTTCGACGAGATACCCGGCCACGGCCGGATCTTTCGGCGAGAGGCGACGGGCTTCTTCGAATGCGGCGATGGCCTTGTCGTGCTGACCCAGCTCCTGATAGGCGAATCCGACGTGCGGCAGCAACAGCCCGACATCGAATGACGCGTCGGCGGTCCGGGCATGTCCTTCGGTCACAACCGGACCGAGTTCATCGATCACGGCCTGATATCGATGCTGCTGCTCGAGGGCTTCCGCCAGTGCGTAGTAACCCCACGGGCTGCGCTTGTTCAATCCAATCACGCGGCGCGCATCCTCTTCCGCCGACGAGGTGTCGCCCAGCCGGCGCGCCGCCTGCGACCGCAGGTACAGGGCGCGCGCGTCGCTTTCATTCGCTGTCACGAGCTCGGACAGCAGGTTGCGCGCTTTCTCAGCCTCGGTCCGCGCTCCGGCATTGAGGAGGGCCGATGCGTACCGTGTCTTCAGCTCCCGCACGTCCACGTTCCGCGGCGGACGCTGCAGCAGGCGCTCGTACGCGCTCGCGGCGTCTTTCCAGCGGCGCTCGCGCTCGTAAAAATCGGCGAGCGTCGGCAGCAGTCGTGGATCCCCGTGGCCTTCCAGCCAGCTGATAGCCTCGGATGTCCTGCCGGCCCCCGCATACGCTTCGACAAGCAGTGCCGGACCATCGCTCCAGCCCGGCTCCTCGTCAACGAGCTCGGTCAGGATCGGAATCGCCTTATCGAACGCTTTGGTCCGAAGATACAGCTGCGCGAGGATCGCGCGAACGCGTAGCTCTGACTCTCCGTGGGGAGGGGCGGTCGCGAGCTCGAGATGATGGATGGCCCTGGCCAGATTCTCGTCGCCGTTGCTGCCGGCACTGGATCGCCGTCTGTTCTCGCGGTCCGAGTCGGCAAGCGCTGCGTAGACCCGGCCCATGACCAGGTTCGCCTCGACATTGGCCGGCGAGATCTTCAGCGCCTGTTCAGCAGTCGTCAGCGCTTCCTGAATCTTTTGCTGGCTCAGATACAGTTTCGCGAGGTCGGCTACCGGATCCGCCACGCCAGGATCGAGCGTCATCGCGCGTCTGTAAGCGGCGATGGCGCCGTTCAGGTCCTCGACCTCCTCGAGGTGATGTGCGAGCAGATACTGTGCGTACGCCTGACCCTGTCTGTCGGGCGCGGTCTGCGCGACTGTTGACAATGGCATCCCGGCGCCGAGGATCACCGCGACGAACAAGGCTTTCATACGTTCAAATTGTTCCATAAAAGCTGCGCAGTGTCATATAGTTCCGGGGCATGGCCGTCGACCCGGAGCTGCTCGAAATCCTGGCCTGCCCCAACTGCAAAACGCCAGTGACACTGATCAAAGATGGTACCGCATTGAAGTGTGCGACGTGCAAGCGCGTGTATCCGATCAAGGAAGACATCCCGGTCATGCTGATTGACGAAGCCACGATCGAGGATTGATTCCGGCCAGACCCGATTCAATGCGGATCCTCCTGGTGCGGCTGCGGCAGATTGGCGACGTCGTGTTCACCACGCCTGCCATCCGCGCGTTGAGGCAGCATTTCCCGCATGCCCATCTGTCCTACGTCGTCGAGCCCGCCGCTGCGCCGGTCGTCAACCGTAATGCTCACCTCGACGACGTGATCGTCGCGCCACGCGCCGTCGGGCTGAGCGGCCTCCTGCACGATATCGCCCTCGGACGGCGGCTGCGCCGCGAACGCTACGAGGTTGCCATCGATTTCCACGGCGGCCCCCGCGCATCGCTGCTCACATGGCTCAGCGGAGCGCCGACGCGGATTGGTTATCAGGTTATCGGCCGAAGCTGGATGTACACGCAGCGGGTAGAGCGCCCACGCCGGCTGAGGCCGCGCCACTCGGTTGAAAATCAATGGGATCTGCTGCGGCCACTCAACATTTCCCCTCCCGACCGAGCACTTCTGCCGGTCGAGATGTGGACGGAGGAGACCGCGGCGCGCCACGTCGCGGAGCGGCTGGCCCGCGCCGGGGTCAACCCATCCGATGCCGTCGTTGTCGTGCACGTCAGCGCCGGCAACCCCTTCCGGCGCTGGCCGGCCGGCCACTTCGTGCAGCTCGTGGTCTCGCTCGTGCGGAGCGGCGGCCTGCGGGTCGTCGTGACATCAGGCCCGTCAGAACACGAGGCCGCTGAGCGGGTCATCGCCCAGGCGAGGAGTGCCCTGGGCGATGCAGGCTCTTCGGTGCTGGCGTGCGGGGAGTTCTCGCTGCCGGAGCTCCGCGCGCTCGTCGAACGGGCGGCGCTCTTCATCGGCGGCGACAGCGGACCGCTGCACATCGCGGCGACATCGCCCGTGCCGATCGTCGGCCTGTACGGTCCCACGCTGCCAGAACGGTCTGCGCCCTGGCGCGACCCGCGCTGGACGACGATGTCGGTTGACGCCGGCCAGTTGCCATGCCGCCCGTGTGATCAGCGGGCGTGCGCGCCGGGCGATTTCCGCTGCCTGTCGTCCATCCGGCCGGATCAGGTGCTCGACGCCGCCCTCCGGGCGCTCGACGCCGCCTGCGCTGATAAGATGTGAAATACCCATGAGCCTCGCTGGCGCGATCGCGCTGGACCGGCCGCATCCGATTGGCAGCGATCGCCTGGAGCTCGCCGGTGTCATCGCGCTTTACGGCGTTGCCGGCGCGCTGCAGTTCTCCATTGCCGCCGCGCAGATCCTGCTGACGATCGCGATCGCCTGCTGGATCGCGCTGCTGGTCGTCCGGCGCGAGCGCGTTGAGGTTCCGCGCTGGTTCCTGCCGCTGGGCGTCTACGCCGGGTTGACGCTGCTCTCCGCCGCGCTCTCCGCCGATCCCCGCGCCAGCCTGGTCGACTGCAAGCAGCTCGTGCTTCTGCTGATCGTGCCGCTCACGTGCCGCCTCGCGACCGGGAGCCGCGGCACGATGCTGATGACGGTCCTCCTGTCCTTCGCGGCGGTCTCGGCAGCGGTCGGCCTCGTGCAGTACGGCATTCTCGATTACGACAACCTGCACCGCCGGGTGCAGGGCACGCTCGGTCACTACATGACCTATTCAGGCGTGCTGATGCTCGTCATCGGGGTTGCGCTCGCCCGCGTGCTGTTCGGCGAGCGCGACCGGACGTGGGCCGCCCTGGTCATGCCGGCGCTTGGGGTCGCGGTGGCGGTGTCGTTGTCACGGAACGCGTGGGTGGGCACCTTCGCGGCCGCGGCGCTGCTGCTCGCGCTCAAAGACTTCCGCCTCGTCGCGGTCCTGCCGATCGTCGCTGCAATCTTCGTGGCCATTGCGCCTCCCGCCCTGACCTCACGCTTCACCTCCATGTTCAGCCTGCAGGATCCGTCCAACCGGGATCGGGTCGCGATGCTGCGCGAGGGCCGCCAGATGATCAGCGTTCATCCGCTGACCGGCGTCGGGCCGAACATGGTGCTCCGCGTGTACCCCGAGTATCGCGATTCAGGAGCCGTCGAGATGCTGAACCCGCACCTGCACAACGTGCCGGTGCAGATTGCGGCCGAGCGCGGCCTGCCCGCGCTGGGCGCCTGGCTCTGGTTTGTCGTCTGGCTCGGTGCCGAGCTCGGCCGAAGATTCCAGACCGCCGAGGATCCCTTCCTCGCCGCTGCCGCCCTCGCGGCGGTGATCGCGATGCTGTCGGGGGGATTGTTCGAGTACAACTTCGGCGACTCCGAGTTCCTGATGCTGTTCCTGATCGTGATCACGCTGCCGTTCGCGGCGGACCACGATCTTCCCGCGCGAAGCGGCAGGCCGGCTGCGCAGGCCGCCGGCGATCCACACGGCCGGGTACGCGCGCGCTGACCCGCTCCTTGCGCGCGATGGCCCTGCCCGCGATCGATCCACGGCGCGCCGCAGACCTCATCGCGCGCTTCTCCGGCCTTCACGTCCTCGTGGTGGGCGACATCATGCTCGATCGGTTCATCGTCGGACGGGTCACGCGCATCTCGCCGGAAGCGCCGGTCCCCGTCGTCCTTTTCGAGTCGGAGCACATCCGCCTCGGCGGAGCGGCCAACGTCGCGCACAATCTCACGGTCCTCGGCGCCCGCGTCTCACTGGTCGGCGTCGTCGGCATCGATGCCGCCGCCGCGCGCCTGCGCGATCAGCTGGCGTCAGCCGGAATCGGCGCGGAAGGGCTCGTCGAGGATCGCAGCCGGCCGACCACCGAAAAGGTGCGGGTCGTGACCGATCGGAATCAGCAGGTCGCACGGATTGACTACGAGCACGAGACCGATGTCAGCGGTGATCCGGCCCGTGTGGTGGTGGCGCGCGTCCGCCGCCTGGCCGCCGATGCCGGCGTGGTGCTCGTCTCCGATTACATGAAAGGCGCAGTAACGCGGCAGGTCATCGAAGCGCTCGTGCCGCTCAAGACTCCGGCACGCGCTCTCGTGATCGATCCCAAAGTCCCGCATCTCCCGTGCTATGCCGGTGCGTCGCTGGTGACGCCGAACCACCACGAGGCCGAGATCGCGACCCACCGCCGCATCCGGAGCGACGATGACGCCCGCGCGGCGGCACGTGAATTCCGCGCGCGTGCCCGTTCCGACGGAGTGCTGATCACGCGCGGCGAAGCCGGCATGTGGCTGTCGGACGACAGCGGTGAAGGCGCCATCCCCGCCGTGGCGCGCGAAGTGGCTGACGTGACCGGCGCGGGCGACACCGTGATCGCGACATTGGGCCTCGCGCTCGCGGCAAGCGCCACGCCGGCGGAAGCCGCTGTTCTCGCGAACCATGCCGCCGGTATCGTCGTCGGGAAGTTCGGCCCGGCGACCGTCACACTCGACGAGCTGCGGAATTCGGTGGGGCAGGCGTGAGCGTGATCCTGTAGTGTCCGCCTTCAGGCGGACCGAGTCCGGCGAACCAATCCTGAGTGTCCGCCTTGTGGACCCGGTCCAATCAATGCCTGAAATGACGTTTTCCCGTGAACACCATCGCCAGCCCGTGCTCGTCGGCGGCGGCGATGATTTCGGGGTCGCGGACCGACCCGCCGGGCTGCACCACCGCGGTCGCACCCGCGCTGGCGACGGCGTCGAGTCCGTCGCGGAACGGAAAGAAGGCGTCTGAGGCCGCAACCGATCCCGTCAGCGGCAGCCTGGCGGCGCCGGCTTTCATGATCGCCGTGCGGACGGCATCGACACGGCTCGTCTGACCGGCGCCGATCGCGAGCGTACGGCGGGCATCGGTGAAGACGACCGCATTCGATTTCACGTGCGCCGAGATGCGCCAGGCAAAGCGCAAGGCCTCGAATTCCGCGGCCGACGGTTGCCGCCTGGTCACGACTCGCAGCCCGTCCTGCGCCGACGCCGCTGGCCAGGGCGCACGCGCCTCGATCACCCGGTCCCGGGTCTGCGCCAGCAGGCCGCCGAAGATTGAGCGCAGCTCGACGGCCTCGGCAGCCGGTTGGTCGAACGGAGCGACAAGGACCCGCATTCCCGGCTTTCGTGCGAGCAGCGGGATCGCGGCTTGATCGATCGACGGGGCGATTACCGCTTCGATGAACGTCGACACGATGGCCTCGGCAGCGGCGGCGTCGATCGGGCGATTCAGGGCGACGATCCCGCCGAACGCCGCGAGGCTGTCGGCATCACGCGCGCGGACGTAGGCGTCGGCCGCCGAACTGCCGATCGCCGCCCCGCACGGATTGGTATGTTTGATGACGACGGCTGCCGGCTCGTCGAATTCGAGCACGAGGCTGACGGCCGCATCGAGATCGAGGAGGTTCGTGAACGAGAGCTCTTTGCCTTGAAGGATCCTGACGTCCGGTGTGGCAGACGTCGGGCCCGATGAAGACGTCCGGCTGAAGCCGGAGACGACCGCCGGCGGCCGGGCGGGGCGATACCACGCGGCACGCTGATGCGGGTTTTCGCCGTATCTCAGGTCGCGAACTTTTTCACAGGCGAGTGTCAGGCACTCTGCGTCGAGGGGATGCGCTGCCGGCCCGACGCCGCTCATCAGGCGTTCGAACCGATCGCCATCGATTCGGACCTGTGCAAGCGTGTCGGCAATCGCGCGATCGTAGGCCGCGGTGTGCGCCATCGCCTTCCGCATCAAGTCGAAACGGAGCTGGAGCGATGGCGCCGCGTCGATCGCCTCGAGCAGGCGGCCGTAATCGTGCGGGTCGACGACCACGAGCACGTGCCTGAAATTCTTGGCGGCGGCGCGCACCAGCGAGGGGCCGCCGATATCAATCTCTTCGATCAGGGCATCGAACGGCGTATCAGGATCGGCGGCGGTGTCCACGAACGGATACAGGTTGACGACCACCACGTCGATCAGGCCGATGCGATGGCGCTCGACGGCGGCCAGATCGTCCGGCCGATCGCGCCGGGCGAGTATGCCGCCGTGTATCATCGGATGCAGGGTTTTGACGCGGCCATCGAGCATTTCGGGAAATCCTGTGATGTCTGCGACGTTCGTCACCGTGAGGCCGGCGGCGGTCAACGCACGCGCCGTGCCGCCCGTCGACACGATCTCGAATCTGCGTGCAACGAGGCCCCGGGCCAGATCCACGAGCGCAGTCTTGTCAGAAACGCTGAGCAAAGCTCTTGGCATATGGGCCAAAGTCCAGTATCATTTTCAACGACGCCGGGCGGGCCTGGCGCCGCAAGGAAAAGGCCGCACGCTCGCGGCCTTTTTTTGTTTCCCCTATTTTGTTCAATTGACGCGAGCTCGCGTCACAGCACGCAGGTACAGAACGATGCGCATCACAGGCAAGGTCAAGTGGTTCAACAACGCAAAGGGCTATGGGTTCATCGAACGCGACGGAGGCAGCGATGTCTTCGTGCACTACTCGGCCATTCAGGGTGACGGGTTCCGATCGCTCGAGGAAGGTCAGGCAGTGGAGTTCGAGATCGTTGACGGTCCGAAGGGCCCGCAGGCCGGCAACGTCACCAAGATCTAACCCATCACGGCTGATGGCCGAGGGCTCATTGCTCCCGGCCATCAGCCGTTCGCCATCTCTCGATCATTCCTTCACACCCTTCAGCGCTCTCGCCGTAAAGTTCACTTTTCCGTTCTTGACCGCCACTCGAAACGCGACTTCGGGGCTGCCGGTCGCCCGCAGTTTTTTCACCTGCGTCTTCACCAGCTCCGCAAACTTGTGAAACGGGACCTGGTCGGCGCCGACTTCGCGCCGCGCTTCGGACAGCGACTCGTACAGCTCGGTGAGCTTGTCGATCTCGCGGACCGGATCGCGGAACGATGCGACGTGCATGATGCGGTCCGCGTCCTTCTTGTCCGGCTGAGGGCGAAGGTGTGAAAAGGGCCCGGGGCGACCCTCTTCGCGCGCCCGCATCCCCCGATCCCACAAATCGATGAACGTCGCGTAGCGTGACTGCAGCGTCGTAAAGCGGAACCGGTCTCCGTAGTTGGGAATGTGGCTCCGATCGTACTGTTTCACGAGCGCCTCGACCCGGCTGCGCGTCTCCCACGGCGGCGTCGGCAGACGCCCGGAGAAGAACATGTTGTACTCGGCTTCGAGCTGTTTCAGCGCGACTTCCAGGCGCCTGAGATCTTTGTCGATGGTGGTCGCTGCCACAGCCGATCACCGCGGGATGAGAAACCAGACCAACGGGAGCCACAGCTCGCGGGCGTACGGCACCGGCCTGTCGTCGATCAGCACCTCGGTCTGGTCCGACGGCCCGACGATGTGAAACAGGTCGCGAAGCCGCTGCGCGTCGCTCGACCAGAAGCGTGCCCGGAAGCGGCGCTGCGGACCGCTGCCGGTCTCGCGGAACTCCGCCGACGCGCGCGCGATCTCGAGGGCGCGGCTGAAGCCGGGCACGTCGAGGACGGGGAAGACGAGCGAAATCGAAAACGGCCGCGGACGCGCGCCGAACAGCGCTTCGTGAAGGTCCGGATCGAGCGAGGCGAGTTCTTCGTCGGTCGGCTGTTCCGGCAGATCGGCGTAGGGCCAGAACCGCTCGATCGGCCGATACTTCGGAGGATTGGGCTCCATGGAGTGATGACGTAGTATTGCAGAAATAATGGGCGATCCTTCGGCTCCTGTCATTCTACATGGCTGATTTCCGCTTGATTCCCTCGATCGAGCGCCTTCGCCGGCGGCCCGGCGTTCGCGCGCTCGAAACGCGCTTCGGGCCCGAGGCGACGGTCGGCGCCCTTCGCGATGCGGCGGCGGCGGTGCGTTCAGCGATGGCCCGCGGCGATATGACGCTGGCGACGGACGCGTCGGTGATTGCGGAGATCGAATCGGCGGCGGAAGTCGAGCTCAGCCGCGCGTTCCGTGCGTCGCTCGAGCGCGTCATCAATGCGACGGGCGTGGTCATCCACACGAACCTTGGCCGCGCGCCGCTGGCCGCGTCGGCCGTCGAGCGGGTCGCCGCCGTCGCGCGCGGCTATTCGACGCTCGAGTACGACGTGGCGCGCGGCACCCGCGGCCGGCGCGACCTGCACGCGCAGGCACTGCTCTGTCGCCTGACGGGCGCTTCCTCGGCGGCGGTCGTCAACAACAATGCGGCAGCGACGCTCCTGATGCTCGCCGCGCTCGCCGCCGGCCGCGAGGTCATCGTCTCGCGCGGAGAGCTGGTCGAGATCGGCGGTGGCTTCAGGGTTCCGGACGTGATGGCGCAGTCGGGCGCGGCGCTGCGCGAGGTGGGAACGACGAACAAAACGCGACCGGCCGATTATGCTGCGGCGATCAATGATCGGACGGCCCTCATTCTGCGGGTCCATCCGTCGAATTTCCGGATCGAAGGGTTCACCGAACGGCCGCGGCTGGGTGACCTGGTCGCATTGGGCAAAAAGTTCAACATCCCGGTCGCCGAGGATCTCGGAAGCGGCTGGCTTGGCCCCGTCCCCGGTCCGTCCCCGGTCCGTCCCGCCTCCGTCCCTACTCCGTCCCCGGTCCGTCCCGCCTCCGTCCCCCTTCACGAGCCGGCCGTTGGCGACAGCATCGCCACAGGTGTCGACCTCTGCTGTTTCAGCGGTGACAAGCTGCTCGGCGGTCCTCAGGCCGGCATTATTGTTGGACGCACGGATCTCGTCGACCGAATTCGCCGGCACCCCCTGATGCGTGCCCTGCGCGTGGACAAAATGACCTACGCCGCGCTCGAGGCGACGCTCGTCGAATACGCCGCAGGACGCGCGGCCGAGACGATTCCCGTTCAGCGGATGCTGGCAATGACGCGCGACGAGATACGAGGCCGCGCAGAACGGCTGGCGGAGTCAATCCGTGGATTGCGCGAATGGCAGGCCGACGTGATCGACGGCGTCTCGGCTGTCGGCGGCGGCAGCGCGCCGGGTGTGGAATTGCCGACGGTTCTCGTCGCCCCCGAGAAGACGGGCCTCAGTCCGGACGCGCTGGAACAACGGCTGCGTCGCCTGACTCCGCCACTGATCGCACGGATCGAACGCGATCGGCTGGTACTGGACCTCCGCACGGTACCGCCAGACGAGGACGCGGCGATCGCCGAACTGCTCGCCGGGGTCTAACGATTTCGAGTGCATCGTCGCTGAGGCCGGACACTACGGAGGATCCCTCGGCATCACGATCCCCCGAGGTAACCCGGCCGCGCCCTGACGGTGACGGTCCCGCTCCGTTTCACCCGGACAGTCAGCCTGTGCCACCCGCCCTTCGATACGCCGCGCGGCGTGTAGCTCACGAGGTAGCGATGCCGGAATTCCTCGAGCACGCGCAGGAAAATCGCGCTGAGATTGGAAGTTCTCTCGACTTCGTAGGTCTGCCCACCGCTCAATGACGTCATCTCACGGAGAAAATCGGCCGACTTCGACCGACCGGCCGCGACCGCATAGATGACGACGTCGGACCGTTTGACGGTTTCGAGGACAGCGTCGGTCGACAGCCAACTGGACGTATCGACACCGTCGCTGAACACGATGATGAGCGCCCGGCCCGCGTCCGATTCGCCGAGGGTCATCGCGGCGTAGAGGCCATCGAAAAGGGCGGTGGCGCCCTGCGCTTCGACGTCGTCGAGCGCCTGCCCGACCAATGCCGTGTTCCCGCTCAGCGCGGCGCCCAGCTGGAGCGCATGAGTGAACGTGACGAGCGCGCTCTGATCCTCAGGCTTCAGCTGCTCGAGGAGGGCGTGCCCGCCTGCCCGAAGATGTTCGAGCCGTTCGCCGGCTACGCTGGCGCTCATGTCGAGCGCGAGGATCACGTTGAGCGGGATCTCGTCGAAGCTGACCAGATCCACGTGCTGGGGCACGTCGTTGTCGTGTATCTCGAAGTCTGCGGGTTTCAGACCACGGACCGGCTGTCCTTTGTCCGTCACCAGGACGTCGACGCGGACGGCTTCGACCTTCGCCGAGAACACTGCAGTCTGCGCGCGACCGGCAATCGCGGCGGCATATACACATCCGGCGATCTGGAGCATGAGCCATCGGCGCCGGCACGTTGTACCGACCGGCCGCTTGCGCATGAGCGTGCTCAATCCTGGTCAGACTGTTCCGAGCGAAACGGGCGCCACAGACGCTCGAGCAGGTCACTGGCATTGCGGCCTGCCACCGATGGATACGTCCACCACGGATCGTCCGGGCCGCCGGAACGGCGGCCGGCTTCGAACGCCTCCCCGAGGGCCCGCAGCGCCGCGGCGCGGTCGCCCGTGCGGCGTGCCAGGTGACTCAATGCCACATGCGGCGCCTGCGCGCGGTCGCTCAGGCCCGCGGCACGTCCATAGGCCGCACGGGCGGCATCGAACTGTCCCAGCGCTTCATGTTCCGCGCCCAGGAACAGCTCGGCATAGTAACGAAGGAGCGGGTCGGAAACCGACTGGGTTGCCCGCTGCAGCTCGGTCGCGGCTTCGGCGTGGCGCTCGAGCAGGCCGAGCACGCGTCCGAGCCGGATGCGCGCTTCGTCGAACGCCCGGTCGAGTTCCAGTGCACGCCGGAAAAACCGCGCGGCGCGCCGGAGTTCCACGGCCGGCGGATCCACGCCCAAGCTGACGCCGTACGGGAGCGTGACGGTGCGGGCGACGCTCTGCACCCGCGGCGATGCATACGCCTCGTGCTGGCAGCCGCTGAGGAAAGCGACTGTGGCGTCGTCCGGGAACAGCTCTCTTGCGTGCTCCAGATGGCCCACTTCGTATTTGTCGTCACGCTGCAAGTAAGCCAGCGTCGCGTGATAGAAGTCGCGGACCATCGGGTCGAGCGCAGGAACCGGCAACCCCTTGTCGAGGAGCAGGCGGGCAATTTCCCAATGAACCGTCCCGTGCCCCATCTGCACCGACCGGCCATCCTGCAGCAGAAACTTCATGGGTCGCGGCGCAGGCGTCCGGTCGGGTCGGTCATCAGGAGTCTCGACCATGAACGGGGCGGACATGGCGGCATCGGCGTGGAGCAGCGCGCCTCGCTTCAGGACGTAGCCGGCATCGGCGTGCAGGTTTGCCGCACTCACCCGGCCCGAGAGCGCCCGCAGTTCCGGACGCACAACATCATCACGATCGAGGGCTCCACGCGCCGCGCGTGCCATGGCTCGCAGCCGTGCGAATTCGGATCTCGAGTACGTAATGATGTCCCTTCTCCGCCTCCCCGGGGTCTCGATCCAAAAGACGACCGTGTGCGGATGCCGCATCAGGGTGACGAGCGAGCTCACGTCCACCCACAGCGTGCGGAGCTGACGGATTGACCATGAGGCGACTACTTCGAGCGCGCCGTCCGGCGTGCCCGGTTCGTGCTGCGCGACGGCAACGAGCCAGCGCTCGAGGATGTCGATGCGTGAAGCCGGCGGCTGGGCGTGGGAGGGCGCGGCGCAGGCAACGGGAATCACGGCGGCCAGGAGGAAGCGCCGCATAGCGCTCGCAAGTGTAGCAGCACGCGGTGAGAGCTAGAAGATCGTCGAGATGGACGCCACCGCCCAGTCCAGCACGCGCGTCGGCAGAATGCCGAGATAGAAGACGAGGATCGCTGAGACCCCGAGCGCCAGCCCCGCTATGCGCGGGACCGCCGGGAACTGCACCGACCTGTCGCCTGGAGTCATGTACATCATGACGACGATGCGCAGATAGAAGAAGACGGAGATGACGCTGGTGAGCACGCCGATGATCGCGAGGCCGTTGTCCCCGGCCTTCACCGCGGCGCTGAACACGTACCACTTGCCGACAAAGCCGGCCGTCGGGGGGAACCCGCCCAGTGACAGCAGGAACACGGTCATCAACGCGGCGAGCACCGGATGGCCGTTCGCCAGCCCGGCGTAGTCGCGCACGCGATCGTTCGCGTTCGCGGTGCTTTCCACGACCGCGATGACGCCGAAGGCGCCGACGTTCGTGATCGCGTAGGTCAGCAGGTAGAAGAGGACGGCACCCTTCCCCAGGTCGTTCGCCGCCAGCAGTGCGACGAGCAGGTAGCCGCCGTGCGCGATGCTCGAGTAGGCGAGCATGCGCTTGACGCTCGACTGTGCGACGCCGACGACTGTGCCGACAATCATGGTCGCCGCGGCGACAACCCAGACGATGCTGCCCCAGCCGGCGCGGAGCGGCTCGAACGCGGAGAGAAAGACGCGGACGAACGCGGCAAAGGCCGCCGCCTTCACCCCGGTCGACATGAACCCGGTGACCGCGGGCGGCGCGCCTTCATACGCATCGGGCGTCCACATGTGGAACGGCACCGCCGAGACCTTGAACGCAAACCCGACCAGCAGCAGACCGACGGCCATCAGCTGCATCGGGGTCGGTGACATCGCCTGCGCCGCGATCAGGCTGCCCACTCGATCCAGCCGCGTGCTGCCGGTCAGACCGTAGGTGAACGCGATGCCGTACAGGAAAAACGCGCTCGAGAACGCGCCGAGCAGAAAATACTTCAGCGCCGCTTCGGTCGCGATCGCCTGATCGCGCCGGATGCCGGTGAGGACGTACACGGCAAGCGACAGCACCTCGAGGGCGAGGAAGATGAGCAGCAGGTCGGACGCCGTCGCCATCAGCATCATGCCGGCGACGGCAAACAGCATCAACGCGTAGTACTCGCCGCGGGGCAGGCCTTCCCGATCGATCGTCGGCGCCGAGATCGCCAGCGACAGCAGGCCCACGATGATCAGGATCCCGGTCACGAACAACCCGAAGTTGTCGGCGGAGACGAGGCCGAAGCTGGAGGCGTTGTGATTCCAGAGCAGCACCGACGAGACCGCGGCACCGGTGAGGCCGATCGCGCCGAGCGGCCCGATCGGCATTCGTTCGTCGCGAGCGCGGAACGCCTCTGCGACCATGGCCGCCAGGGCCGCGGCAGTGACGCACGACATCGGCACGATCGCGTTGAATGAAGAGAACATCAGAATTTGGAATTAGGAATTTGGAATTTGGAATTCGTGTCCTGAATTCGAAATCCTTGCTTTCGAATTTCAAATTCCGAATTCCAAATTCCAAATTGCAGCTCTCTCACCTGGACCCGCGCCGGGGCGCCCTGCCGGACCTGATTGATCAGGCGCTCAACCGGCGGCTCTATCGATCGCAGAAAGAGATTGGGCAGGACACCCATCAGCACGGCCGCGGCGACGATCGGGACCATGACGAACCACTCCCGAGGCCTCAGGTCCGCCAGGCTGGCATTCTTCTCGTTGGTCACCGTGCCGTAGTTCACGCGCTGAAACATCCACAGCATGTACGTCGCGGACAGGATCACGCCGGTCGCGGCAAAGGCGGCCATCCCGGGATTCCAGCGGAACGCGCCGAGCAGAATGAGGAACTCGCCGACGAACCCGTTCAATCCCGGCAGCCCGATCGAGGAGAGCGTCACGAGCAGGAAGACAGCCACCAGGCGCGGCATCACTTTCTTCAGACCGCCGTACTCGGCAATCAGGCGCGTGTGGCGGCGATCGGACAGCATTCCGACCAGCAGGAAGAGGCCGCCGGTGCTGACGCCGTGGTTCAGCATCTGATACACGGCGCCCGAGACGCCCTGCGTGTTCATGGCGGCAATGCCGAGCACCACGAAGCCGAGATGGCTGACGCTGGAATACGCCACCAGCTTCTTCATGTCGGGCTGCACCATCGCCACGAGCGCGCCGTAGATGATGCCGATGACCGCCAGCCCCGCGAGCCAGGGCGCGAAGTACGCAGCCGCGCCTGGAAACAGCGGGAACGCGAACCGCACGAGCCCGTAGGTTCCCATCTTGAGCAGCACTCCGGCGAGGATCACCGATCCGGCCGTCGGCGCCTCGACGTGCGCGTCGGGCAGCCAGGTATGAAACGGGAACAGCGGCACCTTGATGGCGAACGCGAGGGTGAAGGCGAGAAAGAACCAGAACTGCAGGCGCGGCGGAACGTCGAGCTGAGACAGGCGGGCCAGCTCGAAGCTGTAGCTGCCGGTCGTCGTGCTGTGCAGGTACGCCAGACCGAGAATCGCCAGCAGCATCAGGACGCTGCCGGCCATGGTGTAGAGGATGAACTTCACGGCGGCATAGATGCGCCGGTCATATCCCCAGATGCCGATCAGGAAATACATCGGCACGAGCATCGCGTCCCAGAACACGTAGAAGAGGAACAGGTCCAGGGAGACGAACACGCCCATCATGGCGCTCTCGAGAAGCAGCATGAAGATGCAGAAGGCCTTCAGGCGCTTGTGAATCGAGTCCCAGGATCCGAGAAGGGCGATCGGCGTGAGAAAGGCGGTCAGCACGAGCAGCAGCAGGCTGATGCCGTCGACGCCTACCAGATAGGTGATTCCGAACGCCGGAATCCAGGCGTGGCGCTCGACGAACTGAAACTCTGCCACCGTCGGGCTGAAGCCGCTCCACAGCAGCAGCGTTTCCGCGAAGACCAGCAGCGAGATGACCAGCGCCACGCCTCGAATCAGCGCCGCGTGCTGCTCATCGTCGCGAATGAACAGCAGGAGAACCGCGCCGACGACCGGCAGGGCGATCAGCGTGGTGAGGATTGGGAATTCGTGATTTATCACCTCCATAAGTAGTACCCCAGGATCAACACCGCTCCGGCGAACAGCGATGCCGCATACGCGCGCACCGATCCCGTCTGCAGCCGGCGGACCACCTCGCTCAGGCCGCCCACCGTCTCGCCGGCGCCGTTCACGGCGCCGTCGATCAGGCGCACGTCGACGTTCTTCCAGAGTCCTTCTTCCGACGCGATCCGGATCGGCTGCACCAGCGCCGCGTCGTAGATCTCGTCCACGTAATACTTGTCGGCGAGCACCCGCCGGATGCCGGCAAAACGCTCCGCCATCGCGTCGGCTGCCTGCCGGTTCCGGAGGAAAAAATATGTGGCGATCGCAATGCCGGCGATCGCGATGATGCTCGAGACACCCATGAGCGTGAGCTCGATCGTCGAATCCGCCGCCGCTTCGGCCGACTGCGGCGCAAAGCTTGGCGCGAGGAAGTGCTCGAACCGGCCGCCGAGGCCGACATAACCGGCCAGCACCGATCCGATCGCCAGAACGATCAACGCAATCGCCATCGGCGCAGGGGCATCGTGCAGGTGCTCGTGTTCGACGTGATGGGCGGCGGGCTCCTCTTCTTCGCGGTGTTCCGCGCCAGCGGCGTGCCGATCCGGAGCGGCCCTGGCACCGGAACGGGGCCCGTGGAACGCCAGAAACACGAGGCGAAACATGTAGACCGCCGTCAACAACGAGGTCACCAGGCCGGCGCCCCAAAGCACGATGTGCCCGTGTGCGAATGTCTGCGCAAGGATTTCGTCCTTGCTGAAGAACCCGGCGAGCCCGGGCACACCAGAGATGGCCAGCGCCCCGACGACGAACGTCCAGTACGTGATCGGCAGCGCGTGTCTCAATCCGCCCATGCGGCGCAGGTCCTGCTCACCGGCGAGAGCATGGATCACGGCTCCCGACCCGAGGAACAGCAGCGCCTTGAAAAACGCGTGGGTGTAGAGGTGAAAGATGCCGGCAGCATAGGCCCCGACGCCCATGGCGAGGAACATGTACCCGAGCTGAGAGACGGTGGAATAGGCAAGGACGCGCTTGATGTCGTTCTGGACCAGGCCGATTGTCCCCGCCATGAAAGCCGTCGCGATCCCGACGACGGCCACGATGGTGAGCGTTGCCGGCGCATGACTGAACAACACCGCATTGCGGCCGATCATGTACACGCCCGCGGTGACCATCGTCGCGGCGTGGATCAGCGCCGATACCGGCGTCGGGCCTTCCATCGCGTCCGGCAGCCAGACATACAGCGGGATCTGCGCTGACTTGCCTGTCGCACCGACGAACAGCAGCAGCGTAATCATCGAAATCGTGCCGAACGTCGTCTCCGGGCCGAGCGCCGAGGCGGCGCGCGCGACCTCGTGGAAGTCGATCGTGCCGAACCGCGTGAAGGTCAGGAGGATGCCGAGAATGAACCCGAAGTCGCCGATGCGGTTGACGATGAACGCCTTCTTGCCGGCGTCGGCGGCGGATTTCTTCTCGAACCAGAAGCCAATCAGGAGGTAGGAGCAGAGGCCGACGCCCTCCCAGCCGACGAACATCACGAGAAAGTTCGCCCCGAGGACGAGCGTCAGCATGAACGCGGCGAACAGATTCAGATAGGAGAAATAGCGGGCGTACCCGGCGTCGCTCTCCTCGTGCATGTAGGAGATCGAGTAGATGTGAATGAGGGAACCGATGCCGGTCACGACGAGGATCATCACCGCCGACAGCGGGTCGAGCGCGAGCGTGAACGCGGCGTCGAAATCGCCCGACCGTATCCAGTCGAATGCGGACCGCACGACCAGGCGCGACTCGGGCTCGAGTCCGATCAGGTTCGCCACCGCAGCGCACGAGACCGCGAACGACGCCAGCATGACGCCGCATGCGACGGTTCCGGCCACCGCTTTGCCGGCGCGCCTGCCCACGGCGGCATTCACCAGAAAGCCGACGAACGGAAGCAGCGGAACGAGGAACAGCATCGCTAGCGCACACTCACCACTTCAACGCGGTAAACCGATCCGGGTTCAACGACTCGCGGTGCCGGAACAGACCGATCACGATGGCGAGGCCGACGGCCGCTTCGGCGGCCGCGACGGTCATGACGAAGAACACGATGATCTGGCCGTCTGCGGCGCCGAGCGCGCGGCCGAAGGCCACGAACGTGAGGTTCACCGCGTTCAGCATGATTTCAATCGAGAGCAGGATCGTGATCAGGTTGCGGCGCATGAACACGCCGGCGGTGCCGATGGCGAACAGCACCGCCGACAGCAGCAGGTAGTGCCTGAGCGGCACCATCAGGCGGACTCCCGTCGCGCCAGGACGACCGCGCCCACCATCGCCACCAGAATCAGAATGGACGTCACCTCGAAGGGAAACGCGTACTCGGTGAACAACAGCCGCCCGATCGCGCTCACCGAGCTGACCGAGCCGCCCGCGAACGGGCCCGACTCGCCTCCCTTCGTCAGCGCCCACGCCAGCTCCACGACCAGCGCGATCGCGAGCAGCGCGCCGAAACGCCGCGGGCCCGGCCGCATGAGCGGATGGGTCTTCTCGTCGTACTCGGTGTCCTCGTGCGGCGCGTTGAGCAGCATGACGACGAACAGGAACAACACCATGATCGCGCCGGCGTACACGATGATCTGGATGACCGCGACGAACGGTGCGTCGAGCAGCACGTACAGGCCCGACAACGCACCGAACGAGGCGATGAGCAGCAGCACGCTGTAGATGGGGTTCCGCTGCGCGATCACCAGCAGCGACGCGGCGACGGCGACCAGGGCGAACAGGTAGAACAGGACGATCTCAGTCATTACACGCCGAAATACAACACCCCCGCCGCGGTGACGAGCAGGTTCACGACCGCCACCGGCAGCAGCACCTTCCAGCCGAATCGCATCAACTGATCGTAGCGGTACCGCGGCAGCGTCCAGCGCATCCACACGTAGAAGAACAGAATGGCGGCCACTTTCACCAGGAACCAGATCCAGCCGAGCGACTCCGGCAGGAGCGGCCCGTGCCAGCCGCCCAGATACAGGTCGGTCGCGACGGCCGAGACCGTGACCATGTTGATGTACTCCGCGAGGAAGAACATCGCGAAGCTCATGCTGCTGTACTCCGTGTGATACCCGGCCACGAGCTCCTGCTCGGCTTCCGGAAAGTCGAACGGCGCCCGGTTCGTCTCGGCAATGCCCGCGGTCAGGTAGATCAGGAAGCCGACCGGCTGAGACACGATGAACCACTTCGGGATGAACCCGAACCAGGCGCCGGCCTGCCGGTTCACGATGTCGGTCAGCGAGAGCGAGTTGCCGAGGACCAGCACGGCGCCGAGCGCCAGGCCGTACGAGAGCTCGTAGCTGATCATCTGCGCCGACGAGCGCAGGCCGCCCAGCAGCGAGTACTTGCTGTTCGAGCTCCAGCCCGCCAGCACGATGCCGTACACGCTCATCGACGCGATCGCAAAAACAACGAGAATCGCGACGTTGACGTCGGCGACCTGCAGCCGCAGTCCTTCGGGCAGCAGGCCGCCCAGCGTCGTCTCCGCCCCGAACGGCACGACGGCGAAAGCGGCGAAGGCGCAGGTCGCGGAGATGATCGGGGCGAGGGCAAAGAGGAACGCATCTGCGGCACGCGGCCGCAGCTCCTCTTTGAACATCAGCTTGACCACGTCGGCGAGCGGCTGCAGCAGTCCCTTCGGTCCGACCAGGTACGGTCCGAAGCGCTGCTGGAGCAACGCGGCGACCTTGCGCTCGACGTACACCATGATGGCTGCCGAGTTCAGCAGCATCACGAACACGAAGAGGGTCAGGCCGATCTGGGCGATGAACAGCGTGGTCATTTCACGTGGGGCTCCGCCCCACACCCCGGCTCACACCACCCCACGGCGCACAGTCCGCGCCGTGGGGACCCCGGGGTCGCTCGCGGGGACCCCTCCGCCCCGCTCCGCTCCCTCGCGGGCGCGCCACGCGCGCCGAAGCCGTGCTTACCCGTCAACGTTGACACGTTCTTATATTCAGGCCGTGCACGCACGGCTAATGCGCTCCCACCGGCTGCCGCGCCCTCCAGTCTGCGGGGAGCGTACAGCGGCGCTCCCGGATATGCGCTTCGTACTCGTGACGGAAGTGCTTCAGCGTGGTCAACACCGGCGTGACCGCCGCGTCGCCGAAGGCGCAGAGCGTCTTGCCGGCGATGTTGGTCGAGACGCTCTGGAGCAGGTCGAGATCGCGGGCCTGGCCCTCGCCGCGCTCGATCCGGCGCAGCATCTTGTGCAGCCAGTCGGTGCCCTCACGACAGGGCGTGCACTTCCCGCACGACTCGTGCCGGTAGAAGTGCAGCAGGTTCTCGGCGAGCCATACCATGCACGTCGTGTCATCGAGGACGATGATTGCGGCCGATCCCAGGAACGATCCGGCCTTCTGAATCGCGTCGAAGCTCGCTGGCGTATCGAGCTGCTCCGGCAGCAGGATCGGCACCGATGATCCTCCCGGGATCACCGCCTTCAGCTTCCGGCCGTCGCGCACGCCGCCCGCGTGACCTTCCACCAGCTCGCGCAGCGTGATGTGCATCGACGCTTCGTACACCCCCGGCCGCTTCACCTGCCCGCTGACGCAGTACAGTTTCGGGCCGCCGTTCTTTTCCGGGCCCAGCCGCGCGTACCACTCTGCACCGTTGGCGACGATCAGCGGCACGTTGCACAACGTCTCCACGTTGTTCACGGCGGTCGGCTTGCCGTACAGCCCGACCACCGCCGGAAACGGCGGCTTGTTCCTGGGCTGCGCGCGCTTGCCTTCCAGCGACTCGAGGAGCGCCGTCTCCTCCCCCGCCTCGTAGGCACCGGCACCGCGGTGGACGTAGACGTCGCAGTCGAAGCCCGACCCGAAGATGTTCCTGCCCAGCACTCCGCGCGCATACGCTTCGTCGATGGCGCGCTCGAGGACGTTCTGAACGTGCAGGAACTCGCCGCGGATGTAGATGTAGGCGACCTTCGCCCCGATCGCGTAGCACCCGATGGCACAGCCTTCGAGGACCAGGTGCGGATTGCGTTCCATCAACAAGTGATCCTTGAACGTGCCCGGCTCGCTCTCATCGGCATTGCAGGCGATGTAGCGAGGCTCCATCTTCTTGTCGACGAACTGCCACTTCATGCCGGTCGGGAAGCCGGCGCCGCCCCGGCCGCGCAGCCCCGACGCCTTGACCATGTCGATGATCTGGTCGGGTGTGTGCGTCAGCGCCTTCTTCAGCGCCTGGTAGCCTTCGTGCGCGGCGTAGAAGTCGAAGGTGAACGAGTTCGGCTCGCGCACGTGCTTGATCAGTATGGGATCCATGTCCGGTTACAACCGTGCTCTCTCGCCACAGAGGACGCGGAGGACGCGGAGTTGAATCCGCCGTGGTGATCCTGTCATCGCCGCTCGACCACATGGTGGCAGCCGCTGACGGCGGCTTCACCGCGTGCGCGAAGATCGTCCACGAGCTTTCCTGCGTCCTCCGGTTTCAGGCATTCGTGCCACGCGTCGTTCACCATCACCACCGGCGCGCGGTCGCACGCGCCGAGACACTCGACTTCGACGAGCGTGAACGTCCCGTTCGCATCGGTCTCACCCGGCTCGAGACCGAGCTTGGCGATGAGCTCCTCGGTCACCCGCTCGGCGCCATTCAGCGCGCACGACAGCGTCCGGCAGACCTGCAGCACGAACTTGCCGACCGGCTTCGTATAGAACATCGAGTAGAACGAGACCACGTCCTCGACGTCGGCACGGGTGATCCCCAGCAGCTCGGCGACATGGCGGATCGCGTTGGCTGTGATGTAGCCCTGCTGCCCCTGCGCCAGATACAGCGCCGGAAGCACGGCCGAGCGCCGGCGCTCGGCGGGATATCGCTTGACGATCTCGTCGAACCTTGCCCGGTTCTCCGGGGTGTAGACGAACGGCGGTCCCTCGTCCTCGAGCTCGCGCTCCGATCGATGGAGCGAGGCGCCGTACGCCATCCTGGGATGAAAGCTCACCGGTCCACATCTCCCATCACGACGTCGATCGATCCGATGACGGCGATCACGTCGGCGATCAGTCCGCCCACGATCATCCGCTCCAGCGCCTGGCAGGCGAGCAGGGACGGCGCCCGCGACTTCACCCGCCACGGGCGGTTGGTGCCGTCCGAGACGATGTAGAAGCCCTGCTCGCCCCGCGGTCCTTCCACCGGCACGTACGCCTCTCCGGCAGGCACCGTGAACCCCTGCGAGTAGATGAGGAAGTGCTGAATCAGCGCCTCCATCTCGGTGTACACCCGATCCTTCGGCGGCGGCGTAATCCGCGGATCGTCGATCGCAAACGGCCCGGCAGGACTGATGCGATCGAGCGCTTGGCGGCAGATCTTCACGCTCTCGCGCATCTCGGCGACGCGGACCAGGTACCTCGCATACACGTCCCCTTCGGTCCGCGTCGGCACGTTGAATTCATAGGTGTCGTAGCCGAGGTACGGGAACACCTTGCGCACGTCGTAATCGACGCCCGCAGCCCTGGCGATCGGACCAAGCAGGATGTAGCCGATCGCCTCTTCCTTCGAGATGCGGCCGACTCCCCGGGTCCGCTCGCGATAGATCTCGTTCTTCGTCAGCAGATCTTCGTACTCGTCCAGCTTCGGGATGAACCGATCCAGGAACGCCCGCACCGCCTCGTGAAACCCGCGCGGCAGGTCCTCGCGCAGCCCACCGATGCGCATGTAGCTCGGAAACAGCCGGAACCCCGCGAGCATTTCATTGATGTTCAGCAGCAGCTCCCGCTCGCGGAAGCAGTAGAGCATCACCGAGACCGCGCCGACTTCCATCCCGTGCGTTCCGAGCCAGACCAGATGGCTGTTGATGCGCTGAAGCTCGGCGATGAGGACGCGAATGTGGTTCACGCGCTCCGGAATCTCGATGCCGAGCAGGTGCTCGACCGAGAGGCAGAAGGCCATCGAGTTCGACTGCGCGCTCAGGTAGTCCATCCGCTCAACCAGCGGAATGACCTGCTGCCACTTCTTCTGCTCGGCGGTCTTTTCAATCCCGGTGTGGAGATAACCGATGGTCGGCGCCGCTGACAGGACCGTCTCACCGTCGAGCTCCAGGACCAGCCGCAGGACCCCGTGCGTGCTGGGGTGCTGCGGCCCCATGTTCACGGTCATGACCTCGGTGCGGATGTCAGCCATTTCGAGTTTTGAGTTTTGAGTCGTGAGTTATGAGGATGAGAAAGCTCCTACTCGAAACTCATAACTCACAACTCATAACTTCTCTCCTTCAGCTCAACGTCGCGCGAGTCGATCCCGCGCGACGTTCTCTCTGAACTCGGTCTCGCTCATCTGGAGCGGCTCTTCGTATCCGGGCTTTTTCTGGATTTGAACCGGGTAGTCCTTCCGCAGGGGGTACCCTTCCCACTCCTCGGGCATCAGCAGCCGGCGCAGGTCCGGATGGCCGTCGAAGACGATGCCGAACAGGTCCCAGACCTCGCGCTCCAGCCAGTTGGCGCCGGGCCAGAGATCGCTGATGGTGGCGACGTGGGCATCATTCGCGTGCAGGCGGACCTTCATGCGCAGCCGCAGCCGGTTCGCAGGCGACACCAGCAGGTAGACGAGCTCGAAGCGCGGCTCGCGCGGCCAGAAGTCGGCAGCGGTGAGCTCCATCAGAAACGTGAATGCGAGCTCGGCCTGATCGCGCAGCGCGCGCGCCGCCGCCGCAACCGCGTCGCGCGGGACGTAGACCGTCGTGTGGAGGTCGACGCTGGGCGCGGGCTCGACCCCGGCCGGCACCGCACGCTGAAGTGTCTCGAGGAGCGCGGTCGAATCCATTTATGCGAGTTTCTGCTGCGAGATCTTCCGCTGGAGCTGGACGATGCCGTAGATGAGCGATTCGGGGCGGGGCGGACAGCCGGGCACGAAGACGTCGACCGGCACGATCTGATCGACGCCCTGCACCAGCGCGTAGTTGTCGAACACGCCACCGATGGATGCGCACGCGCCCATGGAAATCACCCATTTCGGTTCCGGCATCTGGTCGTAGATGCGGCGAAGCGCCGGCGCCATCTTTCGCGAGAGCCGGCCGGCGACAATCATGAGATCCGACTGCCGCGGACTGCCGCGGAACACCTCGGCGCCAAACCTCGCGATGTCGTAGCGCGAGCAGCTCATCGCCATCATCTCGATCGCGCAGCACGCGAGCCCGAAGGTGACCGGCCAGATCGAGGAGCGCCGCGCCCACTGCACCATCTTCTCGACGGTGGTCGTCAGAACGGGAATCTCGGTTTCAAGTCCCATCACAAATCCGAAACGCGTGACCGCGGAGGACGCAGGCTCAATCCGGCGGGTTCACGACCGGTTCTCCGTGTCCTCTGTGGTGCAGCAATCTGTAGCCTTACGATCGCTCGTGCCCCCAATCGAGCGCACCCTTGCGCCAGACATAGACATAGCCGGCGAGCAGCAAGAGCATGAACACCAGTACCTGAACGAATCCGGCCCAGCCGAGATCGCGCAGAGCCATCGCCCACGGGTAAAGGAAAGCAACCTCGATGTCGAAGAGCAGGAAGATCATCGCGACGAGGTAGAACTTGACCGACTGGCGCTCGCGGGCATCGCCGACCGGTGGCATGCCGCACTCGTAGGGCGCCTCTTTTTCAGGAGTCGGTTTCCTCGGACCAATCACACTCGAGAGCATGACCGACACCAGGCCGAACCCGGCGCCAAGTGCGATCATGATCAGAATGGAGAACCAGCCCTGCATGTACTTGTCAATCGGGGCTCCGCCCTAAGCATCGAGCTGTCAGCACGCCGTGCTCGGGCGCGGGCGTTCCGAGAACGGAGGACCGAGCCGCGGGCAAGGTCGGAGGCCGCAGGCTTGTGAACAAATTCCCAAGCCAAGCCCCCATGCTAGCACATGGTCTTTGGTCGTTGGTCTTCCGTCGTGGGGTGTTGGGCGTTGGGCGCCGCTGATCGGCCGCAGCATCGCACGAGATCGCGTCTACTCGGTCGAGGTAACCTGATGAGCAACGCGTCACTGTTTCGATGAAGGGCTGATCGATATCAGCGCGCGCGAGACACAACCGGCGGCGGTGTTCGACCATTGACCACATTGCCGTCGAACGGCGCCGAGCACGATCAATGACCAATCACCAACGACCAGCGACCAACGACCAACGACCAAGAGCTGCACTGCGCCTGGCGTGGTTCTCGCCCCTTCCACCAGCGCGTTCGGGCATTGCCGCATACAGCGCGGAGCTCCTCCCGCTCATCGATGATGAATTCGTCGTCGATCGCGTTCCCGAGTCGCGCGCGCACGACTTCATCTGGCAGCATCGCCGGACTCCGTACGACCTCATCGTTTATCAGCTTGGCAACGCGCCGTTTCACGATTACATGTGGCCGTATCTCGTGAGCTATCCCGGCCTCGTCGTGCTCCACGACGTGTGCCTGCACCATGCGCGGGCGCGGCAGCTTCTCGGCCAGCGGCGATTCGACGATTACCGCGGCGAGTTCTGGTTCGATCATCCCGAGGCAGCCCGCGGCGTCGTGGAGCTTGCGGTTGAGGGACTGGGTGGACCGATCAACTACTTCTGGCCGATGCTCCGCGTCGTGATGGAGACTTCGCGCATGGTGGCCGTGCACAACCCCCGCATCGCCGCCGCGCTGCGGGCCGAGTACGCAGTCACCGCGATCGAGGCCGTTCGTATGGGCGTTGCGCCGGTTCCGGCGGACGGGGCTACGCGCGCCGCGGCACGACGCGCGCTGGCGCTGGCCGATGGGGCGATGGTGTTCACGGTCTTCGGCAAAGTCACAGCCGAAAAGCGAATCCCGTCGATCCTGCGGGCATTCGCGGCGCTGTCCCGGTCGATGCCGGAGACGGTCCTGCTGCTCGTCGGAGACGCGAGCGAGTACCCGACGCTCGACGCCGAAGTCGCACGCGACGGCATTGCCGGGCGCGTGCGCGTCACCGGATACGTCGACGATGATGCGATCGGCGCGCATCTCGCCGCCGCCGACGTGTGTCTCTGTCTTCGCTGGCCGACCGCGCAGGAAACGTCAGCCTCCTGGCTGCGATGCCTCGCAGCGGGACGGGCGACGGTGATCACCGATCTCGCGCACCTCGCCGGCGTGCCCACGATCGACCCTGGAGACTGGCGGGCCACGCCGGCAACGGGCGCGCCCATCGCCGTGCGGATTGACATCCTCGACGAGGCGCCGCTCCTCGAGCGTGCTCTAGGCCGGCTGGCGGGGGATGCGCGTCTGCGCAACCAACTCGGCGCCGCCGGCCGCGCCTGGTGGTCCGCCAATCACACGCTCGAGATCATGGCTGGCGACTACAGGCAACTCTTGAAGACCGCAGCCGCCCGTCCCCGTCCCGCCCCGGAAAATCTGCCGGCGCATCTCACGAAGGATCACTCGGAACGTGCGCGGGCGATTGCCGGGCGATTCGGCGTGTCGGAGGCGCTCGACTTCCTCAGGGCAGGCTGACCGCGCTCACCCGCCCATCTGATCCTCCCACGCGTACCCGGGCTCGGTCGTCAGCCTCGTGTCCTCGACCGGCATTCCGATCGTGAAGTGATACAGGCTCTGGAACGCATGGCCGGCGAGCCCGAGCACGTCGTGGACCGGGTCGTCGTAGAAGCAGCCGATCCCGGTGCCGCGCGCGCCGGCGGCCTCCGCCGCCAGGTACAGCCGCTGTCCCACGACGCCGGATTCCCAGAACAGATGTCGATAGAAAGATGGTCCAAACTGCTGCAGGCTCGCGTCGAACTCCGCGATCATACCGAGGCTGAAGAACCCGTCGGCAGCAATCTCCTGATCGCAGCTCAGGCGGCCGGCAAGATGCCGGCAGTCCCCCCCGGCCAGGCGGAAGAGCGGCAGGCCCTCCCGCACCCGCTGCCAGGCGAATTGAGGATCGATCGCCGCCTTCAACGGATCACTCGCACGCGGGCTGCGCACGAGGAGGTACAGGCCGGGCTCGAACGCGTCGACCCGGTGCACGAACAGCGCGAGGTGAATTCGCGCGTCCCACCAGAGAGCGTCCCATGGTGCGTCCCCGGCCGGCATCACGCTCGCAAGCATCGCGAGGAACGTATCCGCATCGATCGACGATCGGCCATCCAGCCCCAGCGCGCTTCGACGCTGCAGCAGCAGGCGCCGCCCAGGCACGCGTGTCAACCCGTGAGGCAGTGACTGGTTCTGGTGATCCGAGGGAATAGCGGTGATGAGACGACCCCGATCCCTGGTCGCACCCGCAATGTCGTCGATGATCGTCCACTCGACATGGTCCTCGCTCAACCGGTTGGCGCGCCCCGTCCACCGCCCGCTGCGAACCGCGTCAACGAGCGCGCCGTCACTGAGGCCCGATGACGGCTGACAGAAGACTGACGAAGTGTGCGAGGCGCCCGGCGATTCGTGTTTCGCGACGACGGCGAGGATGCATCCAGGCTCTTCCCGTTCGGCGTCCAGGTAATCGTCGTCTCGATCGAGCCCGGCCACGGCGGCGATCTCGTGATGAGACCAGTCCGGACACATCGTCGCATGATGACCGGTGAGCGCCGCAGCCATCGCCACCGCCGCCGCGGCATGACCGAGGTCGTGCTGACAGTAGCGAAAGGCGCGTTCCCCGTACTTCCACGATTCGCGCCAGTGGATCGATGAGAGGACGATGAGCCATTGGGTGGAGCCCTGACCGGTGATTCGATCCCACTCGCCCGGATCGAACGCACACCGTCGCTCGAGCGCATGCCGGTCGGCCGCGTAGTGAAACACGCCGGCGTCGGCGGTCACGCCCGGCGTCGGGCCGCAGACGATGTAGGCTTCGGTGGGGTGGAGATTGCCGCTCGACGGGTTGACCCGGAGCGACCAGCGCGACTCGCGGAACTGCTTCCACGCGGACAAGCCGAGGGAATGGCGGAGCACGTCGCCGATTGCCGAATAGGTGGCGCCCGGCCGGGGAAAGAGCGGGCACTCGGGCGCACCGGAAAAGGCCCGGAACGGGTTCGGCTGTGATGCCCAATCGAGATAGCCCAGCGACCGCGCGAACCGGTTGAACCCGTGCTTGGTGCGGTCGTGATAGGCGTGGATCACCGAGATTGTTGATTGGTGATTGTTGTTCTGCTGCTTGTTGATTGTCGTGTTGCTGATTGAGTGCAGATTGTTCAACGTGGACTTTGAGGTTCCGGCAACCGGCGCAAGAATGGCGCAGGAGAATCAGCAATCAACAATCCGCCATGTCACGCGCCCTCGGTTTCCTTCATCCTGCGATCGAGCTCCTCGAGCGCCTGCTGGATCTGCGCTTTGCGTTGCTGGTGGGTCGTCACTTCCAGCTGGCGCGCGAGCTCCGTGCGTGCAAGCCGCAACGACTCCAGCGCGCGTATCTTTTCCGGGTCGCGCACAGTTTTCGTCCGGATCTGCCTGCGCTCGCGCTCCAGCTCCTCCATTCGTTCCTGGATGCGTGAATCCGCATCGATGAGTCCTTCGCCCGCATCACCCATAGTTCTCACATTATAGATAACATTGCCGGCACATCGGCGCAGGCGATGAGATCGCAGCCGGACGATAAGATCACCACGTGACCCCGATCAACCCGCTCGTGGCTTTTCATCCGGCTGTCCGCGCCTGGTTCGGACGCGCGTTCGAGGCGCCGACGCCGCCACAGCGTCTGGGCTGGCCGCCCATCGCCGGCGGCGAATCGACGCTCATCCTCGCGCCGACCGGGACCGGCAAGACCCTGACGGCATTCCTGTGGGGGCTCGAGCGGCTGATGTTCACGCCGGCACCGCCGAAATCGGGGCGCTGCCGCGTGCTCTACGTCTCGCCGCTCAAAGCCCTCGCCGCCGATGTCGAGCGCAACCTGCGGGCGCCGCTGGCCGGCATCGCACAGGCCGCTGCCGAGCGCGGCGACATCTTCTTCACACCGGCAATCGCGATTCGCACCGGCGACACCCCGCCCGCCGACCGGGCGCGCTTCCGGCGCGAGCCTGCCGACATTCTCATCACTACGCCCGAATCGCTGTATCTGATGCTGACCTCCAGCGCGCGCGAGACGTTGCGCTCGATCGAGACGGTCATCGTGGACGAAATCCACGCGCTCGTGCCAAGCAAGCGCGGCGCCCACCTGGCGCTTTCGCTCGAACGCCTCGAAGCGCTGTGTGCGGCCCCGCCGCAGCGGATCGGGTTGTCGGCCACACAGCGGCCGCTCGACGAGGTGGCGCGGTTTCTCGGCGGGACGATCGCCGCACCACGCAGGGGCGGAGCGGAAGCGGCCGCGAAATCGAAAGCCGGATCGAGGCAGGCGGACCGCCACGACCAGGACGCGATCGATAGTGAGATCGCGAGCGAGTTCTCGGCGCCGCGCACTGTTCGCTATCGCCCCGTCACGGTCGTCGACGCCGGCCAGCGGAAAGAGCTGCGCCTGACGATCGAAGTGCCGGTCGAACCGGCTTTTGAAGGTTCACCGGGTCCTCGAGGCCCGGACGCTTCCCGGGGTCCGGCCGCGACCTTCACGAACCCTGAGACGCAGCCGTCAATCTGGTCCGCTATCCACCCGCGGCTGCTGGAGCTGATTCGATCCCATCGATCGACGCTGATCTTCGTCAACAGCCGGCGTCTCGCTGAGCGGCTGGCCGCTGCTCTCAACGAGCTCGCCGGCGAGACGCTGGTCCGATCGCACCACGGATCGATCGCGCGCTCGCAGCGCGTCGAAGTCGAGGACCTGCTCAAAGCCGGCGTCCTGCGCGCGCTGGTGGCGACGTCCTCGCTCGAGCTCGGCATCGACATGGGCGCCATCGATCTGGTCGTCCAGATCGAAGCGCCGCCGTCAGTGGCCAGCGGCCTCCAGCGCATCGGACGCAGCGGGCATCACGCGAATGCCGTCAGCGAGGGCGTGATCTTCCCGAAGTTCCGCGGCGATCTGGTTGCCTCCGCGGCGGTGACGAAGGCGATGCGCGAGGGCGCGGTCGAGGCGACTCGCTACCCGCGCAACCCGCTCGACATCCTGGCGCAGCAGATCGTCGCGATGGCCGCCGTCGATGACTGGAGCGTGGACGACCTGTTCGCCACGATCCGGCGCGCGGCGCCGTTCGCGGAATTGAGCCGCCCGGCGTTCGAGGGCGTCCTCGACATGCTGTCGGGGCGGTACCCCTCGGATGAATTCGCCGAGCTGCGGCCGCGTGTCACCTGGAACCGTTCCGCAGGCACGATTGCGGCGCGGGAAGGCGCGAAGCGCGTCGCCATTGTGAACGGCGGCACGATTCCCGACCGCGGTCTGTACGGCGTGTTCCTGCTCGGGGCCGGACCGGGAGCTGCACGCGTTGGCGAGCTCGACGAAGAGATGGTGTTCGAAAGCCGGGTGGGCGAGACCTTCGTGCTCGGCGCCTCGTCGTGGCGCATCGCGGAGATTACCCACGACCGCGTGCTCGTGACGCCTGCGCCCGGCGAGCCGGGCAAGATGCCGTTCTGGAAAGGCGATCGCGCCGGCCGTCCCCTGGAGCTCGGGCTCGCGATCGGCCGGTTGATGCGCGAGCTGACGCGTCTGGCTCCTGCGGAGGCCGTCGATCGATTGACCCGCGATCACGATCTCGACCGCCCCGCCGCAGAGAATCTTCTCCAGTACCTCCGCGATCAGATGGCGGCTGGGCGCGCGCTCCCCGATGCCGGCACCATCGTCATCGAGCGGGTACGCGACGAGCTCGGCGACTGGCGCGTATGCGTCCTGTCGCCACGCGGCGGGCGCATACACGCGCCCTGGGCGATGGCGGTCGCCGCGAAGATTCGCGCCGAAACGGGCACCGACGTGGAGCTCCTGTGGGGCGACGACGGGTTCGTGGTACGGTTTCCCGATCTCGATCAACCGCCGGATCCGCGTCTGCTGCTGCCCGACCCGGATGAAGTGCAGTCGCTCGTGCTCGGCCAGCTCGGGGCCACGGCACTGTTCGCCGCGAAGTTCCGCGAGAACGCGGCGCGCTCGCTGCTCCTGCCGAAGCGCCGGCCGGGCATGCGCGCGCCGCTCTGGCAGCAGCGGAAGCGCGCCGCCGATCTTCTGGCCGTCGCCTCGCGCTACGGTTCGTTCCCCGTCCTGCTCGAGACCTACCGCGAGTGCCTGCGCGATTTCTTCGACATGCCGGCGCTCGTCGCGACGCTCGCCGACGTCCGCAGCCGCAGGATCCGAATCGAAACGGTGGATTCCGAGCGGCCGTCGCCGTTCGCCGCCTCGCTGCTGTTCAGCTACGTCGCGAGCTTCATCTACGACGGCGACGCACCGCTGGCCGAGCGCCGCGCGCAGGCGCTCGCCGTCGACCAGGCGCAGCTGCGCGAGCTTCTCGGCGATGCCGAGCTGCGCGAACTGCTCGATGCCGACGCGATGAACGCGATCGAACGACACCTGCAGCGGCTCGAGCCAGGAGTTCGGGCAAAGAGCGCAGACGCCGTCCACGACATGCTGCTCGCGCTCGGCGATCTGACGGACAGTGAGGTCGCCGCCCGCGCGGCGACTGCCGACGTCCGGGCCGGCATCCATGCACTCGTGGCCGCCGGCCGGGCACTGTCGGTTCGAATTGCCGGCGACCCGCGATACATCGCGGTCGAGGACGCTGCGCGTTTTCGCGACGCGCTCGGGGTGTCGCTGCCCGACGGCGTTCCGGAACCGCTGCTCCAACCGGTCCGCGATCCGTTGGGCGATCTGGCGCTGCGCTTCGCGCGCACGCATGCGCCATTCACCGCGGCCGCGTTCGCCGCCCGCTATGGGCTGGGCACGACGGCGGCCGACGCGTTGCTGGTGCGTCTGTCAGCCGAAGGACGCCTCGTGGAGGGGGAGTTCCGTCCTGGTGGAACGCGGCGTGAGTGGACCGACTCGGGTGTTCTGCGCATGGTGCGGCGGCGATCGCTGGCAAAGCTGCGCGAGGAGGTCGAGCCGGTCGACCATGCCGTCCTCGGGCGGTTCGCGACGACGTGGCAGGGCGTCGTGCGGCGGCGACAGGGCGCCGACGGGCTGCTCGATGCGATCGAGCAGCTCCAGGGCGCACCGATGGCGGCATCGCTGGTGGAGATCGAGATCCTGCCTGCGCGGATCGACGGCTACGATCCCGCGGATCTCGACGCGGTCGCGGCGGCCGGGGAAGTCGTTTGGGTCGGCGTCGACGCGCTCGGTGAACGTGACGGACGGATTGCATTGTACCTGGCTGAACAGCTGCCGCGACTGCTCGCGCCACCAATCCGCCGCGCTTCGGATCTTCCGGAGCGCGAGCTCGCCATCATCGAGTACCTCCACACGCACGGCGCGTCGTTTTTCGGTCCGTTGCACGAGGCCATCGGAGGCGGGTACCCGGCCGAGACGGTCGCTGCGCTGTGGCGTCTCGTCTGGAACGGGCTCGTCACCAACGACACCTTTCACGCGCTGCGTGCGTTTACGAGCGCGCATCTGCCGAAGCGCAAGCCGCGGCGCGTCGAGCCGGCGCCGTTCCGATCGCGCCGCCTCTCGCCGCCATCGTCGGAAGGGCGCTGGGCGCTGGTGGCTGGCGCAGCACTGCCGTCCGCCCGCGGGAGAGTCCGCCCGACCGACCGCAGCGAAGGGACCAGATGGGCCGCGGCGACGGCACAGCAGCTCCTCGCCCGCCACGGCGTGGTCACACGCGAAGGCGTTGCGGCGGAATCCATCTCGGGCGGGTTCGGGTTCTTGTATCCGGTACTGAAAACGATGGAAGAATCCGGCCGCGTGCGCCGCGGATATTTCGTGGCCGGCCTCGGCGCGACGCAATTCGCGTTGCCGGGGGCGCTCGACCTGTTGCGCTCGCTGCGGGACACGCCGGACGAGCCCGAGGTCGTGGTGCTGGCCGCGACGGATCCAGCCAACCCGTACGGCGCCACTGTGAGATGGCCCGCGTGCGGGGCGTCCGCCGACGGCACCGCACGAACGCCGACGCGCAGTGTCGGCGCGACCGTCATTCTCGTGAACGGCGCCCTCGCAGCCTATCTGGCGCGCGGCGATCGACAGCTGGTCACGTGGCTGCCGGACGCCGAGCCGGAACGAGCGAGGGCTGCACACGGCATCGCGCGGGCCCTCATCGATCGCGCCCGCAGCGGCGTTGATGCGCCTCGCGGCATGCTGATCGAAGATATCGACGGCATGTCTCCGGCAGCACACCCGCTCGCGCCTTATCTGGCCGGCGCGGGATTCGTCAGCGGCGCGCTTGGCCTGCAGGCGAAACTTCGTAGTCCCCAGTCGCCAGTCGGCAGTCCTCAGTCGCCAGTCGGGCGCGGGCATCGGACAAAATCCACGGTCTCCAGTCCGTTTGCGCGCCGATATTTCGAGAGAGAGGCTGCCGACAGGGACGAGAAGAGTGAAGAGTGAGGGCCTATTCAGTCATTGAACCAATCACACCACTCGCTCGGGATGGGCGTAGATATTCAAGCTGTTGCCGCGGACGAACCCGGCCAGCGTCACGCCGAACTCGCGCGCAAGATCGATGGCGAGGCTGGAGGGCGCCGACACCGCCGCGACCAGCGGAATGCCGGCGAACAGCGCCTTCTGGATGATCTCAAACGACGTGCGTCCGCTCACGCAGAGCAGGTAGTCGGTCAGCGGCAGCGCGTCATGCATCAACATCCGGCCGATCACCTTGTCGACCGCGTTGTGCCGGCCGACATCCTCGGCGAGCTGCACAATCCGGCCGTCGCGCGTGAACAAGCCGGCCGCGTGCAGTCCGCCCGTTGCGTCGAACACGGCCTGCGCCTCCCGCAGCCGATTCGGCAGCGTCAGGAGCACGTCGGACGGAATCGACCATGTCCGTTCAAGGGGCTTCACGTCCGTTGCCAGCGACTCGATCGTCAACCGGCCGCACAGCCCGCACGCAGCAGTCGCCGTCACCTGCCGCCGCCCGGCAAATGCGCGCTCCACGAGCGAGAGATCGCAAAGCGTGACGTTGACGATGTTCTGCGCACCGTCGTGTTGGCTCTCTGCTCCTTCTGCCCCACCCGACCTCCTTGACCCGCCCGACCTGCAGTGTTCGATCGTTCCCAGATCGTCAGCGCCTGCGATCACTCGCTCCGACAGCAGGAAGCCGGCGGCCAGCTCGCGATCCGCACCAGGCGTACGCATGGACACGGCGAACGGCCGGCCGTGCAGTCGAATCTCGAGCGGCTCCTCGGTGACCGCGCGGTCGAGCTCGCTCTCACGCGCACGGCCCCGGACCCGGACCACCTCAAACGATCGCACCATGTCGTCCATGTTGTCGCCGCTCTCCCGGCGCCCCAGGGAAGGCCCGGTTGGCGACGATCTTACCTGGTATTTCTGTTGCATTTCTTCAGGTCGTGGCTCGACCGAATGCAGCGCAATCGCTCGGCCGGATGTTCGAGCACCTGTCCGAGGCCGTCACGCGGCGGACTGGCAGCAGCACCGCTTTCATCTGTGCGGTGGGCGTGATCATCCTGTGGGCCGTTCTCGGACCGATCTTTCATTTCTCGGACACGTGGCAGCTCGTCATCAATACGGGAACGACGGTCGTCACGTTTGTGATGGTGTTTCTGATCCAGCGCACGCAGAACAAGGACTCGCTGGCGATTCACCTGAAGTTGAACGAGATCGTCGCGGCGCTCGAGGGCGCCAGCAACCGGTTGATCGACGTCGAAGCGTTATCGGAGAAAGACCTGCAGACGCTCGAGTGCCACTACGGCGAACTGGCGGAGCTTGCGCGCAAGGACAGCGATCTCGCGCAGTCGCACTCGGTGGAGGAAGCGCGGGAGCGGCACTCGAACAAGCACCGGCCGAGACGAAAGGCCGGATAATCGGCGGCCGCGTGAGCACGGCTACAATATCCCGATGGCGGCCACGTCGTCGTTCGACATCACCTCCACGATTGATTTCCAGGAAGTCGACAACGCGTTGAACCAGGCGCGCAAGGAAGTCGCGCAGCGCTACGACTTCAAGGGCGCCACTGCCGATATCGCGTTGAGCGAGAAGGACAAAACGCTCACCCTGACGGCCGACGATGACTTCAAGATGAACGCGTTGTGGGAGATCGTGCAGACGCGTCTCGTGCGCCGGGGTGTGCCGATCAAGAACTTCAAGGTACCCGAGAGCGAGCCGGCGGCAGGCGGTGCCGTTCGCCGCGCGATCGCCATCCAGCAGGGCATTCCGATTGAAGCGGCCCGCGAGATCGTCAAGTTCATCAAGGACAGGAAACTGAAGAAAGTGCAGGCAGCCATCCAGGCGGATCAGGTGCGGGTCAGCTCGCCGTCGAAGGACGAACTACAGGAAGCCATGCATGCGCTGCGCGAGCACGACTTCGGGATCGCGCTGCAGTTCGGGAATTATCGCTAGGGCGCGCGCAACCCGGTTCCTGAAGAACCTTCAACCGAGGCGTCGCGAGCTCGCTGATCCCGCAGAGAAGATTCACCGACGGACCTCGGACGCAAGGCCGTGAAGGCCGCGAAGAACACAGAGTTCCTTTGCGTTCGTTTGCGTCCTTTGCGTTCGATCCGCGAACGCACGACGAGCGCGCGCACTCCCGCGCAATCGAATGCACGCGATTATTTCGTGTGCAAAGCCGTGGACATTCCGCTTGACCGCGTCTTCCACGTATCGCATCATCGATTCACTTCGGAACCGATCGGCAACGCCATCAACGCGGCCGGCGTCTCATGGGAACGCGGCGCGGAGGTCGAAGCATGTCGTCGAGTGTCGCTAGCCAAAACAATCTCATCGAATTGGAACGGAAGGCGTTCGAACTGAGAAATGCCGGCCGCATGAAAGAAGCCGCAGAAATCCTCTCGGTCATTGTCCGCGTGCGGCCGGACTGGGAACATGGCGCCGCGGTTTACAGTCTGGCCAGCTGTCATGAAGATCTGGGGGAACTGGAAGAGGCTGAGACACGCTATCGTCAGGCACTCCGTTACGGACCGGCGAGCCCGATCTTCCTGGGCGGCTACGCGTCATTTCTCTACCTGCACGGCGAGGCCCGGAAGGCATTCGTCTCGTTCCTGCGATTGCTTGTCGTGGAGCGCATGAACAGAAATCAGGCAGGCGTCAGGAACGCGCTGGAGGCGCTGCAATCGCTCGGGAGGAAAATGGGGCTGAGCGTAGAGGAGGTATCGGCAAGGGTTGCGGCCGCCTTGTCCGAGGCTTCCGAGTAGAAGGTGCTGTCGAAGTTATGAGTTATCCGTTTCGGGTGTTGCGGTAATTCAAGACTCAAGACTCACAACTCAACTGGCACCGAAGTGCCTCACTTCTTCTCCCTCTTCTCCTTCTTTCCTTCTTCTCCTTCTTCTCCTCCCACTCCACCGTGGTCACTTTGTCCGAATTCAGGTTGAGGATGATCTTCGACAGCCTGTCGGTCTTGCGGGCGAGCGGGACGTGCACCTCGTAGTGCAGCTCCGCCGGCGACACTGACCGGAGCTCGTACCGGAATCGGTACCGGTTGAGCAGCTGTTCGATCTGCGGCTTCAACGCGTTCGGATCCTTGGAACCGACCTTCAGTGTGAACAGCTGCGTCGCGGTGGGCTCGAACGACTCGACGATCCACAACACCACCAGAACGAAGAAGGTCGCAAACGTCGCCAGCATCCACAGCCCGACGCCGCTGGCCAGTCCAACAGCCAGCGTCGACAGCATCACGCCGGCGTCCTTGGGATCCTCGATCTTCGCGCGGTATCGCACGAGCCCGGCCGCGCCGACAATGCCGAAGGCACGCGCCAGGCTGGCGCCGACCACCAGCATCACAACCGCGCCGACGATGGCCAGGATGATTTCCGTTTGAATCACCGGCGCCTGGCGGTGCGGCGTGCCGCGGCGCCGCGGTCGCAGCGCGAGCACGCACGCCAGCGCGACGGCGATCGGCAGACGCTGGACCGCATGGCCCAGCTGTCGAATCTGTTCCGCTCTCGGAATATGATCGGCGGACTCCGATGCTGCAGGTTGAACCTAAGGGAGCGGTATCGGTTCCGGCGACTGCGCCAGGAGCTGCACCGACAGCATCGCAGCGAGCAGTATCGCGCGCAGCGGACTCATCAGAGAGCGGACCCGCGGCAAGGCCAGGAGACATATTGATGCCCACGGCTTGATGCCCAAGGCGTTCTGCTGAGCAAGTCCATTGCCACGGTGAGTGGCTCACGAACTATGTACTGGATGCACGCCCTACGTACTGGATGCACAGCCGGGAGGCGACCCGACCGCACACCCGGGGCTGATGGGCAAACTTCGCCGTGGCAGTGAAGCCGGACAGTAGGACGTGAAGCGCAGGTTAAAGCCGGACACTACGGCCCATCGAATGGCGTCCGGCTTGCAATACTCCTGAGTTTGTGACTGCGCGGATCCCCCTCTCGACGTACCGCCTGCAATTCAACAATCGCTTCACATTCTGCGACGCCCGCCGCATCGTCGATTATCTGCATGCGCTCGGCATCACCGATTGCTACGCCTCGTCGTACCTGATGGCCGTGCCCGGCAGCGCGCACGGTTATGACGTCGCCGATCCGACCCGGTTGAACCCTGAAGTGGGGAGCGACGGCGACTACTGGTCGTGGGTTGCCGCGCTGCGCGACCACAACATGGGGCACGTGCTGGACGTTGTCCCGAACCACATGGGCATCGCGAAATCGGCGAACCCGTGGTGGCTCGACGTGCTCGAGAACGGGCCGAGCTCCCGCTTTGCCCGGTTCTTCGATATTTCCTGGCATCCGGCCAAGGAGGAGCTCGCGAACAAGCTCCTGATCCCCATCCTGGGCGATCAGTACGGCGCGGTGCTCGAGCGTCAGGAACTGAAGCTGGTCTTCGAGCGCGGGGGGTTCTTCGTCAAGTACTACGACGAAGTGCTGCCGGTCGCGCCGGACACGTATGTCCTGATCTTTCGCGGCGCCCTCAATCAGTGGATTACTGATCATCCCGGCGATGCCGCGGACGAGCTGCAGATCATCCTTTCGGCGAGCGAAAACCTGCCGCCGCGCAGCTCGACCGATCCGGTGGATGTCGCGGTCCGGGCGCGGGACAAGGACGTCATCAAGCGGCGGCTCGACGCCGTGGTCGAGAGCAGCAGCGACGTTCGGGCGCTGGTCGACGCCTGCGTCGGAGAAGTCAACGGGATCGCCGGTCAGCCGCGAAGCTTCGATCGGCTCGATCGCCTGCTCAACGAGCAGTCGTACCGCCTGGCCCACTGGCGCGTCGCGTCGCAGGAGATCAACTATCGCCGGTTCTTCGACATCAACCAGCTGGCGGCGCTGCGCATGGAAGATCCTGAGGTCTTCGACGAAGTGCATCGCTTCGTGTTCGACCTCGTGCGCAAGGGCGGACCGACCGGGTTACGCATCGACCATGTCGACGGCCTCTACTCGCCGGGCGACTACCTCAATCGGCTGCAGGCGAACCTCAGACGCGCCACCAACGGCTCCCAGCAGGAGCCAGGAGTACAGGATCCGGCAGCGGGCTCGAGGAACAGGTTCTACATCGTCGTTGAAAAGATCCTCAGCGCCGACGAGCGCCTCCCGGCGGACTGGCCGGTGCACGGGACGACCGGGTACGAGTTCGCCTCGGTCGTCAACAGCCTGTTCGTCGACGGCCGCAACAAGCAGGCGCTCGACGCGATTTACACGCGTTTCGTGCGCGGTCCGCGCGAACGGCTGTCGGCCGCCGATCTTGCCTATCGCAGCCGGAAGCAGATCATGCACGAGACCATGTCCGGCGACATCAACTCGCTCGGATATCAACTGAACCGGTTCTCCGAGCGCAACCGCCACTTTCGCGATTTCACCCTGTACAACCTGATCGCCACATTGAAAGAAGTGCTCGCGTGCTTCCCCGTGTATCGCACCTATGTGACCGCCGGACAACCGGTCAGCGATCACGACCGGCGGTACATCCATCAGGCGGTGGAGCGCGCGAAACGGCGTGCGCCGGGGGAGACGCCGCTGGTCTTCGATTTCATCGAGCGCCTGCTGCTCCAGGAAACGACGCTCGATTCGGCCGAGGCCTATGAAGAACGCTCGCGGTTCGTCGGCAAGTTCCAGCAGACCACCAGTCCGGTCGCCGCCAAGGGGATCGAAGACACGGCGTTCTACGTGTTCAACCGATTGTTGTCGCTGAACGAGGTTGGCAGCGACCCGACCCGCTTCGGGCTGGAGCCGGAAGAGGTACACGACTGGCTGCTCGAACGGCAGCGCCGCTGGCCCGCCGCGCTCTCCGCCACCGCCACCCACGACACGAAGCGCGGCGAAGACGTGCGCGCGCGCTTGAACGTGCTGTCGGAAATCCCGGGCGCGTGGAAGGAAGCGGTGGCGAAATGGCGCGCGCTGAACCGGCGGTTCAAGACCGAGGTCGGCGGCGCCTTCGTCCCGGATGCGAACGAAGAGTACTTTCTCTATCAGACGCTCGTCGGGGCATGGCCATTCGATGCCAACAATGAGGCCCTCGATCGATTCCGCGATCGCATGGCGTGTTACATGCGGAAGGCGCTGCGCGAAGCAAGAACGCATACGAGCTGGCTGAGACCAGACGAGGTGTACGAATCGGCGGCGTTGCGGTTCGTCGAAACGATTCTCGACCATCGCCGGGCGAACCCGTTCCTGCAGGTGTTTCTGCCGTTTCAGGCGCGCGTGGCGGAGCTCGGGATCTACAACAGCCTGGCGCAGCTCCTGATCAAGATCACCGCGCCCGGCGTCCCCGACTTCTATCAAGGCACGGAATTCTGGGAGTTGAATCTCGTCGACCCCGACAACCGTCGTCCTGTCGACTACCAGGACCGCCGTGCAGTCCTGAGCGCGCTGAAATCGTGCCCGATGCCCGACTATCAATGCGCCGCGGAGCTGCTCGAGCACCGCACGGACGGCCGGCTGAAAATGTTCGTGACGCTTCGGGCACTTGCCGCGCGGAACCGGTGGCGGACCGTGTACGAGCAGGGGGAGTACGTGCCCCTGCCGGTCGCCGGCGGACGGCGGGATTGTCTGTTCGCCTTCGCCCGCGTCACCGCCGGATCGCCGGAGAGGCCCGGCCGTGCGATGACGATCACCGGCGTGCCGCGGCTGGTCGGGTCGCTCATTTCCGACGCGGCGGCACCGCCGCTCGGGCCTGGCGTGTGGGGTGACACCAGGATCGAGCTGCCGCACAGCCTCATCGATCCCGGCGCCGGGTCATCGCTGTGCCTTCGCGACGTGTTCACCGGCGCAGCCGTTCAGCCCGAGCTGACGGGCGACATCCTGACGATTCAGGCTGCGACGCTGTTCGATTCCTTCCCCATCACGCTGCTCGTGCCCGCGAACGAACCGGAGCCCGGTCATCAGGTCCACCCGACGCCCTGACCGCGCGTACGATGCTTTACCTGACGATCATCGGCGCTGCGTTTATCGCCTGGTTAGTCGTCGCCATGCTGTTCACGCCTCATGTGCCCTACCACATCGAACGGGACATCGACGCGGCAGGCGATCATTTCATTCGTGTGATGGAATCCACCTGTCACACACGGCTCGAGCCGGGCAATCGCGTCGAGATCCTGACCAACGGCGACATGTTCTATCCGGCCATGCTCCAGGCCATCGGCGACGCCACCGAAACAGTCAACATGGAGTGCTACATCTTCAAGCGCGGAGAAATCGGCAGGAAGTTCATCGACGCGCTGTCGGAGCGCGCCCGCGCCGGAGTTCGCGTGACGCTGGTGATGGACGCCATCGGCAGCTTCGGAGCGTTTCGTGAGTCAGCAAAGCCGCTCACGGCCGCCGGGTGCCGCGTGGCCGCGTACCAGGGGTTTTCGTGGTACCGCCTGAGCCGGCTGAACAACCGCACGCACCGTGAACTGCTCGTCGTCGACGGCACCGTCGCGTTCGTCGGCGGCGCCGGCGTGGCGGACTGGTGGTGGAAGCGCCATCGCGGGAAGCCGAGATGGCGCGATTTCATGGCACGCATCGAAGGCCCCGTCGTCTCCGACATTCAGGGCATCATCGCCGAGAACTGGATGGAATGCTGCGGCGAAATTCTGACCGGCGGGGAGACCTACAAGGTTCACGAAAAGGCGGGCGACGTCGCGGCGCTGGCGATCAAGAGCTCGCCGGCCGATCGGGCGACGACGTCGCGGGCGCTGTTTCAGCTGCTGATTGAAAGCGCCAATCACCACGTCCGCATCTCAACGCCGTACTTCCTGCCCGACAAGCCGTTCCGTGCCGCCATCCGGCGCACGGCTCAACGCGGTGTCTCGATCACGGTCATCGTGCCGGGCCGAACCACCGATCAACGATGGGTCAGGCTCGCGAGCCGCCGGTTGTACCGGCCGATGCTCGAGGCGGGCGTGCGCATCTTCGAATACGACCGGGGGATGACGCACGTCAAATCATTGCTGGTGGACGATCTGTGGACGGTGATCGGTACCACCAACCTCGATAATCGATCGTTCGAGCACAACGATGAGCTGAACGTCGCGTTTCGAGATAGCGACGTCCACGCACGATTGGTGCGCGATTTCGACTGTGACCGCGCGCGCAGCCGAGAAATCACGCTCGCCGACTGGCAGCGCCGGCCGCTGTGGGAAAAGCTGGTCAGCACGGTCGCGTGGGTGCTGGAACGGCAGCAGTAGTGAACGCAACCCGCAGGTATGTTCTCCCTGCGGGGCCAAAAGTTGCGCACCGTCACGACGATCAACGCAGAACCCCGCTGAAACCGCAGAGAAGCCATCAAGCGATCAAAGAGCGACTGTGTCTTTCTGCGAGTTCTGCGAGTTCTGCGTCGTACGCCGTCGTGAATCGGCTAATGTTCGTGCCGTTCACCCTTGATCGCGGCCGTCCAGATCTCGATGTGCTCGGACAACATCGGTCCCTCCGGCGCCGCGCGGCCGTCGCGATACTTCCACCGTTCGATGTCGTGCAGGTACTGCTCGCGTGAGAGAAACGTGCCGTAGCAGATGTCGTTCTGCAGATTCGGGCGGCTGACGGTCAGCCGACGGATTAACTCGTCCATGACCCAGCTGGGAATGTTCTGCCGCTTATCCGGATACACGAAGCCGAACAGGATGAGGTGACTGAGCAGGACACGCCAGTAATCGCCGAATCGCATCAGCAGCCGCGGCCAGTCGAGCGCGGGCCCCGTCTCGCGCAGCAGGTGGAGCACGTCCGAGCCGTCGAACCGTTCGCGCTCCTGGATGAACGCTTTCGACCAGATCATCTCCTCGACCGGCATGATGCGGACAATGAGGCCGAGGACGTTGGTCTTCACCGCGTGCTCGAACCACAGATCGTCGACGCGGGCAACGCCGTTGCCGGAATTGAAGATGACGTCCATGAAGTGATCGCCCTGGCTGATCTTCCCGAGCCAGTGGGGAAACGGCGTGGCCGTCTGATATCCCAGCCTCTCGAACGCCTCGAGCACGCGCTGCAGATCCTCCGGCTTCACGAACACGTCGATGTCTTTGGTCTCGCGCGGGACGTGGGCGAAATGCGAAAACGCGAACGCGCCGCCGACCAGGAACGGAATGTTCGTCTCCTGGAGCTTCCGGATGGCCTCGATGTAGAACTCGGCGGCCGGATCGTGAATGGCGCGCGCAGTGGCGGTTTCCATGGGTCCTCAGGACGCGACCGCATCGGTCGAGCGCCGGCCACGGACCGGCGCAGCGACCTCGCGGATCGCTGGCTGCGTCATGGTGGAGTGTGCAGGTGGCCGTTCGCCGGCCTCTGGCCCGCCGACCGGCACTTCGAACACCCGGAACGGGGGACGATCGGCGAACGATCGGGTCAACAGCGGAAGCGACACGTTGTAGACGGGCACGCCGCGCTGCGTCGTTCCTTCGAGCTGGCCGCGATGCGCATGACCGTGCAGGACCATTGAGACCGGATATCGGCCGATCGGCTCCTCGAGACGGCTGGACCCGAGAAACGGATAGATTTCCAGCGGTTCTCCGTCGACGGTGGCCTGCACCGGCGAGTAGTGCAGCAGCGTCACGAGCTGCGCCGTCCGCAGCCGGGCCAGTGCCGCCTCCAGCTTCAACGCCTCGTCGACGGCTTCACGAACGAATTGCTTGATGATCGTTTCCCCCCACGGGCCGAGCGCGCGCTTGCCGAAGCCGCCCCCGAATCCTTTGACCCCGGCGATGCCGATGCCGTGCAGCTCGCAGGCGTCGCCGTCGAGGATCGTGACTCCCGCATCAGTCAGAATCCGGCGGATCTCATCGGCCTTGCCCGATTCGAGATCGTGATTGCCCAGGACCGCCGCAATCGGGATGCGCAGGGCCGTCAGCTCCTTAGCGAGCACATGCGCCTCATCGGGAAGGCCGTAATCCGTCAAATCACCGGCGATCAGCACGATATCGGCGGCTTCGGCAACCCGGGCAAACAGTGGTTGAAAGGCCCCCTGCGATGTCTTCGTGCAGTGCAAATCAGCCAGTGCCGCAACGCGGACAACGTTCGCTGCCATAGGCAGCAGACGGCTTCAAGAGACACGCCAACCGCGAAACCCGTCAGGTTGAGCTCGCTGGCGGCGTTCACGGCTGGCGGCTTGCACATGGAGACGGCATGGCGGAGTCCATTCCAGCGCAGCTCGGGAGGCTGATCGTGACGCCGCTTGCCACGATGGGTGTGCTCGCGGCGGTGCTGGTCTGGGAGATCGAGCACGTCGGTTCGATGGTGCTCGCGTTGATCATCGCCGCGGTGGCGGTTTCGGTCGCGACCGTAGTGACGAGGCGCCTCCGCCGAAACATCGATGGCCTTACGGGGTATTACGAAACTTTGCTGCGGACGGCAGAAGAACAGTCGAGGCAGGCGGAGTCGGCAAACCGCCTAAAGGACGAGTTTCTCGCCACTCTGTCACACGAGCTTCGGACGCCACTCAATTCGGTCCTCGGCTGGTCGCGGATGCTGGCGAGCGGCAAGCTCGATGCCGCGCAGAGCGTCCGCGCTATTCACGCCATCGAGCGCGCAGGCTGGGCGCAATCGCGACTCATCGAGGATCTGCTCGACATCTCGAGGATCGTCGCCGGCAAGCTCCGGATGCAGGTCAGGCCGACGGCCATTCAGCCGCTCATCGAAGCGGCGGTCGACGCGCTGCGGCCGGCGGCCGAGGCCAAACACATCATCCTCGATCTGCATCTCGACAACTCGATCGGCACCGTGGCCCTCGATCCGGATCGCTTTTACCAGGTCGTGTGGAATCTTGTGTCGAATGCGATCAAGTTCACCCAGGGCGGTGGACGCGTGGAAGTGACCCTGCGGGGCGACGGCAGCGATCTCGTGCTCTCAGTCCGCGATACCGGAATCGGCTTTCATCCGGACGTCGCCGCGCACCTGTTCGAGCGATTCCGCCAAGGCGACGCCAGTCCGAAGCGCGAGTATGGCGGCCTCGGCCTCGGCCTCGGTATTGTCCGGCACATTGTCGAGCTGCACGGCGGCACCGTGATCGCGTCGAGTGCCGGAGCGCAGACCGGATCCCTGTTCATCGTCCGCGTGCCAGCCCAGCGGGTGGCGGTCGACGGGATCATCCAGCCGCCGGTGCCTGCGGCCGCGTCCACCTCGCTCGACGGCCTCTCGGTGCTCGTCGTGGACGACGATCCGCAGGCGCGCGACATCGTGCGCGTCACGCTCGAGCAGGCGGGAGCCGTGGTGCTGACTGCGGCCTCGGCGAAAGAGGGCCGCGATCGCTTCACGCGCGAGTCGGTCGACGTCATCATCAGCGACCTGATGATGGCGGACGAGGACGGCTTCGACTTCATCCGTCAGATTCGCCGGCTCGACGACCGCCGCGGCATCACGACGCCGGCTGCCGCACTGACGGCGCTCGCGCGGGCGGACGATCGCCGCCGCGCGCTGGGCGCCGGCTACCAGATACACATGTCGAAGCCAATCGACCCGGCGGAGCTGGTGGCGACCGTGGATCAACTCGCTCGTCCTGAGCCTCGAATGAGCGTGTCAAATGGGTGACGGTCCCGGCGCCAGGCAGGACGACCTGCATCGTTGTTCAGTGCTCATCGTGGACGGCGATCCGGCCGTACGGGAGCTGCTGCTGGTCACGTTGCAGGCCGACGGCTACCTGCCGCGATCAGTGAGCAACGGGCGTGAGGCGATGCGCTACCTGCGCTCGCATGCGGAAACCTGCATCATCCTGCTGGAACTCGATCTGCCGTCGATGGATGGTCCGCATTTCCGCGGGCTGCAGCTGCACGATCGATCGCTCGCGTGGATCCCGGTTGTCGCCATGTCGGCGACCCCCGACGCGGATCGGCGGGCGCGGGAGCTCGGGGTGCTTTCGTTCGTTCGGAAACCGCTCAATCTGGACCAGCTTAGCCAGACGCTTCGACGCATCGGTTGTTGCCGGATGCGCCGCCGCGCCGCTGTGCTGGAGACGCTCCCCAGCCTGCACGCTCGCGCGGTCGTGGCGTGTCGTCCGAGGGTCTAATCTTCGGGCTCCGCCCCACACTCCCGGCTCGGTCGAGACGGCCGACGGAATCGAGCGCAAGGCTGCTACTTCTTCATCGTGTACTTCATCACCCGCTTCGGCCCGACTTCCGCGCCGTAGATGTTCCCCTGGGCGTCCACGGCCACTCCCTCGGCGGCGCTCGTTCCGGTGAACTCCGGGCGCATCCGCGTCTCCGGATCGGGAATGTAGTATTTGAGCGATCCGTCTTTCGCGCTGCCCACCCGGATTCCCCGTTTCCATCCGTTGTGGTTCTGCGCCACGGCTTCCGATTCGGAGTCGGCGACGAAGAGCGTGTCGTTCTTGTCGATATACAACCCGCTCGGGCGGCTGAACTGCTTCCACTCGGCGATGAACGTGCCGTCCTGATCGAGAATCTGCACGCGGTTGTTGTTCCGATCGCCGACGAACAGCCTGCCGCGCGAGTCCATGGCCAGTGCGTGCGGCTGATCGAACTCGCCGCGCCCGGTGCCGAACCTGCCGAACGCCTTGATGAATTTGCCGGTCCTGTCGAACTTCAGGATGCGCGCGTTCGAGCCGGGGGCCGAGGAATGGCCTTCGGAGACGAAGATATCGCCGTTCGGCGCGACGAGCACGTCATTGGGCTGGTAGAAATAATCGGGTTCGCCCGCGCCGCCTGGCTTTCCGAGCGTCATGAGCAGCTTGCCTTCGGGGCTGAACTTGAACACCTGATGGCCCTTCGTCGATCCCACCGGCGGCCCTGATCGCCCCTGGCCGCGCCCGGCACCGCCGCGCGCCTGCTCACCGCCGGCCCGCCCGCTGCCGCCCGGTTCGGCGACCCCTCCGCGGCCGCCGCCCGTCC
>JBKPAI010000154.1:0-16227 GCA_046726355.1 Acidobacteriota bacterium | reverse complement strand
ACCGCCCTGCTCGACGAAAACAACTGGTTCATCTTCGGCGGCGAAATGGACGTGATGCTGCACCACGAAGCGTGGCGGAACGATCGCTGATTGCTGATTGTTGATTGCTGATTGCTGATTGCTGATTGCTGATTGCTGATTGCTGATTGCTGATTGCTGATTGCTGATTGCTGATTGCTGATTGCTGATTGCTGATTGCTGATTGCAATCAGCAATTACCAATCAACAATCTCAGAATGGACCCCATGTGCGGCATTGCAGGAATTCTGAACCTTGACGGCGAGTGGGTCGACCCCACGCTGCCACGCAGGATGATCGAGCGGCTGCAGCACCGCGGTCCGGACGGGATCGGCTGCTTCGTCGACGACGGTGTGGCGCTGGCGCACGCCCGATTGAGCATCATCGATCTCGCCGGCGGCCACCAGCCGATGACCAACGAGGACCGGACGCTCTGGATCACCTTCAACGGAGAGATTTTCAACTACCTCGAGCTCCGCGAGGCGCTCGTCCGCCGTGGCCACCGCTTCGCCACCCGCTCCGATACGGAGGTCATCCTCCATGCCTACGAGGAGTACGGGGAGGACTGCGTCCGCGAGTTCAACGGGCAGTGGGCGTTCGCGATCTGGGATATCCGGGCACGCAGGCTGTTTCTCTCTCGCGATCGGCTGGGTGTGCGTCCCCTGTTCTACTGGTCCGCGCCGCACCGCTTCGCCTTTGCCTCGGAGATGAAGTCGATTCTCGCGCTGCCCGGCGTGCCGCGCGAAGTGGACCCGATTGCGCTCGATCAGATCTTCACCTTCTGGGTCACGCTCCCGCCGCGGACGATCTTCAAGGACATCCAGGAGCTGCCGCCCGGGCATTCGATGACAGTCGATGCATGGGGCGTCACGGCCAAGCGCTACTGGGAGCCGCGGTTCGAGCCGAGCCCGAACGGGGCGCATTCCGAGGACGACTACGCCGCCGCGCTGCGCGACCTGCTCCGCGATGCGACGCGGCTGCGCCTGCGGTCGGACGTGCCGGTCGGCGCGTATCTGAGCGGCGGCCTCGACTCCACCGTCGTCACCGCGCTGATCAAACAGTGCACCGACGTCGAGCTCAGGACCTTCTCGATTGCGTTTGACGATCCCGAGTTCGACGAGAGCGCGTATCAGCAGGAGGCGACCAGGTTTCTGCACACGGACCATCAGGAAGTGCGCTGCACCTATGCCGACATCGGCCGGGTGTTTCCCGACATGATCTGGCATACGGAAAAGCCGGTCCTGCGCACGGCGCCGGCGCCGCTGTTCCTGCTCTCGAAGCTCGTGCGCGAGCGCGACTACAAGGTGGTGCTCACCGGCGAGGGATCGGACGAGATCCTCGGCGGCTACGACATCTTCAAGGAGGCGAAAATCCGTCGCTTCTGGAGCGCGCGGCCCGAGTCGCGGCTTCGCCCGGCGCTGCTGAAGCGGCTGTATCCCTACCTGCCGAATCTGCAGCACCAGTCGAGTGCCTACCTGCAGGCGTTCTTTCACGTGCGGGCCGAGGACACCGCCAATCCGTTCTTTTCACACGTGCCGCGCTGGGAGCTGACCGCGCGCGCCAAGGTGTTCTTCTCCGATGACGTCCGCGCCGCCGTGGACGGCTACGACGGGTACGCGGAGCTGCGCCGGGTGCTGCCGGCGGGCTACGACGAGTGGGACGCGTTCTGCCAGGCGCAGTATCTCGAAACCAGCCATCTGCTGCCCGGATACATCCTGTCGTCGCAGGGCGACCGGATGGCCATGGCCCATTCGGTTGAAGGCCGCTTCCCGTTTCTCGATCACCGGGTCGTCGAGTTCGCGGCCGGCCTGCCGCCGTCGCTGAAGATGAAGGTGCTGAACGAGAAGCACCTCCTGAAGCGATGCGCGAGGGATCTCATCCCGCCGTCCGTGTGCCGGCGTTCGAAGCAGCCGTACCGCGCGCCGGACGGCAAGAGCTTCTTTCACGCGGCGCGGCCCGGCTACGTCGACGAGCTGCTGGCGCCCGAACGCGTGCGCGCCGCCGGCCTGTTCGATCCGCAGGCGGTCTCGAAGCTGGTGCAGAAGTTCCGCCATGGAAAAGCGATCGGCGCCAAGGACAACATGGCGCTGACCGGCATCCTGTCGACGCAGTTGATCGTTGATCAATACATCACACACTTCGGTGAGAGGGGCAGTCATGACTAATTACGAGCTCGAACTCCGTCAGTTCATCGTGGAGAACTTTCTATTCGGCAAGGAAGACGCGCCGCTTGGCAACGACGAGTCGTTGCTCGACCGCGGCATCATCGATTCGACCGGCGTGCTGGAGCTGGTCGGCTTTCTCGAGCAGAAATACCACATCGCAATCCAGGACGACGAGCTGGTGCCGGAAAACCTGGATTCCATCAACCGGCTGATCGCGTTCGTGAGCCGGAAGGCGGAGATTGCGGCGTGAGAACTGCGCTGGGGAGCCGTACCTTACCGCGGAGGACGCGGAGGACACGGAGGGAAGAATCCTGGCGCCGTTCACGACTCAACCTCCGCGTCCCCCGCGTCCTCCGTGGTGGATCACCGCAACGTTTAGGAAAGGGACCAATCGATGCAGGTTGAACAATTTCTCGAAACAAGCGCGCGGCGCTTCCCGGACAAGACCGCGCTGGTGTGTGACGGCCGCCGCTGGACGTATCGCGAGCTCGACGAGCGGGCGAACTGTCTCGCGCACGCGCTGATCGCCGCGGGCGTCCGGCGCGGCGATCGGGTCGCCGTCTACCTGGAGAACTCGGCCGAGGCCGTGCTCTCGGTGTTCGCCGCGCTGAAGGCCGGGGGCGTGTTCCTGGTCGTGAACCCGACGGTCAAGCCGGAGAAGCTCGCGTACATCCTGAACAACTGCCGCGCCGTCTGCCTCGTCACCGATGCGAAGAAGCTGCGCACGCTGCAGGACCTGTGGACCGATACACCGCATCTTACGAGCGTGTTCGTCACGGGAACGGCGGATCCCCCCATTCCGGGCAAGAACACGGTCGCGTTCGATGCCGTGAGCGACGGGATCGGCCGCACCGATCCGCCTGCGCCGCAGTGCATCGACATCGACCTCGCGGCGCTGATCTACACGTCGGGCTCCACCGGCCGGCCCAAGGGCGTCATGCTGACGCACCTCAACATCGTCTCGGCCGCCACGTCGATCACGACCTATCTGGAGAACACCCCGGACGACATCGTGCTGAACGTGCTGCCGCTCTCGTTCGACTACGGCCTCTACCAGGTGCTGATGGCGTTCAAGTTCGGCGGAACCATCGTCCTCGAACGCTCGATCGGCTATCCCTACGCTCTGCTCGAGACGATTCGCCGCGAGAACGTGACCGGGTTTCCCATCGTGCCGACGATTGCGTCGGTGCTGCTGCAATTGAACCTGAAGGCGCAGCAGTTCCCGAGCCTGCGCTACATCACCAACACGGCGGCGGTGCTGCCGGCCGAGAAGATCCGTCAGCTGCGCGAGGCGTTTCCGGCGGTGAAGATCTTTTCGATGTACGGGCTGACCGAGTGCAAGCGGGTCTCGTACCTGCCGCCCGACCAGATCGACATCCGTCCGACCTCGGTCGGACGCGGGATGCCGAACGAAGAGGTGTACGTCGTCGACGATCAGGGCCGCCGCGTCGGCCCCGGCGTGGTCGGCGAGCTGGTGGTCCGCGGCGCCAACGTGATGAAAGGGTACTGGGAGCTTCCCGACGAAACCGGTCGGATGCTCCAGCCGGGGCCGCTGCCGAACGAGATGGCGCTCCACACCGGCGATCTGTTCCGCACCGACGATGAAGGCTATCTGTATTTCGTCGGACGCAAGGACGACATCATCAAGACCCGCGGCGAGAAAGTGAGCCCGCGCGAGGTCGAAGAGGTCCTGCATCGGCTCGAGGGCGTGGCCGAAGCGGCCGTGGTGGGCATTCCCCATGAGGTGCTGGGACAGGCGATCAAAGCGGTGCTCCGCCTTCGACCCGGCATCGAGCTGACGCGACACGACGTGCTGCGCCATTGCGCGGCGCACCTCGAAGATTTCATGGTGCCGCAGGTCGTCGAGTTCCGCGACGTCATGCCGCAGACCACAACCGGCAAGGTCGCGAAGCGCGAATTGAGCACGGCGGCAGGAGTCGAAGCATGAGCGCCACTTCCACGTTTTCCGCGGCCGTCCTGAAGATCGACGCCGCGCAGGCGGCCGATCGCATCGAAAGCGCGATCCGCGACATCGTTGTCGGCCAGCTGCGGCGCCGGGGCGCAGTGCTCGGGCTGTCGGGCGGCATCGACAGCAGCGTGACGGCGGCGCTCGCGGTCAGGGCGCTTGGCCGCGATCGGGTGATTGGGCTGTTCATGCCCGAAGCCGACAGCTCGCCTGAGAGCCTGGATCTCGGCCGGTTGATGGCGGAGTCGCTTGGCATCCGGACGTTTCTCGAGGACATCACGCCGATCCTCGACGCGGCGGGCTGCTACAGGCGCCGGGACGAGGCGATCCGCGCCGTCATGCCCGAATACGGCGACGGCTACAAATGCAAGATCGTGCTCCCCGACCTCGTGCACAGCGCCGCCTATCCCGTGTTCTCGGTCGTGACACGATCGCCGGCCGGCGTCGAAAAGAAGGTCCGGTTGACCGCCGACGCATGCCTCGGCATCGTCGCGGCAACGAACTTCAAGCAGCGGACCCGCAAGATGATCGAGTACTACTACGCCGACCGGTTCCAGATGGCCGTGGCCGGCACGCCGAACCGCCTCGAGTACGACCAGGGCTTCTTCGTCAAGAACGGCGACGGGTCGGCGGACATCAAGCCGATCGCGCATCTGTACAAATCACAGGTGTACCAGCTGGCCGACTATCTCGGTGTTCCGGGCGAGATTCGCTCGCGCCCGCCGACGACCGATACGTATCCGCTCGAGCAGTCGCAGGAAGAGTTCTATTTCTCCTTGTCGCTCGAGAAGACGGACCTCTGCCTGTTTGGCCGGAACCACGGCGTCCCGCCGGCCGAGGTGGCGGCGGCGACAGGCCTGTCGAGCGAGCAGGTCGAGCGCGTGTACGCACTGCTCGAATCGAAACGGGTGGCGACGCGCTATCAGCATCTGCCGCCGGTCCTGATTGAGGAGGTGTAGCGGAGGCCTTTTGGGGCGTGTGAATAACTCGCCCGGCGGCTCTCGGGTAGCGCAGGCCTGTAGGCCTGCATCACGGCCGCCGGGGCAGCCCTGAAGGGCTGCGTTACGGCTGATTCCGGTGGATTTTCACGTGCGATCGATTGATGGACCTTGGATGCGAGTAGTGTCGGGATCTCACCGTCGGGTGATCTGGATACTCGTGATCATGGCGGCGTTGGCCGCGCCAGCACGCGGCAGCGAAGCGACGCCGCCGCTGCCGCCGGGCGGGGGCGCGGCCGTTCCTGCGCCAGGCTCGCGGATGGGCATATCGACGCTGCGGCTGCCGAAAGTATCGCGGCCGCCGCAGCTGGCGGACTTCCTGGCCGAAACGCCGCGGGAAGCGGAGGCACTCGTCACCGGCTTCCGGCAGCGGGAGCCGGGAGACGGGACCCCCGTGAGTGAGAGCACGACCGCGTACCTCTCGTACGACGACCGGAACCTGTACGTCGTGTTCGTGTGCGCCGACCGCGGCGGTGCGCGCGGGCACATGGCGAAGCGCGAGGAAATCGGCGAGGACGATTTCGTCGGCGTGTATCTCGACACGTTCCACGATCAGCGCCATGCCTACGCCTTCGAAGTCAACCCGCTCGGCCTGCAGCGCGACGCGCTGCTGAACGAAGGGCAGAAAACCGACTACACGTTCGATACCGTGTGGACGACCGACGGCCGTCTCACCGCCAACGGCTTCGTCGTGTGGATGGCCATCCCGTTCAAGAGCCTGCGGTTCGCGAACGACGCGGTCCAGACCTGGGGCATTGCGCTGCGGCGCCGGATCCTCCGCACCAACGAAGAGGCCTACTGGCCGTACGTCACGCGGCGCGTGGCAGGGTTCATCAATCAGATGGCGCCGCTCGAAGACATGGCGCATGTCTCCGGCGGCCGCAACGTCCAGCTGATTCCGTACGGGACGTTCACCGGCGCGCGCCTTCTCGATGGATCCACGGCCTCGTTCCGTACCGAGCACGAGCAGACCGGCGGCCTCGACGCCAAGTTCGTGATCAAGGATGCGCTGACGCTCGACGTGACCGGCCGGCCCGACTTCAGCCAGGTGGAATCGGACGAGCCGCAGGTGACCGTCAACCAGCGGTACGAGGTGAAGTTTCCGGAGAAACGGCCGTTCTTCATGGAAAACGCCGGTTTCTTCCAGACGCCGGTCAACCTCTTTTACTCGCGCCGCATCATCGAGCCGCAGGTGGGCGCGCGGCTCACCGGCAAGGTGAACCGCTGGGCGGTCGGCGCGCTCGTCATGGACGACCGTGCGCCCGGCGCGCTGCTGGCGGAGACCGACCCGGGCCATGGCGACCGCGCCGCCACGGGCGTGTTCCGCGTGCAGCGCGAGCTCGGATCGCAGTCGAGTGCGGGCGTGCTGGTCACCAGCCGTGAGTTCGGCGGCGGCTCGAACCGGGTGGCGGCGTTCGACGCGCGCCTCAGATTGAACCGCAACTGGTATTTCACCGGCCAGATGATGGACAGCGAGACCGACGACGTCCGCCGCGGCCGATCGTCCGGCACGGCATGGCTCGCCCGGCTCGATTACGCCGGGCGCAACTTCTCGCATGCCACGAGCTACACGGACCTCGGGCCCTCGTTCCATACCGACATGGGATACGTGAGGCGCGTGGATCTGCGCGCCGTGTCCGAGTACGCGGAGTATCTCTGGTATCCGGGCGGAAAACGCGTCCTCAGTTTCGGTCCATCGCTGTCGGTGTCCGCTGACTGGGATCACCAGCAGCAGCTGCAGGACTGGAACGCCTATCCGACGTTCGTGATCAACTTCCCGCGGCAGACGTCGATCAAGGTGGCCACTTCACGCACGTACGAGTTGTACGAGGGCATCGGCTTCAGATCGACGATGAACGAGCTGAGCGCTTACAGCGCGCCCTCGAGGTCGTTCGGGATGTCCGCTTCGCTGACGAGGGGTCAGGCCGTCAACTACGCTCCGGCGGCCGGCCTGGCGCCGTTCCTGGGCGATTCGATGGGTGCCTCCCTCGGCTGGACGTGGCGCCCCGTCGAACGGGTCCGGATCGAGAATTTCTATTACTACACCCGGCTTGCCGACAGCGAGCGCGCAGGGCCGGCGGCCGTCGCCAATCGGCTGACCGTGTTCGACAATCACCTCGCCAGGCTCAAGCTGAATTACCAGTTCACGCGCGCCCTTTCGCTGCGAACGATCCTCGACTACTACGCGCTGCGGCCGGACCAGAGACTGATCGATTACACGCGGTCCAAGGTGTTCACCGGCGATGTGCTGCTGACCTACATGATCCATCCCGGCACGGCGCTCTACATCGGCTACACGAATCGAATGGAAAACGTCGCGGTCGATCCGGCGGCGCCGCAGCTTCGGCTGACCGGATCGGCCGCGACCGCGACGAATCGACAGATCTTCATGAAGGTCAGCTATCTGCTTCGGTTTTGAAAAATCACCACGGAGGACGCGGAGGACGCGGAGGAAGGCTCGAGGGTGCAGGAGCGCATTCACCATTGGTTGGACACGCGGAGCGGCGAGCTCCACTTCCTCGGCATGCTTCACGGTGGGGGCCATTCTTATGACTATGAACACGCAATCCGACGTTCTCAGAAGAGTTGAATCCGTCCTGGCGCGGGCCGGCATCCGCGACGCGGCGCGCGACGCGCTCGCGATCGTGGTCGCCGCGAGACGGTTGACCGATATCGCGAACCTGGCGATGTGCGCGCTGGCCATGGCGAACGAGCGGGCGGCGGGCACGCCGCTCGGGTACGTGACCGGACACGTTCGCTTCATGGGCATCGAATTGTTGACCGCCCCGGGCGCGCTGGTCCCGCGCGAGGAGACCGAGCTGCTCGGATGGACGGCCGTGAACCTTGTGGGCAGCGTTCAGGACGCCGAGCCGCGGGTGATCGATATGTGCTGTGGCTCAGGCAACCTGATGTGCGCGATCGCTTCGCACCAGGCGGGCGTCCGTGGCTGGGCGGTCGATCTGATCGACGATGCCGTGCGCGCGGCGCGGGCCAATGTCGACAGGCTGCACCTGTCGAATCGGGTCGACGTCGTGCAGAGCGATCTCTTCACCAACCTGGGCGGCCGCGGCCTGGAACAGACCATCGACGTGATCGTCTGCAACCCGCCGTACATTTCAACCGGGCAGCTCGATCGCCGCGCGGACCTGCTGATGTACGAGCCGCGCACGGCCTTCGATGGCGGCCCGTACGGCGTCAGTGTCTTTCAGCGGGTGGTCCAGGAGGCGCCTCTGTTTCTGAGGCCCGGTGGGACGCTGCTCTTCGAGATCGGAGTCGCGCAGGACCGTCCGGTGTCGGGGCTCGTCGATCGGAGCGGATGTTACGAACCGGTCGTTGCGGTCAACGATCATGAGGGACGTGCGCGGGTCATCGCGGCGCGCACGAAGCGCTGAAGGTCGTTCTTCGGGGAACTGTCGCGCCTCGTTCTCGGCAGCTGACGTGGTAGGGTGCTTGGCGCTGACACCATCGACTGCTTTGGGACCGTGACCCCGCGGCACCGAAAGGCTTTAAACGCGATCGCACCCAGCGCCTACGCACCTGCAGTGTCAAGCCCGTAGCACCTTGCCGCGTCAGGCCTGCAGCACGCTCAGCGTCAGGTCCTGAGCACCTCGCTGCGGAAGAGTCTCAAAGCGGCTATTGTTTCTTCGCCGGCACGGCTGCCTCAGCGGCTGGCTGGAGATCGGCGTGCCACCACGTCTCAGAGCCGGCCCGCTGCACCTGGTTCACGCCAATCACAATCCGATACGCCGGTTCGATCGGCGATCCGTCGAGCACGAGGGTCGAATACTTCGACTCTTTGGGATCGAGCGTGCGCCGGCCCGGCGCGGTCTGGCGGGCCTTCAGCGCGCCGTTGGCATCGAACACGAACGCCATGATCGTAAACTGCTCGAGCTGTGCATCGGTGAGGTTCGTTGCCGAATAGAGGATGATCGGCGGGCCGTCTGCACCCTGGAGAACGGTGGCCCGATCGAGGCGAACCGGTGAATCCGGCGCCTGCACGATGATCGCCGGTCGCTCGACTGGCGCAGCCGCCAGCCACATCATGAATGCCGCAGTGAGCACGGCCATGGCACCTCCTGCGGCATCAGCGTAGCGCAAGTCAGTCCGGTCGAGTTGCGGCGCGTCGTGCAGGGCCGGCACAGGCTCCGTCTAACATTCATGGCATCAGGACTGCTCGCCCGGAATCTTCGCGAGAATCTCGGCGGGTACGCGGCTGCGAAGAGCCGGCGATGCTTCAAGAAGCCGGGCGATGTCGCTGAGGTCCTTCAGCTGTTTGCTCGGACGCCGCGTCCGGTCGAGTGCCGACCAGATTTTGCCTTGCAGCACATCTTCAATTCGCGCAACTGGCAGTTGATAGTCCATCACGTCGCGAATCTCGGCGCGCGCGACGAAGGAGAGGTAGCGTTCGTCAGTCTGAATCTGGATCTGAAGCTTGGAATCGGGCGTCGAGACGTTGATGCTGTGCGGAAACCGGCTGACCTGGAAACGCCGTGCCAGAGACTGTTCGACCGTTTCGATGTGCTCGGTTGGGATCACGACGTCGAGGTCTTGGGTGACCACCGGGTACGCGTAGGCGTTGACAGCTGCGCCGCCGATCACGCAGTAGCGAACCTCTGATTCCTTCAGAACACGAAAAAACTGTTCAAGCAGGTTGTCTCGATCCGCGAGCACGGCTTTCCAGAACGTCGAGGATTTCATACGTGGTCGCAGCCATCCGGCTGCTGGCGACAGGGATCAACCATACTACGCTGTCCTTCGGTCGCACGCGCGGGGCTGTCGCTCGCAGATGCGGTCCGCGGCCAAGAGCCGAAGACCAGGAGTCGATGCCGTTCGTCAATGTTCCCGGTTGCTCTCCAGGGAATAGGGTCGGTCGATCTCATCCCCGCGCAGAAGGCGATATCTCCGGATCGTGGCGGCCACTATGCGCGGCTGATCGTCCGCCGCCGGCGCGGTGATGCGTGCGATCCGGCCTGAGCAGAGGATGAGGGTCGAGGGCTGGCCGGCGACGTTCGACGGGATGATCAACCGCATATCGATCGGCGTCTGGATGTCGAGCGGCCGATCGGCGTGGGCATCGGCGAACAGGACACCGGACGCGCTCACGTTCCGCGTAACGCCCGCCAGCCACTCACGCTCACGGCCCTGCCGATATTCGATCGAAAACGTCACCGGATAGCGCCGCGCACGCGGCACATCGTTTCGCAGCATCTGTTTGGCAGTCGGACAATATCAAACGGCACGAGGCCGGCGGTATAGCCGGAAAGTGGTGATGCGACTGTTACACCCACGTGCCATGTCGACGGATGGACGCAAGCACCGGAGGTACTATTGCGCCAATCGGGCCGAGGTGCGTCATATCGCTATCTCTTAATCTTAAGAGATCGGTTTTCTGCAGGGATATCCATCGGTCTGGACCAGGCTGAACAGCAACAGGTCACGACGTTGACCGTGCGTGTATGGTCCTGGTGGCACTGCATCGGCCGGTACCTGACCTGGTAGGAGAGTCGGCCATGGCACCGTGGGAGATCCTACGAGCAAGTATGAGATCACACGCAGGCCGTTCGCGTTGCATCGCATGCCGCTCTTCGCCACCTGACGGTAAACGCCGTCCTTCCGAAACCGCTGACGCCGTTCATCGTCGAAGTGGCGTCCACCTCAGACACGCCGGTGAGGTCCTTTGTCCGCAGACGCCAGCTGTCGGTGGCGACACCGTCACGGTCGCCACGTTCATGATGGTGCCGTCCGGACGTGTGATCGTGAAGCCGACGCTCGCGCCGGGCGCGGGTCCAGCGCCCGTCACAACAGACGCTGACAGCCTGACTGTCTGGTTACGGCTGTAACCTGCCTGATTCGTCGACGCCTGAACGGTGAGCGACGGTAACTGCGGTGCCCGCCTTCGCCGCCTGGCGTTGAACCGGTGAGATGTTGATGATGGGGGCCGCGTTGGTGCAGATGGATGGACCGAAGCGGACGCTGACAGTCGCGCCGGCGGCGTTCGCTGAGAGAGTCGTGATCGATAGGCCGATTGCAGGATCGGTGGACGTCTGGCCCGGCTCGAGCAGCGAGTCGAACGTGGTGGTCGCCGGCGCAAGATCGATCTCGTCTCTTGTGTTTCCAGACGATTCAGCGCCGGTATGAATGAGCACGCCCGGCACGATGCTGCTGTTGAGGCCGACTGCCGCTCGTGCTTCGACGTAGTACCATGTCTTCGCGCCGGGTCCGCCGTCAGCTGCGAGAATCTTCAGAGCCTTGCTGCCGCCGCCGGGCAACTCCATCGTGTCGATCGCGTAGTTGCCGCTCTTGAGGGATCGGAGAGTAGCCAGGGCGACGCGAACAAATCTGTCGGTGCGATGGCAGTTTGGTGATCGAGACCGGTTATGGCGAATGTGAAGAAATCGGAATCGTGAACCCGCGCATCCTGCGGCCAGCCCGAGATCACTTGCCCGCTGAGCCTTGCTCCTGCAGCAGCGCATCGATCTGTGCCTTGAACGCCGCATACGGCTGCGCACCCTTGATCGACCGCAGCGTCTTCACCTTGTTGCTCGCAGGGTCAGTCGCTGCCAGAAAGAACCCGGGAGTACCGGTGATCCCCGCGCTCTGAGCCTGAGCGATGTCGCGGCGAATCTCGGCCGCCTGCTGACCGCTGCCGAGACACGCCTCGAACCGGGGCAGGTCGAGGCCGACAGCCTCCGCATGCACTGTCCACGAGTCGATCGTCTGCTGGTTGGCGAACAAGCGATCGTGCATCTCCCAGTACTTGCCCTGTTCGCCAGCACAGTTGGCGGCTTCAGCCGCCTTGAACGCAAACTTGTGAATCGACTCCAGCGGCATGTCCAGCATCACGTACTTCAGCTTGCCGGTCGCGATGTACTCCCTTTCGATCTGCGGATACGTCTCCCGCACGTGCCGCGAGCAGAACGGACACTGGTAGTCGGTGAACTCGACGAGCGTGAGCGGCGCGTTCTTCTGACCCTTGAACGGGTTGTTTGCGAGATCGAGCGTGAAGTTCTGCGGCGGCGCCGCCGGTTGCGCCCCACGCTGCAGCAGGGCCTTGATCTCCTGCAGGTCGGTCTGCATCGCCTTCATCGCATCGCTGAGGGCCTGGATTTGCTTCTTCAGCTCCGCGTCCGACGGCTCCTGCGCGAACGCCGGCTGAGCCGCCATCACCGCGCTAATCACGAGCCCTGCACAGACGTTCACCAACTGCTTGCCCATTTCTGTTTCCCTTTCGATGGTTGATGGATTGAAAAGATCGATGGTTCAATTGCCGTTCAACGTCCGGACCAGCGCCACCCTTCCACCTTGAGGCCGTCCTTGACGTTGTATCCAACCTGCCGGTATCGGATCACGCCATCCGCGTCGATCATCACGATCGTCGGCGTGCCGCTCACAGCGTGGGCGATGAACGTCTGGCGGAAGGAATCGATGGCGACCGAGTCGAAGAACGGACGTGTCCACCCCTCGAGGAACTTCGCCACTGTGGCCGGCTCCTCGTCGGTAACGGCCAGTACCGGAAGATCTCGCGCCGCGGCAAAGGCCATGACTTCGGGCAGAGACGCCTTGCAGGGCCCGCACCATGTGGCCCAGAAGAAGAGCAGGTGGGCGCGGCCACGGACATCCGGCAGCTCTCCCGCTCGCGCCGGTTTCAGCGTGGCCGGCAGCACCGGCGCCGGTGTGCCCAGGCGCGGGGGGCCGCCCCTTTCCTGCCGATTCATCGGATAGGCACGCAGCGAGACGAACGCGTCGAATTCCTGCGGACTGCCGCCGGCTCCCAGCCGGACTGCCTTGAGCGCCAGCGCCACATTTCGAGGAGATGTCATCGTCCAGTCGCGGAGCTCCTGCGAAGCCTTGAACGGCTGATCCGGAGGTCCGAGAATCAGATCGCCGGCGGTGATCCCGGCCTCGGCGGCCGGAGATCCGTCTTCAACGGATTGAATGTGCGCTGCTCCGGAGAACGTCGGGTGGGCGTTGCGGAGCGCAGCCGGCACAGCCCCGTAGCGAACGCCCAACCATGACGGCTGCAGTTGTTGAAGCAGGTCGATATCGTCACTGAGAGCCGGGAACGACGCGGGTGTTTCAGATGCGGCATGGCTCGACGTCACAGGCAGATCACCGGGGTTCAGCGCTTCGCACTGCATGAGCGCGTCGAGCGCCTGCCGTTGTGAGCTGCGCGAACCTGCGACACCCGACGGCGAAGAGAGACTCTCCGCCCTGGACAGCAGCTCGCGGCCGGCGACGGCGAGCAGGATCGTGCGCATCCTCTCGACCGCGGCCTGACGTACGTCGAACCGCCAGCTGGCCTCGGACCCGCGGACCGCGGCGTCCTGGAACCGCTCCAGCTTCGGCCAGATGTCCGACTGGCGCGCGAACGGATGCAGTTGGCCCAGGAACGTGGCGACGAGCACCGCGCGTTGATCCGGGAGCGACTGATCGAGCGGGCCGGGTTCGAGCCGGGCACGCCATTCGGAGCGGGCGGCCAGGAATGCGCGAATGAGCGATTCCTTGGCATCGACGAATGCCGCCTTCCACCGGCTCGAATATGTCTTCGCTTCCTCCACGCGGCGCGCGACATGCTGTTCCCGCGCCTTCAGCTCGCGCAGGCTCCGCGGGCTGAACGTCCCGAACGCGCTGCCGATGCCGTCGAGCAGCCTGATTTCAGGCTCCCAGGCGGCGGCGTGACGCCACGCCGCTGCCAGCAGGGAATCGGCGAGCTCGTCGCGCTCGATCCCGCGCGCTCTCGCTTCGTCGGAAAGGAGGCGCGCCAGATACGCATCGCTCGTACTTCGCGGCTTGTCCGGGGTCGTGTCCGACCACAGGACTTCCGTGTGCGCCTGCGCCGCGGTCGGCTGGTGGCCAAGTGCGTCGATGAACTCGAACGCATAGCCGATTCGGTCTCGGTCCTGGCCCTCCGGATAGCAGCCGTATGCCTTGTCCTCGCCGCTCGTCGCAAAGAATCCGCAGGTATTCCCCGACGGTGGCGCGCCCGCACCGTGGTCGTACATCAGGTCGGCGAACGCGCCCGAGTAGCACTGGCTCATGACCGTGACGACCTGGACGCGAGACGACAGCCGATCGAGCAGGAGTCGCAACTCGCGTACGGTGAGCTGCTCGCGCCAGAGCGAGATGGTGCCGGTGCCCGGTCCCGAACGGGCCGGCCCGCCGTGGTCGGTGACGAACACCAGCAGCCGGTCACCGGCTGGAATCGCCTGTCCCGCTTGCTCGAACCATCGACGCAGGTCGTCCAATCGCGCCGGATGGAGCTTCACGGCCCGCCACGGCGTGTCGACGACCTGTGCGCGTGGCTTGAGCCGATTACCGAGTGCGGTGTCCTCGATCAGCCAGAAGTCCGCGGGCGGCGTTTCCCGTGTCGTCAGATCGGCGGCGGGATCTTCCCCGTCCGCTGAGAACACATGGATCCGCTCCGGCGCGACACCGCGCCGGCGCAGCAGCTCCACCATGTCCTGGAGGTGCTGGAGGTGACTGAGGTAGTTCGATGCCGGCTGACTGCCGCCGTTGATCAACAGCGCATGGACGGCGCTCGCGCGCGCCTCGGCGCGGCCCCCGGACATCGCTCCCGGTGTCAGGCCCGCGATTCCGAGCACCAATGCCAGGGCAACGTGCGAACCGCCGTTCCGATTGCGCTTGAGCATCACGTCGTCAATTCGAAGCCGCCTTGGCCGGGACCGGCAGATTCAGCTTCGTCAGCTCCGCATCGATGGCTGACGCAAAGTCGCTGAATGGTTTCGCGCCGCTCGAGAAGTGCCCGTTGATGAAGAATCCCGGCGTGCCGGTGATGCCGTATCCTTTCGCCTCGGCCATGTCGTCGGTGACCCGCTTCTTCAACTCCAGGTCGACGAGATCTTTTTCGAACCGCGCCATGTCGAGATGGAGATCTTTGGCATATTGCTTCAGATCGGCCAGTTCCAGCTTGCTCTGGTTGGCGAACAGCTTGTCGTGGTACTCCCAGAACTTGCCCTGATTGCGCGCCGCCTCCGACGCGAGCGCCGCGCCCATGGCATTCTTGTGGATCTCGAGCGGGAGATGCTTCCAGACAATCCGCACTTTATCCTTGTAGACGTCTTCGATCTGCTGGAGGGTCGGACCGACCCTCGAACAGAACGGTCACTGAAAGTCCGAGAACTCAGCGATCGTGATCGGCGCGCCGGCCGGCCCGCGTGCGGGGATGTCAGCGGCCATCCTGAGCGTGTACACCCGGTTCGGATCCGGTCCTCGTGTCGGCGCCGCCTGCGGCGGACGGTTGCCGACCTGCGCGATCTGGCCGTCGATCTTGACCAGGCTCCGATCGAGGCGATCGATCTCGCGCATGTTGCTGAACGAGATCATCAGCAGCACGACGACGCCGGCCAAGGTTGCCAACCCGATGGGATCGAGATCACGACGTCCGCGTGGCGGGTTGGGCGCCGGCGCGGATTTTTGCCCGTTTGCCTGTTGCTTCATGGACCGTCAACTCCACTGCCCGCCGAGAACGCAGCACGATGTCCCGCGCCGAGAGGATGGTCGAAAAGACCAAGAGGCCGTCGGGGAAATCACGCGAACTGCCGTGCGGATTTCCATATTGTAATACAGATGAGCTGTCTGGCGCCAACAAGAAACAAGCCCGGCACCCCTTGGGGCGCCGGGCTCGACAAACGGCCGATCACTTACAGCAACCGTTGCGACCGGCACGATGTTGCACGTACCGGCCGCTTCGCCGTTACTTGGTCCCCGACACGTCGATCGTCCAGGTATTTGTCGTCACGTCGTAGTCCACTTCGCCCCAGCCGTTGGCCTTCAACGTGACGAGCTGGGTTTTGGTCCCAACGATTCCGGGCCCCGTCAGGACGACCGTGAAGTTCGCAGCCTTCCCGGTATGTTTGTAGTTCAACGCGTAGAAGCCATCGGCGTCGGTTGTTCCAGTAGCGAGTACCGTCCCAGCGGCATTCTTCAGCGTCGCCGTCGCGCCTGCGACCGCCGACCCGTCGAAAGATTTGAGCACCTGCCCGAACACGCCGGTGATCTTCTTGAACGTGTTGACGTTCTGGACGGTGTCGCTCTTGGACTCCGAACCCGACGTATGACC
>JBKPAI010000153.1:0-40895 GCA_046726355.1 Acidobacteriota bacterium | reverse complement strand
GATCGGAACGGCAGCTGCGTACCGACCAATGTCCTCAACGCGAGTCCGATCCTGTCAGTGAATATCAGCGATGGTGCCGCATGCCGCACCCCGACTCAGATTCTGGCGGGAAGATTGTTGAAGTTCGGTGTGAAGATGACCTTCTGAAGGCTCAGACGATCTTGGAGGGATGTGTGCGAAATCAATTCAGCAGAACAGCAGCCTGGTGTGCGCTCACGGTCGTCTTCCTTGCGGGATTCGGCAGGGCACAAACTTCGACGCCGCCGGCTCAGACTGCGCCGGCCGCCCCTGTCAGCACCGCGGTCGCCAAGCCCACGTACATTTCCATTCCGCTGGAAATAGCCATCAACCGCCCCGCCGCGGAAGTATGGAAGCGCGTCGGCAAGTTCTGCGATATCGGCGAATGGCTGCGGATTCCGTGCACCATCACCTCGGGCAAGGACGGTGAATTCGGCGCCGTACGATCCGTCGCGAACGAGGTCCTGGTTGGCAAGACCGAGCTCTCCTACACCTACACGCAGCCTGTCAGGGAAGGCCGGCCGTACAACCTCTATCACGGCACCCTCGAGGCGAGGCCGGTGACGGCGACCACGTCAAAGCTCGTTTACACGCTGTTCTTCGATAACTCGATGCTGGCCGACGATGCCGCCCGTGCTGCGGACAAGGAACGGAGGGTCACACAGTTCACGAGGGCGCTCGAGAACATGAAGATCCTCGCCGAGGGCGGTACGCTGCCGCCGGCTCCGGCCCGCGGCGCTCCTCAGGCAGGCGACTCACCACGTCGCTGAAAGCGAGTGAGGCGAGCGACGTCAGAGTCAACGCCGCGACGATGCCCGATACGACACTTCATCGACCTCGCGCGGACCGTCCTCGCACTCGCGGGTATGACGCTTCGCGCCAAGGCCATTCGTTACGGCTACAAGGAACAGATCCGAAACGCGCATCGTCTTCACGAAGTAGCGCTGCGAACTGGATTTCACTTCGCCGGCTCCCCGTAGTACGGGAAACGATCCCACCGATCATCATCGGTCGTCGCTCGCGGATCGCCGGTCTCACGCAGCCAGGCGTCGAGCTGCCGGCGCAGGCGGTGTTGCGCGTCCGCGTGCGCAGGGCGTCCGGCAATATTCTCCAACTGGTGCGGATCGTTCTTGAGATCGTACAGCTCCTCGGCAGGTCTCTTCGCCGTGGCCAGCCGGAAGTACCGGGAAATCATCGGATCGTCCTGCCGATCGATGAGCAGCGACTTCGTCGGACCGTCGTCGATGTCGCCAAACGGGCCCACGGAGAAGACGAGCTGCGGATCGCCAGCAGGCCAGCGGTCGGGACGGAAGTTCCGCACATATAAATAGTCTTTCGTCCTGATGGCTCGCACCGGGTAGCTCAAATTGCCGCGCCGCACGTGGGCATGCCGCTCGCGTTCGATGAAGATGCGTTCGCGCCCGGCCTGCGATTCGCCGCGCAGAAGCCCCAGCATGCTGCGGCCGGTCATCGCCGCCGCCGCCTTCAACCCGGCGGCTTCTAAAATTGTCGGCGCAATATCGGTGTGGCTGACGAACTCGTCGACGACCGAGCCCCGGCGTAGCGCGGCAAAACTGGAGCCGCGCGACGGCGGGCGGATGGCCAGCGGCATACGCGCGCCGGCATCGTAAACCGTTGCCTTGCCGCGCGGGAACGGCATTCCATTGTCGGACGTCACGACGATCAACGTGTTGTCGAGCTCGCCAAGACGTTCGAGCGTGGCAATGATGCGGCCGACATCGCGATCGAATCGCTGGATCTCAAAGTAATAATCGAGCAGATCGCTGCGCACCTCTGGCGTGTCGGGCAGGAACGGCGGAACGTGCACGCTGTCCGTCTTCATGCCGGCGCGCACGCCGGCGCCAGCCTCGTAGGGCCGGTGCGGATCGTTGCTCCCGAACCAGAACAAGAACGGCCGGCCGGCCGGGCGGTGCTGGATGAACTCGTCAAAGCTCTTGAACTGCGGGCCGGCAGGATTCCGTCCGCGGCCGCCCGGTTCGAAACGTCCCGGTCCCCAGCCCTTGCCGGTGTAGCCCACGACGTATCCGGCTTGCTCCAGCAAGTCGGGATAGGCCGCAAATCGTTTCGGAAGGAACCCATGCAGATTGCCACCTTCTTCGAGGCGGTGCACGGCTTGACCCGTCAGGATCGCCGCACGCGACGGCGTGCACGACGGCGCGGCCGTGAACGCGTGAGTGAACCGCGCACCCTCGCGTGCGATCCGGTCGAATGTCGGCGTACTGACCGTCGGATCGCCATACACGCGCGCGTGCGGGAAGGACCAATCGTCGGCGATCGCCAAAAGAATGTTGGGCCCGCTTTCGCTGGCGCGGGTTCGCAACGCAAGCTCCGGCGTGGCAGGCGCGGCAAGGATCGCGGCGAGGCCAACGATCGCCGCAAGGTGCATCGCGCTCCTTCTTCGACGAAGCGCAGGACGGCGCTGCCCGTGTCGAAGGGTCGTTCGACGGCTCGTCATGGCCGTGCGAGGTAGGCGCTCAGTGCGCCGATGTTGTCGACAAACGTTCGAATCCTGATGATCCGCTGCGTCGGCGGCTCGGCGCCTGCGGAGACCTCGAGCGTGTCGTTCTCTTTCATCGAGATAATGCGCTGGATTCTCATAAGGTTCTCCGACGCGGTCATTAGAGCACGAGACCGGAAGTCTGAAGTCTGGCCAGCCGAATTTGGCCGGATTCCTGGCCTAGCCCAACGCGCAGGCCAGGATGGACGGCGACTTCTGTGCCCTGTAGTAGACCGCCCCCGCCGGCGGACCGGTCAAGCCGGGACGTCACCAGATCGGCGTTACAATGGCCGCCTTCTGCGATGCCGAAGGGTGGCGTCGTGCTGGCCTTCATCTAAGGAACGCGGGACGGCCTGACATGAAGCGCACCTCGCGCGGCCGCGGCATCACGCGACGCGAATTCGAGAAGCAGGCGCTCACCGCCTCGCTCGGCGCGGCATTCGACCTCAGCGGGCAACGAGCGGCGGCCGATGCGCAATCGCGTCTCTCGGCCGTCGATACTCCACTCCAGACTGTCGAAGCGCTGCCGGCCGGCATCACGCGCACGTGGATCGGTCCGAGCTTCTGGGCGAACCGCCTTCAGGATTGGCGGCTGCACGACGGGCGCATCGAATGCCTGACGGGTGCGGCGGGCGACGAGGTCCGGACGGTTGCCGTGCTGACGCGGGAACTCGTCGCCGGGGCCGAATCGGCGCACGTGCGCGTGCGCGCCGGTCTTCTCGATGATGCGGGTGACGGCGGCTTTTGCGGGTTCCTCGTTGGCGCCGGAGGCGGGACGCTCGATTATCGGGCCGCGGCGCTCGTGCAGAAAGCATCGGGTACAGGCGGAGGGCTGCTGTGCGTCTACGAGACGGATGGCGCCGTCCGGTTCCGCGATCATACGAGCGAAGATGAGCCGCTGGCGTTCGCAGAACTGCCCGCTTTCGCGCCGCGCCTTCGGCGGGGCGGCGCACCGACGCCGGGCGCCGAGGTCGTCCTTCAGCTCGACATCGTACCCGCCGCGTCGGGCCGCTCTACCGTGACGCTCACGGCTCGCGATCTACGGGGATCGGTTGTCGCGGGCGCCAGTCGCGAGGGTGTGGCCGAAGCGGATCTCATCGGCGGGATCGCGCTGGTCTCGTCGCCATACCCGGGCAAAGCGGGCGCGCGATTCTGGTTCACGGATCTGCGAGCCGGCGGCGAAAAAATCGCCGCCCACCCCGACCGCGTCTTCGGACCCATCCTCGGCACGCTCTATTCGCTCAATGGGTCGGTCATGAAGCTTGGCGCCCAGCTGGCGCCGGTCGGCGACCTCGATCAACTGGTGCGGCTCGAATATCGCGCCGGCGATGGTGCCTGGCGCGACGGCGGGACTGCCACCCTCGCTCCTGGCTACGTCGCACATTTTCGAGTGGAGAACTGGGATTCGACGCGCGATCACGAGTATCGTGTCATGTACGGGTCGGAACCGGCCGTATACGCCGGCATGATTCGAAAAGACCCCACAGACCGGCCGACGCTCTCGATCGGGTTGTTCAGCTGCGCCATCGCCGCGGCGCGGTCGTTCGAGAGCGGTTCGGGCGAGGCCGAATTGCCGCGTGCGGAACCGCTCGGCCGCTACACGTCCAAGAACGTCTACTTCCCGCACGCCGAGCTCGTGCAGAACGCCGGCCGTCACGCCGTCGATCTGCTCGTCTTCGCCGGCGATCAGCTTTACGAGGGAAGTCCGACTCGCCGCGACAACAGCGTGACGCCGACGCTCGACTATCTCTACAAGTGGTCGTTGTGGCTCTGGTCGTTCCGTGAGCTGACGCGCCACACGCCGGCCGTGCTGCTGGTCGATGACCACGACGTGTATCACGGCAACGTCTGGGGCAACGGCGGCCGCCCTGCACCCGATCGCGATCAGAACCGTGGTGGATACAGGTGCAGCGGCGACTTCGTCAACATCGTGCAGCGGACGCAGTGCGGCCACAATCCCGACCCGTACGATCCGACGCCGATCGACCAGGGCATCAGCGTGTACTACGGAACGTTCCGCTACGGCGGTGTCAGCTTCGCCATCCTCGAGGATCGAAAGTTCAAGACCGCGCCGATCCAGGGCACCGATCTCGATGTGCACGAGGCGGAGCTGCTCGGATCACGACAGGAAACATTCCTCGCCGAGTGGGCCGCGATGCCGAATGCGGGTGTGCCTCGCGTGTGTCTCACCCAGACTCTGTTCGCCTGCGTACAGACGAGTCCTGCGGGCAAACCGCTCCTCGACTTCGACTCGAACGGTTACCCGAAGCTGGCGCGCGATCGCGCGGTCGCGCTGCTCGCCCGCGCCCATGCGCTCGTGCTGTCCGGCGATCAGCACCTGGCAACGGTCGTGCGGCATGGCATCGACTCATTTACGGACGGCGTGCTGCAGTTCTCCGGGCCGGCCGCGGGCACGAGCTGGCAGCGATGGTTCGAGCCCCGTGACGCCTTGCCGAACGCGCGGAGCCCATACACCGGTGATTTCGTGGACGCGTTCGGGAACAAGGTCCGCGTGCTGGCCGTCGCGAACCCGAAGGTCTCGTTCAACGAGTACCGGACGCATCGTCGGGGCCGCGCGCAGGGGCTCGGCGATCGCCGCCTGAAGAGCGAAGGCTGGGGCGTGGTCCGCATCGACCGTGCCGCCCGCCAAGTCCTGATTGAATGCTGGCCGTGGAGCGTCGATCCGCAGGCCGCTGGCGCCGCCCAGTTCGCCGGCTGGCCGATCCGCGTCCCGTTCGATCAGATCTGAGGTATTCGAGGCTTTCCGCTATGGCGACCCGCCGCACGGACAGGCTGGGTCCTTCGCGTCGATACGATGAATGCCGAGAACATGCCCGTTGTGCAATTCTGGGAGCGCGACGCCGACGACTGGCGTCGTCATGCTGAGACGAGGTCCACACCAGGGAGGCCGGTCGCGGCTAGAACGGCCAGCTCGGTTCGTGATTCACTCGTGCCGAAGCGCCGCCATCGGATCGATGCGTGACGCATGTCGTGCCGGCACATAGCCCGCGAGCAGCGTCGCGCCAGCCATCGTCAGGGCTGCAGCCGCGAGCGCGATCGGGTCGTTACGTTTCATTCCATAGAGGAACGATTCCACGAGCTTCGAGGCGGCCAGCGCCGCCGGCAGGCTGATGGCCAGTCCAAGTGCCACCAGCGTCAGCACTTCGCGCAGTACCATCAACAGAACCGTCGCGCGCTGGGCGCCCAGGGCCATTCGGATGCCAATTTCGCTCGTGCGCCGGGCGACGCCGTACGACATCGTGCCGTACAGCCCGACACACGCAATCGCCAACGCGAGCAGCGCGAACGCCGTGCACAGGCGAGCAAATGTCACTTCTTGATTGATCATCCCCTCGATGAGCCCGCGCTGCGTCTTCACCCTCGTCAGCGGCACACGCGGGTCGGCGCGTTCGACGATCTCGCGAACGGCGTGCGACACGCCAAGCGGATTGCCGGCCGTCCGCAATTGGTATGTCACCTCGCCGACGGGCCCCCACACGGCTTGAGAGACGGAGAGGAAGATCGTCGCCGGTGCTGCTTCCTTGAGCCGGCCGTACCGCGCATTCGCGACGACGCCGACGATTTCGATGTCGCACGCCGGGCAGGCGCGCGGCAGCTTCACATGCTTCCCGATGGGATCGTCGGCTCCAAAGAACTTCTTCGCGAACTCGTGGTTCACCACCGCGACGTACGGTGCGCCGGGGCGATCGCGTTCCTCGATAGCGCGCCCGCGTAGCAGCGCGATCTCCATCGTGCTGAAGAAGTCGGGACCGACCGTCAGGAAGCGGCTGTTCTTCGGCGGCTCGACTGACGTACCGACAAGGGTGCCGGACCAGCCGGCACCGAGCAGCGGCGCGTCCGAAAAGGTGACGCTGCGCACGCCTGGGATGGCGGCAAACTCCCTGCGAAGCCGATCGTAGAACCGAACAATCTCGGGATCGCCGTGTCCGGCCTGCCGCGCGTTGAGCGGGAACGTCAGCACCTGCTCGCTGTTGAATCCGAGCGGAAGCGACTGCAGATTCGACAGCGTCCGCAGGAAGAGCCCCGCCGCCACGAGAATCAACAATGTAAAGGCGATTTGCGAGATCACCAGCGCACGGTTCAAGCTGATCCGACGCTCGCCGCGTGCGCCGGATCCTCGAGGTCGGAGCGCCGGCGTCAGATCGATACGCGTGGACTGGATGGCCGGCGCCAGGCCGAACAGCACGCCCGTCAGAACGGAAAGCGCCGCCACCACGCCCAGCACTCGCCAGTTCACTCCGACGTCCACCGCAAAGGGCTCATCGCCACGCCCGTTCAAGAGCAGCAGCGTAAGAAAGCGAATGCCCCAGACCGCGAACACGACACCCAACACTCCACCGATGCTGGACAGCAGAAGACTCTCGGTGAGCAGCTGCCGGATCACGCGAAGACGCCCTGCACCGATGCTCAGGCGGACAGCGATCTCGCGCGTCCGCGCGGCAGCGCGGGCGAGCAGCAGGTTGGCGATGTTTGCGCAGGCGATCGCCAGGATCAGAGCGACGAGTCCGAGCAGGAGATAGAGCGGCTTGGAGTAGGTCCGCCGTAGGCCGTCCAGTCCGCCCGCGCTCTCGTTGACAACCAGCGTCGGGAGATCCGCCTTCGGGCGCTTGGTGTCGGTCGCGGCCTTCCACGCTGAAAACGCTGGACCGAGCGCTGCCTGCGCTTGTGCCGCGCTGACGCCTGGGCGCAACCGCGCCATCGGCACAACCCAATCGTAATTCGGATCGGTGTAGCGCTCGGCCGCGGCCGCGTACTTGTCCCCGGCTTGCAGGAGCAGGTTCGCGTGCATCGGCACATACACCCCGGGCACGACGTTGGGATCCGCACCGAAGAAACCCTGCGGCGTGACGCCGACGACGGTGAAGGGAATGTGGTCGAGGAGAATCGATTGGCCCGCCGCCTGCGCAGGATGTCCAAAACGGGCCTCGCTGAACGCGTAGCTGATGACCGCCACGGCCGGCGCTCCTGCCAGGTCGTCATCGGGACCGATCAGCCTGCCGGCCGCCGCTGACACCCCGAGACTGCTGAAGTAGTTCCCCGAGACGTACTCGCCATTGGCGATCTGCGCCTGGCCTCTGACCTCGACGTGGAGATCGCCGGCGCCCTGATATCCGAAGACCGTCGTGAAGACGGATGTGTCGCGCTGGAAAAGCTCGAACGCCGGATAGCCGAAGATCCCGCCGACGAACCCGCCGTTCGGATCCATATAGCTGTCGTCGTGCCGGTTCGAGCCGTGCATTTCCTGCCTGTTCGTGTGCCAGGCCAGCGTGACGAGCGACGCTGGATCCGGCACCGGCAGCGAGCGCATCAGCATGGCGTCCATGAAGCTGAAGATCGCGGTATTCGCCCCAATCCCGAGCGCCAGCGAGAGGATCGCCATCGCGCTGAACGTCTTGTTGGCCGTCAGCATGCGCACGCCGTAGCGCAGATCTTGCGCCAGCTGTTCGAGGAGCGTCCACGTCCATGCGGCGCGCATGTCCTCGCGTACGATTGAGAGGTTGCCGAAATCTCTCCGAGCGGCGTGGCGTGCCTCGTGAACGGGCAACCCGTCGGCGATTCGCTCGTCAGTTTCTTCGTCGAGATGAAACTGCAGTTCTTCCTGCAGCTCGGCTTCCTTCTGCTCGCGCCGCGCCAGCCAAATCAACTTGCGCAGAAACGACGGCATGGGCGTTTCTACTCCGCCGGATTGAGAACCAATCCAACGGCACGCGCGAACGCGTGCCATTTGGATTGTTCGCTCTCCAGCTGCCTGCGTCCCACCGCCGTGAGGCGATAGTACCGGGCCCGCTTGCCCTTGTCCGACAGCGCCCACTGCGCCGAGATCCAACCTTTCGCCTCGAGCCGGTGCAGCGCCGGGTACAGCGATCCGGTTTCCACCCGCAGGAGATCTTCAGACGTCCGCTTGATGTGCGTGGCGATCGCGTGGCCGTGACGGGGTCCGGCAGACAAGGTCCGCAGGAGCAGCAACTCGAGCGTGCCCTGCAGGAGGTCGACGCGGGACGGGGCTTCCCGGGTCATGGCGTAGAGATCCTACACAGCATTGCGTAGACTGTCTACAGAACATTCCGGCCGAGCCGGGTTGTCGACTAGCGCGGGATGGCGTTCTTCCGAACGTACTCCTCCACGCGATTCTGCTCAGGACCGATGTAGTGGAATTGTTCGGCGTCGGTGAGCCCGTGGCGCTCGCCGGTTTCGCGATCCCGCCACAGCACGAACTCGCGGATGTAGTTCCGGTTCGCGGCGGCCTCGTCCTGGCCCAGGAGCGGCAGACGCTGGCCCTGCGCCTCCAGGCGCGCGCGCAAGCGCTGGCCGTTCTCCCCGGCGGGTCCCTGTGCCTTGTTCTCGAGGTTCAAATCGATCTTCCGCTCGACCCAGGGCGCAATGTCCACGACGCGATTCACGCGCTGCTGAAAACGCGCGAAATAGTATTTTTCTCTGACCGAGTGCGGCGCCAATCCAGCCGCGAAATGCTCCGGATAATCCTTGGTGCCGCCGGCCATCCAGGCCGCCCCCTCAACGCACGCGCTCGTGACGTAGTGATCGGGGTTCTCCTCGTACTGGCCCCATGGATCGTACGTGACGATGATGTCCGCCTTCAGCAAGCGGAACAGGAAGATGAATCGGGCGCGGAGTTCGGACCGCGCGATGTTGTCCATCATGTGATTGTTGTAGTTGAGATCGAACGTCTGTTCGACGCCCAGCACGGTGCTGATGGCCTTCATGTCGCGCGCATTCGCCGAGACGGTCTCGGCGTACGAGCCGGGCCCCGCCATATCGTCGTTTGTGACGCGAATCAGATAAGCCTTCGCGCCCTCGTCTATCAGCTTGAAGACGGTGCCGGCGGCGAAGAGCGGAATGTCGTCGGCATGCGGCTGGATGGCCACGATCACCTGCCCTGCCCTTGGTTTGCCGCTCCGCGGCCGCTCAATCACGAGCGGCGCATGCGCGTCAAACGGCTGGAGCGACGGTGACGGCTGCGCGTCCTGGCGCGGCGGGAGCTGGCCGGGCAACCCGGCGGCGAAAGCGCTCTGGAAAAAGGCTCGACGGTTCATGCGCGTGATCCTAACAGCGGGTTCGCGATGGATCGGACAAAACGGCGGCTCGGGGAAGAAAGCGCTTGACAAGCGTGTGGAGTAATACTACTCCTTTACCGCGATATACGGCGTATTACACCACTCATCATGATGCGTACTGCCGGCATCGCCTCCCCGACCCGACAGGGTTGTCTCGTGCGCATCCGCAGCGCCAGCCCGGGCTTGAAACCCGCTGAACGCGCCGTTGGCGACTTCGTGCTCGCCAATGCCGATCGCGTGATGCACATGTCGGTCTCCGAGGCGGCGCGCGATGTCGGCGTCGGAGAAGCCACCGTCATCCGCTTCTGCCGTGCGCTCGGCTATCGCGGCTACCAGGAGTTCAAGCTCCGGCTTGCCCAGGATCTCGTCGAGCCTGTCACGTTCATCCACGAAAACATCACGTTTGCCGACACGCCGGCGGAGATCGCCACCAAAGTCTTCCAGACCAACCTGCGGGCGGTCGAGGCGACGAAGCGCGCGCTCGACCCCGCCGTCGTCGAGGTCGCCGCGCGTGCAATTGGAGCGGCGCGGCGCATCGACATCTACGGCGTGGGCTACTCGTACTTCTCCGCCCTCGATGCGAAGTTGAAGCTCGCCCGCTTCGGGCTGACCGCCGATGCCTTTGGCGACCCGCACCTGCAGGTCATGAGCGCCGCGGCGCTCCGGCGTGGCGACGTGGCCATTGGCATTTCGCATTCAGGGAGTACGCGGGATGTCGTCGACGCGCTCGTCCCCGCCCGCAAGGCGGGAGCGATCACGATTGCGATCACCAACTTCAGCCCGTCGCCGATCACGCGGACCGCCAACGTCGTGCTGTTGACGGCGTCGCACGAGTCCCCGCTCGGCGGCGAGGTCCTGACGTCTCGGATCGCGCAGCTCTGCGTGATCGACGTCTTGTCGGTCGCGGTCGCCGTCCAGCTGGGAGAGCGCGTCCTGGCGCTGATCGAACGCACGTCGGAGGCGGTGCGGAAGAAGCGGTATTAGTCGTCACGGCAGGGGCGCGGACGGAGGTGTCGTGATGGGGAAGGTTGTGTTGCGCGCAGGGGTGCTGACCGCCGTCGTGCTGAGTGCGGGGACCGTTCCGATTCTCGCTCAGGAGAAGGGGGCCATTACCGGTCTTGTGACCGACGCAACCGGCGGCGTGCTGCCGGGCACAACCGTCACGATCACGCACGTGGCGACCAACGTCTCCCAGACCTTCGTGGCGAATCGCGAGGGTGTCTATGAGGCGCCGTTCATGACGCCGGGCATCTATCGCGTCAGCGCCACGCTCGACGGCTTCAGGACGAGCGTGCTCGAGGATGTCGTTGTGAACATCGGCACGCGCACCGCGGCGCACCTGCAGCTGACTCCGGTCGGCGTGACGGCCGAGGTGACCGTCGTGGCCCGACCGCTTCTCGTGCAGACGGCCACCGCGTCGGTGGGACAGGTGATCGACAGCAAAGCGCTGATCGAGCTGCCGTCGGGCGATCGCAATATCTACGATTTCATGGCCCTCAGTTCGACGGTCACTGCGCCCGCGGGCGGCAACGCTCCCGCGTTTCGACTCGAGAGCGGCGGATCGTTTTCGATCTCGGGCACGAGGCCGTCATCCATCACCTTCAAGATCGACGGCCTTGCCAACACCGATCCCGGGTTCGGCACGCCGACCATCACGCCTTCGCTCGATGCCGTCCACGAGTTCCAGGTCCAGAACAACGCGTATTCCGCGCAGTACGAGGGCATCGGCCAGGTGAACGTGGCGACTCGGTCGGGCACCAGCAGCCTGCGCGGTTCGATCTTCGAGTTCGGCCGCCATGAGGCGCTGCAGCCGACGAATCCGGTCACCGGAACCAAACCGCGATATCGGTTCAACCAGTTCGGCGGCACGTTCGGCGGACCCGTCTGGCCGGCGGACCGCACGTTCTTCTTTTTCTCGTACGAAGGCCGCCGGTTCGACGAGTTGGGCCCAGGCCAGGCACTCGTACCGACCGCGGCCGAGCGGGCCGGAGATTTTGCGGCTGATCTTGGGGGATGCGTGGTGACGAGTGGCCGCACGGTGCCGCTGCTCGGTCCGAACGGCATGCCGGCGGGCGACTGCGTGCGGCTGGGCCAGATCTTCGATCCGCGCACGACGACCGCCAACCCGCAGTTCGATCCCGCCCAGCCGGTCTCGGCCTTCAACCCGCAGTTCATTCGCCAGCCCTTCCCCGGGAACCGAATCCCGGCATCGCGCATCCACGCGAACGCGACGCGCATGTTCGACGCGCAGCTGCCGCTGCCGACGTTCGGCGACGGGGTGAACAACTACACGGGCCTCGCGGGCAACGTCTTCAACAACGATCAGTGGTCCGTCCGCGTCGATCACACGCTCAGCGGCGCCGATCGGGTGTACGGACGGCTCGCCATTCAGAACAACCTGCGCACGGGCCGGCCCGTACTGCCGTACCTGAGCAAGAACCTGCAGGGTAGAGGCCGGGTCTTCTCGAGCACATGGACACATGTACTCGGGCAGGCTGCCGTCAACGAGTTTCGGGTGGGCTACGTTCGCGGCATCTACGGCGACTCGATCGACGAAATCGATCCCACCCGGTTCGGCGTCCGCAACACGACGCTTCAGACGCTTCCCCGGCTCTTCCTGAGCGCCGCGCCCGCGACCAACTACGGTGGCTTTTCGGCGTCGGTCATCGCGGAGAAACAAGACACGTATCAGCTCGCCAATCACTTCTCGTGGGTGAAAGGGCGGCACGCGATCAAGATGGGTGCCGAGCTCAGCTTCAATCAGTTCGATAACACCGAGTTCTTCGGCTCGAACGGGACCGCGACGTTCAGCGGTCTCTACACGATCGGCAACAACGCGCTGTCGGCGTCACAAACCAACTCGCTGGCCGACCTGATGCTGGGCCTGGCGGAGAGCAACTCGTTGAACCGCGCGGCGGTCGCCGATATCGAGAACCTGCCCTGGGCCGTCTACGTGCAGGACGAGTGGAAGCTCAGCGATCGCGTCACGCTCAGCGCGGGTCTCCGCTACGAGTACCACCAGCCGTGGAAATCGACCGTGATGGGTGGATCAGGCCTGGATCTGTCCAACGGCGGCCGTCTGTTCGTCGTCGATCCGGAGGTGGCGGCCCTGTCGAACTCGCCGCTCGTCGCCTGTTGCGCGCCGAGGCGGGCAGTCCATACCGATACGAACGATTTCGCGCCGCGCGCCAGCGTCGTCTTCCAGCCGTTTCCCGCCGATCAGACGGTCGTGCGCGTTGGCTACGGGTTGTTTTACTCGGACACCACGCAGTTCTTCGCCTGGCGGTCGTACGAGCCTTTGCGCGGTCGCGTCTTCCAGGGAACGTCAGGCGACTTCGTCAACCCTGGTGCGACGCTCGACGACCTCTTTCCGTCGCAGAACTTCGTCGAGGGCGGCGGCGTCATCCCATTCTTCCAGGCGGGAGTGCCGCAGGCGATTCATGGCGCGCGGGTGATCGGAATCGGCGGCCCGCTCGGCATCGACAACAAGACCCCGTACGCGCACCAGTGGAGCGTCAGCCTGCAGCGCGAGATCCTGACGCGCATGCTGCTCGACGTGACCTACCAGGGATCGATTGGCCGTAACCTGCCGACACAGTGGATCTTCAACCAGCCCGATCCGAGCCCCGTTCCTGCGAACTTCTCGAGCCCGGACCCGGCCGCCAATCCATTTCTGCGCCGGCCGTACGCGTGTTGTACGTCGAGCTCGAGCATGAACGCCAACATCCTCGAATCGGAGTACAAGGCGGTCACACTCAAGGTCGACAAGCGTTTTGCGGCTGGCTACAACTTTCTGTCGAGCTACACCTGGTCACGAAGCATCGACCAGGGGAGCGAAGTGTTCATGGTAGGGAACACGTTCAACATCCTCGCAAACAGCCGCGATCTCGATCTCGATCGAGGACGCTCGACCTTCGATGTGCCACACCGATGGGTTACCAGCGGAAGTGTCGAACTGCCTGTCGGACAAGGCAAACGCTGGCTCGATCATGCCGGGATAGCAAACGGACTGCTTGGCGGTTGGCGTCTGTCCAGTGTGTTCACGCTGCAGTCCGGGTTCCCGTTTACGCCGCTCATCCGCAACCGGCGCGCGAACACCGGCTATGCGTTGGCGACCGAGCGCGGCGACCTGGTGGGGGATCCGTACTTCTCTGCCGATGAATGGCGGCGGCATGTCGAAGAGTGGAAGCAGGACGGCCGGACGGTGCGGCTCTACATCATCAACCCTGCATCCATCAGTCTCGACTACGCGCCCGGCACGATCGGGAACATTCCACGGAATTTCTTCCGCGCGCCGTTCGGGCGCCGGCTCGATCTCTCGCTTGCCAAGGTCACGGGGCTCCCCGGGCGTGCACGCCTCGAGGTCCGCGTCGACGTGATCAACGCGACGAGCGAGCGGCTCAACCGTCTCGATCTCGCGCAGTTCGTCTTCGCGAATAACGTGCTGACGGATCCCCGAGTGGGCAGCATCGCGCCCTATAACAACATGTTCAACCCCCGGATCATCCAGGTGGGGGCGCGCGTCTCGTTTTAGACCGCGATACGGCACGCTACGAGAATTTTGTTCTCGTTGTGAGCGCCGTATAGCGATAGGCGCGCACAGCGCGCCTGCGAGCCGGGGCCCCCACGATGCGGTTTGTGCATCGTGGGGTGGGACGGCGCGGAGCGGGGCGGAGGGGCCCCGCGAGCGACCCCGGGGCCCCACGGCGCGGACTGTGCGCCGTGGGGTGGTGTGAGCCGGGGGTCCGGGGCAGAGCCCCGGTTGAGGAAGACCGGGAGGTAGCGACCATGTTGACAGCGGGCCTGGCTAAAGTCTGCATCACGCCTCCGCCAGGCGTCCCGCTCGCCGGCTTTGCCGCGCGTCAGGGAAACGCGAGCGGGGTGCACGACCACTTGTTCGCGCGAGCGTGCGTCGTCGAGGAGGATGGCCAGGCGCTGGCCTTCGTGAGCGTCGACCTGCTGGCGCTTGACGAGCGGTTCGTGCGCGACGTTCGCCGCGCTGTCCAGAGCCGTACGGGTATCGCTGCGGAAGGACTGCTGCTCGCAGCGACGCACACGCATGCTGGGCCGGTCACGATTCGTACGTTCGTCAACCCCGGCGACTCGCTCGATGCGGGTTACATGGAGAGGCTTGCCGCGGCCATCGAGCAGTGCGTCGCCGAGGCGTGGCAATCGAGACGACCAGCACGAATCGGCGTCGGGACGGGCCGTGCCGAGGGTATCGGCGTCAACCGGCGCACACCTGACAAGCGTCCGATTGACGATCAAGTGGCGCTCATCAAAGTGGACGATGAGCAGGGCCGCACGCGAGGGGTGATCATCAACTACGCCTGCCACCCCACCGTCCTGGGGCCGGACAACCTCCTGGTTACCCGGGATTTCCCCTCCTTCACCATCGACGAGGTCGAAGGTGCGCTGGGACCAGGCAGCCTGGCGCTGTTCATCAACGGGACTCAAGGCAACATCAGCGTTGGTCATTCGTCCGAATTGAGCGCCATCGGCATCATCACGCCAGGGCGGACCTTCGAGCGCGCCGCCGAGATCGGCGTCGCCCTTGGGCGCGCCGCCCTTGACGCGCTGCCCAGCGTGACGACGGCGTCCAGCGCGACGCTGAAATCCGTGTCGACATCGGTCGACCTGCCGCTGAAGTCATACGCCGGGGCGCTCCAGACCGCCGCAACCCTCGAAGCGGCCGACCGGCGGCTCGAAAACCTCGTCAACCGCAATGCGCCCGCCGCCGACGTTTCACGTGCACGCACCGAGCAGCTCTACGCTTCGATCACGGATTTCTTTGCCGCGGAGGCGCGCAAGCTGGCGGATGGCCACCTGCCGATCGAGCTTCAGGGCCTGCGCTTGGGTGAGGCGGCGTTCGTCGCCGTGCCCGCGGAAGTCTTCGTCGAGATCGGCCTGCGCATCAAGCGCGAGGCGGCGCATCAGACGTTCATCTGCGGCGTTGCCAACGGGTATATCGGGTACCTGCCGGACCGGCGAGCCTACGCGGCCGGCGGCTACGAGGTGGTGGCATCGATGTGTGCCGAGGGAGCCGACGATGCGCTCGTCCGTGCAGCGCGCGCCGTGGTGGAGCAGTTGTTCCCATGACAAGGCTTCGGATTGGCGTGGTCGGGCTTGGCGTCATGGGTGAGCAGTACGTCCGGATCTACAACGCACATCCCCGTGCGAGGGTGGTTGCGCTCTGCGCCCGCACGCAGACGCGTGTGAGCCAGATCGCCGAGCAGCACGGCATTCCTGGCCGCTACACCGACGTCGGCGATTTGCTCGCCGACCCCAACGTCGACGCCGTGGTGGTCGCCACGCCGGACGATGCCCACGCCGCACCCGTGCGCGCAGCGCTCGAAGCACGCAAGCACGTCTTGTGCGAGAAGCCGTTCACGACCAGCCTGGCGGAGGCCGACTCACTGCTGTCGCTCAGCCGCACGGCCGGCGTCAAGCTTCAGGTGGCGTTCAACCATCGCTGGCTCTCGTCCTATTACCACGGCTTTCGCGCGATTCGCGAGCAGGCGATCGGCAGACCGATCGCCGGCTATGCCCGCAAGAACGACACGATCCACGTGCCCACAGAGATGTTGAAATGGGCCGACCGCTCGAGCCCTGTTCATTTTCTTGGCGCGCACGACATCGATCTCATGCGGTGGTTCTTCGGCAGCGAGCCGACCGAGGTCTATGCGCGCGGTGCGCGCGGCGTGCTGGCCGCGCGCGGCATCGATACCTGGGATCTGGTGCAGGCGCATATCACCTTCGAGAGCGGCGTGTTCGCAACCATCGAATCGGCATGGATCTACCCCAACACCTTTCCGACCATCGTCGACTCGTTCGTCGAGGTGGTGGGCAGCAGCGGGCATCTGCACTTCGATCGGAAGCGCGAGTCGATCGAGATGAGCACGCCGGCCGCATTCACCTATCCCAAGACCTTCCTCGCCGCCGACGTGTTCGGCCAGTTGCGTGGCGCGTTCGTGGAGTGCCTGTCCGACTTCGTCCACGCGGTTCTCGACGATACGGCACCGCATGTCGGGGCGTTCGACGGCCGGCAGGTGACAGCGGTGCTCGACGCCATCGATCGTTCGCTCGGTTCTGGACGCGTCGAAGCCATCGTCAAGGCGCCCTGAGGCGGCTGGAGCCATGCCGAAGGGACTCCATCTCGCGGATCACATCGTCATCGTCGGCTACTTTCTCCTGCTGACGTCCATCGGCCTCTACTTCTGGCGCCGGATGCGGGACGCCCGCGACTTCTTCGTGGGGAACAACGACATCCCTTGGTGGCTCTCCGGCGTGTCGTTCTACATGACCGGCTTCAGTGCGTTTACCTTCATCGCCTATTCGGAGATGGCGTACCGACATGGTGTCGTCGCGGTGACCCTGGCATGGAGCGCGGCCGTGGCGATGGCCGCGGGGACCGCGGTGCTGGCGGCACGCTGGCGTCGCGCGCGCATCATCACCCCCGTCGAGTTTCTCGAGGCCCGCTACAGCAAGCACATCCGCCAGGTACTGGCATGGGCCGGCCTTCCACTCCGCATCGTCGACGACGGTCTGAAGATCTACGCGACGGGCGTCTTCGTGTCGGTGGGCATGGGTTACGACCTGAAGGTCAGCATCGTCGGCAGCGGCATCGTCATGCTCCTCTACACCTTCATGGGCGGCCTGTGGGCGGTCATCGTGACCGACTACGTGCAGTTCATCGTTCTCACGATCGGTGTAACGACGCTCTTTCCGCTCGTGCTCGGCCGGTTGGCGGAGGTCGGCGGGCTGGGCCAGGGCGCACAACCTGGCTTCTTGTCGCCCGTCAACGAGCCGTTCTCGGTCCTGTACGTTGGGGCGTTCTATCTGCTCGTCCTATTCAGCTACAACGGCAACTGGGCGTTCGCCCAGAAGTTCTATTGCGTTCGTGACGAACGCGAGGCGCGGAAGGCGGGTGTGCTGGCCGTGGTCCTGAAGATCGTCGGGCCGCCGCTCTTCATTCTGCCGGCGCTCGCGGCCCGGACGCTCATGCCGGAGCTGATGGAGCCGCCCAACTCGCCGCAATACACCTACGCTGCGCTCGCCGTCGCGTATCTCCCGGCCGGTCTGATGGGACTGATGATTGCCGCGATGTTCTCGGCGACGATGTCGACTCTGAGCGGCGACTACAACGCCATGGCCAGTGTGCTGACCGGTGACGTGTATCAGCGGATCGTCAACCCGCGCGCCGGCCAGCGTCAACTCATGCTCGTCGGCCGACTGACGACGGCGCTCGTGGGCGGGCTCACGATTCTCATCGGGATCGCGCTCGTCGAAACCGCCCGGAAGGGCCTTTTTGAGGTGATGGTCACCGTCTTCGGACTGTTCGTCGGCCCGATGCTCATCCCGATGCTCGCCGGCCTCGTGAATCGCCGCGTGACATGGCGGGGCGCAGCGGCCGGCATCGCCGCGGGGTTCACCTCGGCGATCTCGCTGTTTCTCTTCAAGAACCTGGTCCTGGCCGGACGGCCCGGTCTCGATCCCGCCTGGCTCAGATACGACTTCGAGGCGATCACGATTCTCACCAACATGAGCGCGACCATTGCCGCAATGTTGATCGCCACGGTTCGGGAGCGCGCGACGGCCACGGACCGTGAACAAATCGCCGCATTCTTCGAGCGGCTCGACACGCCCGTTCGCTTCGACCAGACGCCTGGAACGGCGTCGCCTGCGGCTTCACCGTTCTCGATCATCGCCGCGGTCACGCTCGGAACCGGTCTGTTGCTCTGGGGAGCCGCGGCCGTGCAGCCCGGTGGCGACGGCCGGACGATCAACGTGGCGGCTGGTCTGGCGCTTGGCGTTCTAGCGGCCGCTCTCTGGCACCTCCATCGCAGGTTCACCCACAGTGCGCCCGCGATGGCTGTCTCCGTCGAGTGAGGAGAGGGCTGCGTGCGACTGGCGATGTTCGAGATCAACGGCGTCAGCCGGATCGGCATCGTGCCCGATGACGACCCGAGCCTGTTGATCGACGTGTCGTCCGCGGAAGGCATACCATCCGACTTGATGGCCGCGGCGGCCGGCAGTGAATCGTCACGGCGCGCTCTCGCCCGGTTCAACCTGCGTGCGCACGATGCTGTTGATCGCGCGATCCGCCTCGACGACGTTCGGCTGCGTCCTCCGCTGTCGCACCCGGGCAAGCTCCTGTGCCTGGCCGGCAACTATCGCCAGCACATTCGCGAGAGCGGCTACGAGGTGCCGGTCGAGGCGGACGTCATCACGCCGCAGTTCTTTTTGAAGCCTTCCACGACGCTGACCGGGCCCCACGACGATGTGCCGATTACGCGCGAGAACGTTTCGGTTGGATGGGAAGTGGAACTTGCCGTCGTGATCGGACGCCAGGGACGCCGCATTTCTGCGTCCGCAGCAATGGATCACGTATTTGGCTACACGGTGCTCAACGATGTCTCCGAGCGCGGCCTGCATTCGCAGATTCCCGGCCGCCGCGTCCGCGAGAACGACCGGTTCTTCGACTGGCTGGCCGGCAAGTGGTTCGACGGCTTCGCGCCCTGCGGGCCCTGGATCGTAACGGCCGACGAGGTCGGCGACCCGCACGCACTGGGCATTCGCTTGTGGGTCAACGGAGAGCTCCGGCAGGAGGGCTCCACCAGCGACATGATCTTCCGCATTCCGGAGATCCTCGAATGGGCGTCGTCGATCATGACGCTCGAGCCGGGCGACATCATCGCGACCGGAACGCCCGTGGGCGCCGGAATCGGCGGGACTGCAGTTCTCGCGGATGGAGACGAGATCGTCTGCGAAATCGATCGCGTCGGCCGGCTGGCCAACCGCGTGAGGCGTCGTGCGTGACGGGCACCGACTGGGCGGTGGTCGCCTTGTACTTCCTGTTGATGCTCGCGGTCGGACTGTATTTCACGCGCCGGGCCAGTCGGAGCGTGGTCGACTATTTCGTGTCGGGTCGAGATCTTCCCTGGTGGGTGATTGCCCTTTCGGCGGTCGCCACGTATACCGACGCCGGGCTCGCGCCGGCCGTCACCATGCTCACGTATCAAGGCGGCCTGCTCGGCAACGCCGTGTGGTGGATTCCATACGTGATCTGGATGCCGCTTGGCGCCGTGCTCTGGTCGAAGTACTGGCGCCGGCTCGGAACCGTGACATCGGCCGAACTACTGGCCGTCCGGTATAGCGGCCGTTTCGCCGGAGTCTACCGCGGCGTCTATGCGGCCTTTATGAGCTTCGGCTTCATCGTGGTGCTCATGGGTTATGTGTCCGGATGGCTCGGGGCCGCGCTGGGACCGATCCTGGGGTGGGCGCCGCTCAATCTGATGTTGATTGCCGGCGTCATCACCGCCGCGTATACCACCACGTCCGGCCTGTATGGCGTCGCCTACACCGACGCGCTGCAATTCGGTATCTTCCTCATCGGCAATATCGTCCTCGTACCGATCGTGATTGCGCACGCGGGCGGGATGGATGCCATCTACCAGACAGTACTCGCCACGCGCGGCGACGGTTTTTTCAGCCTGCGACTGCCGGCGCCAGGACTCGACACGTTGACGATTGCCGCCTTCGTCGTGCAGGGCCTTTTCTTCGCGGCGTCGCCCACGGGCGGCGAAGGGTTCACAGCACAGCGCTTCATGGCCGCGCGGAACGAGTTCCACGCGCAGGTGGGACAGCTTTTCAACACCATCCTCACTCTGATCGTGCGGGTCGTGCCGTTCCTCTTCTTCGGCGTGGCGGCGGCAGCGCTCTACCCGCAGGGCTCGCTCGGTGAGCCGGGCGAAGCGTGGGCGCGCCTCGTGCGCGCGTACGCGCCGGCAGGCCTCATCGGCGTTCTGGTCGCTGGTGTGCTGGCTGCCTACATGTCGACCGTCAGCACCGAGATGAACTGGGGCGCGTCGTACATCGTGAACGACCTGTACCGGCCGTTCGTGCGGACAGGGCGCAGCGAACGTCACTACGTGTGGGTGGGCCGGCTTGGCTCGCTCCTTCTGTTCGGCCTCTCGATGTTCGTCGCCTACTATTTCATCCAGGGACTGCGCGCGTGGTTCCTCTTCATCAACTCGGTTGTCTTCGCATTCGTCCTCCCGCTCTCATGGCTCCGTTTCTTCTGGTGGCGGCTCAACATCTACGGTGAATCGGCCGCGCTGATTGTCGGTTTGCCACTCAGTTACATTGTCTGGTTCCCGCTCGGATTCTCGAATGAGCAGGATCATGCATTCTGGGAGGGTTTCCTGCTCTTGTTCGGCCTGGGCGCGGCGACCAGCGTCGTTGTCAGCCTGATGACGCGGCCAGAGTCGATCGAGACGCTCCGGGAATTTCACGGCCGTTGTCGACCGCCTGGCCTGTGGGGGCCGGTCGTGGACGGGTTTTCGGAAGAGGCACGGCGCAGCATCCGTCGGGAGACGACCATGGATCTCGTCGACTGCGTCCTTGGGGTCGCGTTTGCTGCTGCGAGCATCCTGGCCGTCGTGAGCCCGCTCGGGCGGCACTGGGTCGTGTTCGGCGCAAGCGTCGCGCTGCTGGTCGTGAGCGGCGGGCTGTTCATACGGCGTTGGGCGCGGCGTGGCGTGTTCAGGGAGCTGCGCGTTCACGAGCGCCAGCTCGCGCGAGAGGAGACGTGATGACCGAGCGATGGCACGGCCGGCGGATCCGGAGCGATATCGGCGTCGTGGCGGCTTTGGTCGTGGCGGGCATCATGTCAGGTGACGGGTTCGCGAGAGCCCGGGCGGCCACGTCCGCACCGGGAGAGCGGCATTCGCTCTGGGTGCATCCACCTGACATCGGCCGGACCCGTGAAAGCGTGCAGGCGTTCGTCGAGCGTTGTCGCCGCGCCCACATCGAGACGGTCATCGTCCTCGTCAAGGGGATGTCGGGCGAGATCTACTGGAACAGCCGGAAGTTTCCGCAGTCGATCGTCAAGGGCTACGAGTCGTTCGACCTGTTGGCGGAGCTGACGACCGAAGCGCACCGCCATGGCATCAAAGTGCACGCATGGCTCTGTGATTTCGTCGAAGGTGCCAACGGCGCGGCGATTCGAGCCCACCCCGACTGGGCGGCGTTGAACCCCGAGGGAGGAGCCACCACGATGGAGACCCTTGGGACACGGCGTCGGCCCTATCCGTACCTATGGATGTGCCCTGCACGACGGCCGGGGTACACGGACCAATGGCTCCTGCCGATGATCGAGGAGATCGTCCGCTCGTATCCGATCGACGGCATCCACCACGATTACGTTCGTTACCCCGGTGATGTGGCGCCGGACAACTACTGTTTTTGTGACTACTGTCTGAAGACCATTCCGCGCTACGCGATGCTCGCCTACGAGACGCGCGCGGGGGAGCGGTACGAGGTCGACCCAAGGCAGGAGCGCATCGAAGCCAACTGGTGGACCGACCCGACGATGCTGCCGGCGAACTGGACCGAAGGCGAGCGGCGCGAACGCGCCGACTTTCTGCTGCACGGGCGAACCATACCAGGCGGCGCGCCGGACGTCCGCTACTTCTTCTACGACTACCGCGTTGCGCAAATCGACCGCTTCGTCCGCGAGGCCCACGAGCTGGTCAAGCGGATCAACCCGAAGCTCGAGATCTCGGCCGCGGTCTTCAAGAATCCGATCCAGAGTGCGCGGTTCATCGGCCAGCAGTGGCACCGGTGGACCCCGTGGATCGACGTGTACACACCGATGACGTATCGCAGCCACTTCGCCGGCAGCTTCGACTCGTACCTCGACCACCTGGAGGAGACGACGCGGCGGCAGCGGGAGTGGATTCGCGAAGGCCGGCCGCTCGAAGCGGGCATTGCGACGACCTATCTATATCGTGAGGAGCTGAAGCCGCTCGACGACATGAACAACGCGATCGACGTGCTCAGGGACCTCCAACAGGCGGGCGATCAAATCGCCGCGGCCAATCGGCAGCTGAACGCAGCGGTCTATGTGTTGAAGGGGGCCGCGGCCGATACGCATCGGGCCCGCGAAACTGCCCTGAAGCAACTGAACGAGGCACACGACGTGCTGCAGGTGCGACTATCTGATCTCGACCCCGATCGCGCCAGGTCGCTCGCCTTGCTTGTTTCCGCGGTCAGCAAAGTGGACGAGGGACGGGCGCCAGCCGCGCTCGATGAACTGGCCAAGTCGCTCGCGGCGCTGAGGGCCGATCTTCCGCCGGGCTTCTGTCCGGGCCAGAAGCTCGCGCAGGCGATCGATGCGGCACGCCGCGCACATCCCGAGGGCATCGCAATCTTTGCGGCGAGCAGCGTCACCCGCGAGAAGCTGTGGCCTGCACTCGAAACGGCCCTCGCACGGTAGGTGAACAATGGTGAGGATGCCTTTGTTCGTCACCGCAGTCGCGGTCGTCACGGCAATGTCCGGGGTGTCACCCCAGCGCAAGGCAGAGGATCCGATCACACCTTTCACGATGCGCGACGATTTCCAGGGCGGCAGCCTCGGCCAATGGGCGAGCTACCCGCCGGCGCAGGATGTCGGTTATGAGCCGTCGCTGACGCCAACGACGCTGCTGGGCGCACACGGCGGCCGATCGCTGATGCGTGTCGTCCGTCCGACCGCCCCGGGCCCGCTCCGGATCGGCTTCATCAAGCACGTTCCGTTCATCGCCGAAGGCGCTGCACGGCTCTCGTTCGCCTACCGGCTCGAAGCACCCGTCAGCGCCGCGACGATTGAGATTGGTCTCGCGGCCATCTCCGGACGCCTGTTTGCTTCCCGCGTGAAAGCCACGACGGGTTCCTGGACTGAGGTCCCGCTCGGCATGGCCGACTTCACTGCCGGCGGTTCTCCGCCCGGCGCTCGTGAAGGCGTCCAGGCTGTCTACATCGTCGCGACCATCGCCGGGGCAAGCCCGGACGTCACGTACAGGTTTCTTCTCGATGACTTCACGCTCACCGCGTGGAAGCCGGCGGCGTTCACTGTCGTCACGCCGACGGCACACCAGCTCAATCCGTGGCCAGAGCTGGTGGCGGGCGCTGGCTATCACGCTGGATCAACCGTGGCTCTTGAAGTGGTCGCCCCGGTCCGGACGGTTCGAGTCGAATCTCGTCTGGTTCCGGCTGGGGACGACGGCAAAGCCGTCACGCAGCCGCTCTACGACGATGGGACGCATGGGGACCTGACGGCTGGTGACGGGCGTTGGACCAACAATGCCGTCTTTACTCTGGATGGCGGCGATCCACCCGGGATCTGGACGGCCATCGTTCGAGGCGAGGGAACCGACGGTGGCACCGTTCAGACGTCGGTTCGCTTCATGGTGCACCGGTCGCCAACCGCGCATCCCCGCCTGTACTTTGGCAAGGAAGGCCGGGCGCGCCTCGCGGCACGATCCCGTGATCCGCGCTTCGCCACACTGTGGACCGAGCTCGAGGAACGCGCCAGGACGGCACGCGCGAGCGGCCCCGTCGCTGATGGCGGTCGCGTGTTCGAGCTGCTCGACGAGGAGTATCTGCTGCCGTCTCTTCCCGGCTACTTCGACGTGCTCACCCGCGCGCGCCAGCGCATTGCCGGCAACGCGATCGTCGCCTACGTGACCGGAGATGCTGAGGCGGGGGCGTCTGCGCGCGACGCGCTCGGGGACGTATCGCGCTGGACTCGGTGGGCGCCCCCATGGTTCGGCGCGCACGGACAGCAGACGTACTACCCCGCAGGGCAGCTCGCCGCGGCCGTGGCTCTCGGCTACGACCTGCTCTTCGACCAGTTGAGCGCCGACGAGCGGCAGGTCATACGAAAGGCGCTCATCGAACGGTCGATCCTGCCGACGTGGCGCGAGTACGTAGTGGACAACCGCGTGATGGCCCACACCAGCAACTGGATCGCGCACACTGTCGGCGGCGCGCTGATCGCGGCCGCCGCGATCGAAGGGGACACCACACCCGGCGAGCAGGCGCAGATAGAGCCGGCCGTTCAGGGGTTGCTACTCAAGATCGAGAGCCACATGGCTGCCAGCTTTCTGCCTGACGGCAGTTACGGCGAAGGTATCAGCTATCAGGAGTTCGATCTCGAGACACTCGGCCCGATGCTGCAAGCGCTCGAGCGTGTCTTCGGCATCGACTACCGGGCGCGGTTCCACGTGCTCGACTCCCTCGCGTATCCCCTGGCGACGCTGGCCACGCCGACGGCCGAATCGCTTGACATGGGGGACACGCATCCGCCCGCGGGCCACGGCATTGCCAGCCTCGTTTATCGGTCGAAGGATCCGGTCGTGCGGTGGTACGCGGCACGTTTCGAGCCGAGGACCATCGAAGATTTCATCTTTTTCGACGATGACGTCGCGCCCACTCCTCCGCCGTCGCCTGGGTCGCGTTTCTTTGCGGACAAGGGGAACGTCGTCTTCCGCGCTGGGTGGGGACGGGATGATGCGCTGCTGCTGTTCAGGGCGGGACCGACCTTCAATCACAACCATGCGGACCAGGGTGCATTCGTGTTCAGGGCGTTCGGCGAGACGCTGGCCACGGAGGCGGGTTGGTCGGACTACTACAAAGATCCCTACTACGCATCGTTCTTCACCCAGGCGGCCGGTCACAACACGGTGCTCGTGGATGGCGATCCCGAGAGCCAGTCCATCGCCGATACGGCGCAGTTCAGCGCGCTCGACGCGTATCCGAGAATGTCCGACGTCGTGCTGAGCGACACCTACGATGCGGTGACGAGCGATCTCGCTGCCGTCTACAAGGGTCGTCTGTCTCACTATACGCGGAAGCTGGTTTTCATGAAGCCGGACTACCTGCTCGTTCACGACGACCTGCAGGTTTCCGGTCAGCCGGCACGGTTCGATTGGCTGCTGCACGCGCCGAATCGGTCCGGCGTGACCGCGGCCGCCGGGCGGGCGACCTACGCGGGAGCGCGGGCCGCGCTCGCGCTTCGATCGCTGCTCCCCGGCGCGAACTTCAGCGTTGCCGATGGGCACCTGCCTTACGCCACGCTGGCGACGCGGGCGCCGGATCCGGTTCCTGCGCAACCGGCCTATCTCGATCTCCGCAGTGTCGAGCCCGCGGCGGCGCACGAATTTCTCGTGGCGCTGGTACCGGCGCGCACGCCCGAAGCGGCGAACAGCGCGGCGGATCGATTCACCACCCTCGATGAAGGCCCCTGGCACGGTATCGAGACGACGCGTGGGAAATTCCGCGATGTGGTGCTGTTCCGTACGCACGGCGCCAGGGGCGCGGCGCGCCTTCGCGACTGGACCGTGGATGCCGCCACGTGGAGCGTCACGCGCGAGGGTGCCACGCTCGTGCAGATGACCGGCCATGCTCTGACCAGCATGATGCAGGCGGATCGGATCCTTGTGCGGGCGGAACGTCCGGTATCCCTGATCGGTCGATATCGTCCGGGCGATGTCACCGTCAACTGTACGACGCGTGAGGCGACGCGGCTCACGCTCGCTGTGGGTGGCGTTCCCTCGCGACTGGAGCTGAACGGCCGGGTGATCGCCGCGCGGACCGACCGATCGGACTTCACATCGCAGAGCATCACGATCGATCTGCCGGCAGGGACGAACGTGCTGCGGATTGGCGTCGAGCCGCGGCTGATGCAGCCTGGACAGCCAGCTGGAAGGGCGGCGCGATGAACCGGCGTGAGTTCCTGGAGATTCCCGGACTTGCGCTGGCACATGCGCCGTTCAGCCGCCCGCAGCGGCCGCTGCCCCGGAGCGAGTTCGACTACGTGGACTGGGCCTGGCTGCGGTGGCGCGAGATGACCGGTGAGTCCAGGCCGTCGCCGCCGAGCGATCAGACCGGACAGGCCGATCTCGTCGACCTCGGCGATCGGTTGCCTTCACTGACCGAGCAGGCTTGGCAGCCGCGACGCGCGGCCTATCGGAGGATCCTGGACGTGTTTCTCGGCGCGCCGCCTTCGAACAGGACGGCCCTGAACTCAACGGTCGTCGACGAAACCAGGGTCGGAAACGTCGTCCGCCGTACGGTGGAGTACGAGGTCGAGCCGGGCGAGCGAATCTCGGCCTACCTCCTCCTGCCGGCGAACCCGCGCGGCCTGGCGCCTGCAGTGGTGTGCCCCCATCAGACGACGCAGGCGGGGAAGAAGGAGCCGGCCGGGTTGGCTGGGAACCCCGAGCTGCACATCGCTGTGCATCTCGCCGAGCGGGGATATGTCACGCTGACCTACGACGCGCTCTGCTTCGGTGACCGCCATGACCGGGCGAGCGGCCACTACGGCGATGCCATTCCATTTTATCGTCGCGCACGCGAGTGGTCGCTGCTCGGGAAGATGGTGTGGGATCTCTCGCGGGGCGTCGATTACCTCGAGACCCTCGAGTTCGTCGATCCGAGGCGAATCGGCTCGATCGGGCACTCGCACGGCGGCATCACGACGCTGTGGGGCATGGCCATGGACGAGCGCATCCGCGCCGGCGTCAGCAGTTGCGGCTACGATACCTTTCGCCTCGACGGCAACACGTTCCGATGGTCGCACGCGACGGCGCTCCTCCCGCGTCTGGGTTTCTACGTCACCAGCCGGTACATCACGATGGATCGTTATCGTGCGATGCCCGATTCGGAAGTCATCAACGTGCCGTTCGACCAGCACATGATGCTGGCGCTCATCGCGCCGCGGCCGCTTCTGCTCTCCACTTCGGATGACGACTTCGTGTTTCCGAACAGCGGGTGGAGCGTGCGCCGATCGCTGGCGCGCGTGAGGCCGATCTACGAGGCGCTCGGTGCGTCCGGGCGTCTCGACGCGTACTTCTTTTCGGGCGGCCACAGCTTTCCCGGGCACGCGTCCGCGCACGCGTACGCGTGGCTCGACCGGTGGCTCAGGAATTAGCGATGGGCTGATGACTGATGACTAATGAGGTGATTCTCGCGATCGATGGCGGCGCGACGCGTACGCGGTGCCTGGCGATCGATCGCGATGGCCGGGTGCTTGGACGCGGCGACGCCGGACCGTCCAACCACCTGCTGATCGACCATGACAGCGCCCGTCAGTCGCTGGCGAGCGCAACGGATCGAGCGCTGGCGAGCGCAGGACTGTCGAGATCCGCGGTGCGGTGTGCCGCGGCGGGCCTCGCGGGCGTGGATTACGACGGCGCCGGGGCGGACGTCGCGCGGAGGCTGGTCGACGGCGTCGGCGCGGCGGTCGTCGTGATCGAAGGGGACGCCGTCATCGCCCACCTGGCCGCGCTCGGTGGCTGTCCCGGCGTCGTGGCGCTCGCCGGCACCGGCTCCAACATTCTCGGCATCGGGCCCGACGGGACGCGTGTCAAGGTGGGGGGGTGGGGACCGCTGTACGGCAACGAGGGAAGCGCGCACCAGATTGCGCGGCAGGCGCTCGTCGCAGCGGCCAGGGCATACGACGGTCTCGGGCCTCGTACTGCCCTCGTCCAGGCAATTCTCCAGCGATTCGGGCTGCGCGAGTTTCGCGAAACGCTCCAGGCGGTTTACGGCGCCGCGCTCGGGACATCGCAGATCGCCGCGCTTGCGCCGCTCGTGGAGGACGCAGCAGAGAGCGGAGACCACCTGGCTCATGAAATCCTGGTGCGGGCCGGGACCGATCTGGCAGAAGGTGCGGCCGTTGTCATCGACCGACTCGGACCCGGGGACTATCACCGACTGGTCTCCTACCAGGGCGCTGTGTTGGAGTCGTGTGCGGTGGCGCGCGAGGCGTTCGTCCGGGCATTGAGTGAACGGGGGAAACGAATCCGGGTCGAAGCGCCGAAATATCAGCCCATCATCGGCGCGTACATGCTGGGACGTCGGGCGCTGAACTGGCCTGCCGTGGATTTCCACGTGGAGGCTACGACGTGATCAAGGCAGCCACCACACCCCACTAAGACGATGGCCTTCGAGCAGTACCTCGACGCGCTCGTGGCACTCGTGGCCCGCATCCGGGACGAACAGTCTCCCCAGATCCGGCAGGCGGCACGGTTCGTCACCGACACGCTCGCGGCCGACGGCCTCGTGCACACGTTCGGCACTGGGCATTCCCACCTGCTCGCGGAAGAAGCGTTCTTCCGCGCCGGTGGGCTGGTCGCCGTCGACCCCATCCGCGACGACCGGCTGATGATGCTGGAGGGGGCCATTGCCAGCACCCGCGCGGAGCGGGAACATGGGCTCGCGCGATCGATCCTCGAGCGGTACGAAATCAGTCCCGGCGACGTCGCCATCATCGTCTCGAATTCGGGCCGGAATGCCGTGCCGGTTGAGATGGCGCTGGAAATGCGTGCGCGCCAGGCGAAGGTCGTTGCCATCACGAGCCTCGCGCAATCGCGTGCGACAACCTCGCGGCATGTCTCTGGGAAGCGCCTCTTCGAGCTGGCCGACGTCGTCCTGGACAACGGCATTCCGGCGGGCGACGCCCTCATCAGCGTGCCCGGCATCGAGTGGCCGATTGGGCCGGGATCGACCGTCTCGGGCGCCGCGCTGGTGAACGCCGTCCTCGTCGAAGCAGCGGCGCTGGCGGCAGCGCGAGGCTTGCGCGTAGCCGTGCTGCGCAGCGCGAATCTCGACGACGAGGACAGCGACGAGCTCGAACGCAGCATTGAGCCGTACCGGGATCGGGTCCCTGCGTTCGGGAAAGCATGCAATCCGGACTGACAGCCTGGGCGTATCTATGCACATCGAACGGCGGGCGTTCTGCGGACTGTCGGCGGCTCTCCCCGCGGCGTGGCTCGGCGGAACGCAGGACGCGTCGCGCATTCCACCTGGAGGCCGGTCAGGCCCGGGTCTGTCTCTCCCTACGGTGCGCGGCAGATATCGACGGTATCTGTTCGACGACTTCCTGCCGTTCATGCACCGATTCGTGATCGACCACGAGCACGGCGGGTTCATGTGCAACACCGACTACGACGGCACTCGCGCGAGCGAGACGAAGGACTGCTGGTTCGAGGGCCGCGGAATCTGGGTGTATGCGTTTCTCTACAACCATCTCGCCCGCGACGAGCGGTTTCTGGACGTGGCACGCCGGTCGGCGACGCTCATCCTCCGGGCACGACCGCCCGATGGCAGCCTGTGGCCACGACAGCTCACCCGGGAGGGTCGACCGATCACGCCGCCGGATACGGCGGTCTACGGCGCCCTGTTCGTCGCGGAAGGGCTGCAGGAGCTCGCGCACGCGACGGCCGAACGTCAGTATCGGGAAACGGCGAAACGCCTGATCCTCGAGTGCGTCGAGCGCTACGACCGCGCCGACTACGAGCCGTCGATCGGTCAGACGTACCTCGGACCTGATGCGCGTGCGTTCCCGGGCGCCCGAATCCAGGGCGTCTGGATGGTGCTGATCCGAGTGATTACTCAGATGCTCGAACGGGAGGCCGACCGCGACCTCGAGGCCATTGCGGGTCGGTGTGTGGAGGCGGTGGTCCAGCATCACTTCAACCCGACGTTTCACCTCACAAACGAACTGCTCAATCACGACTTCTCGAGACCCGGCAACGAGTACGCGCAACTCGTCTACACGGGCCACGCCATCGAGACGCACTGGATGCTGCTGCAGGAAGCGCTACGGCGGAAGGACCGGGCGCTCTTCGATGTGCTGGCCGACCGGTTCCGGCGTCACGTCGAGGTCGCGTGGGACCAGGTGTACGGCGGTGTCTTCAGAAACCTGATGCACGTCGACAACAACACGTGGACGCTCGACAAGGTGCTCTGGGCGCAGGAAGAAGTGCTGATCGGATCGCTCCTCGTGTACGAACACACCGGAGCGCAGTGGGCGATGGAGATGTTCGAGCGAACGCTGGCCTACGTGGAAGCGACTTATCCGCTGACGACGCGCGGCTCGCCCGTATGGATGTATGCGGGGAACCGGCGCGTGGAGTTCGAGGACTTCGTGAAGCGACCCAAGCGAATCGAGCACTACCACCATCCGCGGCATTTGATGCTCAACCTGCTGTCGCTTGAACGGCTCATCGCCCGCAGACAGGCGCCCGCCGCCCTAGGTCGGGAGCGATGAAGGTCAGAGCGCCTGTACTCGAGGTGATCGTCAGCTCACTCCATGATGCGATTGAGGCGGAGCGGGGCGGTGCGGCTCGGCTCGAAGTCGTTCGCGATCTCGATCGAGGAGGACTTACACCTCCGCTCGGCCTCGTTCACGACATCGTGGCGACGGTCCGGATTCCGATTCGAGTCATGGTGCGGGAGAGCGACGATTACGCTGTCTCGGAGCCGCGGGAGCGGGATGATTTGTGCCGGACCGGCGGCGAGCTTTCAGCTCTGGGGATCGAGGGGCTGGTCCTGGGCTTCGTTCGAGGCTCATCGGTTGACCTCGACACGACGATGGAAGTACTGGCCGCAGCGCCGGGCCTGTGGGCCACCTTCCATCATGCGTTCGACGACCTCGGCGATCTGATCGAGGCACTCGCCGCGTTGAAAACATGCGGTCGCATCGATCATGTGCTGACACGCGGCCGCGAGGGGACCGTTGAAGGTCGGGCCGCCTGGCTTCGCACCGTGGCGCGCGCAGCGTGGCCGGAGATTTCCATCATCCTGGGAGGCGGGGTTGACGCGTCGGTCATCCGCGCGCTGCGGCGCGAGACTTCCCTTGGCGCCTTTCACGTCGGCCGCGCGGCGAGAGTACCCGAATCCGCGACCGGCTGCGTGTCGGCCACGAAGGTGCGGGCACTGCGCGATCTTCTGGAGACGGAAATCTCGCCGGCTTGATCTGGGATGCTGAGGAGCAATGGGATGAAGACGGTGAACCACCGATTGGGGGAAGCGTTGGCGCTCTTCGGCGGTCCCGCGACCGTTCAAGAACCGCCGCCGGTATGGCCAATCGTGGACGAAGGCGATCGCATGGCGGTGCTGTCGGTGCTCGAGAGTCGAGTGTGGGGCGGCTATCATCCCGTCGTCGCGGAGCTGGAGCGTCGGTTCGCCGATTTCCATGGCGCGACGCACGCCATCGCTACGGCGAATGGCACGGTGTCGCTGGAGATTGCGCTGGCAGCGTGCGCGATCGGCGCCGGTGACGAAGTGATCGTGCCGCCGATTACCTTCGTCGCCTCGGCCACGGCCATCCTGCGCGCAGGCGCGGTGCCGGTGTTCGCTGACGTCGAGCGCGACACGTTGAATCTATCGCCGACCGCCGTCGAGCGCGCCATCACACCCCGAACGCGCGCGATCGTGGCAGTGCACTTTGCCGGCCATCCGGTCGATCTCGATGCGCTCGTCGATCTCTGCGAGCAGCACCGGCTGATCCTGATCGAGGACTGCGCCCATGCCCCGGGGGCGAGCTGGCGCAGCCGGCCCGTCGGCGTTTTCGGCGCATTCGGATGCTTCAGCTTTCAGGCCTCGAAGAACCTCACGTCGGGCGAAGGGGGCATCCTGATCAGCCGCACGCCGGAACTGGCCGAGCGCGCCGCCAGCCTGGCGAATCAGGGGCGCCGCGCCGGCGGCGCTTGGTACGAGCACGTGAACCTCGGCACCAACGCTCGGATGACCGGCTTCCAGGCGGCGCTGATTCTCCGACAGATCGAGCGTCTGCCGGCGCAGGTGGCGCGTCGTACGGCAGGAGCCGAACACCTGCGCAAGGGACTTGCGACGATAGAGGGAATCGATGCCGTGCCGGCCGTGCTCGACGATCGCGTGTCGGCCCACGCTTATCATCTCTTTACGATGCGGTTCGACGCCGCATGCTGGAGAGGCCTGAGCCGCCAGCGCCTGGCCGCCGCACTCCAGGCGGAAGGGGTTCCCGTGAGCCTCGGGTATCCATACCCGATCTACCGGAACGCTCTGTTCGCGCGGCACGTGCACGTGATTCGGGACTGTCCGAACGCCGAGGACTACTGCGCCAGCGCACTGTGGCTCCCGCACAACGCGCTGCTCGCTGACAAAGGCTGGATCGAATCAGTGCTCGAAGCCATCCGCAAGGTCCGCCGCGGCGTGGCGGCGCTGCTCCCGGCCGAGCCGCGCTGACGATCGATCCAGCGGTCCGCGCTGTGCTGGCGCCGTTTCGGCCAAGGGCCGTTCGAACAATTCCGAGCTGCAACAGATCGACCACTGTCTGCCGGTGACCGTCGCGGCCCGCGATCGTCCACGCTCGGGCACCGGCCGCTTCGCTGCCTTCGGCACTGCCGATGTCACCGCGGTTATCCTGGTTCATCCTGATCCACGTTTTGGCCGCGCGATCAATCGTTCAGCCTTACTCTTGTCGTATACCAGATATCTCTATTTGCATTTCCAACACCACCCGGACGGTCAGAAAAGAAGTAGAGGGTCGTCCCGTGCTTCGAAAGCCACGGCGAACCGTCATTCGACGAGCTATCTACCCCGGAATTTCCAGGTTCGTTGCTACGGACCACGCGTCAGACACCGTCTTCCTCGTCGAGGTCCAAGTATCAATACCTCCTTGCCCGCCTGCGCGGTTTGATGTGATGAACGTCTCCAGGCCGTCTTTCCTGATGAAGATTCGAGTATCGCGTCCCGGGCTGCTGAATTCGGGAACCAGTATTCCAGGACCGGCCAAGCCATGTTCTCCCAATGGGCTTGCATAAACATCATAGTCGCCGGGTCCGCCAATAGAGGTCGGCGATTTCCACACGTGGCGAGTTCGTGCGCGGAGGAATCCGACCAGCTGCCGCCGCGGCGGCAATCGCGTCGGGGATGACGCCTGTCGACATCGGCACGGACTTGTCCGGCTCGATACGCATTCCGTCGGCCACTGCTGCAACTGGAGCATTCGTGCGTTCAACCCGGCTATCGAAAGTCCTAAAAAGTACCTAAAACGCCAAGCCGATCGCGAGTCCCGGCGCTACCATCGAATTGGAAATGGCCTAAGCGCTGGCATTGTTCCGCGCGCACGGGGGAACCAACGAGGCGGCTGTCGCCTCCGGGGCCAATCCGATCCCGCGGACGAGGACTTCCAACCTCGAGCCCGCCAGCTAACCCCGTCGGCCGTTGGAAGGACAACGTGCCTGAAGAGGGGCTTCTTTCCCAGCTCAAACGGTTTGTCGTAGGCGAGCCGATCCCGACGCGTCTTGCACATCATCAGCGGCTCTCCCGCGTCACCGGGCTGGCGGTGCTGTCGTCCGACCCGCTCTCGTCGGTCGCGTATGCCACTGAAGAGATTCTGCGCGTGCTCGTGCTGGTCGGCGCGAGCGCGCTGACCCTGGCGACGCCGATCGCGGTCGTCATCGCCACGATTCTGGCGATCGTCGTTTTCTCGTACCGCCAGACGATCTACGCGTATCCAAGCGGAGGCGGCGCCTACATCGTTGCCAAGGACAACCTCGGGGAGTTGCCGGCACTGATCGCGGCCTCTTCGCTCCTGATCGACTACGTCCTGACGGTCGCCGTCAGCATCGCGGCGGGCGTTGCGGCAATCACGTCGGCGTTCCCGGCATGGCACATCAATCGAGTAGAGTTGACGCTGGCGTTCGTCGTGGTGCTGATGTTCGGCAACCTCCGCGGCATTCGCGAGTCGGGCCGCATCTTCGCCGCGCCCACCTACTTCTTCGTCGTGACGATCCTCGCGGTGATCGCGGTCGGCGGCTGGCAGGTCCTGACCGGAACAGCCGCGCCCGTGAAACCGGAGGCGCCGACCGAGTCGGTTGGTGCGCCGTTCACGCTCTTCCTGCTGCTCACTGCCTTCTCGAACGGGTGCACGGCGATGACCGGCGTCGAGGCAGTGTCGAACGGCGTGCCGGCATTCGAGCCGCCGGAGTCAAAAAACGCCGCGGCCACGATGGTCGCGATGGCGGTACTTTCGATCACGATGTTTCTCGGCATCACGCTGCTGTCGCAGGCGTTCCATGTCCGGCCGAGCGAAGAGGAAACCGTTGTGTCGCAGCTCGCCCGCGGCGTCTTCGGCGCACGCGGCATTCCATACTATGCCGTGCAGGCGGGAACGATGCTGATCCTCGTGCTCGCCGCCAATACCGCCTACGCCGACTTTCCGCGCCTGTCGTCAATCCTGGCCAACGACCGCTACGTGCCACGACAGTTCATGAACCGGGGGGATCGGCTGGCATTCTCCAACGGGATCGTCGGTCTCAGCGTACTCGCGGGCATTCTGCTGGTCGCGTTTCGTGGCGACACCCACTCCCTGATCCCGCTGTACATGATCGGCGTGTTCGTATCCTTTACGCTGTCGCAAGCCGGAATGGTCGTTCACTGGCGGCGGCTGCGCGGACCGGGCTGGCGCACGAACGCGATGATCAACGGTATCGGCGCCCTGGTGACCGGCATCGTGCTGCTGGTGGTAGCGGTCACGAAGGCCTTCGAAGGCGCGTGGATCATCATGCTGCTGATCCCGCTGAACGTGCTCTTCTGCCGGATGACGCGCAAGCATTACGACGCCGTCGCGGCGCAGCTCGCGGTGCGCGGCTGGGAATCACGCGAATACCGCAACAATTCCGTTCTCGTCCCCATCAGCGGCATCCAGCGTGCCGTGCTGGAGGCGCTCGACTATGCGAGGACGCTGTCCTCCGACGTGCGCGCGGTGTACGTGAACGTTCGTCCGGGCGCCACCGAGGAGCTGCGCCGCGACTGGAAGCAATGGGGCAACGGGGTGCCGCTCATCGTGCTCGAATCGCCGTTTCGCTCGTTGATGGAGCCGCTGCTCGAGTACATCGAGCAGGTGTCGGGCGAGCGGCCGGACGGATACGTGACGATCGTGCTGCCGGAGTTCGTTCCGGCGCACTGGTGGCATCATCTGTTCCATAACCAGCGGGCGCTGCTCATCAAAGGCGCCCTGCTGTTCAAACCGAACACGGTGGTAACGAGCGTACCCTTCCACCTGCGGCATTAGCCGTGCCGGCACGGCGAGATGTGTGCGAACATGTCGACGCTGCGACGTAGCCGCGGCCGCTCCACGGCCGCGGATCTGTAACAAAGGTCCGCCGCAAACTCCTGCGCGCCTCGGCTTGAGACGAAGCTTCGTCGAGACAATGAACCCGTTCTGGCGGCACGACGCGTTCAAGCTCCTGCTCGCGCTGGCTTCCGTGATCGCGATAACGGCCAGTTTTCGGTTGGGCCGGCATTTCACGAACCCGACGAGCAGCGCTTTGACGTTCCTCCTGGTTGTTTTGATCACCGCAGCGGTGTCCAGGCTGTGGGTCGCCATTCTCACTTCCCTGGTCGCCGATTTGTGTCTGAATTATTTTTTCATGCCGCCGTTCGGCACGTTCGCGATCGCCGACGGGCAGAACTGGGTGGCGCTGTTCGTGTTTTTCGCAGTCAGCGTGATCGGCGGCCAGCTGTCTGCCGCCGTGCGCGATCGTGAGCGGCAGGCGACGGCCCGGCGCGACGAGCTCGGCCGGTTGTTCGATCTGAGCCGCGACGTGTTGCTCACCACCGACAGCCAGGAAGCCATCCCGCAGTTGGTGAGATTCGTGTCCCGCCGTTTCGATCTCGACTATGCCGCGGTGTGTCTGCCGCGCTCGGCGGATTGGGACGTCTACGAGGCCGGCACGCGGTCCGTCACGCTCGACACGCAAGAACTCTCGTTGGCGCTTGCCGGTGCCGAGACTGCAGCGGAATTTGACGCACGCTCCCGGACGTACACCGGACATCGGACGGTGAGCGCCGATGGGCAGTACGTGCGGCTGGTTCCTCTCCGCTTCGGAACCAAGGCGATCGGGCTGCTTGCCGCCGCCGGCCGGCCGGTCGAACTTGGAACCCTCGACGCGCTCGCCGGCGTTGTCGCCATCGCGGTCGAACGCGCTCAATTTCTCGAAGAGCGGAACACCGCCGAGCTGGCGCGGCAAAGCGAAGAGCTGAAATCGACGCTGCTCGCCTCGTTGGGCCACGATCTGAAGACACCGCTCACGGCTATTCGGGTCGCCGCGAGCAATCTCAAGGCCTCCTGGCTCGGGGAGGCCGACCGCCAGGAGCAGAGCGACCTGATCCTGGCTGAAGTCGAGCGCCTCAGTCGCCTCTTCCAGAACATCCTGGAAATGGCGCGTATTGACGCCGGCGGGATCGCGGCGGACATCCGCTGGGTGCATCCGGCCGAGATTTTCGAGGCGGCGCGCGATCAGGTGGAGCACACGCTCCGGCAGCATCGCGTCGACCTCGAGTCGGAGTCGGATGATCTGGTCCGTCTCGATCCTCGCCTGACCGCGTCGGCGCTCGCTCATCTTCTCGAGAACGCAGCGCAGTACACTGGGCCCGATTCGCCGATCACCGTGAAAATGGCCGTCTCCACCGATGGACTCACGGTCAAGGTCCGGGATCGCGGGCCGGGCATTGCGCCCGGCGATCTGCCCCACCTGTTCGATCGGTTTTACCGCGGCGCCGAGGCCCGCCAGCGCGTATCGGGAACGGGCATGGGCTTGTCGATCGCAAGTGGCATGCTGGCTGCCGAGCGTGGCCGCATCTGGGCCGAGAATTGTGCCGACGGCGGGGCGCAGTTCACCATTGTCGTTCCGGCTGAAAGCAAGGCGGCAACAGCCGCGGACCCGGTGTGATGGCGCGAGCGGCGCGAATTCTTCTGGTGGACGACGAAGTCCCAATCCAGCGTGCGGTCGCGCCGCTGCTGCGCGCCAGAGGTTATGACGTCGATGTCGTGGGGACTGGATGCGAGGCGCTGCAGCTCGTTCGCGCGCAGCCGCCGGATCTGATTGTGCTCGATCTCGGACTGCCCGATATCGAGGGAACGGAAGTCTGTCGTCGCGTTCGTGACGAATCGGCCGTGCCGATTGTGGTGCTGTCGGCGCGAGGCGGCGAGGCCGATAAAGTCTCGGCCCTCGACCTCGGCGCCGACGACTACGTGACGAAACCGTTTGGACCGGAGGAGCTCCTTGCCCGCATCCGCGTCGCGCTCCGCCGGGTGGTGTCTTCCGACGATGTCCCGTCCGGCCGGTTGCAGGCGGGTGACCTGACCATCGACTACGACCGCCGGCGGGTGCTGAGGGGGAACGACGAGATTCGCTTGACGCCCAAGGAATTCGAGTTGCTCGCACTCCTCGCGCGCAGCGCCGATCGCGTGTTGACCCACCGGGCAATCCTGAAGGCCGTCTGGGGCGCCAATGCCGTCAACCAGCCCGAGCACCTCTGGGTGTTGATGGCGCAGCTGCGCAAGAAGATCGAGCCAGATCCTTCTCATCCACGATACCTGCTCAGTGAACCGTGGGTCGGGTACCGTTTTGCCACCGAAGCCGCAGAGGGCTGACACCGACAGCCGGTCTTTTTAGCGACTTTCTAGGGACTTCATAGGGACTTCATAGGGACTTCTTCGTCAGCCTTGAGGCGCACCGCTCTAGCCTGAAATCCAGGGAACGAACGGTGAGCTCAATGCAGAGCACCACGGCGGCGCGCAGACCCGAGGCGCATTCTTCGGCGGTGCCGATTTGCGTAGTCGCAACGACCGGGGCAGCGACACGTGACGCAATCGAGACGGCGTTGGCACTGGCGCAGCAGCTCGACGGGCGAGTACAGGTAATAGCTGCGCGGGCAGTGCCGGCCGACTGGCCGCTCGATCAGCAGTCGGCGCCGGTGCAGGCCCTGGCGACGGAAATCAAACAACTCACGAACGAAATCCACTCCCAGATCGATATCCTGCCGTGTGTGTGCAGGCGAATGACCGACGTGACGCAGCTCCTTCCGCACGGTGCGATTGTCATCATCGCGGGTCCGTCGCATCGCTGGTGGACAACACCAGAGCAGCGCCTCGCCTACGACCTCAACGAATTGGGACATCGCGTCATGTTCATTCACACGTCCGAGGAAGCGCCGGCGCGGGTCGGCGCGGCCACCATGTGGCGACACCAGATCTGATCAACGAAGTTGGTGAGATTGCCGGTTATCGCCGGGGTCAGCCGGCGCTCATCCCCGAGCGCGTCATGGTGTGTATGAGCTCCAGCCTCGCTGCGGCGCGAGTGCTGCGTCACGGTGCGCGCATCGCCGGCCGGTTGGCTGCGAAATGGTACGCGGTCTACGTCGAAACGCCGCACGAGCGGCCCGGCAGGATTCGGCCGCAGGATTCGGAAGCGTTGCGTGTAAACATGACGCTCGCCGAAAGTCTCGGCGCGACGGTCGTCCGAGTGAAGGCTGACCGTCCCGGCGAAGGCCTCGCCGCGTTCGCCGAGCGGGAAGGCGTCACGCACGTGATCTTCGGCCAGAGCGCCCGGTCGCGGTGGGAGGTGATCTGGCGCGGATCGACGATTGATACCTTCCTCGGTGCGGTGCAGGACATTGCCGTGCAGGTCGTTCCGTTGGAAGAGGGCGGGACTCGCGTATCTTCAGCAGCACGCCGCTCTGCTGATCGCGAACGGTCCCTTCGATCTGGCCGGTGTCCTGGGCCTAGGCGATAGCGGCGACGCTCAGAAACACCGTCGCAAGCGCGAGGTGACGTGTCCCAGGAACCGAGTGTGCAAACACGATGGTGTCACCGATGACGCTCGGCTAAGCCTCGCGCTCCAATGTGCTTTTGAGGAAACGTTGTCGAACGTCAGATCTGTCGGATGGCGCGCACCCGGCGCGGAAAATCCTTGTCGTCGTAGTGCAGCCGGCCCGCGTCGGCGAAGTCGATGTGGTTCGCCATGTCCGCCGTCTGCTGAGACGAGGTCCAGTACTCGACGTTGTCGGCGGCGGCGTCGTGGAAGTTGCCGACGCCGGCCGCTTTCAGCGCGCGATACATCGCCGCGAGCTCGTCTCGCGACGGCAGGAACCAGCCGCCCACGCCGTTGACGGTGAGGCTGGCGCACAACGCGGCGGCCGTGCCTGGATCGTGGCACGCCGCGAGGATGTCGGCGGTGTTCTGTCGGACTGACGGACGCCCTTGGCCGCGACGCTGCCTCCGCGAAATCTCTCGCCGGGAACGGGCCATCGCCTGGCATTCCAGGTCGCCGGTACAGCGTGCACGGCGGGCATCGACAATCTGGTGATCGCGGGATGGACCGGCCGCGATCTCGAGATGGTCGCCGAGCACATCGCCGAGCTCGCCGCGGTCGGCGTCCCGCGCCCGCCCACCGTCCCCTGCTTCTATCGCGTCGGCGCGAACCTGCTCACCCACGCCAGCTCGATTGACGTCGTCGGCTCCACGTCGAGCGGTGAAGTCGAGGTGGTGCTCGTCTCGCTCGCCAGCGGGCTGCACGTCGCAGTCGGTTCGGATCACACGGACCGCAAGGTCGAGACCTATAGCGTGACCGTTTCCAAGCAGATGTGCCCGAAGCCGATCGGGCGCGAGCTGTGGGCGTTCAGCGACGTCGAGGATCACTGGGACGACCTCGTGCTGCGGTCGTGGATCACCTGTCAGGGCGGCCGCGAGCTGTATCAGGAGGGCTCGGTCACGAAGATGCTCGCCGCGCCCGACCTGATCGAGCGGTATCTCGGCAGGCGGGGCCCGCTCCCCGTCGGCACGGCGATGTACTGCGGGACGCTCAGTGCCATCGGCCCGATCCGCGGCGGCGACGGGTTCGAGATCGAGCTCGAGGATCCAGGGTTGAAGCGCAAGCTGCAGCACGCGTACGTCGCGCGCTGCCTCGAGGTCGTCGACTGACACGCGGGAGGCGACCGTGCGGATTCGGAAAGAGCACAAGGAGTTCTACACCGTCCCGCTGGACCGGGGCTGGGAAGTGCCGCCCGGGTATCCGGCTGGAATCGAGCAGCAGATCCTCGCCGGCTCGCTCGACGAGAAGAACAAGATCGGCTTTCGAACGCGCCACCTCCGCTTCAAGCCCGGCACGTACACAACCGCGCCGTTCGTGCACGACTACTGGGAAGAGGTGTATCTCGTCTCCGGAGATCTCATCGTCGGCAGCGACGCGAACGGGAACGGTGGAGAACGATTCGGCCCGCACACGTACGCGTGCCGGCCGCCAGGCACGCTGCACGGCCCGTTCAAATCGGAGACCGGCTGCCTGCTCCTCGAGCTGCACTACTACGACGAACGCTGATGGCGCGGCCGGCGGCACCAGCGTCCTGGCGCTGAGAGCCCTCGCGCTCGGACGCTGGGTCACCGACGCGCTCACCGCCGGCGCCGCGCGGACGCCGCCGCAGAACGAAGGGTTCCTCGGCAACCAGCGACCACCGCTCCTGCGCGATACGTCTTTCACTCACGATCGGTCGCAGCGGGCTGCTGACGGCGAGATCGAAGCGATTCCCCACCTCGATGGCTTGCATCGCGGGTACGAACGCACGCGCAGCGTAGCTATCGCAGCACGCCGCCGACAGTCGTCCGGCCGGTGCCGCTGCAACCTTCCTCGCCGTAGCGGACGAATTTCTGCAGGCGCTTTCCGGTATCGACTTCGGCCGTATAGATGTTCCCTCGAGAATCGAGGCTGACCTGGTGCAGCCAGTGGAACTCGCCAGCCTCGCGCCCGCTCCGCCCGAGCCGGCCGAGCTCTTCGAGCGTGTCGCGCTTCAGCACGTAGATCGTCATGTTGGAGTTGTCGCCGACGTAG
>JBKPAI010000152.1:0-7844 GCA_046726355.1 Acidobacteriota bacterium | reverse complement strand
CCCCGACCCACCCACCTGCTCTTGCGTAGGCTGTGTATGTTGTGTATAAGAGAAAGCTGCAAGGTGCTGGGGACCTGTCGCTGCATCGTGCTGGGCCTCTATCGCTGAAAGGTGCTGGGGGCCTGTCGCTGCATCGTGCTGGGCCTTTGTCGCTGTAAGGTGCTGGGCGTCTATCGCGGTAAGGTGCTGGGCGCCTGTCGCTCTGCTGGGTCATTTCCCGGCATCGTGCTTCGAGCCGGTTCAGGGGGCGTGAGAGTTCAAGGTACCTACGGACGTCAGGGCCCCGGCACGGTGCAGCGGAGTACCCATCACCCTCCACCGGGTCGCCAGCAACCTCCACCGTCAGGTCGCCAGCACCCTGCATCGTCAGGGTCCCAGCCACCCTGTATCGTCAGGGTGAAGCACCCTGCATCGTCAGGACCTAGCACCCTGGGACGATAGTGCCAACTATAATCGGGGGCCGTGGAGGCGTATCGTGAATGCGACTGTCTTTAAAGCGATCAACGATCAAATCAATTCCGAGTTCGGAGCGTCTTACACGTATCTCGCGATGGCCGGGTTCTGTGAGCATCAGAAGTTTCCAGGTGCGTCGAAGTGGCTTCGCCTGCAGAGCGAAGAAGAGCGGCTGCACGGCTTGAAGCTGTTCGATTTCGTGCTCGCCCGTGATCTCGCCGTCGATCTCAAGGCCATCGATCGGCCGAACACCGCATTCGATTCGCTCACGGCGGTCTTCGAGCACGCGCTCGTTCACGAGCAGCGCGTGACGCTTCAGATCAATGAGTTGTATGAGTTGTGCTTCAAAGAAAAGGCGTTCGCGGAGATGACCGAGCTCCAGTGGTTCCTCACGGAACAAGTCGAGGAAGAGAAGGTCGCCCGTCAGATTGTGGCCAAGTTCCGCCTCGTCAGGAACGATCCTGCCGCGCTGCTCGACCTGGACAGGGAGCTGGGCGCGCGGACCACCATCGGGACACGCTAGAGCCGACGGTCAGAAGCACGCGAAACGAACAGTAAACGCAAAGGCCGCAAAAAGCCGGCATTCCCTCTGCCGGCTTCGCGCCCTTTGCGTTCCAGACCAGCGTCAGTTCACCCAGCCGGGTGTTCACCCGTCCGGGTTCCTAGCGAATTCGCCACCCGTTGACCGGGCCGCCATGGAAGAACCCTGCAGGAGTCATGACGCCGTCTCGCTTGAACACCTGACCGTCCTTCATGACGAACTGGACATTCTTCAACGCGTCGATGTCGGCCAATGGATCGCCGGGCACCGCGATCAGATCGGCGACCAGGCCGGCCTTGATGGGTCCGCGCGTCTTCTCCGTCTCGCTCACCTTGTAGCCGTTGATGGTCATCGCCCGCAGAATGTCGGCATTCGGGATCGCGGCGTCCTTCCACGTCTTGAGAAACTCGAGGCACACTTCGCCGCGGGTCTTGCCCTCGACGTAGTAATCGGCATCGGTTGAAAACGTCAACGGTACTTTGTTCTCGTACGCGTTCTTCAGGCCCGCAACCGTCCGCTGATAGGCCTGCGGCGGCACGGGGTGACCCGCCAAAGTATCGGGCGTCTCCGTTCCCGCTCGCCAGATGCCCTTCTGTGCCATCAGCTTGTGCATCTCGTCGTTGAGCGCGCCGGAATGCGCGATTGACCAGATGCCGGCGTCAATCGCGTTCCGGGCGCCGTTGGGAGTCTGCACGTGGCCTTCGACCTTCATGCCGACTTTTGCGGCCTCACGGATGAACAGACGGATTTCGTCCGCCGTGTAGCCGTACGGTTTGCAGTCAACGCAGATCTTGATCACGCGGGCGCCGAACAACACGTTCTGCCGCACGGCCTTCACGATCTCATCAGGAGTGTCGGCATCGAGATATTCCGGATAGACGATGCTGTGATCTCGGGCCATCTCTGGCGTGGGAAAGAACTGCCCACCCATGCCGCCGATGATGATGCCGGAGTTGATGATGGTCGGCCCGGGGATCCATCCCTGCTCGATCGCCTGGCGCAGCGCCGTGTCTGCGTAGTTCCCGTTGTTGCCCATGTCCCGGACGATGGTGAAGCCCGAGGACAGCATCTGAATGCCGTTCGAGGCCGCCTGAATCGCCCGCAGCGCGGTCGAATCCTGAACGTACGTGAAATAGTAGATGTTGCTTTCGGGCTCGGGCTTGTAGGTCAGCGCCAGGTGATTGTGCGCGTCAACGAGTCCCGGCAACACCGTCATCCGCGATAGATCGATGACCTGGGCGCCAGCGGGTACGGCGACATTCGCGCCCACGTCGGTGATGCGCGTCCCCTGCACGAGGATGACCTGGTTGGTCAGAAGACGGCCCGCCTCCGGATCGAGAAGACGGCCGGCACGAATGGCCGTGATCGGCGCGGGCGCCTGCGCGGACAGCGTGACCGCCAGACACACGTTGACGACGAACAGATACGTAAACCGTCCCATAACGCGATTCATCCCTGTCGCTCTACCAGCCCCACCTGATTTATCCTGCCCTTCCTGCCCTACCTGCCCTGATTCGGTTCCGACGTCATCGTTGTGACCCGTCCGCCGGCCTGCCGCGTGTAGCGATTGAACCAGCTCATCATGTACAGCTGCGTGCGGATGTAATTCGACGGCTTCGATCCGGTGCCGTGATATTCGTCGTTGAACTGAAGCAGCTTCGTTGGAACGCCCTTGACCTTCAGGGCGGCGTAGTACTCCTCGGTCTGGGGCATCGGCGTGCGCCGATCGAGAATGCCGGTCATGAGCAGCGTCGGGGTCGTGACCTTGCCGACGGTCATCAGCGACGAATGCGCGAGCCAGTCCGTCGGATCTTCCCAGAACGGCTTCTTGAAGAAGCTGTACGTGAACAACGGCACGTCGGTGTGTCCCGCCATGCTGATCCAGTCGATCACGGGGCAGCGGACAGCCGCTGCCGCAAACCGATCGGTCTTGCCGATTACCCAGCTGGAAAGCACGCCGCCGCCGCTGCAGCCGGAAACGTACATACGCGTGGTGTCGATATAGCCTTTCGCCACTACCGTATCCACGCCGGCCATCAGATCGTCGTAGTCAGGTCCGGGATAGTTGTGATCGATGCCGTTGGAAAAATCGCTGCCGTAGCCGGTGCTGCCGCGCGGGTTCGTGTAGAGCACGATGAAGTCGTTGGCGGCAAAATTCTGGAACATCCAGTTGAACGCGACGTTGTACATCGAGAACGGTCCGCCATGGATTTCGAGAATCAGCGGATACTTCTTCGCGGCGTCGAACGACGGCGGCTTCACGATCCAGCCCTGCACCTTCGTGTTGGCGGTCGACGTGTACCACACCTCCTCGACCTTCGCGAGCTGCTTGCCGGTCAGCACGTCGCCGTTCACGTCCGTGAGCTTCGCGATTTTTGTCGGCTGCCGCAGGCTCACACGCACGATGTCCTGCGGGTGGCCGGGATCGGACAGAGTGCCGGCGGCGGTCAGGTCGCGCGATGCCGAGTCGAAGGTCAGCACATGCGTGCCGGTCGTGACCGCCTTCACCCCGCCGTCGATCGAAGCGAACTGCACGTTGCGCGATCCGCGGTCGTCCGCGTCGAAATAGATCCCGCTGCCGTCCGGCGCCCACACCAGATTGTTCGGATTGCGATCGTAAGAGCCGGTGATCTTGCGCATCGTGCCGCCGCCAATCGGGATCACGAACAGATCGCTGACGGTGTGCGTGCGGCCCGACGGCTCGTAGCCGGTGAACGCCACCAGCCGGCCGTCGGGCGAGACCGACGGATCTCCCCACGATCCAGGCTTCGACACGAGATCGCGGATCGCGCCCGTCTTCACGTCGACGGCGTACAGCTGGGACAGCTGATATTTCAGGTCGGCGTCGCCGTCGCGGTTGCCATCGAACACGATCGCGGCGCTGTCCGGCGTCCAGTCGAGCGTCGCCGCAGCGCGCAGCTCGCCGGCGCCTACGCTCCACTTCCCCATCGTCAACTGCCGGGGCGTGCCGCCGTCGGCAGGCACGACGAACAGGTGCGTATACCCGTCTTCGAGAAAGCCGACCCGGTCCTGGCGATAGTGCAGCGTCGAGACGGCGCGCGGCGGCGGCGTCCACTTCGCTCCTTTCGGCTCGCTCGGCATGCTGATCGTCCACTTCTCCTGTTCCGGCACGAACATCGAAAAGGCGATCAGCTTGCCGTCGGGCGACCAGCGGACGTTGCGCGGGGTCTCCATCACGTGTGTCACCTGCGTGGCGGGACCGTCAGCGTCGACCCAGCGGACGAAGACCTGCGAGCCCTTCGGCTCGCCTTCGGCCACATACAGCAGGCGCTTGCCGTCCGGCGACCACCGCGCGCTCGATCCCTTGACGAGGAACCGGTGCTCGGATCCGTCGCCCGTCAGCATCCAGGTCTCCGACTCCCACTTGTCTTCGACCTTGTTGACGTGCTCGCGCGTGTACACGATGCGCGAGCCGTCCGGCGAGATCTGGGCGTCGCGCACGCGCTCCCAATCGAGATAGTGCTCGGTCGTGAGCAGTGTGGACGATCGAGTCTCCTGGCCGTGCAGCGCAGTTCCCCCGATGATCGCGATCGCGACGGCGACGATGAAGCGTTTCATGATCCGATCCTCTCGAGATTGCAGAATGACAAAGACCGTGTACCGCGCGTCTACCCGACAGGCACGCCCGAGGACGTGTGCACATCGGGTCAATCCGGAAATGACGGGCTGGCCTGGAGGACGCGAGGACCGGAGGAAAAATCCTGTTCGGTCTCAGGATTCCACCCCGCGTCCTCTGCGTCCTCCGTGGTTCGAGCGTCAATTCAGCACAAAATCAGCGCGCGTCTGACGACCGCGCCGCCCGCGTCCGCTCGAGCCCCTGCATCGACGCGCGTCGATTCGGCATCCGCGCGAGCGACTGCTCGAACTGACCGGCGGCGTCCTTCAGCCGGCCCTGGTCCAGCAGCAGTTCCGCGTACAGCTCGAACGAGGGCTTGATTGGCTCCGGCGGTCCCGATGGCGCGTCCAGCATCAATTCGATCGCGGTCGCCTCCTTCAACAGCTGTTCGGCGGCAGCCGGATCCTTCTTTGCGACGGCGATGGCCGCGGCCACTTCCTTCTCCATAATCGCGATAGGCCTGGCGCGATACGCGTTGGAGCCCGATTCGGCCTGCGCGCGCGCCGACTTGAGTCGATCGAGGGCCACACCTGCGGTCTCGAGATCCCCGAGCCTGGCGGCGCCGAGACCGGCGGCCAGCACGTACGCCGCGCTGCCGTCGTACCCCGGGGCGCCGCCATCGCGAACGGCCGCAGCGGGCAGCGCGATCTTCTCCCATTTCGCCGTCTCGACGATCTGACGCGCCTTCATCGCCGCGTAACCATCGCGCACACGCGGGCTCGTGTCCTTGTCAGCCACCGCCTTCGCTGTCGTCAACGCCTTCTCCGCCTCGGCCACATTGCCCTGCTGCAGATACGCATACTGCAGCCACGAGAGCGTGTGAAAGTCCTCGCGGCCGCGCGGCAGGTTCTTCCGCTCCGCCAGATCGACCGCCGCCTTGTAGGCCACGATGTTCGAAGCCACGACGTCGTCCCACATCCCGAGTTGCACGAAGATGTGTGACGGCATGTGGAGCGCGTGCGCCGCGGCCGGCGCGATCTTCGAATACGCCCGTGCCGCCGGCAGCGCCAGAATCGCATGATCCGGATCGTCGAACGCGTGAATGATGAAATGGGCGGCACCCGGATGCTTCGGATTGCGCTGGAAGACGTCCTCGGCGATCGCCGCTGCCTGCATCGCCGTCCGGACTGACTTCTCCCCGGGACGCGCCGTGCCGAGCAGCGACAGCGCATACAGGATCGCCAGCTCATCGTCATCCCTGTACTGGTCGTGCAACCGCTTCATCGCAGTCGCGTAGGCGATGTCCCGGGCGTACTTATCCCCGGCGCCGTACAGCACGTCCACCGCTTCGACGAGGCCGCGCTCCTTGCCTGCCGGCGCCTTCGCCGCCCGCGCCGACGAGGTCGGAGCCAGCCGTTCGAGTACCCGTCGCGCCGATGAGATATCCTGCTCCGCCCAGAGCGGATGATTGAAGCTCATCGCCTCGCCCCAGTACGCGAGCGCGAACGCCGGATCCGCCTTCTGCCCTTCGCGGAACGCCTCGGCCGCCGTGTCGAACTCGAAGTTGTGCAAGGCTTTCACACCGACCAGGAAGGCGGTCTGCGCCGCACCTGTTGCGGAAGTCGGAAAATTGATGGTGCCGAGCTCGCCGCTCGACGACGACTGCGCGGCGGTGAGCACGGCGCAGGCGAGCGACACACCGAGTAAACTCATGGCTGTCTGTTTCATGACACCTCGAGCGCGCTGACTGCGCATTGGCGACCGGACGGGCGCTGAAAAGTGCCCCATCGTAAGCCCGCGGAAGGCGCCTTTCAAGCGGGCTTTTTGCTGAGTACGGGCCCGGCACATGCGTTGCTAGATGTCGTCAGACGTAACGCGCGGACAGTTTCTGCCCTAAATTAGAAACGAACATGCAGTTTGCTGATCGGGCCGATGCCGGACGCCAGCTTGCCCGGCGGCTGTACGCTTACGCGCATCGCCCCGATGTCATCGTGCTCGCGCTGCCCAGGGGCGGACTTCCGGTCGGGTTCGAGGTGGCCCGTGAGCTCGGCGTGCCGCTGGATGTGTTCGCGGTCCGTAAGCTCGGCGTTCCCGGCCATCCGGAGCTCGCCATGGGCGCCATCGCGAGCGGCGGCGTCCGCGTGCTCAGTCACGATCTCATCGACGAGCTCGGCATCCCGCGAGCGGCCGTCGAAGACGTTTCGGTCCGTGAACGGCTCGAGCTCGAACGCCGCGAAAGGTTGTACCGCGGAGACCGCCCGCTGCCGCTGCTCCAGCAGCGAACTGTCATCCTGGTCGACGATGGATTGGCGACCGGAGCATCCATGGAGGCGGCGGTCGAAGCGGTCCGCCAGCTGCACCCGGCAGCAGTGATCGTCGCCACGCCGGTCGGCGCGGCTGAGAGTTGCGCGCGCCTCAGGCGGGTGGCGGATGCGGTGGTCTGCGCTGAAACTCCGGAGCCCTTTCACGCCGTTGGTCTGTGGTACCGCCGATTCGATCAGACAACCGACGACGAAGTTGTCGAGCTGCTACAGCAGTCGTCCGCTCTGCCTGCTTCCAATGCTGCGTCGGCGAATGCCGACCCGGCTTCCAGGGCGGCGCGGCCGGACAGCAGACGCGGGCCGCCTGCTTCGCCGGCCGACGTAATCCGGTCCCGTGCACAGCCGCTCCGCGGGGACATTCACGACTACGACGCGCTCATCGACGCAATCGGCGGAGCCCGTTTCGTGTTGATTGGCGAGGGAACCCACGGGACGCACGAGTTCTATCGCGAGCGCGCATTCATTACGGAGCGTCTGATTGCCGAAAAGGGCTTTGCCGCCATCGCGGTTGAAGCCGACTGGCCGGACGCCTACCGCGTGAACCGCTACGTCCGCGGGCTGTCCGACGACGCCAGCGCGGTCGAGGCTCTCGGCGACTTCGGACGGTTCCCCACCTGGATGTGGCGCAACGTCGATGTCGTGGACTTCGTCTCGTGGCTCCGCGCATTCAACGACACGCGGCCGCCCGAGGCCCGCGCGGGTTTCTACGGACTTGATCTGTACAGCCTGCGAACTTCGGTGCAGGCTGTCCTGCAGCATCTCGATCGGATCGATCCCGGGGCCGCCGCCCGCGCGCGTGCGCGTTACGCCTGTTTCGACCAGTTTGCCGAGGAGTCCCAGGCCAGCGGCTACGCGACGGCGTTCGGCCTGACGCCGACGTGCGAGCGCGAAGCGCTCGCACAACTCGTCGAAATGCAGCGACTGCGCGGACAGGCGGTCAGGGGCGACCGGC
>JBKPAI010000151.1:0-37775 GCA_046726355.1 Acidobacteriota bacterium | reverse complement strand
CGGACGCACATCAGGAACACCGACACCTCAGCGGAGACAGGATTCTTCGTCCAGTCCTCAGCGTCCTCCGTGGTGAGGAAAGAGGCGATTATTGTCTCATTCGACTAGCGCCGCCGCGTCTCTGGCTCTCATGTCCGGATGAATCGAGTCCGGAACGTGCATCGACATGACCGGTGCGCGGACCGTCAGGAACTGAACGAAATCTTTGGCGAAGATCAGATCGAGCGTCCAATCGATCGCCACGCGGACCTTCTTCTCGAGCCGCGGGAGCTTGCTCAGATAAATCGTCCGCCACAACCACCAGGCGAAGAATCCGGAAAAGTTGAAGCCGAAGATTCTCGCCACGCCGGTCCGCCGCCCGATCGCCGCGAGCTTACCGATGGTCTTGAAGTCGAACGGCCTCGGGCCGCGGCCGCGCATGACGTTCACGATCTTCAGCGCAGCTGTCCTGGCTTCGCGCAGCGCATGCTGGGCCGTCGGTGGATGCGGCTTCCCTGTTCGCCGGTCGGGAACGACTGCGCAGTCGCCAAGCGCCCAGACGCCCGGCCATCCGGGGACCGCCAGCGTGGCGTCGACAACGATCCGCCCCCGATCGAGGCCGCAGGGAAGATCGTGAATCAACGGATGCGGCGAGGTGCCGGCTGTCCACACGACGAGGCGGCTGGGGATGTGCCGGCCGTCGCCGAGCGTGACGCCATCCTCATCGACGCCCGCGACCCTCGCGTCTGTGATGATCTCCACGCCTCGTCCGGCGAGCTTCCGCTGCGCATACGCGCCAAGCTTCCCGCCGAGCTCGGGCAGGATGATCGGCCCGGAGTGGACGAGCACCATCCGGATGCGCGCGGGACCGAGGCGCGGGTAGAACTTGAGCGCGTCCCGGACGAAGTCGTTCATGCCCGCCAGCGTTTCGACGCCCGCAAACCCGCCTCCGGCCACACGAACGTCAGCAGCCCGTCTCCCCCCGCCGTGCACTCGGTGTCGGCTTCCTCCAGCGTGGCAATGATTCGGTTCCGCAAGTGGATCGCGCCGCCGAGCGTCTTCATCGTCAGTGCCCGCTCGCCGAGGCCGGGCAGGCCGTAGAAATTGGTGATCGATCCGAGCGCGATGACGAGATGGTCGTATTCGATCTGGTGCCTGTGACGTGCGAAGCCGTGAGCGACGGTCACCGACCGTCGCCTCAGGTCCACCGACTCGACATCGCCGATAAACACATCCGATCGATGAAGCAGCGTGCGGATTGGGCTGACGATGTGGGTGATGTCGAGGTCGCTGGCCGCAACCTCGTGAAGCATCGGTGTGACGAGAAAGAAATTGTCCCGGCTCACGAGGGGTGATCCGCGCATCCGGATCCCGCTTCAACAGCTTTTCCAGGTGTACCGACCGTGGCGCAGAAGGGAATTACACAGGCGTTCGAGATCCAGCGGCGGCGCAAGGTGTGGCGGCCGCGCAAGGCAGCCGTGATGGGCGCAGGGACGCTCGGCCTGCTGTCGACACTGGTGCTGCGCCTGCGCGGGCTGGATGTCACGACGTTCGGGCGGACGGCGAGACCATATCTGAATGCGGACCTGCTCGAGGCGATCGGCGCGCGCTACGTGAACACGGCGGAGCGGAGCATCAGCGATGCTGCAGCCGCGTTCGGTCCGTTCGATTTGGTCTTCGAAGGGACCGGATCCTCGGCCGTCGTGTTCGAGAGCCTGCAGGTGCTCGGCAAGAACGGCGTGCTGGTGCTGACGAGCATTACCGGGGGCAACCACCGGCTGGAAGTGCCCGCCGACCGGATCAACCTGGAATTCGTGCTCGGAAACAAAGTGATGGTCGGCAGCGTGAATGCCAGCCGCGAGAATTTCGAGAGAGGTGTGCGCGACATGTCCCAGGCCGAAGCCGAATACCCGGGCTGGCTTGGCCGCTTGCTGACACATCCGGTCAAGGGGCTGGAACGCTATCGCGAGCTCTTCGACCGGTTGCAGAGCCCGAACGGGACGATCAAGATTTATTGTGAGGTCGCCTCATAGCGGAGGAGACGGAGGCAACGGTATAAACCACAGAGGAACGGAGCAACGGAGACGAACAGAGAAAGAGTCTGGTTTTCTCCGTTTACCTCCGTTTCCCTGCTCCTATGTGTTGAGACTACTGCTCCGTTTCTGCAGCGGCAAACAATGACGTCGAATCAGCCCGATATCCTCGCTCAGGGGAGCAGCCCGTGGCCGTCACGTTGAAACCGATCGACGTTAGGAAGGTAACCGTTGCGATCGGCGCAATCCTTGTCGCCGCTGGCTTCGCGGCGAAGACCGCTGGACCTGCACCACAGGACCCGTCCGGCGGTGAACGCGTTCCCGTCCTGATCGAACTTTTCACGTCTGAAGGCTGCTCCAGCTGCCCGCCGGCCGACGAAGTGCTGACCAGGCTGATCGCGACGCAGCCGGTTGCGGGCGCTGAGATCATCGCGCTGGGCGAGCATGTCGACTACTGGGATCGCCTCGGCTGGCGCGATCCGTTTTCGTCAGCCGCCTTCACGGCGCGCCAGTCCGACTATGCCGCGAAAGCATTCCGTGCCGGCAGCGTCTACACGCCACAGATGGTGGTGAACGGGCGGGAGGAATTCGTCGGGAGCGACTATCGCGCGGCGACCGCTGCCATCGCGAGAGCGGTAGCGGCATCCGGGTCGGCAGCCCGGACGGCTCAACCTCGTCTGCGCATGTTGATCAACGCCGAACATCGCCCCGAGCAGACATCGGTCCTCGTCTCCACGCGCGTCGAGGCCCGCGAGGGATCGGCGCCGATTGCTGCCGCGGCCGATCTGTTTCTCGCGATCGTGGAGGACGGATTGGTGACCGAGGTGAAGCGCGGTGAGAACGGCGGACGCCGGCTGCGGCACAGCGCGGTGGCGCGAATACTGACATCCGTCGGTCCTGTGGACTCGAAGCCGTTCTCGGCCGAAACCTCGCTGCAGTTCCGCTCCGACTGGAATGCCGATCGATCGCGGGTTGTCGCGTTCGTCCAGGACCGCGCGACGCGGAAGGTGCTTGGCGCGGTCACAACGCGCGTCACTTACTAACGTGTCGGCCTTCATAGGTCCGGCATTCTTCACGGCCGTGGAGGAACAGCTCGGGCTCAGACTGAATCCGCAGACGGGGCCGGTCGACCTTCTCGTCATCGATCGCGTGGAACAACCGCCATAAAATGCTGGGATGCGCATTGGTATCGTCGGCGCCGGAATGATCGGTTCGACCGTCGCGAAGCTCTGGATCGCTGCCGGGCACGAGGTGCGGCTCGCATCCCGCCATCCTGAGGAGCTGCAACCGCTCGTCAAGAAGCTGGGACACCATGCCTCAGCGGGCACGCCGGCGGAGGCGGCGGCGTTCGCCGACGTCGTGATGGTGACGATACCGCTCAAGGCGATTCCCGATCTCGCCCGCGACCTCGGGCGGCTCCTCCGCGGGAAGGTCGTCCTCGATACAGCAAACGCCTATGAAAAACGCGACGGACAGAGCGCGCGCGATGCGACCGGACATCCGTTCGGGTCGTCCGGTTGGGCAGCGGCGATGTTTCCGGGCGCCCGATGGGTCAAGGCGTTCAATACCGTGTACTTCAAGGTGCTCGAGACAGAATCGCATCGCGATGGCGACCGGGTCGGCATCCCACTCGCCAGCGACGACCCCGATGCGCTGGAAACGGCCGCCCGGCTGGTGCGAGACGCAGGCTTCGATCCGGTCATCGTCGGCGGCCTGGGACGTGGAAAAGAGTTCGAGCCCGACACGCGACCGTATAACACCGGCATGAGCGGCCGGGAGCTGCGCGAAATCTTTCGATCCGGCTGAGCGTCCGCCCAAGTCGTCCACCGGACCGCCTCACGCGATCTCCGGTCTGACAGCGAGTCTCAGATGGTGAGATTAGCGATCATCGATCTCACCGGAGTATCGTACGCTTCGATCGCCCGTGAGGCGCATGTTCCAGCTGCTCGTCGGCCTCATGATTGTCATCGTGGTGCTCGCTCTCGGCGTCCGCCTGCTCGAACCCCGGCTCGCCTTCTACCCGATCGCCGGGGAAACCGCGACGCCGCGCGATTTCGACGCGCCGGCCGCCGCCGACAGCATCCAGACAGCCGACGGCGAGCGCCTGCACCTATGGACGCTCACACACCCGCGCCCGCGCGCGATCATCGTGTACTTTCACGGCAACGGCGGGAACCTGTCGGTCTGGGCGCCGATCCTGGCGGGCATCTTCCACCAGGGATTCAGCGTCCTCGCCTTCGACTACCGCGGCTATGGACTGAGCACCGGCCGGCCGAGCGAGCGCGGCCTGTACCGCGATGCCGACGCGATCCTCGATTACGTGTCGCATCACGTCGATCGACGCGAGCGGCTGGTCTATTGGGGCCGATCGCTTGGCACCGCCGTCGCCGCATATGCGGCCACAGTCCGCCGGCCGGACGGCGTCATTCTCGAGGCAGGCTTTCCTGACGCGCGGTCGCTGATCCGATCGTCGCCGCCGCTGGCGCTGCTGGCGATGTTCTCAACCTATCGCTTTCCCACCGCCAATTTGATGCGGCAGGCCGGGACGCCGGTGCTCGTCGTGCACGGCGATCGCGACGGCATCGTGCCATTCGAGCTCGGACGGGCCCTGTTCGAGCGTGTCGGCGATCCGAAGCAGTTCGCCGCCATTCGAGGCGGCGATCACAATGACGTCACCCCGTCCGATCCGCAGACGTACTGGACCACCATTGCCGCATTCGTCGAAAAGCTCAGTCCTGAGGGAGAGAAGCAATGACCGAAGGCCGATCTTGGTTTCTCTATGGTTCGGAGTCCTCAGCGCCCGGCATGGGAGTCTTTGGCATCGTCGATCAACGGCGCCACACGGTACGCCGACAGGCGCCCGCTGTGCGCGATCAGGACACTCTGGCGGCGCATGGCGGGAGGAAGCACAGCCTCGGAAACCGACGCCGGGATCACGAGGACGGCAGCGCCCAGCCGCCATATCGTCCAGAGGTCGTCGGCGCTCCAAGCGTTCTCAGCGAACAGCCAGCCGTGCCGATCGAGGCAGAAGAGCAGATCGGGACTGGGATAGTCGATGAACGCGACCAGATCATGTGTTCGCAACTGCGGCCGGAGATCGCGGCACATCTGCACCCGATCCAGCTCGTATTCGTACCATGAGTGGAAGCTGACGCTGCGAACGAACGTCGACAGCAGCATCGCTGCCAGCGCCAACGTCATGCCGGCCATGTAGCCGCGTTCCGTGCGACTCACAAATCGCACTCCGTCGCGCAGCCCAATGGCGATGAGGATGACGGCAACGGGAACGACCGCAACTTGATAGTAGTCGTGCACATTGTTTCCGGCCGCCACCACGACGATGTAGGCGGCACATGCGACGATTCCCAGTGTCTCGGTCGGGAGGCGGCGGCGCAGGACGAGAATCAGACCGGCAACGGCCGCGATGAAGCCCACCGGCCCCAGGACGTCCTTCGCCAGCCGTTGGACGATCTGCACCCAGAACGTAACCGAACACATCAGGCGTGCGTCGAACAGTTTGTCGACGAAGCCGAAACTCAGGCCGGTGACTTGTCCCAGCCGGTGCGCATGCGAGTACCATAGACCCGCCGCTGCGAGATCTGCGGCGGCCACCGCGTAGATCAGCCACCGCTTCAACACGCTGCGGCCATCGTGTTCCAGAAAGAGCCCCGATACCGGTCCCCACACGATCAGATATGGAAGCTTGATCATGCCGAGCAGTGCGCTCGCGGCGATCAGCACGGCCGCTGCACGCCAGCCAGGGCTGGCAAGATATGTCTGTGCCGATGCCAGGCAGGCGAACGTCAGGAACATCAGCGACGGTTCGTTCATGATCGCGCGGTCGAGGAACAGCGACAGCGGCAGGCCAAACGCGTACACGAACAGACCGATGATCGCCGTGCCCGCGTCGTAGCGCCGGCCGAGAAAGCGGAACACGAGCAAACCGGAGCCGACGAACAGCAGACTGTTCAGCAGGCGGCCGATCTCGGGATGAAACCCGGCAAGCCGCGCTACACAGGCGAAGGCGAAGGCGTAGAGCTCGAAGCCGGTCTCGACGTAGCCGTGCTCCTGCGCGCCGCGCTGGTCGATCTGCGGGTAGAACGGATTGAATCGCTCACGCCAGAAATTGCGCGCGATCTGCGCGGTGTCCGCCTGGCGCCAGTTGTGATGATCGAAGACCGGAGCCCTGAAAGTCTGGGCCCGGACCAGGAATCCGAAGAGAAGAATCCAGAACACCGCGAGCCCGATGATCGGATACCTGATGTCCGGTTGACGCATACAACCCGATCAGCGCCCGGCTGCAGGCTGGATGTGGAGGATCGTCGGTTACTCTTCCCGCAGCGCCTCCGTCGGCTCGAGGCGCGACGCACGCAGCGCAGGCAGGTAGCTGGCGAACAACGTGACGGCGGCGAGCAGCGAGGCGGCCGCGGCGAACGTGACGGGATCGCTCGGCTTCAGGCCGAACAGGAGCGACTGCGCCGTCCATGCTGCCGCGATGGCCATCGCTCCACCAGCCACCAGGCCGGCGCCGAGCAGGATGCCCGCTTCACGCATGATCATCCGGACAACTTCGCCCTGGCTGGCGCCGAGCGCCATGCGGATGCCGATTTCATTCCGGCGCCGGGCCACCAGATACGACATCACGCCGTACAGGCCGATCGTCGCGATCACACCGGCCAGGATGCCGAAAAATCCTGAGAGTGTCGCCATCAGCCGTTCGCGCAACAGCGAGTCGCGGACCTGCCTCTCCATGGTCTGATATTGGACGATGATCGAGGGATTGATCCGCGCAATCGCGGCGGTTGCCTCGGCCGTCAACGTCGCGAGCGGCGCTCTGGACCGCAGCACGACCTGAAGAAACGGGGAGGCATCCTTCGGATCAGCCTGCGAGGCGGCAAGGAACCCGATCGGCTTGAACGGCTCGCGCAGGTCCGTGTACTTCGTATCCTTCACGACGCCCACAATCTCGAACAGCGGCTGCGGCACGCCTGGCGGTTCATCGATCTGAAATGCCTGGCCGATCGCATTCTGCCCGGCAAAGAACCGCCGCACGAACGACTCGTTGACGATAGCCACTTTGCCGGACGTCTGCGTGTCACGGCGACCGTCGAAGTCCCGCCCGGCAAGAAGACGCGTTCCCATCGTCCGGAAATACCCGGAGCTGACGCTGTTGAAGTTCACGATGTCGTCGCGCCCGGTGTACCGCTTCGCATTGATGACGATGTTGTTGTTCCAGCCGCTGCCGCTGACCGGCACGATAAACGCCTGCGCAGCCGACTCCGCAGACGGGAGAGCGGCCAGCCGATCGGTGATGTCGTCGAATATCGGCTGGAGCTGCTCCGGCGGCACACCGGTGCGGCGCAGGTCCATGTTCGCCACCAGAATGCCGTCCTGGCGGAAGCCGGCATCGAGCGTCATCAGATTGCGCAGGCTGCGCACGAACAGCAGCGCGCCGACTACGAGCACGAGCGAGAGCGCGACCTGAGCGACGACCAGCGCCCGTCGCAGCCCGAAGCGTTCGCGGCTGTCGGTCGACCCGCGGCCGCCGGCTCTCATGGCCAGAGCAGGCGTCAGACCGGTCACGCGCACGGCCGGCATCAGACCGAACAGCAGGACCGTCATCGCGGCGAGACCGGCGGTGAACGCAAAAATCCGCCAATCGAGCGCGAGCGCAACGAACACCCGGTTCGTGTCCGTGGTAAGAAAGCCGACGAGGAGCTCGCTGAGCCAGCGCGCGAGCACCGCGCCGCAGCCGGCACCGACGGCCGCGATGAGCAGGCTCTCGGCGAGCAGCTGGCGCAGGAGGCGTCCCCGCGACGCGCCAATCGCCAGGCGAACGGCCATTTCGCGCTCGCGAGCGGTCGCGCGTGCGAGCATGAGGTTCGCCAGATTCGCGCAGGCGATCAGCAGGACCAGACCGGTGGTCGCGAGGAGCAGCCAGAGCGGCGATTCGTAGGTCCGCCGCAGCTGGGACACGCCGGTGCCGGCCGGGAACGCCCCGAGCTTGAATTCGAGATAATGCGTCGAGTCTTCGGCGCGATAGCGCGGCGGCAGCGTCGCTTTGAAGATCGCCGGCGACACCGACGACAGGTGGGCCGTTGCCTGCTCCGCGGTGATGCCAGGCCTGAGCCGGCCGAATCCGGCCAGGAACCAGACATCCGGCGTGTCGAGGCCGCTGCGCACGCCGCGCGAGAGCGGTTCAGCGCAGAGGGGTACGGCGACATCGAACGTCCGTCCGACCTCCATGCCGAAGAAGGCCGCCGGCGTGACGCCGACGATCGGATATCCGTGGCCATCGAGCACCAGCGTGCGTCCGACGGCCGACGGGTCGCCGCCGTATTCACGCTGCCAGAATCCATAGCTGATCACGGCCGCCGGTGCGGCACACCCACGGTGGTCGTCATCTCGGGTCAGCACGCGTCCGACGGCCGCCGGCACGCCGAGCGTGGCGAAGAAGTCGCCGCTCGTCCACAAGCCAAGCGCGTCGCGCGCTTCGCCGCCCGTGGTCAGATTGAACGACGTCGATCCGTAGACGAACATGCTCGAGAACGATTCCTGGCGGTCGCGAATCTGCTCCCACAGCGGGTTGGTCAGCATGGGACGGCGGCCGGTGAACGAGCCGGTGCGTCCGTGCGGGGTTTCGCCGATTCTCACCTCGACCAGCTGGTGCGGGTCGCGGACGGGCAGCGTGCGCAGGCGCACCGCGTCGAGCAGCTGAAAGATCGCCGTGTTCGCGCCGACGCCGAGGGCCAGCGACAGAATCGCCACGATGGCGAACCCGGGATTCAGCCGAAGCAGGCGCGCCCCGTATTGCAGGTCGCGCCACGCGTTGCCGAACGCTGAGGCAACGTTCATCCGACGATCACAGCCGTCCTGAAAAGAACGAAGGCAGCGGCAGGTCGCGCATGGTGTGCAGACCCGGCGACGCGCGGAGCACGTGCGGGATTGAATTGACGACCATCGAAGCCGTCGCGACGTCGCCGTGAATCCCGCCGGCCAGCTTCAGCGACAGCCGCGGCGACCCCTCGATGTCGATGGAGTCGTACGACTCGGGGGCGCCGAGATAGGCTTCCATGTGCAGCCGGATGACCGGCTCGGCTTTCCGGTAGCCGACGCCGTCCTGCACGATCCCGCACACATATCCGGGATCGACCGCGAGAAACTCGCTGGCAATCGTCAGAGTCGCCAGCTTCGGCTCGATATCGTCCGTGATGCGATCCAGGGTCCAGCCGAGGGCGTCGGCAATCATCGCAATCGATTCGGTCAGCCCCACGTGCCGTACGCTCCCATCGTCGACCTTCTGCTGGAACTGCTCCAGCGTCAGGCCGGCACCGATCTTCTGCTGGAACGGCAGGCGGCGGTTGCGGGCGTCCTGCACGCGGCGGACGGCGATGGAATCGACGCGCTCGCAGGTGGCGGTCAACGCGATGGGAAGCGCGTCCATGACGAACCCGGGGTTGACGCCGGTACCGAGTACCGCCACGCGGGCTTTTTTCGCCAGGGTGTGGATCTTGCGCGCCTGGCGGATATGTGTGTAGCCGGGATACGACAACTCCTCGGTGGTGGTCACGATCGGCTTTTTCGCCTTCAGGATCTCTTCGATCTGGGGCATCACCTTCCGGATCGAGGAGCTGGTGCACAGCACGACAATATCGGGCTTGCCTGTTTTCAAAGCCTTTGTCGCGTCGGCGGACACGGGCACGTCGAGCCGCCGAGCCAGGCCGGTCACCTCTCCCAGATCGCGACCGATTTTCGCCGGATCGATATCGACGCCGCCCACGATCTTGAGCCCCGGGCGCTGGACGACCTGTTTGACGACGGCCGCGCCGATCGGCCCGAGTCCAAAGTGCATCACGCGGATGTTGGGCATAGGCGCGAATCATAGAACGGTCTTGAGCCTTTGCAAAGTCTCGGGTGACGCCGCACCGGCCCGGAAGGATCCCACACCAGGACGATGCGGCGCAGCGGGTTTGATGATGGTTTGTTCAGTTTGGCGGTTCAACCGCCTGCCGGACACGGCCTTGCGGGAGGGGTCACCGATTGCGGCGGCACATTGCGCACGTGTGCGGCAACCGCGAAGGGCGGCCGTTGATGCCCTGCCCGGCGGAAAACCGCTGATCAGGGGGCCCGCGTGGCCGGCCTTGACCTGCTACACTTGTAGCACTACACCAGAGCCGCTCCGCCATCACGCGCCGGATCGATTTCCGCAGGTCGATCCTGAAGGTCCGTCCATCTTTACAGCCGCGCAGGAACAGCTCGGGCTCAAACGTGAACCGCGCGAGCAGTCGGGCGAGGTGCTGATCATCGATCGCGTGGAGCGGCCGCGGCAGGAGTGAGCGAGACTGGCGGGAAAAACAGGTCGATCAGGCGCTTCGAGATAGCGGCGAACTATACTCAGCCAGGATGTTCAAGAAAAAGGCGCGAGGCGTTCCGCTGCTCGAGGCTGATGCCGCGCCAGGCCCGCAGCGCGCGGCACCCGGCCATCCGGGCGGTCTGACCCGCGAGCACGTCATCTGGGCCTATCGCCTGCTGCTCGACCGCGATCCGGAGAGCGAGGACGTCATTGCGCCGAAGCTGGCCGGCTCCCGCGATACGCGGGAGCTGCGTCACCATCTGATCACGTCGGCCGAGTTCCGCGACAAGAACCGCGATTACGCGCACACCAACGATCGCACCATCGTGATCAAGGAGCTCGGCACGCCGCACGGACCGGTGCGCCTGTTCGTCGACCTCGCCGATCACGTCATCGGCCTGAACATCGTCCGCGGACAGTACGAGACGGAGGAAATCGCGCTGGTGCAGCGGCTCCTGGCCCCGGGCGATACCGCCATCGATATCGGCGCGCACATCGGCGTTTTCACCATGCACATGGCCGCCGTGGTCGGCCCCGCGGGCCGCGTGTATGCGTTCGAGCCGTTCGGGCCGAATGCGGAGCTGCTGGAACGGTCGATTGTCGAGAACCGGTTCGAGGCGCGTGTGGCGTTCCGGCGCGTGGCGGTCGGCGCGGCATCGGGGCGCGCCACGTTGACGTTTCCGGTCGAAACGCTCAATTCGGGCGGCGCCTACCTGCTCCGCGACGGCACGGCGCCGCTGACAGGCAATCTCCAGGCGCCGGTGCCGCTCGTGGCGCTCGACGATCTCGACCTGCCGCGGCCGGTGCGGTTCATCAAAATGGACGTGGAGGGCGCGGAACCGCAGGTGATTCGCGGGGCGGCGGGTCTCCTGGAGGAGGATCGCCCGATCATTCTGTCGGAAGTGCATCCGGTGCAGCTCGAACGCGCATCTGGGCTCACAGCTGACGAATTCTTCGAACAGCTGCGTGAAGCCGGATACGAGCCGCAGGACCTTGGCGGCAGACCAATCGTACAACCGCCAGGCGACGTGATGGTGTCGATGGTCCTGAGGCCGCGGCAGGCATGAACGCCACGCTCGAATTCAAGCAGTTCGATCTTCGATCCACAGCCGACGATCAGCACTGCGCGCAAGAATTCAGAATGTCCCCGAGGCGGCGGTCCTCCGCACGAACCGCACGATCCGTTCGCTCACCTCGTCGCCGTCGTCGTTCAACCGGCTCCAGATTGTCATGTGCGTGCGTCCCATGATCTGGGCGATCTCCACGCGCTTGTTGCCGGCGTCTTTGAGCGCCTGCACGGCCTCCACATTCTGATCGCGCCGCCAGGGCTCGTCGCCATTGGTGTAGAGTACGAGCATCGGCGGGATGCGCGCGTGCAGATGATGCGCCGGCGATGCGTCGATCCACACTTTCTCGTCCGGGCCCCACACGCTCTTGTCGCGGTCGGGCGCGACGCCGGGCCGCTCCACCCAGAAAAACGCGCTCACCGGGACGACACCGCGGATATCGCGCAACGAGAGCCGGTGCGCCGCCAGATACTGCTCATCAGTCGCCAGGAGGGCGGCGAGATACGCGCCGGCCGAATGGCCGATGATGAAGACCTGATCAGGATTGCCGCCGTACTCGCTGATGTGGCGCTTCACCCACGCGAACGCCGCGGCGGCGTCGCGCACGTGAACCGGATGTCTGACGTCGGGCGACAGCCGGTAGTTCGCAACCGCCGTTGCAATGCCGGCCGACGCAAACCGCTGACCGACGAACGCCTGATCATTCTTGTCCCCGCCCATCAGCGCCCCGCCGTACAGCGAGACGATGACGGGGGCGCCGCTGCGGCCTTCCGGGAGATAGAGATCCAGCGTGTTTCTCGCCGTGCCCTCGTTGGCCTTCTCGAAGTAGGGGAGGTCGCGAACGACGCGCACCGCCTGATTGTCCGCGGCCCGCACGGCGGCGGCCGACAACATCATCAGCGCCAGCATACAGATCGACTTCACGTCAGCCTCCTTGTTTCAGACTGGCGACCCGCGGATTATATACGGACGTGAACGTGACGCCGCGCCTGTTCTCCCCCGCCTTTCTCCTCCTGGCGATTGCCGGCTGCGCGGAGGCGCAGCCGCTCTCGCCGCGGAACGCGAACTATACGATCACGGCCAAGCTCGACACCGCCGCCCATACGATCGGCGGCTCAGAACTGATCACCTGGCGGAACATCACCGGTCGTCCCGCACGCGACCTTCAGTTTCATTTGTATTGGAACGCGTGGAAGCACGATCGGACCACCTTCATGCGGGAGCGCGCCCTCGGGCGCAGCGTCGAATCGGAACGCACGCCGGACGCCGATCGATCGCGGATCGACGTCACTTCGCTCAAGATCACGGCGCCGTCGCCTGCCGATCTCACCGCGTCAATGCACGTCATTGCCCCGGACGACGGCAATCCGGACGACGAGACGGTGCTGGCGGTCCCCCTCCGCGAGCCGGTTCCGCCGGGCGGCGCCGCAACCATCGCGGTGACATGGACGGCGCGCATTCCCCGCCCGGTCGCCCGCACCGGCGTCATCGGCAACTATTTTTTCATCGTCCAGTGGTTTCCGAAGCTCGGCGTCTTCCAGGACGAGGGTTGGAACTGTCATCAGTTCCATGCGGCGACAGAATTTTTCTCGGATTACGGCGTTTACGACGTGTCGCTGACCGTCCCGCAGGGGTGGACCGTCGGCGCCACCGGCCGGGAGCGCGAGCGGCGCCACAACAGCGACGGGACGACCACCCACCGGTACTATCAGGAGGATGTCCACGATTTCGCGTGGACGACCAGCCCCGATTACATCGAGCGCACAGCGCGGTTCGAGCACCCGGCGCTGCCGCCGGTCGAAATGCGTCTGCTGCTGCAGCCCGAACACGTCGGACAAGCCGAGCGGCACTTCGAGGCGACGCGTACCGCGCTGAAGTACTACGGAGAATGGTTCGGCGCCTACCCGTACGGCCACATCACCATCGTCGATCCGGCGTATCAGAGCGGCGCCGGAGGGATGGAGTATCCGACGCTCTTCACCGCCGGCACGCGGTGGCTCGCCCCGGCACGGGTCACCACGCCGGAAGGCGTGACGGTCCACGAAGCCGGCCACCAGTTCTGGTACGGGATCGTGGGCAACAACGAATTCGAAGACGCGTGGATGGACGAGGGATTCAATACGTTCTCCACCGCACGCGCGATCGCCGAGGTGTACGATCCCAATTATCTTGCGCTGCGCTACTTCGGCGGCTTCATTCCATGGGTCTTCAAAGACATCGCCCTCAGGCGTGAAACCGACGGCAACCGGGTCTCAGGGTACCGGCACGACGCGAAAAGCGACGCACAATCGACGCCCACCTATCAGTACTATCCCGCGACGGCGGGCAGCATCACGTACAACAAGACCGCCCTCTGGTTGAACACCATGGAGCGGTGGCTCGGCTGGCCCGCGCTCCAGCGCATCATGACGACGCATTTCGCCCGCTGGAAGTTCAGGCATCCGCGGCCGCAGGACTTCTTCGCCGTGACGGCCGAAGTGCTCGGCAAGGACATCGGCTGGTATTTCGACGAGGTGTACCGCAGCTCGAACGTGTTCGACTACGGCATTCAGGACTTCAGGAGCGTCAAGGATCGGGATCGGGATCAGTACCGGACCAGCGTGGTGGTACGGCGCGCCGGCGAGGCGCATTTTCCAGTCGTCCTCCTGGTCACGTTCAGGAACGGGGAGCGCGTGACGGAGCACTGGCAGGGGGTCGAGCGCTGGAAGCTCTACACGTACGATCGTCCAACGCAGGCGCTTTCCGCGCAGATCGATCCGGACCGGATCCTGCTCCTGGACGTGAACGTCACGAACAATTCGAGCGCCATCGAGCCGCGCGGCCGGACGGCGGCGACGAAATGGTCGTCGAAGTGGATGATCTGGCTGCAGGATTGTCTGCTGTCATGGGCATTTTTCGTATGAACGGGGCTGCCCTCTGCACAGTCGGCTTCAGTGAGCACGCGCGAAGAAGATCGACGTACGATGCCTCACAAACGACATCGATCGCGACGTTCCAGTGTCCGCAGCGATGAGCGCGTTGTCCGCCTGGCTTGACGGCCTGCGTCGCGTCCTGCACGCGCCGATGATTCTGCTCGGCATGTGGTTGGTGACGATGCTCGTCAGCCTGCCGCTGACGCTCGTGCTGCGCGAGATGATCGCGCAGCATCTCGGCTCGAGCCTCGCCGGCGACCGGGCCGCGGCGGCCATCGACTATGACTGGATGCAGGAGTTCGGCGATCAGGCGACCGGGATTGGCGTCACGTTCAAGCCGACCATCATCGGCTTCGCCGCCGTGCTCGACAACCTGAGCGCGTTCCTCGACAACACGGCGCGACCGCTCGTCATCGCCGGCGCTGCGTCGGCGTACCTCGTGCTCTGGTTGTTCCTCGCCGGCGGGACTCTCGACCGCTTCGCCCGCGATCGGCCGACGCGCGCCCACGGCTTCTTCGCCGCGTGCGGGACGTTCTTCTTCCGCTTCCTGCGGCTGGCCCTGGTCCAGTGGATCGCCTACGCCGCGCTGTTCGGCGTCGTCCACAAATGGCTGTTCGATCGCTGGTATCCGGTGTTGACGCGCGACCTGACGGTCGAGCGTACCGCGTTCTTCATCCGCGTCGCGCTGTACGGATCGTTCGGCGCGCTGCTCGCTGCCGTCAACCTGATCTTCGACTACGCCAAAGTGCGGGCCGTCGTCGAGGATCGCCGCAGCATGATGGGAGCGCTCGCGGCGGCAATGCGCTTCGTCGGCCGGAACCCCGCGGCGTCAGTCGGTCTCTACGCGCTCACCTTCGTGTTGTTCCTCGCCGCGCTCGCGGTGTACGCGGCGATCGCGCCGGGGTCGGGCGGCGCCGGGGCCATGATGTGGATCGCCTTCGCCATCGGACAGCTCTACGTCCTGGCGCGGCTGTGGGTAAAGCTCGCATTCTGGGCGACCGAAACCGCCCTCTTTCAATCGCGCTTGGGCCATGCCGGATATGTGGCCCGGCCGCAGCCCGTGTGGCCTGAGTCGCCGGCGGCGGATGCGATCTAGCACCACGGGGGACGCTGAGGACGAGGAGGTTCAATCCAGCGGTTCGGCACATGCTCACACGCGACGAGGGTCGTCGACGAGAAAACTGACAGGAATTTTTCCTCCGTGTCCTCCGCGTCCTCCGTGGTAATTCTTGTGGCACTCCCCCACTATTTCTTCAGCTCCGCGATCGCCGCTTTCAACCCGGCCGCGACAGTCGCGGGATCGCCCTCACCCCAGAAGTGCATGAAATACAAATCGGGTGAGCCGTGCAGCATGTGATTGTGCAGCGCGGTGATGGCGATGTCGTGCTGGCGGAGCTGGCGCGCCACCTTGTTCACTTCATCGGCGAGCATGACGAAATCCCCGGTGGCCACCACTTTCCCGGCACCGGCGGACTGAAAGTTGATCGCCGTCGCCATCCCCATGCTTGGCGGCAACGTGACGCCCATCATCTGAATCGTCTCCGGCCGCGGCACCGACAGGCCCAGCACGCCGTTGTTGACTGTTCCCTTGAGCCCGATCGCCTGCTGGACCCGATCGGCGGGCAGATCGTCGGCGGCGCTCGATCCGGACGTGGCGGTCGGAGCCGGCGAGGTCGCGCCAAGCGGCGTTTTGGTCTTCGCCAGCGCGTCCTTCAGGCCGGCAGCGAGCGTCGCTGCGTCGCCCTGCCCCCAGAAGTGCAGATACATGACCTGAGGCGATTCGTTGATCAAGTGATTGTGCAGCGCCGTGATCTGGAAATCGTGCTGCTGCAGCGAGGAGATGACCGGATTGATTTCCGTCCCGGTCAGCACGAGATCGCCGTGAGCGACGGCGGCGCCGGGCCCGTTCGCCTTGAACGCCGCCCAGCCGCCGAGCGCAAAGCCGGGTTTCACTTTGACCGATCCGACGGTCACGGTGAGATCGGAACGCGGCAACGCGATGCGGTACACGTCGCCGGGCATCGCCTGACCCGCCTTGCCGATCGCCTTGTCGATTGCGGCAGTGTCGAGCCCGGCCGGCGCAGGGGTCTGGGCGAACAGCCCAGCAGCCAGCGTGAGAGCGACGAAGCAGACGAAGGCGCCAGAATATCGCTTCATAGCCAGCAGTCTGTCACATTAACGAAGGCCGCCTCAACCGACCGGGAGCCCGTTCACGTTTATTCGGACGGACTCGTGACGAAGCTTCGCCTCCCATCGCCGAGTGACCGACTGGCGCCCGCGGCTAAGCCGGGCTTGCACGGCAAATTCGACACGTTCGTACGCGTTCACGCCGTGCAAGCACGGCTACCGCTGCTCCGTCTGCGGCTTCGATCGATCCTCGTAGGGCCGCAGGTGCCATTCGAAGAACGTCCACGTCCGGTTCCACGAGTCGCGCTGCTCGGGGGTGTCCATGCGCTCGAGCGTGTTCGGATTGGTGCGCCGGCTGAACGTGTGCCCGCCCCCGGCCGACCCCGGCGGCGGATCGATATAGACCCGGGTCTCGGCGAGGTCCGGTTTTCTCGCGCGCAGGGCGTCGATGATCTGCTGATCCTCGACGAAGTTCACGTCGGTATCGTTGGTCGCCACGTGCACCAGCAGCGGCACCTTCAGCTTGTCGACGCTGTACAGCGGCGAGCGCTGGATGTAGAGATCGGGCTTCTCGAACGGCAGCCCCTGCAGCCGCCGCTGGGTCGTGTAATCGCGCTGATAGGCCGGTCCCTTGTAGGACAGCCGGAACACGAGGTTCGTGACCGGGACGATCGCCGCCGCCGCCCTGAAGGGGTGCTGATCACGGAAGACCGAATGCAGCGTGATGAAGCCACCGTGGCTCCATCCCATGATGCCGAGGCGATCCGGATCGACGTGCGGCAGGGTCTTCAGATAGCCGACCGCGCTCATCGTGTCGTCGACCTCGTAGCCGCCGTAATCGATCGCCTTGTGAAACGCTTCACCAAATCCGGTGCTCCCGCGGTACTCCGGGGTGATGATCACGTAACCGCGCGCGACCGCCTCCTTGATGAACGGAAAGTACAGGACATCCATGTTCCCGTGCACGCCGCCGTGCACCCAGACCATCGCCGCGTGTCCGCGCGGTCCGCGCTTCTGGAGCGGCTGGAAGAGATACGCGGGGATGTCCAGATCGCCGACGCTGCTGCGGTACGTGACCTTCTGAAAATCCATCACGCCCTGCGACGCCTGCGCGAACCGCGCATCGGTTTTCTTTTTCTCCTCGGTATCGCGCTGAAAGTCGCGCCCCAGAGAATGATCCTCGGGATCGACGCTCACGTACAGCTTCCTCGCGCGCTCGGGATCCATCTTTGGTTCCGGCCGCGGGCGCTGCGGCTGCCGGCCGGCGGCAGGCGGCGCCGTCTGCGGCTGCTGCGCGCGCAGAGGCGGCACGGTCGATGCGGCGAGTATTGCCAGCACCGCAATCCAGCGGCCAACGATTCGCTCGATCCTCATGAGGCCTCCCGATGACGACATGTTTGATCCGCGGCCCGAATTATATGCACCCACTCCTGCTTCGGTAGTGCCGCCTTCAGGCATACCGTCGTCTCTATCGCGCCTGCAGACAGAGCCGGGTAGGGCTGACGCCGGACACGAGGCGCGCACGGCGCGCCTGCGAGCCGGGGCCCCCACGATGCGGTCTGTGCATCGTGGGGCGGGACGGAGCGGCCCGCCTTCGCGCCGGAGGCGCTACGGCGCGTCCGCCGTAGCTTCAGCGGAGGCGGAAGCGGGGCGCAAGGGCCCCCGCCAGCGACCGACCCGGGGTCCGGCGCAGAGCCCCGGTACAGGTTGGCAGGAGGCATATAATCCACCGGTCGGGAAATGAAGGAGAAGCCATGCGTTCAGCTGCAAGGATGTCACGCCGGAACTTCCTCATGACCTCGGGGGCCGCCACGGTCTGGGCCTCGGGCACGGCGCGTGGCTACACCGCGGCCGACATGCGCACGAAAGCGGCCGCCGGCGATCTGACCGGCGTGTCGAAATGGGACCTGGATACCCCCGCGCTCTGCGTCGATCTGAACAAGCTGGAACAGAACATCGCGACGATGCGGAAGAACCTGGCGCCGACGCGGGTCGCGAGCCGGCCGCACGCCAAGACGCACAAGTGCCCGGCCATCGCCAAGCTGCAGCTCGCCGGCGGATCGATTGGCATCTGTACGGCGAAAATCAGCGAGGCCGAAGTCTTTTCGGCCAACGGCATCGGACCGATCCTGATGACGACATCCAACGTGACGCCGAACAAGATTCGGCGGGCCATGGCCCTGCGGAAGGTGAACCGCCAGTTGATTCAGGCGGTCGATTACCCGCAGAACGCGCTCGATCTGAACGATGCCGCGAAGGAGGCGGGGATCTCGGCCGACGTGGTCATCGACGTCGCGATCGGGACGCGCAGCGGCGTCCCCGCCGGCGAACAGGCCGTCGCGCTGGCGAAGCTGGTGGACAAACTGCCCAACCTGAAGCTGCGCGGCGTGATCAGCTACGACGGCAGCGCGCAACACATCAAGGGATTCAAGAATCGGCTCGACCAGACGTTGAAGCGGTTCGAGCCGTCAGTCGAGACGTTCGAAAAGATGCAGCGTGCGGGACTGAGCACCGAAATCTTCAGCGGAGGCGGCACCGGCACCTACAACATCTTGCCGAAGGCGGCCGGCGTCACTGATCTCCAGGTGGGCAGCTACATTTTCATGGACTGCCAGTATCTTGAAATCGGCGGCGAATCGAACGACGAGGTCTACACCGATTTCGCCCCGTCGCTCACCGTCCTGGCGACCGTGCTGAACACCTATTTCGAGAAGTCGATCACCACCGACGCCGGCGCCAAGGCGCTGACGTTGAACAAGCCGGGACCGTGGGTCATCGGCGAGAAGGATTTCGTGTACAACGCCGGCTCAGACGAGTTCGGCGTCATCAAATACGAGAAGGCGGAGCGATCGTACAAGGTGGGCGACCGGCTCGAGCTGATCGTGCCGCACTGCGATCCGGCGGTGAACGAATACGATCAGCTGTACGCGATTCGCAACGATCGAGTCGAGGCGGTCTGGCCGATCGCGGCCAGAGGCCATTCGCAATAGCCGAGAGACGGACGATCAACGCAGAACTCGCGGAACACGCAGAAAGCCATGGCAGTGCTCTGCGAGTTCTGCGGTTTCTGCGTTGATCGTCGTTTCTGCCGGTGACGTTCGAGACTCGTTACGCCTGCGCCGAGCGTGCGATGACGGCTTTGATCCCGTCGGCATCGAGTGATTCGACGACGAGAAGCTCCTCGGCCATCGCCCGTACGGTCGCGCGGTTCTTCGCGACGATCTGGCGCGCGGTCTCGTAGCCCCGCATCACCATGTCCCGGACTTCGTCGTCCACGCGCTTGGCAGTGGCCTCGCTGATGCCCGCGCCCTTGTCGGTCTCCCACGGATTGCCCGGCGTGCGATAGGCCAGCGGCCCGAGCGCCGCCGACATACCGAACTCGCAGACCATCCGGCGGGCGATGTCGGTGGCGCGTTCGATGTCGTTGCCTGCGCCGCTGGTCATCTGCCGGAGGAACAGCTCCTCGGCAATGCGGCCGCCCATCAGGATCGCGATCTGCGCCTCGAGGAACTCGCGCGTGTGCGTGTGCCGATCGCCTTCGGGCAGCTGCATGGTGACGCCGAGCGCGCGCCCGCGCGGGATGATCGTCACTTTGTGCAGCGGATCCGCGTGCGGCAGCAGCGCCGCCACCACCGCATGTCCCGCTTCATGGTAGGCGCAGGTGACGCGCTCGTGTTCGCTCATCGACAGCGATTTCCGTTCCGCGCCCATCAACACCTTGTCGCGGGCCTGATCGAAGTCCCGATCGGTCACGATCTGGCGCCCGCCGCGCACGGCCAGCAGCGCCGCCTCGTTGACCAGATTCGCCAGCTCCGCGCCGGAGAACCCGGGCGTGCCGCGCGCGATCTGCCGCAGATCGACGGCCTCGTCCAGCGCGACTTTTTTCACGTGGATGCGCAGGATCTGCTCCCGCCCTTTCACGTCGGGCGCGCCGACGGTCACCTGGCGATCGAACCGGCCGGGACGCAGCAGCGCCGGATCGAGAATGTCCGGACGGTTGGTCGCGGCGATGACGACAATGCCCTGGTTCGCGGCAAACCCGTCCATCTCGACGAGCAGCTGATTGAGCGTCTGTTCGCGTTCTTCGTGGCTCAGGGAATTGCCGCCGCGGCTGCGGCCGACGGCGTCGAGCTCGTCGATGAAGACGATGCAGGCAGCGTGGCGGCGGGCATCGCGAAACAGCTTGCGGATGCGCGAGGCGCCGACGCCCGCATACATCTCGACGAAGTCGGATCCGCTCGCGAACAGGAACGGCACCTTCGCCTCGCCGGCGATGGATTTCGCAAGCAGCGTCTTGCCGGTCCCCGGCGACCCGACCAGCAGCACGCCCTTTGGAATGCGGCCGCCGATGGCCGAGAACCGCTCCGGCTCGCGCAGGAAGTCGACAATCTCCCTGACTTCTTCCTTGGCTTCATCGACGCCGGCCACATCGTCGAACGTCACGGTGCCCGCGTGCGGGTCGGCTTCGCGTGCCTTGCTCTCGAGCGCCGGGATGCGGCCGCTCGTGAGCCGGTAGAGGGTGAACCCAATCATGCCCATGAACGCGAGCCCGAACACGAGCGCGCCGTAGCTGTACGCGCTCTGCTCCGCCGAGGTCCGCACGTCCAGCCGCACCTTTCTCCTGGCCAGTTCGGGTACGAAGGCGTCGTTGGCGGTCACGTAATTCGCCGGCGCCAGAGTTCGGAAGGCGCGCCCGTCGGTCAGCCGGAAGCTCAGAAGATCGCCGTCGACCACGACGGCGGCGACGGCACCGCGATCGAGCTGCTGCAGCAGCTCCGAGAATGGAACGTGGTCGATGCGTTCACCACCGCGGCGGAATCGCGCGACGCCGAGTGCGCTCACGAGCAACAGCGCGAACACGGCGATCACCCAGAACGTTCGGCGAGACTTGCGAAAGAACACGTATCACTCCGTGGATGCGGGCAGGCGCAGCCCAACCGCACAGCTCGTGGCACGTCACCAGAAGACGGACACTACAGCCGGGTAGTGTCAGCACCCGGACAGGCCTGACAAATCAGGTTGGGGTGGAATTTCCGCAGACCGCGGAAACGTGCTGACATGTTACAACGGGCACTGATGTAAATGCCAGCCCATCAGCGAGTTGGAACATCAGAACCGACGCCGCGACACCCCCGGATCGACAGGTCGGATCCACACGACTCCGCTGTTTGTCTTATCGGCTGTTCCGGCTGGCAATACAAGCACTGGCGCGGAGATTTCTATCCGGCGTCGCTGCCGGCGAGCCGCTGGCTACCCTATTATGCCGGGCGATTCAATACGGTTGAGATCAACAACACGTTTTACCGCCTGCCGGAACCGTCGACGTTTGCCTCCTGGCGTGAGCGCGTTCCGTCGAGTTTCCTCTTTGCCGTGAAAGCGAGCCGCTATGTCACACACATGAAGAAGTTGAAGGATCCTATCGATCCGCTCGAGCTCTTCTTTTCGCGCGCGAAGCCGCTTCGTCGAACCTTCGGTCCCGTGCTGTTTCAGCTTCCACCGCGGTGGCCGGTCAATCTCGAGCGACTCGAGACGTTCCTGCGCGCACTGCCTCGCCGGCGGCGGCATGCCTTCGAATTCCGCGAGCGGTCCTGGTATTGCGACGAGGTATTCGCGCTGATGCACCGGCATGGCGTGGCGTTGTGCCTGCACGACATGCAAGGATCCGAGTCGGGAAGGAAGCAGGTCGGCCCGTTCGTCTACGCACGGTTTCACGGCACGCAGAAGTACGGCGGGAGCTACAGCGAGACGGCGCTCGAGGAATGGGCGGAGTGGTTCTCCGATCGACTGAACGCGGGGACCGACGTGTATGCGTATTTCAATAATGATACCGGCGGACACGCACCACGCGATGCGGTACGTCTGCGAGGCATGATCCAGGCGCACCTGGCCTGACATTCTGTGCTGAAGTCGACAGCCACCATTGTGCTCGTGTTCGTAATGGCCGGCGCCTGCGCAGGCCGTCACAGGATTGCGGTCACGACGGGCATGTTACGCGGTGCCAGCGTCCTGCTGGTCACAATCGATACGCTGCGCGCCGATCGCGTCGGTGCCTACGGACATGCAGGCGGTCTGACGCCGACACTCGATCGGCTGGCGGGCGAGGGCCTCCGGTTCGTCCGCACGTACGCGCATGCGCCGCTGACGCTGCCATCACACGCGTCGTTGCTCACCGGCCGCTATCCAACCCACACCGGCGTGCACGACAACGGAACGTTCCGGCTCGGGGAGATGCCGACACTGGCAACGGCGCTGAAGGCGGCGGGGTACCGGACCGGCGCTTTTGTCGGCGCGTTCGTCCTGGACGCGCGGTACGGACTGAATCGCGGTTTCGACACCTACGACGATCGGATGATCGGCAGCAGCGCGGACCTCGAGGTGGTGCAGCGCAGCGCCGATCAGGTCCTGGAGCCCGCATTCCGCTGGATTTCGGCGGCGCCGACCGACGCCGATCGTTTCTTCTCCTGGGTGCATCTCTACGATCCGCACGAGCCCTATGCCGCGCCCGAGCCGTACCGGTCGCGCTATGCCGGCGATCCGTACAGCGGCGAAGTCGCCTACGCGGACGACGCCCTTGGCAGGTTCTTCGACCGGCTGCGCGCAGGCAACCAGTTGACCAGCACGCTCGTCGTCGTCGCCTCCGATCACGGGGAATCGCTGGGCGAGCATGGAGAACGGACGCACGGCCTGTTCGCCTATGACGCGACGCTGCGCGTGCCGCTCATTCTGTGGGCGCCAGGCCATCTCAATCCGGGCGTTGTCTCCGGTCTTGCCCGCCTCGTGGATCTCGCGCCGACCATCCTCGATCTGGTCGGCGCGCCGCCGCTCGACGGCATTGACGGCGGGACGCTTCGGCCGTCGATCAATGGGGAGGCTGCTGACGGCACCCCGGAATCCTATTTCGAGGCGCTGAACGCGAACCTGGCGCGCAACTGGGCGCCGCTGCGCGGCGTGGTGCGGGACGGACTCAAGCTGATCGATCTGCCGCAGCCGGAGCTGTACGACCTGGCTGCCGATCCTGCTGAACAGCGGAACCTCTATGCGCAGGAACGGGAACGGGCGCGCCCGCTCGAAGCGAGCCTGGATCGGCTGCTCAAGTCGGCTGCGGCGCCGCCGGCGCAGCCAACACTCGATGCGGATGCCGAAGCGCGGCTGCGATCGCTCGGATACGTGGTCTCACCGGCAGCAAAGCCATCGCATCGTTACACGGCGTCCGACGATCCGAAACAGCTGGTGCACTTGAATACCGCTCTCGACGACGCTGCCGGCATGTGGGCGCGAGGCGATGCCGCTCAGGCCGTCGAAACGCTCCGCCGAGTGATCGAGGAAAAACCCGATCTCACGGTCGCGTACGACAGGCTTGCGTTCTACCTGCGCGCGACCGGCAGAGCCGCGGAGGCTGTACGGTTGCTCGACGACGCGGCGCGGGCCGGACACGCGGATCGCGCGCTGCTGCGGATGCTGGGATCGACACTGAGAGACACGGGCGAGGTCGCGCGCTCCGCCGCGGTGCTCGAACCGCTCGTCCGCGCCGACGAGTCGGATCTGCTGGCGGCCGACGCACTCGGCCAGACGTACGCGCGGATGAAACGCTACGCCGACGCGGAAAAGCTGTTCGTGCGGGTGATCGCGCGGTCACCCAGCGCGGCGACGACCTGGAACAACCTCGGCTCGCTCTATCTCGCGCAAGCACGTTCGTCGGATGCGATTGTTGCCCTCACACGCGCGGTGACGATCAACCCGGCGCTGCCGGCGGCGCATAACGGACTGGGCGTGGCGTACGCGCGAACCGGTCAGGTGGAACGGGCCGTTGCGGAATGGCAGAAGGCGCTCGAGCTGCGGCCGGACTTCGGTGACGCGCGGCAGAATCTGGAGCGCCTCACGAAGACGAAGGACACAAAGGGAACAAAGGACACAAAGGTCAGACCGTGATCGTTCGCCGGTTCTTGCCCTGTGCTCGTGCGGGTCAGCCCTTGGTGTCCTTTGTTTCCTTTGTGTCCTTCTTATTTAATTAAGAATCAGAATTCAAATCGGAGTCCTACCTGGAACACGCGCGGGTCGAGCACGGCGATCACGCGCTTGAAATCGTCCGAGAACAGGTTGAAGTTCGTCGCCGGATCAGCGTTCAGCAGATTGTAGATGTCGAGCATCGCCGTGAACTTCGTCTTTCCGACCAGGAACGCCTTGTCCAGCCGGAAATTCAGCAGGTTCACCACTTCCGATCGGCTCTTGTCGAGATTCTCGACGAAGAACGTGCAGTTGAAGTTGCACAGATTCAACGTGGGCGACGTGTTGTCGGTATTGCCGTCGATAATCCGCGAGTACGGGAAGCCGCTCTGGAGCCGGTAATTCACCGCAAACGCGATGTCGTACGGGAACGTGTATCGGCCCAGGAACTGGGCGTGATACATCGTGGTTTTCTGCCGGTTCGGCGCCGACGGATTCGGCGTCAGCTCCGGCCCGACTCCAATCGGATCGGTGTCCAGCGGCGTCGCGTGCCCCCAGTTGTTGATGTCGGACGAGCGCAGCTCGTTCCGCCAGATGTGGTCGAAGCTGCTCTGGATGAAGAAGCGCTGGCTGAACCGCTTGTTGAATGCGAGCTCGATCGTATCGTAGTGGAAGTCACTGTCCGGCCAGTTGTCGAACGCCACATCGGTGTCGTCGGCGAGCGAGTTGGGCACGTCGAGCAGGCTGAACGTCTGTCCGCCATTTGGGCCAACATTCACAACGCGCTTCGCGACGTTTACGTTGCCCAGCCATGCCGAGATCAGCGGGCTGAAGTAGAAGGGGACGTAGTCGTACTGGTTCTTGCGGACATAAGTGAGCCGAACCGCCGACTCACCCCAGAACTGATGCTCCACCGACCCACTGATCTCGTCCGTGTGCGGAGTCTTCAGATTCGGGTTCACGCTCGCGGACGCGCCACCAGTGCGCGAGAGGAACGGGCCGAGCTCCGACGGACCGTCGTAGCGATTGTTGTGGTTCTGGTCGAGGAACGTGTAATCGGCGTAGTTCGTCCCGCCAGGGTTGGCCGATGAGAAGCCGTCGGCGAGGTTGTTGTAGTAGCGGCCCCAGAACGCCTTCAACACCGTCTGGCCACTGGGGTTGAGGTTGTAGCTGAAACCGACACGCGGGGCGATGTCCGCGTTCGTCACCAGAGTCGCGCCGGCGACGTTCGATTCCGCCGGAAAGATCGACGTACCGTCCGCGAGGCGATCGTGGACCAACGGCCTGCGGATGCTGTCGGTGTAGTAGATCTTCTGGTAATCGAGACGCACCCCCGCCGTGATCGACAGACGATTCGCCGGCGTCCAGCGGTCCTGGGCGTAGCCGCTGTAGTGCTGATCGATGATCGGCGAGACGGTCCAGCCGGTGCGGTAGTCGCTCGGCGCCCCGACATCGACAAACCGGACGCGGTCTGACTGACCGGCCGAAAATCTCGGATAGGAATACCGGATCGGGCCGGAAGTCCCGTTGATACCGTATTCGTAGGAATCGTACAGATCCTCGAAGCCGAACTTCAGGTCGTGGCTTCCGGCCGCCGCCTGCGGCAGGTAGTAGGTCGCCTGTGCCTTCACCTGCGGCTTCTTGCGGTGCGTCGCGAACGCATTCCAGCCGGCGCCCCTGACGGCCTGGCTCGAGCGGTCCAGTTCAGGCGGTTTTGTCGCCGGATCCACCTGCACGACCATCGGCCAATCGAGCGTGAAGTTGCCAACGTTCACGTTCACGAACGCGCGGCTCGACGCCACCCATTGCCACTCGCCTTTGTACATGCGCGAATAGCTGTCCTGCGCGCGGACCGACTCCGGCGGCAGCAGCGTCGACAGGCCGCGTTTCGGCTTCTGCTTCCGGCCCTGCTGGAAATAGCCGATGAACGTGTTCGACTGCGATGCTTTGTAAGTCCCTTTCACCGTCTCGTTATCGAAGATCCCGAGGTCGGTGGCCACGCTTCTGTCCACGCCCGACACGACCTTGTCGATCTTGAAATGGTTGTAGGCGCCGTAGAACCAGACCTTGTCGCGCCTGATCGGTCCGCCCAGGTCGAGATGCGCTTCCCAGAACAGCAGGTTCGGGTTCCCGCACTGCGGCGTGCCGCTCGCATTCTCCGGACACGTAAAACCGCGGGACTCAACGTCGGCCGTCTCACCGTTTTCGCCGACGAACGATTCGGGTTCGTAGGTGATCTGCTCGAGCCCCTTGAACGTGTTGCCGCCACTCTTGATCGTCGTCACGATCGCCGCGCCCGGCGAGTTCATCTCGACGTCGGCGCCGAGCGCGCTGACGGATACTTCCTGATTCGCGAAGTAGTCTTCGTAGAATCCGGTGCCGCCGACGCCTTCGGTGTGATCCACGCCGTCCGACACCGTTCGCGCCTGGTTCTGGACGCCGAACACCTCGTAGCCGGACTGCTGGCTCTTGTGACTGCCGCCGACGTCGAATCCCTGCATGCGCACGCCCGGCGCCTCGGAGAGCGCGCCCCAGACGTCGGTCGAATTGGGCACGCCCGTCAGCTCTTCGCCGGTCAGGTTCGTCCCGATTTTCGTCGTCGCCACGTCAACGACCGGCGACGCGCCGGTGACGACGACGTTCTCAGCGAGACCGCCGATCTGGAGCTGCGCGTCGACCGTAATCGTCTGCCCGAGGACGACTTGCACGTTGTCGCGGACGAACTCGCGGAATCCCTGAAGCTCGAACGTCAGCTTGTAGACGCCCGAGGGCAGCGACACGAAAAGGTAGGTACCGTCCGGTTCGGTCACCGCCGTCCGCGATCCAATGAGCGCAGGCGACGTGGCCGTCACCGTCACGCCCGGCAGGACCGCACCTTGTGCGTCGCTCGCGGTCCCGGTGAGGCGCCCCTGCCCGATCTGGGCCAACGCCGGACCGGCAGTGAACAGCACGGCGATCGCGAAAAAACATCCGATCCGTACTCTCATGAGGCGCCTCCGGGAAGACAGCTGCCGACCCGACTGCCGTGGGAAGTGCGGCCATCCTAGCAAGGTGTCACCGGATGTAAAGAACAAAATCAGGGCAGGCGGCGCCCGCTACGGCAAATCCACGAATTTGTATCCGACTCCCCACACCGTCATGAGGTACCGCGGATTGGCCGGGTCCGGCTCCAGCCGGCGTCGCAGGCGTTTCACCAGCGTATCGACGCTCCGCACGGTGACAAAGGTGTCGCCGCGCCAGATCCGGGCGAGCAGCGCTTCGCGGCTGAAGACGATGCCCGGATGCGAAGCGAGCAGGTACAGCAGCCGGAATTCCTGGTCGGTGAGTTCGACGTCGCGTCCGTCGCGCCGAACCCGGCGCCGTGCCGGATCGATGAACACACCCTGTATCGTGACCGGGGGGCCGAGCTCGTCCGCCACGTCTCCGGCGGCATTCGTGCGTTCCGGCGCCGCAGCCGCCTGGCGCGGCCGCCGCATGAGGGCCCGGGCACGCGCGACCAGCTCGCGGACACCGAAGGGTTTCGTGAGGTAGTCGTCTGCGCCGCTTTCGAGGCCCGTTACCTTGTCCGATTCTTCGCTGCGCGCCGTCAGCATCAGGATTGGCACATCGCGATTGACGCGGCCGTTGCGCACGGCGCGGCACAGCGACACGCCGTCCAGTCCCGGAATCATGAGGTCGAGCACGACGAGGTCGTACCGCGCACTCTCCGTCTTGTCGAGCGCCTCCCGCCCGTTGCCGGTGGCCTCGCACGAATAGCCCTCGAGGCCAAGGTGAAGGCAGACGAGCTCCTGAATGTGCGGTTCGTCTTCGACCACCAGGACCCGGGCCGGGCGGTCGGGCTGACGGGAGCCGGCCGAAGCACGATCGGCTGCTCCAGGAAGCGTGGGGTCCGTCATCGTCTTTTCATCACCGGGTCATGCGCGGTTCACATCTGTCCCGTCAAATGACATGAATGGAGGGACCGATCATGACCGGAGTCGCGAAACGGATGGTGCTCACCTCTGGCGTGGGGCTCATCGCGCTCGGCGTCAGCGCAGGCGTATGGGCATCTGCACAGAATACGAACCAGGACCCTGGATCGTTTAGTCAGCCGCGGATGGGACCGCCCCCCGGCGGGCCGATCGGACGCGGCGGGCCGGGCGGATGGCTCGGGCCAGCGGGTGGTCCGCTCGGCATGCTTCGCATGCTCGGGCCGCGGCTCAATCTGACGGATGCGCAGCGCGAACAGCTCAAAAGCATTGCCGACGCGCACAAGGAGGAATGGAAGGCGCTCGCAGACCGTGCGCGTACGGCGCACGAGGCGCTCATCGACGCAGTCACGGCAGCCACCGTCGACGAATCCCTGATACGAACCAGGGCCGCCGATGTCGCCGCGGTCGAGGCCGACATTGCCGTCGCGTCCGCGCACGCTCGCGCGGAAGCGTGGCAGATCCTGACGCCGGAGCAACAGGCACAGGCCGCGAAGTTCCAGGCCGAGGCAAAGACCCGGATGCGCGAGCGGCGCGGCGCGATGCGGCAGCGCATCGGGCGGCTGCTGGGGGGTGCGAACTGAGTTAATCCGGTTTGTGAAAAAGCGCGAAAACGCAGAACGCGCAGCGACCGCAGAGTCTTTTTCGTCAGGATGCTCTGCGATCTCAGCGGGTTCTGCGTTGAAGGGTCTTTCTTCACGCGTGCGAGCCGAATTCTATCGACGCGCTCCCACTGGCTTCTCGGTTCTCGCCTTCACCGCACTGACGATGTGCCGGGCCGAAATACCGAAACGGTCCATCAGCTCGGCCGATGCGCCGCTGCGCGGGATCTCGCGCACCGCCAGACGATGGACCGTCAGTCCCGCATCGGCGACGGCACTGGCGACGGCGTCGCCGATCCCGCCCGCGGCGTAGTGATCCTCGACCGTGATCAGGTGCCCGCCCGTGGCACGGCCGGCCGCGACGAGCGACTCGCGGTCGATTGGCGCCAGCGAGTAGAGATCGATGACGCGAATCGGGATGCCGGCCGCCTTCAACTCCTCGTGCGCCTTCAGCGCTTCGAAGACGGTCACCCCGGCGCCGATGACGGTTGCGACATCGGCACTGCTCTCGCGCAGCACCTTGAGGCCGCCAATCTTGAACGTCTCGCTGTTCGGATAGATGACGGGCGTCTTCGGACGGCTCGTGCGCAGGTAGGCGGGCCCGGAGTGAGCGGCCATCAACGCGACGAGCCGCTCGGTGCTGACCGCGTCGCACGGATAGAGGACGGCGTAATTGGGCTCCGCTCGAAAGAGGGCGAGATCTTCCAGGCCCATCTGAGACGGCCCGTCTTCGCCGATCGAGACGCCCGCGTGCGATCCGATCAGCTTGATGTTGTTGGCACCGATCGCGGCCATCCGCACGAAGTCGGCCGCGCGCGTCAGAAAGCACGCAAAAGTTGCGACGAACGGGATGGCTCCACCGGCGGCGAGTCCCATTGCCATGCCGACCATCACCTGTTCGGCGATGAAGCTCTCGTAGAACCGATCCGGAAACGCGCCCTCGAACTTCTCGCTGAAGGTCGAGTTCTTCACGTCGGCATCCAGCGCGACGATCCGCGGGTCGGCCTCGCCCAGCCTGGTCAGCGCGTTGCCGAACGCCTGGCGTGTCGCAATCTCCTCGCCGATCTTGTACGACGGCGGCGCGGCTGCTCGAGGCGCCGCAGCGGTACGCGACACCGCCGCCGGCTTCTGGATCCGCGCCGCGAGGTTCGATCCGGGACCGCCAGCGGGCATCGGGACGAACTGTTTTTCGAGCTCGGCGACGGCGCGGTTCATCTCGTCGCCCTTCTTGAAGGCCTTCCCATGCCAGCCGTCTTTTCCTTCGGCGAACGACACGCCTTTGCCCTTGATCGTGCGGGCCAGAATCATCGTGGGCTTGCCCCTGGTCTGGCGCGCGTCGTCGAAGGCGCCGAGAATTGCCGACAGGTCGTGCCCGTCGATGACGAGTGCGTGCCAGCCGAACGCGCGCCACCTCGCCTCGAACTGCGCCATGTCGTGCGCCCACATCGTCGCCCGGCTCTGTCCGAGCGCGTTGACGTCGGTGATGCCGCACAGATTGTCGAGACCCGCCATCGCCGCGACATTCGCCGCTTCCCAGACGGATCCTTCCGCCGATTCGCCGTCGCCCAGCAGTACGTAGGTGCGGTATTGCGAGTTGATCCGGCGCGCGTTCAGCGCCATACCGACGGCCGCGCAGATCCCCTGGCCGAGCGATCCGGTCGCCACGTCGACGAATGGCAGGCGCGGAGTGGGATGGCCTTCGAGATCCGAGCCGATCTGGCGGAGCGTCAGCAGCTCGCTGCGATCGAACGCTCCGGCTTCGGCCCACGCCGCATACAGGATCGGCGCCGCGTGCCCTTTCGACAGCACGAAGCGATCGGCGTCGGGGTGGTGCGGATGCCGCGGGTCGACGCGCATCTCCGCGAAAAACAACGCCGCCATGATGTCGGCCATCGAGCAGCAGCTCGTCGGATGGCCGCTGCCAGCTTCGGAGGTGGCGCGGATGGAGTCGATCCGCAGCCGCGTCGCCACGTTCTTCAATGCCGGGATGAGCGATGTACTATCCATAAGTTTGTTTTGAGAAGGCTGTCAGGTTGGCGATGTCAGACCTTTGATTGCAGGTTCGCGAATTCGGCGAGCGCCAGACCGTATGCGGCGGCGCCCGCGAGGTCGCGCGCGTGCGCGCTTGCTGCCTGGGCTGCGAGAATGCGTTCGGCGTCGGCGCGATAATCGGCGCCGACGGCGACCACGGCGACGTGCCGGTAATCGTCATCGTGATGAAGCGCGGCGAGACGGCAGAGTACGCGCACCGCCTCACAATTGAGCGTGAACGCATCGGCGGCCTCCGTAGACGCCGCGCGGAACGCCGCCTGCTCATCATCCCACAATGTCCGGCGGGCGAACTGCACGAGCTCTTCGGCCAGCATGCCATACGGCAGGCGCCAAGTCAGTACGTACGCGCTGAGCAGGGCCGACGCCGTGCGCAGCTGGTCGGCAAGCTGCCCGCGGCCAAGCTCCGGCACGTCGAGATCGTGCGCGAGTCCGTCGCCCGGCCGGTACGCGGCCGCGATCATGTGCTCGAGCTCGTCGATCGCCTTGGACGCCAGATCCCGCGGATCGAACACCGCGATCACGTTGAGGCAGGCGTCAATCGCCATCGCCAGATCGCCGACGATGCGGCTGGCGCTCCATTCGCGGCGAAGAGCGGGCACGAGATCCGCGATGGCGTCGCGCAGGCGGCCGTCCGCGGACAACGTGGCCGCTTCGGTGAACACGACCAGCCAGGCCGCCCGTTCGCGGCACGTCGTCGCGGCCTTGCGAAGCTCCAGCCCGCGCGCGAGCGCGGGCTCGAGCGCGCCGCGCAGCGAGTCGGCGTCGGTGGCGCGATAGCAGCGGAGCAGGAACGTCAACGCGTCGGCGCTGACGCTGCTGTCGCCCGCCAGCGCGTCGACCACGCGATCCGCGATGTCCCGCAATTCCGCCAGCCGGCCGTTCTGCAAGCCTGAAATTATAATGACTCGGATGCTCGCCGTCCGGTACGTTGTGCTGATGGCCCTGGTCGTCTGGCTCGGCGGCATGCTGACTGTTCTTTTCGCCGAGTCGCTGCGGCCGCGGCCGCTGATCGGCGCGGCGTGCGGCGGCCTGATTCTGATCGGCCTCTTCGTGCTGAAGTTCGTCGGCCCGCCGCCGCACGGATTCATCCCGCGTGCGGCGCTCACCGCGCTCATGCTCCTGGTGGTCCTGGCGTCGGCCGTATACCGGCATGTGGCGGCTCAGCTGATGGCGGTCAACGTGGCGCTGGGGTTGGTGCTGCTCTTCTGGTACGTGAGGGAGTAGCATGCTCTAGGCTCTGGGCTTTCGGCTTTGTTTTGGTTCCGGAAAAAATCGAGTGTCGTGCAGGCCGTCAGACCTGCCGTGTCGGGCAGACCTAAAGGTCCGAACGACATCGGAAGCGTTGCGGGTCCACAGCCGAAAGCCCGAAGCCCAAAATCCAAAGTCGAATCTGAATATGACTCACACGATCACGCTCATTCCCGGCGACGGCATCGGTCCTGAAGTCACCGAGGCCGTCGTCCGCATCCTCAACGCGTCGGGCGTCGTCATCGACTGGGAGCCGCAGCTCGCCGGGGTCGAGGCGTTCGAACGCACCGGACAGGCGCTGCCGGTGGAGCTGGTGGATTCAGTGCGCAGAAACAAAGTGGCGCTCAAGGGGCCGGTCACGACCCCGATTGCCGAGGGCTTCACCAGCGTCAACGTCGGTCTCCGAAAGGCGCTCGATCTCTACGTGAACCTTCGTCCCGTCTGCAACCTCGCGGGCGTCAGCGCGAAGTTCCACGGCGTGGATCTCGTCATCATTCGCGAGAACACCGAAGATCTGTATGCCGGGCTCGAGCACGAAGTCGTGCCCGGCGTCGTCGAAAGCCTGAAGATCATCACCGAGCGCGCGTCGACGCGGGTGGCCAAGTTCGCCTTCGCTTACGCGCGGCGGCACGGACGGAAGAAGCTGACCGCGATCCACAAGGCGAACATCATGAAGATGAGCGACGGGCTGTTCATCGACTGCACGCGCCGCGTGTCACGCGAGTTTACCGACATCCGCTACGAAGAGCGTATCGTCGACGCGGCGTGCATGCAGCTGGTGCTGGCGCCGTCGCAATTCGACGTCCTGCTGCTCCCGAATCTCTATGGCGACATCGTCTCGGATCTCTGCGCCGGACTGGTTGGAGGATTGGGGGTCGTCGGCGCCGCAAACCTCGGCCTCGACTGTGCCGTGTTCGAGGCGGTCCACGGCAGCGCACCGGACATCGCGGGCCAGGGCATCGCGAACCCGACGGCCCTGCTGTTGTCGGCCGTGCTGATGCTGTGGCACATCGACGAAGGGCCGGCCGCCGATCGCATCATGGCGGCGCTGATGTCGGTGTTGAGCGAAGGCGCCGTACGGACGCACGATCTGGGCGGGACGGCCTCGACGCTGGAATTTGCCGACGCGATCGCGCGCCGGCTGCGGGACGTTGGTGTCATGGATGCCGAGCTTTCGGAGACCGGACCGGCGGCGACGAAATCCCGCCAATAGTCGTGCTATAGTCCGAGCGGCTCGGCATGCTGGACGACATCGCTCAGGCCGTCCTCGCACGTGAAGACGTTCTCAAGTACCCGCGCGAGCAGGTCTACGCGTACCTCGACGAGCTGCGCACGACGCAGCGGCACAAATTCTACCGTGCGCTTCAGCACCCGCTCTACCCGATCCTGCGGAAGATCGAGCGCCGACACGAGAACCTGCACCACGTCACGACCGCGGTACGCAGCCATCGGCTCGTGTATGCCTCGAACCACAAGAGCCATACCGACTACCTGGTCGAGCCGCTCGTGCTCGACGACAACGGGATCCGGCCTCCGCTCATCGCCGCGGGGATCAACCTGTTTGGCGGACCGCTCGGCCTGATTCACAAACATGTGACCGGCGCGATCCCGATTCGCCGCAACATGAAGGATCCCGCGTACCTCATCACACTCAAGGCCTACGTCGCGGAGATCCTGAAGAAGCACGACCTGTTCTTCTATCCCGAAGGCGGGCGGAGCTACAGCGGCGAGCTGAAGGCGGTGAAGACCGGACTGTTCAATGCGGCTCTGTCGGCCGAGCGGCCCGATCTCGTCGTGATCCCCACCGCCATTGCCTACGACCTCGTGCTCGAGGACCACATCCTCGCGCACCAGCGCGTGAAGAAGCGGCAGCGTCCGTTCACGCGCGAACTGGCCGAAATGGTGCGGTATGCCGTCGGCTACTGGTCGCGTGCGTTCGTCACCTTCGGCGCGCCGATCGCCGCCGGCGAATGCGACCCGCATTCGCGGACCGACGTGCTGGAACTGACACGGCTTGTGCGCACGCGGATCGGCAGCCTGTACAAAGTGCTGCCGACTGCCGTGTTCGCCGCGGCGATGCGGCCCTCGATCGCGCGGCGCGATCTCGAGACGCGAATCGACCGTCTCATCGAGGCGCTCACCGCACGGCACGCCAATCTCGGCGTCACGAGCGGACGCCAGGCCGTCGAAGAAGCGGCCGAACCGCTCGAGCTGCGTGGGATCGTGGTGGCAGAACGCGGCCGGTTCCGCGTGCGCGAACGGACGGTGCTGCGCTACTACGCGCGTACAATCGAGCACCTGCTCGTGACCACCGGCCGGACCCACTGATGCTCGACGGCGCGTCCCGAGCCTTCTTCCATCTTCTCGCACGCAGCAGGGCGCTCAAGAGGGTCGCCTCGCGGCTCGGCATGCGGCGGCGTACTGGCTTCGCGCGCCGATTCATTGCCGGCGAGACCGTCGAAGAAGCGATCGAAGCGGCGCGCGGTCTCGAACACCGCGGCCTGCGGCTGACGCTCGATCTGCTCGGCGAGAGCGTCAACACCCTCCAGCTCGCGGATGACGCGACGCGGCAGTACCTTCAGGTCATCGACGCCATCATCGGCGCCCGGATCGAGCGCAACGTGTCGCTGAAGCTGACCCAGATCGGGCTGGATGTCGATACAGCCACGGCGGTCGATAACATCCGAAAGATCCTCGAGCGCGCGGAGCCTGCCGGGTTCTTCGTCCGCATCGACATGGAGAGCTCGTCCTATACCGAGGTGACCCTGGAGGTGTTCGAGACGCTCTGGCAGCAGGGCTACCGCCAGATCGGAATCGTGCTCCAGTCCGCGCTGCGGCGGAGCGAACGCGATCTGCAACGAATCAATGCACTCGGCGCACCGATTCGCCTCGTCAAAGGCGCGTACCGGGAACCGAAAGCCGTCGCATATCAGCGAAAGGACGAGGTCGATGCGGCGTACGCACGCATGCTCAAAGTGCTGCTGACCGACGGTCATGATCCTGCCATCGCGACGCACGACCCGGCGATGATTGACATCGCACGGCGGTGGGCGAGCGATCGAGGAGTCCCGCCGAACAGGTTCGAGTTTCAGATGTTGTACGGCGTGCGCCGCGATTTGCAGGCGTCGCTGGTCGCGGCGGGTTATCGCGTCCGCGTGTATCTTCCGTTCGGCCACGAATGGTTTCCATACTTCATGCGGAGGCTCGGCGAACGTCCGGCCAACGTGGGGTTCGTGGTGCGTGCGATCTTCAGGGAACACTCGTGAGCCGGCCAGGCTGGACGCTCAGAGGCGAGGGCCGGGTGCACGAGTCCACAATCGACGATATTTCTGGTCTTCGCCCCAAACCAGTAATTGAACAGCCCAGCTAAACTTCCCGTATCCCACCGACGAAAACACCACTGTGCCGGCATGTGAAAGCTCAGCTCGGCACGTCTCTTGAAATCAACTGAACCGCACGACGAGCCGGCAGCATCCTAAACAAAGGACCGGCTCAATGACGGGAGGGAGCAGTCGAACATGGGCAGCAACACTATCTCAGTTCTATCACCGGAGACGACCCGGACGGCCGTGAGAGTAGCGCAGATTCAAGAGTCAGAAGGGTTTAGCGGTCGCGTGATGGACCGGGTGCGCCAGGTGTTCTGCGGCCTTCACGGTCACGACAACATGCTGCAGTTCGAGCACGAACACATGTTTCTGCGGTGCACGTCGTGCGGGCGCCAGACGCCCGGATGGCGTCTGGACGACATTCCGCCGGCACGGACAGTTAGAAAGGGCGCTGCCAGCCCGACTTTAGTCCGGCCCCAGCTTGATAGTGTCCGCCGGGTCGCGTAGCAGAAGCGGACACCAAACCGTCTGGCGATCGTCGCGAACGGGACAACGAGCCCGGAATGCAGGTCGTGTAAGTGGGTAATGGATTGCACAAAACACATCCATGCCTGTCCTGTTCCGGGCCTCCTGAGTCTTTCCGTTCGCGCATCGCCAGCACGGATTTTCACAAAATCCAGCGCCGCGCCAGTTCCGACAGCGCATCGCGGCACGATAGGACGTCAGCGGAGTTGACGTACTCCTCGGTGGAGTGCAGGCCGGCACCGCCTGGCCCGAAGAGCACGGCTGGAATGCCGGCGTACCCGAGGACCGCCGCATCGGTCCAGAAACTCGCACCGCCGATGCGCGGCGTGCCACCGGTCCGCTCAATCGCCTCACCGAGCGCCGCCGGCAACGGATGATCGCTCGGCACCTCGTACGCCGGCCGGCTGAACACCTGCCTGGCCACCGCGCGAAACGTCGCATCATCAGCCGCGAGCTCTTTCAGCACCTGCTGCACCTCTTCGAGGCCACAGGAGAGGGTGTCGCCCGGCAGCGTCCGCCGCTCCATCTGCAGGACGGCATGATCGGGATAGGTGCTCCATTCGCGGCCGCCTGCAATGACCGAGGCGTGCAGCGACCCGGTGCCGATCAGAGGATGCGGTGAACCGGCCTGCAGGCTCCGATCAAGCGACTCGAGCCGATTGAGAACACGGCCGAGCCGCAGGATCGCGTCCTGTCCTTCGGCCGGACGGCTGCCGTGCGCGGCGCGCCCGGCCACCTCGATCTCGATCCACGCAAAACCTTTGTGACCGATCGCAATCGCCAGGTCGGTGGGTTCGGTCACGATCGCCGCATCGGCGTGCCAGTGCTGCACGAGCGCTTCGGCTCCCAGACTCGAATGCTCCTCGTCCACGACGGCCGCAAGCACCAGCCGCCCTCTGCTGAAGCCTTCACGAGCGAGAACTCTCGCCGCGTCGATCATCGCGGCCAGGCCGCCCTTCATGTCCTGCGTACCCCGTCCGTAGATGCGTCCGCCACGGTCGACGGGCGTGAATGGATCGGCCATGCCTGCGACGCCGACCGTGTCGGTGTGCCCGCAGAACATCAGCGTGGGGCCGGGGCGGCGTCCTTCGAGGACGCCGACCACGTTCGGACGGCCGGGCGCGATCTCGTCGATGGTGACGTCGAGACCGATCCGTTTCATCTCCTCGGCGATGGCTGCCGCAACATCGCGCTCGCCAGGCGCGCCGGGTACCAGCGTCGGATTGACGGAGTTGATGGCCACGAGATCGCAGAGCAGGCGAAGGGCGGGATCCATGCTGGTCCTTAGTGCTTAGTCGTTAAATTGGCTCTGGGCTTTGGGCTTTGGGCTTTGGGCTTTGGACTGCGTCCCGTGGGCTTTGGGCTTTGGGCTTTGGGCTTTGGACTGCGTCCCGGGTCCGTCCCTCCTGCGTCCCGGGTCCGTCCCTCCTGCGTCCCGGGTCCGTCCCTCCTGCGTCCCGGGTCCGTCCCCACTGCGTCCCGGGTCCGTCCCCACTGCGTCCCGGGTCCGTCCCCACTGCGTCCCGGGTCCGTCGCTCGTCTCTCCCCGATGAACCCACGCCTGGAGCCGCGAGCCAAAAGCCTGGAGCCCAGAGCCGAGAGCCAGAGCGATGCTATCCTGCCGCAATGGCACAGCGTG
>JBKPAI010000150.1:0-13300 GCA_046726355.1 Acidobacteriota bacterium | reverse complement strand
GAACATGGCAACGCTCGTTAAGCAGGAGCGTCGTGATTCGAGGAGATAGGTGTTTCACGCCTTACGGTTGAGCAACTTGAGTTCCAACGGATGAGGCGCGTATTCGGGTGCGGCGAAAGTACAAAATGTGTGTGCAAACAGGCGGGTTATCAGATCGGGGGCGAGGGCTGTACGTCGCGGCTGGCAGCAGCTTTGCCTCGCCCGTTCTCTGGCAATCTGCGTTGGGCCAGAACTTCCTCTATTCGGTAACTATTCCATGTGGTACTACCGGGTACTGCCCGACGGGCTGGTGATCATGCACTCGCGGCGCGAGCATGCGGAGCAGCTCGAGGCGCTGCAGCGCATCTCGTTCCCGACGCTGGCCGATGCCGAACGGTTCAAGGCGCCGCACTACAGGAAACATATCGAGCTGTTCGAAGACGGCCAATTCGTCGTCCTGGACGGCGGCCGCGTCGTCGGGGCGACGAGCACCGTCCGCCTTCATTTCGACTTCGACCATGTGGACCACACGTTCAGCGACGTCATCCAGGGCGGCTGGCTGACGTCACACGACCCGAGGGGAGAATGGCTGTACGGCGCGGACATCAGCATCGACCCGGCGTATCGCCGGCGTGGCCTGGGGACCGCGCTCTATGCTGCCCGACAGGAAACCGTCTGGAGGCTCGGCCTCGAGGGCCAGGTCACAGCCGGCATGATCCGGGACTTCGGTGCGGTGAAGGACCGGATGTCGGCGGAGGAGTACTATCAAGGCGTCGTCGCAGGCCGGCTCAAGGACTCGACGTTATCGATGCAGCTCGGAGTCGGCTTCGAGCCCCGGGCGCTGCTCGCGAACTACCTGAACGACCCGAGCTCCGGCAATTACAGCGTGCTCCTCGTGCTCGACGCGGCGAAGGACGTGCCGGGCGCGTCGCGGAAGCTGGCGATGTCGCATATCCGGCTGCAGACCGAGATTCCAGGACCGCGCGCGCGGGAAATGCTCTGCCGCCGCGCTGCGGCCATGCCGGCGGGCCTCGGCAGGGCAACCGACGTAGTTGTCGCTCGCGCGGATGGCGGGTTGATCTTCGACGTCGACGGCAATACGTTCATCGATCTCGCCGGTGGCATCGGGATGCTCGCGGTCGGACATTCACCCGCGCCGGTCGTCGCCGCGGTGCAGGAACAGGCCGCAAAGTACATCCACCCGTGCGCCCTGGTGACGACCTATGAGCCGTACGTCCGGCTCGCCGAGCTCCTGAATGACATCGCGCCGGGAACATTCGCAAAGAAAACCATCCTCGCGAACAGCGGCGCGGAGGCCGTGGAGAATGCCGTCAAGCTGTCGCGAAAGTACACCGGGCGGCCCTCGATCATCTGTTTCGAAGGCGGTTACCACGGCCGGACGCTCCTGACCCTGAGTCTTACCAGCAAGTACGGCTTGTTCAAGAGCGGCTTCGGCCCGTTCGCACCGGAAATCGTGCGTCTTCCTGTTCCGCACGTATACCGCACGCCGAAGGGAATGACAGAACAGGCGCTCGTGGATTTCGCCATTCGTCAGCTCGAGACAGCTCTCGTCGCGCAGGTGGACCCGGCAGCGGTCGCGGCGATCATCATCGAGCCGGTGCAGGGCGAGGCGGGTTTCATTCCCATGCCTTCGCGTTTCCTGGCGCGCATCCGCGAGCTATGCAGCGAGCACAGGATCATCATGATCGCAGACGAGGTCCAGTGCGGGTTGGGCCGCACGGGGCGTCTCTTCGCGGTCGAGCACTATGGAATCGTCCCTGACCTGATCACGATCGCCAAGTCGCTTGGCGCGGGCATGCCGATCGCGGCGGTGACGGGCCGGGCCGAAATCATCGACTCGGCTCACCTTGGCGGAATTGGCGGCACGTACGGAGGAAGCCCGGTCGCCTGCGCGGCCGCCATCGAAGCCGTGAACATCATTCGACAGCCTGCCTTCCTCGCGCACGCCCGGCGGCTGGGCGAGCTGATGCGCGACGTGATGGAGGGGTGGAAAGCCCGCTGGCCGATCGTTGGCGATGTTCGCGGCCTCGGGCCGATGTTGCTGGTGGAGTTCGTCCGCGATCGGGAGACAAAGGAGCCGGCACCGCCCGAGGATACTCTCAGGATCGTTCGAGAAGCGGTAGCGAACGGCGTGGTGGTGATGCGCGCCGGTCTGTACAGTAATTGCATCCGGCTGCTCCCGCCGTTGAATATCTCCGAAGACATGCTGCGCGAAGGGCTGAACGCGCTGGCCAGAGCGATCGAGACGGTGGCAACCGATCGCGCGGCGGTCTAGAACCAAGATTGCCAGAGGCGCGCCCGCCGCAGCGGCCCGCCTTCGCGCCGGTGGCGCTACGGCGCGTCCGCCGTAGCTTTAGCGGAGGCGGAAGCGGGGCAACGGGGCCCCCGCGAGCGAAGGCGTGGGGGGCCGCGGGGGCGAAGCCCCCCGGATCTAGATACACGCATGCTCGATCTCGCGCTCTACAACGGCGTCATCCTGACCCAGACGCAGCCGGCCCACGCGCAGGCCGTCGGGGTTCGGGAAGGCCGCATCGCCGTCGTCGCCGATAACCGTACCGTGCTCGACGCGGCGGGGCCTTCGACACGGCGCCTCGACCTTCATGGCCGCACCTGCGTGCCGGGATTCAACGACGCGCACGCGCACATCTGGAAGATCGGACAACTGCTGACGACGATGCTCGATCTGCGGGGAGTGGCGAGCATCGAGGAGCTGGTGGCCGCGGTCGCCCGGTCTGCCGATCGGCTGCCGGCCGAAGCGTGGCTGCAGGGACGGGGCTACAACGAAGCGGCCATGCGCGAACGGCGTCTGCCGACTCGCGACGACCTCGATCGTGCGGCGCCACGCCGACCGGTCGTGCTCACGCGCACGTGCGGACATATCTGTACGGCCAGCAGCGCCGCGCTCGAGCGGGCCGGGATCGGCGCCACGACGACGGCGCCGGTTGGCGGCGTCATCGAACGCGACCGCGAGGGTCGCCCCAACGGCGTTCTCCACGAAACAGCCATCGGGCTGATCAAACGCGTCATGCCGGTTCCAGGTGCGGCCGAATACGAGGCGATGATTCTGGCCGGGCTCACCCACCAGCTGTCGATCGGCATCACCTCGTCGGCGGATTGCGGCGTGACGCCGGAGATCCTGGCGGCATATCGCGCGCTCGATTCATCCGCGACGTTGCCGGCACGCGTGAACGTGATGCCGCTGCGCCGCGTCGATGGGGTTGCGGCGCCGCTTCCGCTGCCGGAGCGGTCCGTCTCCGACAGGCTGCGCGTGGACACGATCAAGTTCCTCGCCGACGGGGGTCTGAGCGGCGCGACCGCGGCCCTGAGCGTCAACTACCGCCACGCGCCGCAGAAAGGAGTGCTGCGGTTCGATCGTCAGGAGCTCGAGGAATTGTGCCGCGAGAGCCATGCGGCCGGCTGGCGGATTGCGACGCACGCCATTGGTGACGTGGCCATCGACCAGACGCTGGACATCTACGAAGCGCTCGGCCGCCATCCGCGCGATCTGGCGCATCGAATCGAGCATTTCGGGCTGCCCGACGCCGCACAGCTGCGGCGCGCATCGACGCTCGGCGTAATCGCGGCGCCGCAGCCGATCTTCATCCACAGCCTCGGCCGCAATTTCCGGAACTACCTTCCCGATGCCTTTCTGCCTCGCATCTATCCAATCCGGGCAATGATCGACGCGGGCGTCCGCGTCGCGCTGTCATCCGATGCGCCGGTGGTCGAACAGGACAACCCGCTGGTTGGCATGATGGCTGCCGTGATCCGGCGCGACCAGGACGGCGCGCTTCTCGCTCCCGAACAGGCGATCACGGCCGCAGAAGCGCTTTACGCCTACACGTTGGGGGGTGCGATCGCCAGCGGCGACGAGGCGAACCGCGGCAGCATCGAACCGGGCAAGTGGGCAGATCTCTGCGTGCTCACAGCCAACCCGCTCGCCGTGAAGGCCGAGGCGCTGCCGGAGATCGAGGTGGATATGACGCTCGTGGCCGGACGAATCGCCTTCGAACGGCGGTGAAAAACCTGGTCTTGCATTTTGCGAGGGTGCCCCTCCGGGGCGTTTGGCTCGCGCAGCCAGTCTCGCAGCAGCACTTCGCCCTCTTCTTGATGGGACAGGATCTTTCACCGCGCTGCCCCGTTGGTCTGCTTCGCGTCCGGCAGCGCCAACGCAACGAACTCGGCCGGATGATCTTTGGCGCCGATCGGGATCACGATGTACTGTCTGCCCTTGTACATGTAGGTCATCGGTCCTCCGGTCGTTCCCGAGGGCAGCTCCGTTTCCCAGACGACCTGGCCCGTTGATTTGTCGTAGGCGCGGAACTTTCTGCCCCACCCCCAATCGACTTGAGGTGTTCCGATGACCACGTTGCTGCCCTCGCCGAGGAAGAGGAGCGTCCTGGTGAGCAGCGGCGCCGGGCGATTCGGCACACCGAGCGGCGGGAGACGGAGATCTTTCAAGAGCGGGTGAGAGCGCGGTCCGTCGCCATTGGCGACCATCCAGGCGAGCTCGCCGGTTCTGAGGTTGAGCGCTGTAATCCGCCCGTACGGTGGTTTCACGATTGGCAGGCCGCTGACTTGCGGTCCAAGCCCCGCCACAACGCCCGGCGGCGCCGGCGGCGTGCCGACGCGGCCGCCATTGGCGCCGCCGGCGTACTCCATCGTGGCGTCCGGGTTGCCGGCAGTACTCGATACGGTACGAATGCTGGGGAGCGTCAGCGAGACAGCGTAGTACATGCCGGTGTCCGGATCGAACGCCCCTGTGTGCCAGTTGGCGGCGCCCCAGGCCCCGGGAATCGTCAGCGTGCCGCGCTTGCCGTTTTCGGTCACGAGCGAAGGGGGCGTATACAGCGGCCCGAGGGTCAGTGAGCTGACGAGCTCCAGCGCTTCAGCATGAAGCGCCGGCGTGAAATCGATCAGATCGTCTTCGGAGACGCCCTGACGGTCGAAGGGCGGCGGCCGGGTGGGGATGGGTTGCGTGAGCGATGCGTGCTCACCCGGCACCTCGGATGGTGCGACCGGCCGCTCGACGATCGGCCACACCGGCTCTCCGGTGACCCGATCCAGGACGTAGAGGTAGCCGTTCTTGTTTGGCTGCATGACGGCTTTGACCCGCCTGCCGTTGACGGTCAGGTCGCCGAGGGTCGCCGGTCCGACATTGTCGTACTCCCAGAGATCGTGGTGAATCATCTGGAAGTGCCAGACGCGTCTGCCGGTCTTTGCGTCGAGAGCGACGAGGCTGTCGGAGTAGAGGTTGGCGCCCGGCCGCCACCCGCCGTAGGCTGCAGCCGTCGGCGCCGTCAACGGAATGTAGACGTAGCCAAGCTGCTCGTCGGCCGTCATCGGATTCCACGCTCCGAGGTCCCCGGCGATCTTCCAGGACTGGTTGCCCCACGTCTCCTGGCCGAAATCGCCCTCCTGCGGCACGACATGGAAGGTCCACAGCAGCTGTCCCGTGCGCACGTCGAAGCCGCGGACATCTTCGCGTGCCGCTTCCTTCTTCGCGCCGCCGTCGCCGGCACCTGCCGTATTGCCGGTCACGACCACCACGTTGCCCACCACAATGGGTCCGGTCGTATCGCTGAACTTTCCCGCCAGCGGCTGGTTTCCGGTGAAGTGCAGGCTCACACGCCCGTTGTCGCCGAAATCGGGATACGGCTTGCCCGTTTTCGCGTTGAGCGCATAGAGGTACTCGCCGCGCACCGCCAGGATGCGCTGATCGTTCCCGCCGCGCCAGTAATCGACGCCGCGCGTGCTCTGGCCCGTGGCTTCTTCGACCGTGCGGGCGAAGGGTTCCTGCTGCCACACGGTCGTGCCAGTGCCGGGATCGAACGCGCTGATGAAACCATGCGCATCCTGCGAGTACAGCATGCCGTCAATCATGATGGGCGTCGATCGCAGGTAGCTCCCGACCGAGAGATCGGGAAAGGCCTGCTTCAATTTGTCATCGACAGCCGGCCGGCGCCAGACGACCTGCAGGTTCTTGACGGTGTCGCGGTTGATCTGATCGATCGGCGAATATCGCGTGAACCCTCGATCGCCGCCGAAGTAGCGCCATTCGCCCTGACGGGTTTGTGAACGCACGGGCAGGACGCCCAGGATCATGAGGGCGAGTGTCAGGCCGATTCCAATTGGAGCCTTCACCGCCGAGGCCGAAGACAAGAATCGCCTCATCGAAGCCCTCCTGAATGCGCGCGGAAGCGCCGCGCGCCATTCAACCCAAGAGCCGGCAGGATGTCAACGCGAAAGGGACAGCCAGAGGTTACGGAGGAAACGGTAAAACACAGAGAAACGGAGGAACGGAGACGAGCAGAGCCGGTTGGTGGAGTTGTGAGCTGTGAGTCGTGAGTGATGACCCGGGCGGCACGGGTCAAGTCTGAAACTCACGACTCAAGACTTCACGACTCAACACTGACTTTGTCTTCTCCGTTTCGTCTCCGTTCCTCTGTGGTGATACCGTTCCGTCCGTCTTCTCCGTTTGCGGACAGGGAAGAGCCGACCTGGATCTCCCCACCAGGCCGGCGTAGACTCGTCGGCGTGAAGTCGATTGTCTTTCCTGCGCTCTGTGTCCTGACGGTCGCCTGCGGCCCCAGCTACGACCTCGTCATCCGGAACGGCGATCTCGTCGACGGTACCGGCTCGCCGCCGCGCCGGGCGGATGTCGCCGTGCGGGACGGCCGCGTGGCCGCACTCGGCACCATCTCCGGACGCGCCCGCGAGGAGATCGACGCCACCGGCCGCATCGTGGCGCCCGGATTCATCGACGTCCAGGGGCAGTCCGGCGCGACGCTGCTCGCCGACGGCAATGGAGAGAGCCACATCCGCCAGGGCATTACGACGGAACTCATCGGCGAAGGCGGCACCCCGGCGCTGTGGACCAAGGAGCACGCCGACGAGGCATCAATCCAGCGCTTCGCCCTCGAGTTCAACTGGAACGGCTTCGACGGGTACCTCCGGGCGCTGGAGAAAAAGGGGACGTCGATCAATCTCGGTTCCTTTGCGCCGGTGGCCATGCTCCGCGAGCAGGTGATGGGCATGGCGGATCGTGCCGCGAACGCCGAGGACCTGAAGAAGGAGCAGGAGATCCTCGAGCGCGCGATGCAGCAGGGTTCTTTCGGCTTCGCGACGGCGCTGATCTATCCGCCGGCGTCGTACACGACGACCGAGGAGCTGACTGCTCTCGCCAGAGTGGCGGCGAAGTACGGCGGGATCTACATCTCGCACGTGCGCGGCGAGAGCTTTCGCGTGAAGGAAGCCATCGGTGAGGCGATTCAGATCGGCGACCAGGCGGGGCTGCCGGTTGTCATCTACCATCTCAAGATCGGTGCGAAAGCGAACTGGGGACACATGGCCGACATCCGCCGCCTGGTCGAGCAGGCCCAGGCCCGCGGCCTCAACGTCACCGCATGTCAGTACCCGTACACCGCCGGCGGCACCGGCCTGCAGGCGACCCTTCCGGGCTGGGCCCAGGAAGGCGGACGCGAGGCGATGCTGGCGCGCCTGGCGAATCCGGCCGAGCGAGCCAGGATGCGCCGGGATATCGAGGCGAATACCGAGGTCGAAAACCTGCTCGCCGGCGCCACCTTCGACGGCGTCCAGATCGCTTCGGTCCCTGCGGACAAGGATCAATCCATCGTCGGGAAACGGCTCGCCCAGATCGCGGCCGAGCGGCACAAGGACAACTGGGAGACCCTGTTTGCCGTGCTGACCGAAAACGACGGCCGCGTCGGCGCCCTCTACCACATGATGTCCGAAGATGATGTGAAGACGGCGATGCAGTTTCCATGGGTGAGCGTCGGGACCGATTCATCGGCGATCAAGCCGGAGGGCGAGCTCGGGCGCGGGCAGCCGCATCCGCGATCCTACGGCACGTTCCCGCGGATTCTCGGCCGCTACGTCCGCGACGAGCACGTGCTGCCCCTGCCGGAGGCGATTCGGAAAATGACCAGCCTGGCCGCGTCGCAGATGAAAATCGCCGACCGCGGCACGCTGAAGGAAGGATACTTCGCCGACATCGTGATCTTCGATCCGCGAACGGTTGCCGACACGGCGACGTTCGAACAACCGCATCAGTTTCCGGTCGGCATCGACACCGTCATCGTCAACGGCGTCGTCACCGTGCGGAACAGCAAGCACACGGGTGCGCATGCCGGGCGTGCGCTGTTCGGACCAGGTTTCAGAAAATGAAGAAGTCAGTCTTGAGTCTTTCGAGTCTTGAGTTGTGAGTTTTGAGTCGTGAATTTCACCCCTTCATCCGTGCGGCACGAGTCATCAGTCACGACTCACGACTCACAACTCAACACTTCACCAACTGCTCTGCTCGTCGCCGCCGCTTCGTTTCTCTGCGTTATACCGTGGCCTCCATGTCCTCCGTTCTCGCATCATGCGTGACCGGCTGGAACAGGCGGCTTCGCCCCTGCGTGCGATCCGCATTGACGATCGCCTCGCCGCGCGCCTGCTGGAGCGGGCTGAAGGTCAACGATGGGGCCTCACGCCGCACGCCTTCGCCGAGGCGTTGACGGCAAGCGCCCGTCACGCGTTCCCGGATCGCGAGCCCGCGGTGAACGAGCTCGAGCGATTCTGTTCCTCGCTGCACCTCGCTGACCTGGTTCTCGCGACGGCGTGTGCCGCGGGCCGCGAAGACGCCTGGGATTACTTCGTGCAGGAGTACCGATCGATTCTCTATCGATCGGCTGATGCCATCGATCCGACTGGCGGCGCCCGCGAGCTGGCGGATTCCCTTTACGCCGACCTGTACGGCCTCGACGATCGTCGAAGCGCCCCACGATCGCTGTTTCGTTATTACCACGGCCGGAGCAGTCTGGCGACGTGGTTGCGGGCCGTGCTCGCGCAGCGTCATATCGACAGGATGCGGGCGGGGCGCCGCGCCGAGCCGCTCGAGGTTGCGGGCAGTCAGCTGCGAGCAGCCACGAGCGAGGCACCGCAGCCCGACTGTGTGCCGCTGCTGACGCTCCTTGCCGGGGCGCTGACGCGCGCCATCTCGCGGCTGAGCGCCCGCGACCGGCTGCGCCTTGCGCTTTACTATTCGCAAGGCCTCACGCTCGCGGAGATCGGAAGGCTCGACGGCGAGCACGAGTCTACGGTGTCGAGGCAGCTGGCGCGCACGCGGCGCGACCTTCGCGCCGCCATCGAAGAGGATCTTCGTGCGGCGCGGCTCAGCCCCGCCCAGATCGAGGAAGGCTTCAGGTGTGCGATGAACGACCCCGGCCCGATCGATCTCGGTGAAATCTTCGCTGCCGCCGAGCCGCGCAAGAAATCGCCGCGATGACGTTCAATATGAGAGTCGACTGTGAGCACGCCTCGGCCTGACAACGGTTTGCCGATCGATCGGTTGCTTCGGCGCGGCATGCACCACGCTGACGTACCCGATGCCACGGACGCGTGTCGTGATGCTGAAACGCTCGCGGCATGGGTGGATGGGGCGCTGCCCGCCGGTGATGCGGCAGCGGTCGAGGCGCATGCGTCGGTCTGCGGGCGCTGTCAGGCGATGATCGCGACGTTGATTCGCACGCTGCCGCCCGCGGCGCCTCTCGAGCCGTGGTGGCGGCGCCGCTGGTTCGTTGCGGGCCTTGTGCCGCTGACGGCCGGCGTGGGCGCGATCGCGATCTGGATTGCGACGCCGCGGGAGCCAATGCGCGTCAGGCCGGCGGCGGAGCATGCCCAGCCGCCAGCCGTCGCGCCGCCGCAACTCGCGCCATCGGTTTCGTCGGCGCCGTCATCGCCGCCTGAGCAACAGCAGAGCCTGCCGCGCGCCGACCGGATGGCCAAGGGAACGGCGAGGGAAGAACGCAGCCGGACGCCGCCGTCTGCGGCAGGTCGTGAGGCGGCCTCAGACGGCAGGCTGCGTGACCAATCGGCAGCCGCCAGACCCGCCGCGCCGCCTGCGGCTCCTCCCCCGCCTCCGGCCGCAGTGCCGGCACCGCGGTTGAACGAAACGATGGCTGGATTCCGGCTGCAGGCGGCTGTTGCCGAAATCGTGTCGCCCGATGCATCGGTCCGCTGGCGGATCGGACCGGCCGGCATGATTCAGCGTTCGGCCGACCAGGGGGCGACCTGGGATCGGCTCTCGAGCGGCGCCACCGAAGATCTCACGGCCGGCGCCGCTCCCTCGCCGACTGTCTGCTGGATTGTCGGGCGCGCCGGCACCGTCCTGCGTTCCACCGACGGGCGCGAGTGGCAACGTGTCACCTTCCCCGAGCACACTGACCTCGTTGCCGTCCAAGCGGCCGACAGCGTCGCCGCTACCGTGACCACCGCCGACGGCCGCACCTTCCGGACGAGTGACGGCGGCCGCACGTGGACCCGGAGCTAACGCAAGAATTCTGAACGGCTCCGTTCTAAGGACAGAAACCGGCTGCAGGCAGACCGGCCTTCTGCCGGCTGACCGCCTCCCCGCGAGCGACGGCGATCCGGGGCGCCCACCGCGGTGGGGTGGGGGGCCGGCGGGGCGACGCCCCCGGTAAGAAAAGGAGCCTTCGATGACTGTGCGTTCCTGCATCGTTCTGGCGGTGTGCCTCTCTGGCGCCGCCGCGTTTACGCTTCGCGATTCCGCCGTTCCCGCTGCGGCCGCGGGTGCTCCGGACCAGGGCCGGACGACCACGCTCGACGATCAGGTCGAGCTCGCGGTCACGGTGTACAACTCCGACATCGCGCTGATCCGCGACGTGCGCAACCTCCAGCTGGCTCGCGGCACGTCGGATCTCCGTTTCATGGACATCGCCGCGACGGTCAATCCGGCGACCGTGCACTTCCGATCGGTGAGCGATCCGGCGAGCGTGAGCGTGCGCGAACAGAATTACGAATACGATCTGCTCGAGCCCGAAAAGCTGCTGCGCAAGTACGTCGGCCGGGAGGTCACGCTCGTTCGCGAGCGCGAGGACGCGGGATCGACGAGCGAAGAGGAAGTGAAAGCACGGCTTCTCAGCTACAACGCCGCGCCCGTGTGGCAGATCGGAACCGAGATCGTGACCGGCCTCCACGCCGATCACATCAGGTTTCCGGAGCTCCCGGAGACGCTCTATTCGAGGCCGACCCTCATCTGGACCATCGAGAACACCGGGCCCGATCGCCACCGCGTCGAGGCCTCGTACCTGGCCGGGAAGCTGGCGTGGAGCGCGGACTACGTGCTCCGCGTTGCCCGCGACGACAAGTCAGGCGACCTCGATGGCTGGGTGACCGTGACCAACGGGAGCGGCACCTCGTTCCGAAACGCCAGGCTGCAGCTCGTGGCCGGCGATCTCAACCGCGTGCGTCAGGTCGTCGGCAGGATGCTCGACGAAGTGCGGATGAGGGCCGAAGCCGCGGCGCCGCCAGCGATGGCCCAGGAATCGTTCTCGGACTACCACCTGTACACGCTCGACCGAAAGACGACAATCAACAACAGCCAGACCAAGCAGGTGAGCATGCTGGAGGGCTCGTCGGTGCCGGTCCAGAAGCGGTACGTCGTCGACGGACAGGCGTTCTACTATCGCAACGCACAGCATCCCGGTGCGCCGCTGAAAGACGTCGTGCAGGTGTACTACCAGCTCAGGAACGAGCAGCGGAGTGGCCTCGGTGCGCCGATGCCGGCCGGGGTGGTCCGCGTGTATCAGGAAGACTCGAAGGGAGGCGTGCAGTTCGTCGGCGAGGATCGAATCGACCACACGGCGAAGGACGAAACGCTGAATATCAAGATCGGCAACGCGTTCGACGTTGTCGCCGAGCGCCGGCAAATCGACTTCGAGAAGGTCGCCACGAACGTCTACGAGGTCGAGTACGACGTCACCGTGCGCAATCACAAAACTGCGCCGGTGGTTGTCGAAGTCAACGAACCGATCGGCGGCACCTGGAAGATCCTGCGATCGTCGCACGAGTGGACCAGGACCGATGCCTGGGCGGCCCAGTTCAAGCTGAGTGTTGCGCCCGATGGTGCTGCGACGCTGAAATACCGCGTCCGGGTCACCTATTAGTCATTGGTCGTGGGTCCTCCATTGGTCCTTGGGCCGGACCCGTGCCGATGACCGATGACTAAAGACGAAAGACCAGGAGGATTGTCAGCGCCACCAGAACGCTGATCGTGGCCCACGAGACGACGTTGTACCACCGAGAGTTGGTGTACTCGCCCATCAGTTCGCGATCGTTGATCAGGAGCAGGACGAAAACAAGCACGAACGGGAGCAGGACGCCGTTCACGACCTGCGACAGGACCATCACGCGAAAGAGCGGAAATCCGGGCATGAGGACGACGCCGGCGCCGACCACGATCAGCGCGGTATACAACCAGTAAAATGCCGGTGCCTCCTCGAACCGCTTGTCGAGGCCCGATTCGAGGCCGAGCCCCTCGCACACGGCATACGCCGTCGAAATCGGCAGGATCGACGCCGCGAACAGCGACGCGTTGAACAGGCCTGCGGCGAACAGCAGATAGGCGTATTCGCTGGCCAGCGGCCGCAGCGCCTCCGCCGCGTCTTTCGCGGTCTGCACGTCGTACCGGCCGGCGGTGTGAAGCGTCGCCGCACAGGCAACCACGATGAACCAGGCGACGATGGCCGCGAACAGACAACCGACGATCACATCCAGACGTGATGCGTTGTACTGCCGGGCGGTGACGCCCTTCTCGACGATTGAGGCCTGGAGATAGAACTGCATCCACGGTGCGATCGTGGTGCCGGCCAGGCCGATGATCATCGACAAATAGCCGTAGTTCCGGAACCCGGCGCTCTCGGGCCGCGTCACGGTGGACAGGGCCGCCGCTTTCCAGTCGGGATGCGCCAGGAACCCGGAGAGCACGTAGCAGACGTAAAAGGCCGAGGCGGAGAGGAATATCTTTTCGACGCTGCTGTAGGTGCCGTGGACGACGATCCCCCAGACGATGAAGGCCGACAGGGGCACGACGATGTACTTCGAGACGCCGAAGAGCTCGAAGCTGGTGGCGACGCCGGCGAACTCGCTGGCGATGTTGCCGAAGTTCGTGATGACCAGCGCGAGCATCAGGAGGAAGGTCGGCCGCAGGCCGAACTCCTCGCGGATCAGATCGCTCAGGCCCTTGCCCGTGACGGCGCCCATCCGGGACGACATTTCCTGGACGATCACCAGCGCCATGGTGATCGGAATCATCGTCCAGAGCAGCGAGTAGCCGAACTGCGCGCCGGCGACCGAATACGTCGCGATGCCGCCGGCATCGTTGTCGACATTGGCGGTGATGAACCCGGGGCCGACGACGGCGAAGAAGATCAGGAGCCGGCTGCGCCACTCCTTGAACGGAGCCTGCATCGCCCTCTCAGTGACTATGCCGCAGCAT
>JBKPAI010000149.1:0-14837 GCA_046726355.1 Acidobacteriota bacterium | reverse complement strand
GCGGCAGGCCGTCACCGAAGTATTCGAGAACCGCGATGGCGATGGAATACACCTCCTCGCCGGTCGCGCAGCCGGGCACCCAGATGCGGATCGCTTCTTTCGGAGACCGGCCTTCACAGAGGGTGGGAAGCACGTCCTCGCGCAGCACATCGAACGCCGTCGGATCACGAAAGAACTCGGTGACCCGGATCAAGAAGTCCTGGTACAGCGCGGCGAGCTCGCCCGGATCGCGATCGAGCGACTCGCGGTAGTCATCGAGGCTCTCGATCCGTCGCAGCATCATGCGCCGCTCGAGGCGGCGCCTGATCGTGGTTCGCTTGTATTGGGTGAAGTCGACGCCGTGCGCCGAGCGAAGCCTCTGGAAGATGTGAGCCAGGACCGCATTCTCGTCGGTGCCACTGTCGAGCGGGCCCTCAGCGTTGGATTCGAGGCTCGACTTCGCCGTGCGGACCCGCCGGCTGAGACGCACGAGCTCGCCTGCCATCTCCTTCGGGCGCAACACGAGATCCACACAGCCAGTCTCGATGGCATGCCGGGGCATCATCGGGAAGCGCGCCGATTCAGGCTGCTGCGCGAAGGTGAACCCGCCCGCGTGTTTGATCTCGCGGAGCCCGAGGGAGCCGTCCGCGTCGGCACCTGAAAGAACGATGCCGATTGCGCCTTCGCCATACGCCGCCGCAAGTGACGAGAAGAGGAGATCCACCGGGAACGGCCGTTCGGGGGCACTCGTGCGCGGCGTCACCTCGAGGAGGCCCTGCTGCACCGTCAAGAGCGCATCCGGAGGAATGACGTACACGTGGTCAGGCTGCAACGCCTCTCTTGGGGTGGCGAGCGACACGGCCAGCGTCGTTTTCTTCGTCAGAATCTCGGGGAGCAGGCTCTCGTGCTTCGGGTCCAGGTGTTGAACCACGATGAAAGCCATGCCAGTCGCGGGAACGGCGCCGAGAAGCTCAACCAACGCTTCGAGGCCTCCGGCAGAGGCGCCAATGCCCACGACGAAGAGCGGGTGGCGACCGGGTTCTGACATAACCAGAGTATAGGCCGCGGCGGCGAAACATCTGTGATTCGCACTGTCCAAGGCGTCCTAAGGGCAGTTCGCGATTGCTGCCAATTCGTTTGCGTGGAGGCCTGCGCGTCCGCCACAAGCCGACCAGGCGATGTTGACCTGGACGACATTCTGTTCCGGCCGATACGCGGAGAGCCTTGAGTGCTGACCCAACCATGACCGATGTTCGCGGGGCGAGCGTCCAAAGAATTCTCGGTGCGTTGCGCTCCGAGAGCTTCGGTTCACTGAAATTGGAACTGTGTAGAAACTGTGTAAGGTGGACCCGGAACCGCTGACAAACCGCGACGTTTCCGGTTCACATCGAGACGCATTCTGTGGCGGGAAATCGTTGAATCGCTTGCGCGAAGAGCTGCTTCAGTATCACTCGGTGAGCGTCGCCCGAATCGCTTTCCAAGCGTGCTCCTTCAATCGCCGCTCACGCCGTTCGGACGAGGGTTCACATCGTGTCCTGCGAGCGACTGCCGACAAGCGTTTAGTTTTCAATAGTTTAGGAAGAGGGATTTGCGGGGGCACGCAACCGACATTATCTGCAGCTTTGGCGTCCGGCAGCTTGAGAGTACCTGCGTTCCCAAGCGTGCGCCATCGACCACTCGGCCATCTCTCCGTCTTTAGAATCAACAACCTGCGCGTAGTCGCCCACCATTATCGCACACGCTCCTGACGAACCGGGCGGCGAGTTCCAACCCGTTTGGATCATCTCAATCGACGCGACGAATGCTGACGGGGGATCGGCCATCCGGCATCTGTGACGTCGGATACGACATTTAGGAGGACGGCCGTCGTGAGCAGTGAAGGTGTGCGCACCCTCGGCAGTGACCAGGCGTCCAGCCCGTGGCTTACCGTCAGCGAAGCTGCTGATCGCGCCCGTTGCGGCGTGAAGACGATTTACCGAGAGGTCCGGGCCCGTCGATTGCGCGCCGCGCGAATCGGCGGTCGCCGCGAGCTACGGCTCCGACCCGAGTAAATCGATGCGTGCTCGATCAGACTTCTGCGGTGCCCATGATCGGCAGCGATCAGCATTGACAGCGCGGCTATGATCGCGGCCCCGGCCGTCGCGCCGGAGAAAGGAGACCGGCGATAATGAGCAACCGATCGCGTCATCGCAACGATGGGCTCCGCAACGTCTGCGGCTGCCCGCGGCGCGGGTGGGCGAAATGCGGACACCCCTGGCACTTCGCCTTGAAGTGGAGGGGGTCCACCACCGCTTCTCCCTCGACAAACACCTCGGCCGCCATATCGACAGCAAGAGTCTCGCAGAGGACGAAGCCGCGGAGATCCGTAAGGCGATCAAGGCTGACAGATTCGGGCAAACTGCACCGCGGGAGTCCATGACCTTGCGCCAGCTTGCCGATACCTATGTCGAGCGCTACGTCGACGTCCAGCGCGCGGCGACGAAGGCCGAGTTCGTCTACTCGCTGAACACGATCTGCAGGACGGCAGTCCCGAGGCCGACTAGCGGTGAGGGACCGCTGGGCGACTGGCGCGTGACCGACGTCGTTACCGACACGGTCGAACGGTTCCGTGAGATCCGCCGCGCGGCAGGCGCCGGTTTGGTTGCGTCAACCGCAACGTGCGGACGATGCGCGCCCTCTTCAACTGGGCCATCCGCACCGGCCACTTGAAGGAGACGCCGTTCAAGCACGGATCGGAAACGGTGATCAAGCTGGCGAAGGAGCCCAAGCGCAGCCGGCGCCTGCAGGACGGTGAGGAGGAGAGGCTGCTGGCTGCGGCCGGGCCGCACCTGCGCGCGGTCATCGAGTGCGCCTTGGAGACGGGGATGCGGCGCGGCGAGATCATGTCGCTGCAGTGGCATCAGGTCGTGGGGATCAAGATCGAGAAGGAGGCGACCATCACCTCGGCGCCCCGCTCCCAGATCTTCCTTCCGGTTGCCAAAACGAAGACGAAGACCGGCCGGCCGAATTCCGGTCTCGACGCGCCTCAAGGCGATCCTGGAGATGCGTCGCTTCGATCCGAACGGTCAACCGCTGCCGCTCGACGCCTTCGTCTTCGGGAACGAGATCGGCCAGAGGATCGACGCCCCGAAGCGCGCGTGGCTCACCTGCGTGCTGCGGGCGCACGGCCGCACCCCGACGTTCACGAAGAAGACGAAGAACCTGACGCCCGAATCGCGGGCCGCACTCGCCGAGATCGATCTGCACTTTCACGATCTGAGGCGTGAGGCTGGCTCACGCTGGCTTGAAGGTGGGGTCCCATTGAACACGGTGCGCGACTGGCTTGGCCACGAGAACATCTCGCAAACGTCGACCTACCTAGGCACACGATCAAGGTCTCTCACGGCGCGATGCGCCGCTTTGAGGAGCACCGGGCGTCCTTGCAACTTCTTCTTGCAACGGAGTCGGAATCAGGGGGGCGAAAGCGGCAGCGGTCGGCCGGGTTGCGTCCGCAGAAGCCTCGGAAAGTCGCGGTCGGCTCCGATCAGCCCACCATGTAGTCCTCGCTTGGGCGCAGGGGGTCGCTGGTTCGAATCCAGTCGCCCCGACCACTTTCCGAGTTCGGGGTAACATCCGCAGCTGCTTCGATTTCTGTCCCTGCCTGGCCCCTATTTCAGCGTACGGACTCGCTGATGCGGGATCCAGCAGGATCCCGTAGGTCACCTATAGGTCACACCGCTTTCCGAGTGTGACCCTAGCCTGTTGGCACCCGGCCGGGCAGGTCCCTTCGATCACTCCGACCCTCCCCCGGACGCCATCGTCGCCTGGATGTTCCAAGGTTGCAGCGACACCGATGCGTTCCTCGTCCTGCGTCGGTCGGCTCACCTACTCGACGGTGTATCCAAGCGCTTCTGCATTCTTCCGCACTCGGTCGTCCCGCGTGACGATGGTGACCAGCGGTGGTGCCTCGCCAAGCAGCTCCGCGGTAGCGAGGTGGACGGCGTCGAGTGTACGGATCGGTTCGACTGGAAACGGACGGCGCACTCGATCGAGCACCGCCCGAGCTACGTCGAGGACGAAGCAGCGCCGCTCGAATGTTCGGAGGGCGCGCACGGCGGCGTGCTCCTGTTCCGCCGTCAGACGACGAGTCGCGCGCGCTCGAATGATGGCTCGCCCCGCTTCTGCGAGTGTGAGCGCCGACGTCACCTGCTGCGTACCGCGCGGGATCTTCTTGACGGTCGCTGCGTCGCGCTCCAGCAGTGCGGCGACGAGAGCGCTTGACTCCATGTACCGCACTCTCGTGTGGGCGGCCGCGGGAGTCGGACGGGCCGGCGCCACCTTTCGGGCGGGGCGGCGTCGTGGAGCACTACGCTTCGCCACGATCGGCGTCGATGAGTTCCGCGGCCGTACCTGGCGGCAGGCGGATGTCGGGCCAGTCCTCGAACGGGTCGCCAGTCTCCACCGGCGGATGAAGGATGCCGGAAGCAATGAGCTCGTCCCATCGACTTCCGGGGGACTTGCGCGTCGCCGTTCCTGGGGGCACGAGTTCAGCGACGACGCGCCCATGAGCGGTCACAGCAATCCGCTGTCCCGCTTCGGCGCGCCGAATGTATCGGCTCAAGTTGTCCTTCAGCTCGCGAATCCCCGTCTCCATGTTTTCCAGTATAGCTACATGTGGCCACATCAGCAATGGGCCAGAGACGAACGGGGCCTTCAGCCGCCGGCCATCCTTCCAACATGAAAACGCCGCGCCGGTCATTGATGTTTCTGCCTTCAACGCCGTGCGGACTTCTTCGGGGAAAGCCTTGGCGTATGCCAGTGCTCGCTTGACGAGTACGCGCGGCCACCGGAATGGCTGGCCGTCTTCTCTACCGATTTGGTTTCCTCTCGTAACGCGCAGGCACGCGGCCGCACATGTTTGCCGAGCTCATGTCTTCAAGTGTGTGTACACGGTACACAAAGTCAAGATTCGCACACGGCGCGCGACCTGTGCGTTCAGGATATCGAGGAGCTCGAGACGTCTAACCGACGACCTGACGGCTGTCGATGCGCCAATCCCGGCGACGCTACAGCCGAAGCATTTCGATGAGCGCCGACAGCGCAGGCGGCTGCTGCCGACGACTCGGATAGTACAGGAAGTAGCCAGCAAACGGCGGGCACCAATCTTCAAGCACGCGGAGAAGCGCGCCGCTCGCCAGGTGAGCGCTCACGTGCTCCTCGAGTGTGAACGCCAGTCCCGTGCCGTCGATCGCGGCTTGAATCAAGACTTCAACGTCATCGACGGTCAGCGGCCCGTTGACCGCAACAGCGAGAGACTTTCGGCCCTTCTCGAACTCCCAGTGGTACACGCCCGACGATCCGTGCCGGAAGTTGAGGCATCGATGGCTGGTCAGGTCTCGCGGCGACTTCGGCTTCGGATGTGACGCAAAGTAGCTCGGTGCCCCGACGATCGCGGCCCGCTGCTCGTTCGACACCCGCACCGCCACCATGTCTCGCTCGATGAACTCGCCGAGATGAATGCCGGCGTCGAATCCTGCGCCCACGAGATCGAAGCGGCCCTCCTCGGTCGTCGTCACGTCGAGCACCACGTCGGGATACTTGCCGGCGAACTGCCCGAGCTTGGGCGCGAGAACCATCCGTGCCGAGAGCCGTGAAGCGATCAGGCGCACGCGCCCCGCGGGTCGATCGCGAAATCCCGAAACCTGCTCAAGAGCGCTTCGAACGTCCGCGAGCGCTGGACCGAGGCGCGCAATGAACTGCGCTCCCGCTTCGGTCGGCGCGACGCTGCGCGTCGTGCGCGACAGCAAGCGGACGCCAAGCTGTTCTTCCAGCCCGCGAATGGCGTGACTCAATGCCGAGGGAGAAACGCCGAGCTGCTTCGCCTCGCGTAAAGCTGCGCCCCTCCGCCACGGCCAGGAACGCCGAGAGCACGCTGAGCTCGTCTCGAACCATTCATGAATGGTACTCACAAACCCTTGTCGATTTCTCCGACTACTCACGGAATCAGACCGACGGTACGCTGGAATCGAACGAGGACATGAAGAAGGCACGCGAACATGGATATCACAAGAAGCGGCTCGCAACCGTCCGGCAAAGGACCAGTTGAGTGGTTTACCGGTTCGGTTCGAATCGATTCGCCGTTTGAGAGGAGTTCGCCCGCGCGAGTCTCCGGCGCGATCGCGACATTCGAGCCAGGCGCCCGCACTGCATGGCATACGCATCCTCTTGGTCAGACGCTGATCGTCACGTCGGGTCTCGGACGCGTGCAGCGCGCAGGCGGCGCCATCGAGGTCATCCGGCCGGGCGATGTGGTCTGGATTGAGCCCGGCGAGAAGCACTGGCACGGCGCGTCGCCGACCACGGCGATGACGCACATCGCCATTCAGGAGCAGCTCGATGGCAAGGCGGTCGAGTGGATGGAGCACGTGACCGGTGAACAGTACCGAGCCTCGTCGATGGAGCGATAGGGAGAGTGATCAAGTCATGCAAGGAGCAGTTCAACGGTCCGCGCGACGTGCGTTTCGAGGAGCGCGCGGCGCCCACCATTGTCGACCCAACGGATGCTGTCATCAGGCTCTCGGCGACCTGCATCTGCGGGTCCGATCTGTGGCCCTACCGCGGCATCAGTGCCACCAACGGTCCGACTCCGATCGGCCACGAGTACTGCGGCATCGTCGAGGTGGTGGGCCGCGCCGTCACCTCTATCAAGCCTGGCCAGTTCGTCATCGGATCGTTTGCCGCTTCCGATAACACGTGCCCGCACTGTCGCGCCGGCTACCAGACGTCGTGCGCGCACCGGCAGTGGATGGTGGGTGCGCAGGCGCCCATGCTGCGCGTGCCGATGGCGGACGGCACGCTCGTGGCAGAAGCTCGCGCGCGAATTCGGGGCGACTGACATTGTGACGGAACGCGGCGACGAGGGCGTCGCCCCCGTATCAAGGAATTGACCCGCGGCGTCGGCGCAGACGCGGTGCTGGAGTGCGTCGGCACGCAGGAGTCGATGATGCAGGCGATCCGCTCGACGCGGCCAGGTGGGTCGGTCGGCTACGTCGGCGTTCCGCATGGGGTCGAGCTGCAGGGCGAAGAATTCTTCTACTCCCACGTCCGCCTTCACGGCTGGCCCGCGCCGGTACGTCGCTACCTGCCCCAGCTGATCGATCTGGTGATGAAAGGCACGATTAACCCCGGCAAGCGGTTCGACATGATCCTGCCGCTCGAGCAGCTCGCGGAAGGCTATCGAGCGATGGACGAGCGTCGTTCGATCAAGACGCTGCTGCGTCCATAACGGCTCAAGACAGATCGCAGAGCCGCGAGGACGCCGTCCCGTGTGTCGAGCCATTGCACGGTCGGCGGGATCGGCAGCTTGTCGCCCTCTGCGAACGTCGGCGGCACTCTGATGAGAGCGAACTTGCGCGTAGCCGGATCTTCGTAGATCGCGTGCTTCATAGACGGCACGTCAGCGCCGCTTGCAGACCACGCACCACATCATCAAGTTGCTGCGGCGTTCCATCGATATCCAGCATCGGATATTCCGCGTCTGGCGCGAGGAACAGCGCAAAACCGTGAGGACCCACCTCGATGTGCGCGTCGCAGTGCGCGTCAGAGCCCGCGATGTGGACGCGTGGAAGATTGACTCTATTCGCCATGTTGCTCACCGTTCCTAGAGGAAGCGTTCGACGTCAGAGCACCGGTGCGTCGGTGGGACGAATGATGTCGCGCCACATCTTCGCAAGAATCGTCCTCTGCAGCGTTCTCCGTTGGCTCGGCGCGCCGCCCCTCTCGCGCGCGTTCGAGCCGTTCACGATCGGACCCGATCCAGCGACGTGTGACGACAGCCCCGGCGCGCTGGTCTCAATCGCTGGGACGATCGGACGACGGTCCCGCAACTCCCACGCGCCGGGGATCACCACCGGCAGCCCGCTGCGTACCCCTTGCTGAAGCCTTGCCGAGACGTCCGCGGCTTGCGTGGGTTGGAGAGACGTCACCGTTCCACCCATTCCACGAACGCCGGCGGAACCTCGTTGCGTACGATCATGGCGCGCAGAACGCGATCGTCGCGAAACAGCGTCGCCGTTCCGAGGCGGGCCGCTTCAATCGTCTCGTAACGAGCCCACGCCGCGGGGATACCTGTCGCCGAACCGCGCCTCATCGTCGCGATCAGCTTGAACATCCTGTGCCTCTCTTTGGGATCAGTCTGTCGCAGGCGTGACCGCGCGCGATGTCCCGGATTGCACATCGCGCTTTGCGTTCAGCGGCCGAACGTGCACTCAGGCTCGTTCGTGGAGGATGACGCTCAGCAGCGACCCGTTGACTTTGAGGGGATGCTGACCGTCGTACTCGATGAAGCCGAGTCTCTTGAATTTGTTCAGAAAGACATTGAGTCGTGAGCGCGTCGTCACGATCATCTCAGCGAGCGTCTCCTGCGAGATTTCGGCGCGACGCGCCGGCTTGTCCTGCTTGCCATACCGCGCGAGCAGCGACAGCGCGCGCTAAGCGCTTCTCGCTGGACTTGAAGAGCTGATCAACGAGATCCTGCTCGACGCGGACGTTCCTGGCCAGCATGTGGGCGATGAACCGGTCGGACATCGCATGCTGGCCGTCGCGACGTCAGTCGTCCGATGGCTATTTCCAAGGCGTCAACATCGGCCGTCCATGATCGGGTCAGCAGGTTGCGCGATGTGGTGTTCATTCCCATACTCCTTGAGGGGGACAAATCGCCCGCCGCTCTCCGGATCGCTGCCATCGAGCCGGCGGACGCAAGCCGGTCGTCAGCGATCTGACGTTCATCGATCTCCGATCCGATCGGCGACGCACGCAGCGGCGCGGTGTTGAGGGCCGGATGCTGATTGTCGCGACATGGTCGGCGCTCAACAATGATGTTCGGCGAGCCAGCGACGACTGACGAATCCGAGATCTGATCGCTGCGCGCGTGCGTAAGACCATCCGATCGCTTTCGCGATCACCCCAAACACAGCGAGCCCCAGAAGAGTCCAGCCGCCGCTCATGAGAGTTCCCTTCTCGATCGGATTCTGAGATGTCAAGCATAGCCGCGTCGCGGCGGGGAACCTGTGCGAAACGGCACAGTGGAAGTCCGTCGCCTCGAGTACGCTGCCCGTATGTCGGGACGGAATGGCGATCGAGCTCGATTCCACAAGAACCGCACACGCAAGCTACATCATCGCCAGCGCACAGCGGCCTTGGTCGCAAAGCTGCGAACACGCACCGACGACCACGCACCGTCGGTCGCCCCGGATGATTCAAGCGATCGTTCCGGCGCCGCACGCGAGCCAGCTGATAGGGCTTCTCAGGGATAGCAGGTCGACGCGCTGACGCACGGGAGATCAACTCTGATCACCGCCGCGTCGCCGGCGGCTTCCACCATCGTCGTGTTGTCCTTGTCGATCGTGATCGATCTGGCCTGACAACATCGCTTCATCGCCGGTGTCTCGCCGGTTTCCACAAGAATCCTGATATCGTGAAAGCGGTCGACGTGCTGGCCGATGGATTGCGTGATGATGTAAGAGGTCAGGAGGAGGGTGATGTCCAGTGACAAGGGAATCGCTCAATCGGATCGCACGCGCAAGCTCCGTCATCTGCACGAGCTCATCGCCGCGCTTGACCGTCGCGTGCCACACGTCGAGCGCATTGGAGAGATCGAAATCGCGCGTGAAGGACGGCATTGAGAGAAAAGGCCTTGCAGCGAATTGCCGAACTTGAAGCGACCCTGGAGACCAGTCCCACCCAGGAACGGCGTCCGGATAAACGTTCTCGACGATAACGACGGCCGGTAGTCGCGATGGGCAACTACTGTCGACGAGCGAATGCCGAGCGCTGAAGAGGGGCTCACCGCCGCCGAGGCCGCGCGGCGCCTCGCCGTGTACGGTCCGAACGAGGCGGCCCCGGTGCACCGTCTCTCCGCCGTCGTACAGCTGTTCCACATCCTCACGAATCCCCTCGTCATCATCCTGCTCGTGGCGAGCGCGATTGCCGCATCTCTGGGACAGCAGGTCGACGCGCTGATCATCGTGACGATGGTGGCGCTCGGCGTCGCGATCAACTTCTGGCAGTCGTACCGTTCGCAGCAGGCCGCCGAGCAGCTGCGGTCGTCGGTGATTCCCACCGCAACCGTGCGCCGCGATGGGGCGTGGCTCCAGACGCCGCTGCGAAACGTCGTCCCTGGCGACGTCTTCCGGCTGTCGGCGGGCGACCTGGTGCCTGCCGACGGACGGCTGCTGGAATCACGCGACCTGTCCGTTCAGCAATCGATGCTGACGGGCGAGTCGCTGCCGGCCGAAAAAGAGGCGTCCGCCACCACCCCGGAAGGGACGGCAGACCCCAACGCGCCGCACCTCGTCTTCCTCGGCACCTCGGTGGTGAGCGGGACCGGCACCGCGCTCGCGATCGCGACCGGACCGAAGACGATGTTTGGCGAGATCGCCGTGCGGTTACGGACCCGGGCTCCGGAAGATGAAGTACCTGCTGATGGGCACGAGCTCGAACTTCGGCAACATGCTCAGCATGGCGGCCGCGTCCATGTTCCTGCGATTCCTGCCGATGCCAGGTTGATGGCTGCCAGCGCGACGCCGCAGTTGCGCCTGGTTGGCGATCGAGGCGTTTCGCTACGAACAAGGACACGGTTTGATCCGGCGCTCCAGCGTGTGCACAACGGGACAGACGCCGTTCGGGTCATGTCTTATCGTCGAAAGCACGGTACGAAAAGGATGATCATGTGTTCGGCAGTGACGACCACATCAGTAGCGTCGGAACGATCGCCGATCCAGCTGGCTCGGAGTGTGGCTCGTCCGGACGCAACGAACATCGCGGCGGCGCCGGCCGCGGTCGTCGCGACCGGCCGCAGCCGGCTCATGCTGGGTTGGCTCGAGGACGCGGGCCTGTTGCTGCTGCTCGCGCTCGCGTTTCCTCTGGTAGTTCTGGTCGTGGGCGCGCCGGTGGCGCTCGTTGTGCGCCTGCTGATCGAGATCGGCCGTAGATGGCAGTGACGATCCCCGGTGTTGGGGGGAGCCGCATGCTGGAATTGATGAAAAGACGACGACCGGCGAGACACCAGGAGTTGGAAGCAGACGCGGCAAACGCCGAAGGGTCCCTAGGTCCGGCCTGTCAGCACCGCTTCACAAGTACCTCGACGATTCGTGCCATCAGGAAGGACCGTATGCGATCGCGCTCGGTCCCACCGGTTGTAACGACCGAGCTGACGGCACTGGACGGCGAGACCTCTCGGTTTGCGCTCGCCCGTGCATGCACGGTCCCGCTCATACCAATCGCAACTCGCCGAACTCGGGGATCTCCTCGCGAAGGAGGTCACTGAGCCCCGTTTGCATCGTCAGCGGGGCGGCGGCGCATTGGCCACACAATCCGGTAAAGCGGACACTGGCGCCCAGAAAGACCGATCACAGGCCACGGCGAGGCAGCCAGCAACCGCTGCGACGCGCCGCAGCCGCGGACCAGTCGACGCGCCGGGGAAGCGTCATCGGAAACCGCCGCCTCAGGAACCGATCGACAAACGGATGGGCGAACCGCGAGGCAAACAGATGGGACAAAAGAGCGTCAAGACTGGCTGGCGCGGCGGGCGAGGCTAGCGCGGTTCGACTCACAATCGTCGACGTCACAGAGGTGCTCATGAACGACAGAGTCGGCATTTGGATCGATCACAGGAAGGCGGTCATCGTCCCCGCCTCAGCGGATCGCGTGACCGTCGAGACCCCGGAATCCAAGGTCGGACCGCACTCCCGTTATTCAGGTCGGGCAGCGTCCACGATGCCAGAGGGCGGCCCCCAAGACGGAGGCGGCGAGAAAAGATACGAGGAACGCTACGGCCAGCATCTTGACCAGTACTACGACGAGGTCATCAGTCACTTGGCGCAACCCGAGGCTCTTCTGATCCTCGGGCCAGGTGAGGCCAAGTTACAACTCAAAGAGCGCCTGAGCCACTCCAAGGCGCTGTCCAAGTGCATCGTGGGAATCGAGACCACGGACAAGTTGACCGATCCACAGATCGTCGCGAAGGTGAAGGAGCACTACGGGATCGATCGCTGAGAAGACGGTCGTCGCCGTCGGCGACGTCTTCGCATCAGCCCTTGTGGTCCCGACGCGTGCCGGGAGTGCTAGCGCCCGCCGAACGAGAACGCGCCCTGCTGCCTCGCCGCGACGCCGTGATAGCGTGGCAACCGCATGGTCGACGAAGCCCTGACTCATGATCGGCCATCGGGCACCGGGGACCCGAAGCCGCCACGTCCGCGGACACCGCCCCCAGCGCCTCTGCACGCGCCGGCGCCCGGTCGGTACCGCCTGAACCCGCTCTCGTGGATCTTCTTCTTGATCTTGATGGCATGGAACATCTCGTCGTTCTTGCCTACACAGACCTCGCAGGTCGCGCTCCCGTACAGCGCATTCAAGACGCAGGTCGCTGGCGGGAATGTGTCGCAGGTCCGGATTATCGGCGACGAGATCACCGGCACATTCCTCCAGGCGATTGTCTGGCCTGCACCAGCCACGGCGACACAGGCCAAAACGGCCGGAAAAGAGCCCAGCGCCGTCGAGGAACAGAAGCAAGCGACTTATTCATCCTTTCGTACGGCGTTCCCCAGTATGGTCGGCGACATTTCGCTCATGCCGTTGCTCGACGCGCACCACGTCGTGGCTGATGTCGCGACCCCCTCGCCGCCATGGTTCACCATCCTCCTCACCAACGGATTGCCGGTGGTCCTGATGGTTCTGCTCATCGTGTGGATGGGCCGTCAGGCGGCGCGCAGTCAGGCCGGCATCTTCGGCTTCGGCCGCAACAAGGCGCGCCGCTACGCCGAGGATCGACCGAAGATCACGTTCGAGGATGTCGCCGGCGCCGACGAGGCGAAGGCGGACCTGAGTGAGGTCGTCGACGTCCTCCGCCATCCGCGAAAGTATCTCGAACTCGGCGCTCGTCTTCCACGTGGAGTCCTCCTAGTCGGACCGCCCGGCACCGGCAAGACGTTGCTGGCTCGGGCCGTAGCCGGAGAAGCGGGCGTGCCATTCTTCAGCATCAGTGGGTCGGAGTTCGTGGAGATGTTTGTCGGCGTGGGTGCGAGCCGCGTCCGCGATTTGTTCGTGCAGGCCAAAGCAGCTGAACCCGCCATCGTCTTTGTCGACGAGTTGGATGCCGTCGGACGGCGTCGGGGCGCCGGCGTCGGCGCGACGAACGACGAGCGCGAGCAGACGTTGAACCAGCTCCTCGTCGAGATGGACGGTTTCGCTGAGCATCAGCAGGTCATCCTCCTGGCCGCGACCAATCGCCCCGACGTGCTCGACCCTGCGCTGCTGCGTCCCGGCCGTTTCGATCGACAGATCGTGGTGCCCCTGCCGGACTGGCGCGGCCGAGAAGGGATCCTCCGCATTCACACGCGTCATCTCCCCATGGCCGTCGACGTGGATCTCGAGCGATTGGCGCGCACGACGACTGGGCTGAGCGGAGCGGACCTCGCCAATCTGTGCAACGAAGCGGCGTTGGGCGCGGCGCGTCACGACCGGACCGACGTGACCATGGAGGATTTCGAGCAGGCCTGGGACAAGATCGTCCTCGGTGCCGAGCGCACGAGCATGATGACGCCGCACGATCGACGAGTCGTCGCGTATCACGAAGCTGGCCATGCGATCGTGGCCTGGCTGACGCCAGCGGCTGACCCCGTGCGAAAAGTCACGATTGTCCCGCATGGGCGCGCGCTCGGGGCGACGGAACAGCGGCCGACCGAGGAGCGCTCCAACTACAGTCGGACCGATCTGCTGGCGCGGATCGACGTGATGCTGGGGGGCCGTGAGTCGGAAGCGCTCGCGATGGGCGATATCACGACGGGCGCCGAGAACGACTTGGTCCAAGCGACGCGTCTCGTGAAACGCATGATCACCCGGTGGGGGATGGGGAGTCTAGGGCCTGTGGCGTTGCAGGCTGACGAGGAACAGCCGTTTCTCGGCTACCAACTGGCTCAAGGGCGTGACTACAGCGAGGCTACGGCGGCTCGGATCGACCAAGAAGTGGAGCATACGATTGCCGAACGGCAGGAGGTCGTGCACCAGCTGTTAACAACCTCACGCGCGCACCTAGACACGCTGGCTGAGGCTCTCCTGACCGATGAGACGGTCCGGGAGGACGCGCTGGTGCGGATGCTCGGAGCGCGCCTCAGTCCCGTTCATCTGCCAGCGTTGTAACCACCGGATACGATTCGTCATTTTCTCGGCTGCTCGACGCGATCGCCAGACGCTCCGACCTTAGCGCGACGCGGCGCCCAGCTAAGCCGCGAACAGCGCAACCAGTCCTACTGCCGCCCCGCCCTACCCGTTTGCGCAGCGAGGGTCGGCAGGTCCACGGTCCTCTCGAGGTCGCGATCCGCATTGGCGCTCCTGTTCAATTGTGCACACACGGCGCCTGGCCTCCCCCGTGACAATGGAGGGTGAGCAAGTCCGAGTCGTATCGGACGGCGCGCCGAATGGCCCCGTCGGTCGTCGTGCGTGTGAGGCAGCCCGCTCTCAGGTTTCATCGCCGACACGTCCGAGTCCGATCCATGCAGTCACATCACTCGGGAGTCGAGATCCATGAATATCAGACCGCTCCACGACCGCATCATCATCCAGCGCCTTGAAGAAGGCGAACAGAAAGTCGGGGGAATCATCATTCCCGACACAGCGAAGGAAAAACCCCAGCAGGGCAAAGTCATCGCGGTCGGAAGCGGCAAGACCAAGGATAATGGCAAGCGCATCCCCTTGGACGTCACAGCCGGCGACACGATCCTCTTCGGTAAGTATTCCGGCCAGGAGATCAAGCTCGATGGCGAGGAATACCTCATCATGAAAGAGGACGAAGTGTTGGCGATCATCGAAGGCGGGACCAAGCA
>JBKPAI010000148.1:0-12461 GCA_046726355.1 Acidobacteriota bacterium | reverse complement strand
GGCGCCGCCCACGTATACCAGGGTGGGAGAAGGGAACACCTGCACCATCGAGGCGAAGGCGCCGCATTTCGACCAGCCGACGTGGACGGCGAGCGATCCTGACATGGTCGCCGTGACACCGGGTGACGCCGGCGATGTCCGCATTGTCGTCAGACGTGCCGGCGAAAGCACGATTCGTGTCGCCTCCGGTCAGATATCCAAGACGCTCAAGGTGAAGGCGGTGTATCGCAACAACGTCCTCCAGGTGGAGATCGCTCAGTGATGCGCAACCGGTACCTGCCGCCGATCATCGGCGCCATTTTTGTCATCTACATCGCGGCATCCGTACCGTGGCCTGTCCACCTGAATAGCGGGTTCGACCTGGCCGCGTTTGGCCGTTTGCCGGTTTCCATCAACAGCCGCGTCCAACCGATTGATTCCGTCGCCCGGATGGGACTGCTGCAGGTTCGCGGGACGGTGATGGTGCCGTTGGACAACGTCGGCATCCCGACGCGAATCGTCCGCATCGTCAGGCCGGCGACGACGTCCCTGACAGCTACTGAATGGCTGCTCGAGCTGATGACGAAGCCGGACGAGGCCGATGCCCGCCGCGTGTTCCCAATCAAGGACCCGAAGCTTGTCAGCACTCTCAGTTTGCCCGCGGGGGCGGGTTATTACGCGTTCAAGGACCTCGCGCCCGCATTGGCCGAACTGGGAAAGCAGTCCGCGCGTGTGGCCAAAGTCAACGCCGCCGGCCGCGCGCCGTGGGAGCGCGAGCTGCTGGCGCTTCGCGGCCGCATCGTCATCTACGAGCGGCTCAAGAACAGTCTTCAGCCGAACAGCCTGCTTCAGCAGGCCGCGAAGGGCAAGCCAGTCTCGTACGATTTCGCCGGGTTTCTCAGCGGGTATGTGACCGACCTCAAAGCCGGCGTCGCGGCCGCCGTCGCCCGGGAGCACGGGAACGACAAGACGCTCGACAAGGCGACCGAAGACCGGATGCGTGCCTTCGCGCGTCCGTTCGCGATGGTGGCACGCGCCGGCTCCCTGGCGCCTGTTCCCCCGGATGCCCCGAAGAATGCCCGTGACCACTGGCTGAACATCGGTGACGTGCTGATTGACAGCGCCCGTACCGGCCAATTGCCGCTGTCGGTCGGGTACTACGCCGCCATGAGCACCGCACATGTCCAGGGTAAGCCGGACGTGTTCAACCTCCAGGTCGCCAAGTACCGCGACTGGCTGATCGACAAGGGCTTTGGTCCGGAAGTGAATCGGGCCGCCTCTGAATTCGTCAACAACCAATTCCAACCGTTCGTCAGAGCAACCGGCCTCTACTCGGTCGCGTTCGTTCTCCTCTGCGTGTCATGGTGGCACCGGTCGCCCACTCTGTACCGGTCGGCGGCGACCATGCTGGTGCTTGGCCTCGCGCTCCATACAGGCGGCCTGCTGTTCGACATGATGCTCGAAGGGCGCCTGCCGACAACGAACATGTACTCGTCAATCGTTCTCGCCGGGTGGTGCGTGGCGCTGGCGGGAGCGGCGGCCGAACGTGCTCGCCGGAACGGCATCGGCATCCTGGTCGCCACGATTGCCGGACTGGCTGCCGTCATCGGCGCGCACGGCCTCACGCTCGGAGGGACCGTCGCGCTGTCCCGGGCGGTGCTCGATCTCACATTCCTTGCCGCGGCGATTGCGGCGGCGCTCATCGCCTGGTTCACGGCCGGCGAGGATCCGCGCGGCGGGCGGATTGTGGAGAAGCCTGCGAAGCGCATGAGCCACCCATTGGCGCCGGAATCGATCTGACTGGTGGTGGTAAAGTTCTGAGTCTCGAGTTCTGGGTTTTGAATCATTCAAGACGCTGCGCGGGCCGGCGCGAGACACCAAGGACACAAAGGTTGAACCGGTTCTGGTATTTGCAGGTTTTCGGACTTTCCGTACTCGCGACTGGTTCGATAGCCCTCGCTCAGACGACACGGGTGACGTTCGCCCCGGCCACTGCGGTGGATTTGGCCGCAGCCGAGCCCGCCGGCGCGGTTACCGGAGATTTCAATCAGGACGGTCACCTCGATCTGCTGGTGTCGTCGAAAGCCGCGGACGGATCGAACGTCAACTTGTTCGCAGGCGACGGGACCGGATCGCTCGTCAGAGCCGGCGGGTTCAGTTTCGTGCAGGCGACGGCTGTGGCGACGGCGGACTTCAATGGCGACGGCTACCTGGACGCCGTGGTCACCCAGGACGTGCCGAACAAGGATGGCAGTTACGGCGACACCGTCTGTGGGTCGACGCCGGGCATCGCTGTCGCGCTCGGGCCCGCATTTTCGTCGCCGCGCTGCCTGATCGCACCGCCGCGCTCGATTGCCGTGCAGGCCGGCGATTTCGATGGCGACGGACGGCCGGAAATCGCGGTCGTGAGCGCAAGCGCGCAGGGACTGAAGATCTACAAGCTGACCTTCCTCCCGTTCCTGACCTACTCGACGATCAACGTCGCGGGCGGACATATTCCGGCGACAAGCCTGGCGGCGCCGATCGACCTCAACGGCGACGGTGCACTGGATCTCGTAGTCGGGTTCTCAGGCGGCGTGAAGGTGTTCCTCGGCAACGGTGACCGCACCTTCACCGCGCCGCCCTCTGGAGTGACGGGCGGCGGCCCGGCTGCGGCCGTCGCGGTGGGATTACTCAACGGTGATGAGCATCCCGACATCGCATGGGTTGAATCCGCGGGCAGCGGGCGAGTAATCGCGGGCTTCGGCAACGGTGACGGCACGTTTTCGACACAGGTGGTCGACAGCATCCGCACGCGCAAGCCAGGATTGACGGACGTTGCCATCGGCGATATCGACCACGACGGATTTCCTGACATCGTGATCGCGGACTACGGAGAGGGGCGTACGCTGATCTTTTTCGGGAACGGCGACCGCACCTTCGTCGCGGAATCGGGCCTGGCACCCAGCCCAAGCCCAAAGCTTGTCAGCGCGGCCGACTGGGACGAAGACGGCGACGTCGATCTGGCCGTTCTTGACGGGAGCGTCGGCATCAATGCCGTGGGTTGGATGGCTCTGCAGAACGGCACCGGCACTGTCGATCACGTTCCACCCGGCGTCTCTCTGAGCGCCCCGGCGGATCGCGCGACCGTCGCAGGGCGGATCGCGATGCAAGCCAAGGCATCGGACAACGTCGGCGTGACGCGTGTGGACTTTTACGCCGGCGATACACTCGTCGCCCGCACGGCCGGTCCTCCGTACGCCATCAGCTGGAACACCGCGGCCTTGCCGAACGGATCGGTCGGACTCGCCGCGTGGGCGTACGACGCAGCCGGCAATGTGACTCAGTCCTCCGTGGTCACGGTCGATGTTGCGAACGCACGTCCTCAAGACCACACGCCTCCTGTGCTCTCGGCGCCAGCCGATCTCACGATTGACGCGACCGGCCCCACGGGTGCCGTATTTACATATCTCGTCACGGCGACCGATGACGCTGATGGCGTTCTCGCCGCAACGTGCGCGCCTGCGAGCGGCGCCACGTTCGCCTTCGGACCCACCATCGTCACGTGTTCCGCCACAGATGCGGCCGGCAATTCCGCGTCAGAATCATTCACCGTCACGGTGCAGGATCTGACGCCGCCCGCGGTGACGGTGCCGGCGGACGCCTGGCTCGAAGCGACGAGCGCCGAGGGCGCAACGTTCAGCTATGTCGCGTCGGCGAGTGATGCCGTCGATGGAGAGGGGACTGCCAGCTGTGTGCCGCCGAGCGGCACGACCTTCCCGATTGGCGCCACGAGCGTTACATGCACGGCCACCGATGCTCAAGGCAATACCGGCTGGGCATGGTTCATTGTGATCGTGACCGACACGGTGACGCCCGCGAACGGTGTGCCCACCGATCCCGCCCTCGAGGGGACGAGCCAATGAAATCACCGACCGAATCTGGAACCCGCGAGGCGAACGGCTACGCGATGGCAGGGCTCCTGGTGGCCATGGGCGTCATGGCCGTCACGATGAGCGTCGCGATGCCCGTATGGAAGCAGGTGGCGCAGCGCGAAAAGGAGGAAGAGCTCATCTTCCGTGGGCAGCAATACGCGCACGCGATCGGTTTGTTTCAACGCAAGTTCGGCAACGCGATGCCGCCAAACGTCAACGTTCTCATCGAGCAGCGGTTCCTGCGCAAGAAATACAAAGACCCGATCACGAACGACGATTTCTCGCTGCTGACGATGGGCCAGGCAGCAGTCGCAGGAAGAACCCCGGCCGCTTCGCTGGCCTCGAGCCGGCCGGGGCAGTCCCCGCAGCCGGCGGGGAGAAATCTGCCGACGAGCCGATCCGCCGCCCCGACAGCCGCGTCACCCGGTTCGCCGGAAGCACGCCTGATGAACGCCTTCATCGGCGTCGTCAGCAAGAGCAAGGACCAGTCGATCCGGCTCTATCAGGGCAAGAACCATTACAACGAATGGGCCTTTATCCACGTCCCGCAAACGCAGACGCCGGGCGCGACCGTTGCTGGATCGACAGTACCCGGCCAGCGCGCCCAACCCAGCGTTCCGGGTTCGCGTGGCCATCAGACCGTTACCCATCCGCTCGGCGGCCGCGGCCGCGGCGCAATTGCGCCAGCTGGTCGCGGTGGAGGCTTCAGTCCGTTCCCGCAGACATCCCCATCGCCACGCGGACGATCCGGAGCCTAGCGCGATCCTGAAGAAGCGCGAAAACGTGGGTTTTTCAGCAGCCTGTTGGGACGAGCGCGCTGCTGTAAACCTCACACGTCGCCGAGGGCGTCGTGAAACGCACGGCGGACATCTCGCATCTGATCGACGGTGCCGCCGCCGCAGGCACGGTTCGTCAGCAGCACGAAATAGCGATCTCTGGCGGGATCGATCCAGAGCGACGTACCGGTGTAGCCCACGTGCCCGAACGCCGACGCCGACATGCGCGTCCCGCAGGACGAGGTGGGCAGCATCGTGTCCCACCCGAGGGCACGCGAGCTTCCGGGAACGGCGCTTCGCGTGACGAACCGCGAGATGATGGCTGGATTGAACGCTTGCGGCACGGCGACATCGCCGCTCGCGCCTCGAAGCACCGTCCGTGCGAACGCGCCGACCGCAGGCGCACTCCCGAAGAGGCCGGCATGGCCTGCAGTTCCGCCCAGGGCAGCGGCGTAGGTGTCGTGGACCTCGCCTGTCAGCAACCGGCCGCGGCGCGGGTCGTTGTCGAGCGGCACGGTTGGAGCGGCGCGCTGCGCCTCTTCAACCGGCAGCGTGAACGTCAGCGGATCACGGAAGGGACGTGCGAAGCTGGACACGGCCGACTCCAAAGAGATGGCCGCAGGCTCGGCCGATGCGCCTTGGTCGGCGACCAGAAATCCCAGGAGGATGAACCCGAGATCGCTGTAGATCGATCGGGTCCGCGGCGGATACTCGAGACGCATCGTGGCGATATCGTGCTCGAACTCGCGGCGGCCGCTCCCCGGCAGATCCACGAGCCGCGCCGCCAGGCCGGATGCATGTTCGAGTACGTCCACAATGCTCACGTCTTGTCGATCCTCGCCGCGCCACTCCTCGAAATAGTTGGCCACCGGATCGTCCAGCTGCAGCATGCCCCGCGCAACCAACTGCATGACAGCAGTCGTCGTGGCAATCACTTTCGTCAGCGATGCCAGGTCGAAGGGTGTGTGAATGCCGGTCGCGGGGGCAGATTCCTCGAACGTGAGCGTGCCAAATGCCTGGCGATCGAGGATGCTCTCGCCCGTGCCCACCTCGATAACGGCCGCCGGGAACATCCGCCCCGCGATGGCATCGATGATCACGCGATGTGCGGTGTCAAACGCCATGAGCCGGTTTGGACCGAAAGCTCGTCGCCTGCAGCAGGCTGGCGGCTGCGACTGTCGTGGTTGCGCCGATGAAGATGTACCACGTGAACGCCGTTGTCGTCCGCGCCCAGATCACCGTCATCACGGCAAGGCCGGCGAGCATCCCTCCAAACGCTGCCGACTCGGTCACCCGCGGCGTCAGCGTACCCAGCAGAAACGCGCCGAGTACCGGCCCTGACGCATACGAGAGGACGGCCAGGCCCGCGTCGAGCACCGACTGCCGCATCCATTGCGCCGCGATGGCGACGCCAATCTGGACCACGCCCCACACGATGGTCCAGATGCGCGAGACGCGCATCAGCGTGCGGTCGTCCGCGTCCGGCCTGAAGTACTTCGCGTAAAAATCATTCACCGTCGTCGCGGCCATCGCGTTGATGGAGGGCGACAGGGCCGCCGCCACGATCGCCGCGACGATGAATCCGGCGGCGCCGTGCGACAAGCCGGTGACGATGAACGTCGGCAGGAGCTCGTCGTTGCGCGCGAGGGTGCGCGGCAGGGGGACGTGCTGATAGTAGGTAAACAGCATCACGCCGATGACGAGGAAGAGGACGAACTGCAGGAGCACGACGATGCCGCTCAGCACCAGGCCGCGCGACGCTTCCTGCGGCGACCGCGCCGCCAGCAGACGCTGCACGAGGAACTGGTCCGTACCGTGCGTCGAAAGCGTCAACGCGACGCCGCCGATCAGACCGGCCCACAGCGTGTAGGGCTGCGACAACGTGATCCTGGCGTCGAAGACCCGGAATTTGCCGGCGGCCATTCCGGTCCGCAGCACCTCCGCCCATCCACCCGGGATCTGCGCCAGCAGGGCGATGAAGACGACGCTGGCGCCCGCCAGGTACACGAAGAGCTGAACGACGTCGGTCCAGATGACGGCCGATGCGCCGCCGCGGACCGTGTAGACGATCATCGCGGCGCCGATCACGACGACCGACAGCGTGACCGGAACCTGTGTCACCACGGAAATGACGAGCGCGGTGGCAAACAGACGGATCCCGTCCGCCAGCGCACGGGTCGCGAGAAAGATGATCGCGGAGAGGTTCTTGACCGACGGTCCGAACCGGCGGTGCAGGAGCTCGTACGACGTGAACAGCTCGCCGCGAAAATAGGCGGGCAGGAAGAGCACGCTGACCAGCACCCGGCCGATCACGTAGCCGAAGACCAGCTGCAGAAACGTCATGTTGCCGCCGAACGCGCTGGCCGGCACGCTGATGAAGGTCAGCGTACTCGTCTCGGTGGCGACGATGGTGAAACAGATGGCCCACCATGGGACCGACCGTCCGGTGAGAAAGTAATCGCGTGTCGTTTTCTGAAACCGGGCGAACTGCGATCCAAAGGCCGTGATGGCGAGCAGGTAGCCGCCAATCACGAGGTAGTCAGACCAGGTGAGAACCACGGTAAGGGCGGGACGGCCGAGGCATCAGACTGCCGGAGGGTACCATAGATCGCGAAACGCTTCCCCGGGTAATAATCCCCAGGACCAATGTACGTGCTGGGCATTGACGCCGGTGGCACGAAGACGGTGTGCCTGCTGGCTGACGCGCGCGGACTCATTCTGGCGGAAGGGCGCGGGCCTGGGGCCAACCTGCACGCGGCGGGGGAGCTGGCCGTCGAAAAGGTGCTGCACGAAGTGATGGAAGCGGCGCTCGACGGCCGCACGGTGATGCCGGACGCGATTTGCCTCGGCATCGCCGGCGTCGATCGGCAGGACGAGGCCAGCACGATCACCGCCGTCATGCGGCGCATCGGCTATCGATCACGCGTCCTCGTGGTCAACGATGCGCTCATCGCTCTGGTGGCCGGCGCCCGAGACGCTCCCGGAATCGTCATCATTTCCGGCACCGGATCCATCGCCTATGGGCGGAACGGGCGGAGTGAAGCCGCCCGCGCCGGCGGTTGGGGCCACATGATCGGCGACGAGGGCAGCGGCTACTGGATCGGGCGGGAAGCGCTGGCCGCCGTCATGCGTGCCGGCGACGGCCGCGGCCCCGCCACCGAGCTTCGCGCAGCCGTGCTCGCGCACTTTGCCATCACTGACGAGTCACGGCTGCCGCGAATCGTGTACGACCGCGACCTGCCGCGGATGAATGTCGCGGCGCTCGGGCCGATTGTCGATCGGGCGGCCGCACAGGGAGACGCCGTCGCGACGCGCATCCTCGAGAGTGCCGCAGACGAACTCGTGCTGGCCGCCCGCTCGGTTGCCACCCGGCTCGAGATGCGGGGCGATGCGTTCACGTTCTATCTGGCGGGCAGTGTGTTTCGCGTCGTGCCCTGGCTGGCGACGCACGTGCCGGTGCGTCTCACCGAGGTCGCGCCGCGCTCGACGGCGCGGATCCTGGAGGAAGAACCGGCAGCCGGCGCGGTCTGGCTGGCGCTCGCCGAGGCTCGCGGCGGCGCCCGGATTCCCACATACAAGCGGGACGTTGTGGTCCCCGGTTCATGACAGCGCAGGTCGGGTGAGTCGGGTAGGGTAGGTAGGCCGGGTGAGTCAGGTAGGGCAGGCGGTTGGGTGGGTTCGAGGTACTACCTCCCGGCCTGTTCCTTCGTGTCCCTTTATCTCCTTTGTGTCCTTCATCTCCTTTGTGTCCTTTGTCTTTCTCACCATTGATGCACATTCGGATCTTCAGCACGGCCGAGTCGCTGGCGCATGCGCTGGCGCGCAACGTGGCCCGCGCCGTGTCCGTCAACCCGTCGCTCGTGCTCGGCCTCCCTACGGGCCGGACGCCGATCCCGTTCTACCGTGAACTGATTCGCCTGCATCGAGCAGGACGGCTCGACTGTGCCCGCGTCCGCACGTTCAACCTCGACGAGTTCCTCGGCGTGTCCCCGCGCGATCCGCGCAGCTACCGCGCCTTCATGCAGCGGCACTTCTTCGATCACGTCAACGTGGCCGCCGCACAGATTCATTTTCTCGACGGGATGGCCGGCGACGTCGCGCGCGAGTGCGCGCGGTACGAGCGCGCCATCATACGCGCCGGCGGTCTCGACCTGCAGATTCTCGGTCTCGGCACGAACGGCCATATCGGCTTCAACGAGCCGGGTCCCGCGCTCGTGGCGCGGACGCATCGCACATCGCTGCGCGCCGCAACACGGCGGGCCAACGCCGGCCTGTTCGGCGGCCGCCTCACCGCCGTGCCGCGCGAGGCGCTCTCGATGGGCGTCGCGACTATTCTGCACGCCCGGCGGATTGTCCTGATGGCGACCGGCGGCGCGAAGGCGCGGTCCGTGGCGCGGATGGTGCGCGGCCCGGTGACGCCGCGAGTGCCGGCATCCTTCCTTCAGCTGCACCGGCAGACGGAGGTCTGGCTCGATCGCGCGGCCGCGGGGAGATTGGATGCCGCGCGATTTCGTGACCTGCGCTGAGGATCGGCGCTCTTCATCAATTCAAACCATTCAACACCGTTGATTGCCGGCCCGAATGATCGAGCTCTCACACATCCGATTCAGCCGACCCGCAACAGCTCCTTCAACCGCGCCTCGACATCCTCGCCAATGGCGTCGCGGACGAAATCATGCGCCCGGCGCAGCCGTGACAACGACTGGTTGTAGGTCAGCGCGCCCTTCTGCATCACGATGGCCGCTTTTACGTTCCAGTGGGCCCGCCGCAGCAGCTTGTCGGCCTCGTCGTACTCCAGGCCGGTCACGATGGCAATGATGCGGCGGGCTCGGTCGCGCAGCTTTTCAGAACCCATCTGGACGTCGACCATCAGATTGCCGTACGTCTTGCCGATGCGGACCATCGCGGCCGTCGTCAGCATGTTCAGGACGAGCTTTGTCGCCGTTCCGGCTTTGAGCCGGGTAGACCCGGCGATCACTTCGGGGCCGACTGCCGGGGCGATGGTGAGATCGACGAAGGTCTGCAACTCCGTGCGCGGATCGCAGGTGACGAAGATGATCTTCGAGCCGGCACGGCGCGCGCGCGTCAGCGCCCCGCGCACGAACGGGGTCATGCCGCTGGCCGAGACGCCGATCACGACGTCCCGGTGGGTGGGATGGAGCCGATTAATCGAGCGCGCGCCCTCTTCGTAATTGTCTTCGACTCCTTCGCGCGCCCGCACGACGGCGTTCTGGCCGCCCGCCATGATCGCTAGTACCAGGTCGGGATCGGTGCCGAACGTCGGAGGCATCTCGGCCGACTCGAGAACACCCAGGCGGCCGCTCGTGCCCGCGCCGACGAAAATCACCCGGCCATGCTTGCGCAGCGCCTGCGTGATGATCTCGACGCCCACCGCGATGCGGTCCTTCTCGCGCTGAACTGCGGCCAGCATCTTGCGGTCTTCGTTCAGCATCCGTTCGACGATATCGGCAGCGGAGAGCTTGTCGATCGCGAGCGTCGCCGGATTGATCTGCTCGGTCGGAAGGGACTGCCACTTCGAGCGGAGAGGCATGGTTTCAGGTGTTCAATAGTGGTACAAATTATTAATATTATCATATTGCCGCATGCTCGACGCGTATCTCGACCACCTTCGCGTGGAACGGCGGCTGGCTGATCACACGGTTGAAAGCTACCGCCGGGATCTCACCACGCTGGCAGCGTTCGCGGCGGGCACCGGCCGGCCCGTTGACGCGCTCGGTCGCCGCGAGCTCGAGGCGTTCGTCCGCGAACAGATGACCCGCGGGCTGTCTCCGCGATCGGTGGCGCGCTGCGTCGCCGCCGTGCGCGGCTTCTATCGCTTCCTCGTGCTCGATCGCCGGATCGAGGGCAATCCCGCGGATGACCTTCGCCCGCCGCGGGCCTGGCCGGCCTTGCCGAAATTCCTCTCGCTCGACGAAGTCGATTCGCTCATCGCCCAGCCCGACACCTCGACCTCTCTCGGCCTCCGCGACCGCGCGATGATCGAGCTGCTCTATGCGACCGGCGTACGCGTGTCGGAGCTGATCCGCGTGCGCGTGTCCGACCTCCACCTCGACGACCGGTTCATGACGTGCACCGGCAAAGGCCACAAGGAGCGTCTGGTACCGATCGGGGACGAGGCCGCGGACTGGATTCGCAGGTATCTTGGCTCCGCCCGCCGTGAGCTGCTGCGAGGACGACCGTCCGTGCACGTGTTCGTCAACGCCCGCGGCGGGCCGCTCACGCGCGTTGGATTCTGGAAGATCCTGAAGCGGCACGGACGCGGGGCCAACCTTCCGCGCACGCTCAGCCCGCACGTGGTGCGCCACTCGTTCGCCACGCACCTGCTCGAACGCGGCGCCGACCTGCGGTCGATCCAGCTGCTTCTGGGACATGCCGATCTCTCGACGACCCAGATCTACACGCATGTGCACCAGGCGCGGCTGCGGACCGCCTACGACCGGTTTCACCCCCGCGCCTGATCTGGTAGACTTAGCCGTTTGACGATCTTCAGTTTCGTTCGATAGGAGCGCGGCATGAGCCGGAAGGCACGGCATCTTTTCACGTCTGAATCGGTCACCGAAGGCCACCCCGACAAGATCGCAGATCAGGTGTCGGACTCCATCCTCGACGCGATCCTCGCGCAGGATCCGGCCGGCCGCGTGGCCTGCGAAACCCTCGTCACCACCGGACTCGCCATCGTCGCGGGGGAAATCACCACGAGCTGTTTCGTCGATTTTCAGCACGTCGTGCGCGCGACCATCAACGACATCGGCTACAACCGCGGCAAATACGGCTTCGACAGCGAAACCTGCGCGGTGCTGTCGTCCATTCACAGCCAGTCACCGGACATCGCGATGGGTGTCGATACGGGCGGCGCCGGCGATCAGGGACTGATGTTCGGGTTTGCCTGCACGGAGACCGAGGAGCTGATGCCGCTGCCGATCATGCTGGCGCACCGGCTGGCGAAGGGGCTCTCCTGCGCGCGGCGCGATGGCCTGCTCGAGTATCTGCGGCCGGATGGCAAATCGCAGGTCACGGTCGAATACGACGGCGGCCGGCCAATCCGCGTCGACGCCGTTGTCGTGTCCAGTCAGCACAGCCCGCTCGTGACTCAAGAGACGATGAAAGAAGACATCGTCGAGAAAATCGTCAACCGGGTCATTCCTGAGGACCTCCGCGACGGTCACACGAAAATCTACGTCAATCCGACCGGGCGCTTCGTCGTCGGAGGTCCGCACGGCGATGCCGGCGTCACGGGACGCAAAATCATCGTCGACACGTACGGCGGGGCAGCGCCGCATGGTGGCGGCGCGTTCTCCGGCAAGGATCCGACCAAGGTGGACCGCTCGGCGTGCTACATGGCGCGATATATCGCCAAGAACGTCGTGGCCGCCGGGATTGCCGACCGCGCGCTCGTGCAGCTCGCCTACGCGATTGGCGTCGCCGATCCGGTTTCGGTCATGGTGCATACCGAAGGGACCGGGCGGATTCCCGAAGAAGCGATCACCGGACTCGTCCGGGATCATTTCAAGCTGACGCCGCGCGGCATCATCCAGGAGCTCGACCTGCGCCGGCCCATCTACAAGAAGACGGCGGCCTTCGGTCACTTCGGCCGCTCGGAGCCCGAATTCACCTGGGAACGTACCGACAAGGCGGAGGCATTGAGGACCGCCGCGGGCATGTAGAAGTGCCACCGGCACGTTGAAGAAGCTTCGGATCGCGGCGGCGGCCCTTGCGGCCGCCGTTGCGGTTTTTGTCGCTCTGACCGGTCAGCCGCGGCGCCTCCGGCATG
>JBKPAI010000147.1:0-46715 GCA_046726355.1 Acidobacteriota bacterium | reverse complement strand
GCGGAGCGTGACAGCCATCGATATCTCCTGGAAGCGCGTTCGAAAAATACCTCCGCGTCCTCTGCGTCCTCCGTGGTAATTCCTAGAAATCGAACCGCACCCCGATCTCTACCTGCCGCGGCGTGCCTTGAATGGCGGTGGGACGTCCGAACGAGGACGAGCGCAGGTTGCCGGTAGGCAGATCGAAATTGACCCGGTTCGTGACATTGAACGCCTCGGCGAACCCCTCGACGCGCTTTTGCCCCAGCCGGAGGAACTTCGAGAGGCGCATGTCGACCGTCATGTAGGAATCGCCGATGGCGCTGTTGCGTCCGAGATTTCCCACGCGGCCGGTGAAATCGGCAACGTAGGTGGTCTTGCTGCGCGGATCGCCGCCAGGCACGGCAAGATCCGGGCGATCGTTGATGTTCGTATCGCGGTTGTTGTCGACGCCGGTCGTAATCGTGAACGGCCGCCCCGATCGCGCCTGCAGCAGAAGGGCGAGCTGGAAGTCCGCCGGCAGCGACCAGGTCGTGTGCGCCGCGATCTGGTGCCGGCGGTGGTTGTCGCCGGGTCCTTTTTCGGCGTCGAGATTGTTCTGATCCTGCGCGAGGAACAGAAAGCCTTCGACGGTTCTCACCGTTCGCGACAGCGTGTAGGAGGCGCCGAACCCGGGCCATCTGCCGGGGCGCCGCTCGATGCTCGCGAGGAGCGCCGAGTACCACGAGCGGCCTTCGGTTTCATACTGCGTGATCCGCAGGTACTGCGAATCAGGCCGCACCCGCGTCGTCGGATCCGGCGGATTCAGATCGCGATTGTTGTATTGATTGTAGCCGCGGCTCGCAACGCCGTCGACCGAGGCCGCCAGTCCGGGAACGATCTCGCGTTTGAGGCCAAGGCTGACTGAGCGCGTCTCGGGCGTCCGGATGTGCTGCGACGCCACGGAAATGCTCGGCAGGGTCAGCGTCCCGCGGCTGAACGGGTCGGGGTACCCCGGATTGAGGATCGTGATGTCGCGCGCGCGCTGCGCCAGCGCCACGTTGAGCGGCGGGTTCAAGAACGTCTGATCGATATAAATACCCGCGCCGCCTCTCACCACCGTGCGGCCGCCGCCGGTCGGATCCCAGACGAACCCCGCCCGCGGCGCCCAGTTGTTCGTGTCGTCGGGTACGCCGTTGATCCGGCTGAACGAGTTCTCGCGATCGTAGCGGATGCCGAAGTTCAGCGTCAGCCGGCCGCCGGCGCGCCAGCTGTCCTGGACGAAGAAACTGTACAGATCGTCCGGCAGCGGCACGTCCGGATCCGCGATCGACTGCGTGAACTGCGTCGGATAGGTCGAGGAATCGTTCGGGTTGAACGGTGCGTCGGTCGCAAACGTGAACGTGCCGTCGCGGTTCCGGGGAAAGAACGTCGGCGCGCGGACGATGCTGATGTCCATGCCGGCCTTGAAATCGTGTGCCGGCCACGAGTAGGAAAAGTTGTTGATGACCTCCCAGCGGTTCTCGTCGCGCCCCTGCGGCATGTTGTACGCCTTGCCCGTGCGGATCGTCGGGCGACTGATTTCGGGCATGCCGTCGACGCTCCATCCTTTGGTGTCGGTGAACGTCGACTGGCGCGCGAACTGGAACCGGAGCTCGTTGAGCGCACGGGCCGAGATGACAAACGTCTCGTTCGCGACGATGTCCTGGTTCAAGGTGTTGGTATTGGTGCCGCGCTCGCGGGTGTTCAACCCGCCGATATTGTTTCCGAGCGCGCTGTTCTCGTCGGCGCGATAGCGCATCGACAGCGTATGGCCGGCGTTGAGGCGGTGGTCGGTTTTGACGAACGCCTGGTGGCCGTCGGTCGGCTGGGGGGTCTCGCGTTCGGACAACGGCACGAGCGGAGAGGTGATCACCGACGTCTCGCGCTGGCGATCGCCTTCGTAGGCGCCGAAGTAGAAGAACCTGTCGTGCACGATCGGCCCGCCGAGGAAGCCGCCGTAGCGCTGCTCGCTGAACGGCGACTTGCCCGACCCCTGCGCCTTGGAGAACGGGTTCTGCGCATCGAAGCTGTCGTCGCGGTGGAAGACGAAGCCGCGGCCCTGCACCTGGTTGGTGCCCGACCGGGTGATCACGCTGACGACGGCGCCGGCGGCGAGCCCGAATTCAGCCGAGAACTGGTTCGACATGACCACGAACTCGCGCACCGCCTCCAGCGAAAACCCGCCGCGCTGACCGGCCGTCGCGATCTGGTCGTTGCTCACGCCGTCAACCATGTAGGTGTTGCTGCGCGTCGTCTGCCCCGCCGCATTCACGCCGCCGCCGCCGACCCCGGCGATGCCCGGCGCGAGCGTCGCCAGGCCGGCAAAGTTGCGGCCGGCCAGCGGCAGCGAGTCGAGCTGGCTGCGGGTCACCGACGTGCCGAGCGTGTTCTTCGTCGTCTCGACGAGCGGGGATTCACCGGTGACCGTGACCGACTCGAGCACCGTCGCGACCTGGAGCGCGAGCGAGATGGTCGCTTCCTGCCCGGTGACGAGCGTCAGACCGCGCCGGATCTGCGTAGCGAGCCCGGTCAGCTGCGCCTTCACCTCGTACGCACCCGGCGGGAGTGCCGCCAATCGAAACCAGCCGCGCTCGTCGGTGACCTGTTCGCGCGTCCAGCCGGTCTCGACGTTGGTCACCACGACGATGGCACCGGGCAGGACCGCCCCCTGCGGATCGGCGACCGTTCCCTGGAGTGTGGCGCCGACGCTTTGAGCGCCGGCCGGTACCGCGGCCAGGACCATGGCCACCGGGACAACACGGACAAGGAGCCGGAGACACACGCGAAGCGCGATACTCATACATCCTCCGCCTGAACGCCGGATGGTGATTTCAAACGCTCGAATCTGATTCGCGGCAGCGGCGGCTGTCGAGCCGCGGCTACTTCCTCACTGCATCTTCGGACTGGGCCGCCCGGAGGAGGAACTCGAGATCGTGGTTTCCCTCGTGACAGGCGTACTCGAAGAGGCGATCGGGAAACCTGCGCATGTCGATCTCACCGGTCCACGGTCGCGCCCACGTGGTCGGATCGTCGACGGTGAACTGGTAGCGGATGGTATCGGCGTCGAGCCGCGTGAAGCGTTCGACCACGCGCAGCGCGCTCGTCGACCCTCTGAAGTTGGTCCGGTCCGTGAAATTCGTCGTCTCGACCACGAGCGTGTCGCCGTCCCAGCGGCCGCGCGAATCGCCCATCCACTGCCGGATCCTGGCGGCAAGATGCGGCCGTCCGTCGAGCGGGATCACGCGCACGTCGTGGATCATCTCCTGGACGATCATCACGTAGCCGGGCGTCTGCACGATCTGCAGGTTGCTGTTGTAGCCGGCGGGCAGCATCGGCGGGCCGACATGCGGCCAGATGATGCAGCGCTCCGTCAGCGTCCGATTGTTCACATCGGACGGATCGGCCTTCTTTCTGTCGTCGGCGCGCGCCGCCGCGCGCTGCCGCGCCTCCGGCGTCATCGGAGGAAGGCGCCCGTCGGGCGGGTCGATCACGATCGATGTTCGCCGGTTCGACAACGCCTTCGGCAGCTTCTCGCGCAGCCAGATCACGTTGTCGTAGTGGACATCATCGGCGGGCTGACCGTTTTCCTCGTCGAGCCGCTGCTGTTCGTAAGCCGCCGCTTCCTCGTCGGTCAGGGAGGGTTTGCCGGACAGGCTGGCCGGGCGTTCCAGAGGCGTGTACGTGGCGTTGGTCCAGACGCCCTGCAGGTCCGGTCGTCCGTCGCGCGTCCGCGGCGACGATGAGTCCGGATGTCGGGCCACCGTGGGTGCCTTCGGCTTGGCGGGCGCACTGAGCGGCTGGCACGGGACAGGGACCGGAAAAAGGAGCGCGGCCAGCACGACAGCGGAGTATCGCAGATGCATCCGACCCTCCGGCGACCGGCACACTTTATCGCCTTTCGGCGGTTTCGTGTAGGGCGATAACGGAGCCGACGGAGAAAACGGTATTACCACAGAGGAACGGAGAAACGGAGCCGGAACGGAAAAGATAAAGTCCTGAGTCCTGAGTCCTGAGTTGTGAGCGGTGAGTCTCAAACTTCATTCGTGCCGCACGACTCATCACTGACAACAGTTTCATCACACGGTATGCGGCGCCCGGCGTCCGCCGTGCACGCGAGACCGACGCCCACGCGCGCTGGTGTGAGGGATCGACGTTCCACATGATCCGGGCGGATGGGAGCAACCCCCACCCGGCAAAGGTCTGGTGGCTGGTTGACTGCGAATGCTGTTGGACAGTCAGGGTGCGAGCAATCCGGCTGCCACGACAGCCGCGGGATTCACGCCGGATTTCGCGCGGTCGCACGTGTGTGCGCCGGAGCGTGCGGAGGGGAGTGAGTGTGCGGTTGTGAACGTGCGCCCGTGCCCCGCGCGCACACCCGTGCGGGCGGCTTACGGCTGCTGGGCTCTGGGCTTGCGGCTCCCGGCTCTGGGATCTCGGCTTACGGCTCTTGGCTTTCGATGTTGAGCGACGAAATGGAGGATATCCGACCGCGACGCCGCGCGCGTGAGCCCTCAGCCGAGAGCCTGGAGTCCCGAGCCAAAAGCCTACTCACGCGATGATGTCGCGCACGACGCTCCCGCCCTGCGGACCGGTGAGGCGCACGTCGAGACCCTGATACTTGACGGCGAGCTTCGCCGCATCAATGCCAAGCAGGTACAGCATCGTTGCATGGAAGTCGTGCACGCTGACCGGGTTCTCGACGGCGGCGTAACCGAGATCGTCGGTCGCGCCGTAGGCGAGGCCTTTCTTGACGCCGCCGCCTGCAAGCATGAACGAGAAGCCCTTGATGTGATGGTCGCGGCCGCCGCGCCCCTGCGACATCGGTGTCCGTCCGAACTCGCCGCCCCAGATGACGAGCGTGTCGTCCAGCATGCCGCGCTGCTTGAGATCGGTGATCAGCGCCGCCGTCGGCTTGTCCACTTCCTGCGCCTTGAGCACGACGTTGTTTCGCACGTCGCTGTGATGATCCCAGTCGCGGTGATAGAGCTGAATGAAGCGCACGCCCCGTTCCGCGAGCCGGCGCGCGAGCAGGCAGTTCGAGGCGAACGACCCGTCGCCCGGCTTCGCTCCGTATAACTCGAGGATGTGCGGCGGCTCGCGGCTCATGTCGAGCAGGCCGGGGACGCTCGTCTGCATCTTGAACGCCATCTCGTACTGCGCGATGCGGGTCTGTATTTCTGGATCGTGCAGCGTCCGATCCTGCAGCGCGTTCAGCGCGTTGATCGTGTCGATCGAGTCGCGCTGCATTTCGGCGCTCACCCCGGCCGGATTGCTGATGAAGAGCACGGGGTCGCCGACCGAGTTGAACCGCACGCCCTGGAACCTGCTCGGCAGGATTCCGGCCGACCACTGGCGCGCCGCGATCGGCTGCATCTGTCCGCCATTGCCCTGCGAGACGAGGACGACGAAGCCGGGCAGGTTGTCGCTCTCAGCGCCCAGGCCATATAAGACCCAGGAGCCCATGCTCGGGCGGCCGGTGATGATCGACCCGCTGTTCATGAACGTGTGCGCCGGGTCGTGGTTGATCTGCTCGGTCCACATCGAGCGCACAATGCAGGTTTCGTCGACGATGCCGCCGATGTGCGGGAACAGCTCGCAGACCAGCTGTCCCGACGCGCCGAAGTGCTTGAAGCCGTGCGTGGGACCGAAGCAGGTCAGCCTCTGTCCCTGGAGCTGGGCAATCTGCTGCCCCCGGGTGAGCGACTCCGGCATCGGCTGGCCGCTCATGTCGGCGAGCTTCGGCTTGTAGTCGAACGTCTCGAGGTGCGACGGCCCGCCCGCCTGATACAGAAAGATGACCCGCTTCGCCTTCGGGGGAACGTCGAGCGGGTTCACGACGCCGCGCGATTGCGGAGCCGCGGCTTGCGCCGCCGCGCACAGGCGCGGTCCAAGCAGTGTGTTCAACGCGGCGACGCCGAGTCCGGCGGCGCCGCGGCCGAGGAACGTCCGCCGGCTGATCTCACGGATGAATGGTTCGTTCATGATTGCTCACCGATGCTGTCACCACGGAGGACGCGGAGGACGCGGAGGGTCAATCCTGCCGGTCGGCGTGGCTCACGACGCGTCACATTTCGTCGAGAGGTGGGCACCCTCAGGGCTTTGTCCTCCTGTCCTCCCGCCTTCGCTGAAGCTACGGCGGGCCACCGTAGCCTTGCGCGCAGGTGGCCGCGTCCTCCGTGGTTGACTCAGTTCCTCGTGATCAGCTCGTGCAGATTCAGCACCGCGCGGGTGACCGTCGCCATGGCGGCGAGGCGGACGGCATCGACCTTCGCCAGGCGTGGCGCCTCGCCCTCGGCGAGAAACGCGCGGGTGCCCGCGCTGTCTGCGGCAAACCGTTTCCGGTTGCGTTCGTAGAGGCCGCGCAGGATGCGGCGCTCGTCACCAGTCGGGGGACGGTTCAGCGCGCGATCGAAGATCCAGTCGAGCTCGGAGTTGAAGCTCCGGCCGCCGCTCGCGAGCGCGTTCTGCGCGAACGCGCGCGCGGCCTCGACGTAGATCGGATCGTTCAGCAGATCGAGCGCCTGGAGCGGCGTGTTCGACGTGGTGCGGTTGACCGTGCACTCCTCGCGCGTCGGGGCATCGAAATTCAACAGGGTCGGATGCAGGAATGTCCGCTGCCAGGTTGTGTACAAACCCCGGCGGTACAGATCCTCGCCGCGGCTCGCCGAGTACTCGCGCTTGGGAAAGTTCAAGGCGGCGAGATAGCCGTCGGGTCCGACGGGGTTCACGCTCGCACCGCCGAACCTGCCGCTCAGCAGGCCAGACAACTGCAAGGCAATATCGCGCACGTTCTCCGCGTCCGCCCGGAAGCGGTTCTGCCGCGCGAACAGGCGGTTCTCGGGATCCTTCTCCTGAGCGCCCGGAGGCGCCACCGCCGATTGCCGGTAGGTGTCGCTGGTCACAATCAGGCGGATGATGTGCTTGACGTCCCAATCGTGGGCCGTCCCCGGATCGAGCTCAGGATGCATGAACTCGGCCGCGAGCCAGTCGAGGAGCTCCGGATGCGTCGGCCATTCTCCCTGCGATCCGAGATCGTCGAGTACCCGCGAGAGGCCGGTTCCGAAGAACTCGCGCCACATCCGATTGACGAACGTCCGCGCGGTGAGTGGATTCTCGCGCGACACCAGCCAGTTCGCCAGGTCGAGCCGCGTCGCCCGCTCGCCTTTCGTGTCGAGCACGCCGAGGAATCGCGGGATTGCCGGTTCGACGATTGGCGCCGAATCGTCCATCCAGTTGCCGCGGGGCAGGATCCTTGTCGCCGCCGGCTCGGTCGAGACCGTCGTGACCACGTGCGGAATCGACGCTTCGAGCAGGCCGCGCTCGGTTTCGAGCCGCCGCACCTCGCGATACAGATCCGCCGTCTCGGGATTCGAAAACATCAGGTACTCGCGCAGCGCGTTGCGCTCGACTTCGTCGCGATCGTCGGCCGGCCGCCGGAGCGCTCGCATCACCTCTTCCGGCAGACCGCTCGCCCAGGTGGTCCTGCCGCCTGGATCCCGGCTGCGCGCGCGTCGCCCGGCGTCGGCGGTCGGCGGCCATGCGAACGGATCGGCGGCAAGCGCCAGGCGGAACCGTCCGATGACGGCACGCCTCAGCTCGGAGTCGTGCCGCAGCGTGACGACGATCTTCGAGTCGGTGGTGGTGTTCACGAGGTCGGCGAATCTCAGGGCGAGAAACGGATTGCGCGCTTCGCCGAACCGGATGCCCCACGCGGTTCCGGGATGACCGTCAATCGCCGCAAGTGGCGGCATGCCCGGATCCGTCGTGCTCGAGGGAACCGACGGCGGATTGTCGTTGACCGTCGCCATTGTGAACTGCAGCCGGCGCGGCGGTTGACCCGGATCCATCAACTCGGCTTCCACTTCGCTCACCAGAAACCGATCGGCGCCGCGGGCGTAGCGTGCCCCCGGCAGGCTTTCATCCTGGACGACCTCGATCCCGAGCTGGTGCCATTCGCCCGCGCCCGGCTTCAGCGTGACGACGTAGGTTTCGCGATCCGGATTGGCGCCGCTGGCGACGATGAGTCCGTCGCCAGGTCTGGTATCCGTTCGCAAGCTGCCGTCGAGATAGAAATTGCTCTCGACCGGTTCCTGATCGTAGACCGTGAGCGTCGCGCCGTTCGTCGCGCGGGCGGCGATCGGGTGCTGATACATCCAGGTCAGCTCACCGGCCTGCCAGCGTGCCTTCAGATGGTTCTCGCGCGCCTCCTCCTCGTCGACCGTCATGATCGCGGCTCCGTCGAGCCGCGCCTTTGCCGCGGCCAGCTTCTTGTCGAGATCCGCGATCTCGAGCTGCTGTGCGTCCGTCGGCAGCGCGAGCTGGGCGCCCCATGCCCTCACGCCGCGGTCCGGCACGAGCCCGGTCTCCTGGATGTCGGCAAAGAACGCCTTCATCGCGTAGAAGTCCTTGGTCAGGAACGGATCGAACTTGTGGTCGTGGCATTCGGCACACCCGAGCGTGCTGCCCAGCCAGACGGCGCTCAGCGTCCGCACGCGGTCCGCTCCGTACTTGGCGAGGTACTCCCTGGGTTGCAGGCCGCCTTCAGCCGACGTGCGATTGAGCCGGTTGTACGCCGATGCGACCCGCTGCTCGATCGTCGCGTTCGGCAGCAGGTCTCCGGCAATCTGCTCGCGCGTGAACTCGTCGAACGGCCGGTTCGTCAAGAATGCGTTCAGGACGTAATCACGGTACGGCCAGGCAGGAACCGGATTGTCGCCGTGGAAGCCGGCCGTGTCTGCGTAACGGACCGCGTCGAGCCAGTGCATGGCACGCTGCTCCGCGTACGCGGGCGACGCGAGCAGACGGTCGACGGCTTTTTCGTATGCCTCCGGCGACGTGTCGGCGAGGAACGCGCGCATGTCGTCGGGCGACGGCAGCAGTCCGGTCAGATCGAGCGTCATCCGTCGAAGCAGCGTCCGCTTGTCGGCCTGACTCGATCCTTCGATCCCCTCGCGCTGGAGCCGTGACTGAATGAAATGGTCGATCGGATTCCTGATCCGGGACGCATCGGCGACATCGGGGACCGCCGGCCGCTTGACCGGTTGAAACGCCCAGTGTCCTTCATAGACGGCGCCTTCGGCCACCCAGCGGCGGATCAATTCCTTTTGCGCGGGCGTCAGCTCCTTGTGCGCCGCTTTCGGCGGCATCACGTTCGCGCCGGTCGAGAAGATGCGATTGATGATCTCGCTCTTGTCGGGCTCGCCGGGCACAATCGGAATGCGGCCCGAGCGCGTCGGCTTCGTCGCCTCTTCGCGGATGTCGAGGCGCATGTCGGCCTTGCGCGCATTCCGGTCGGGACCGTGGCACCGGAAGCACGTATCCGACATGATCGGCCGCAGGTCGCGGTTGAAGCTGACCCGATCGGGTTCGGCCGCCGCGGCGACCGTGACGCCGATGCAGCTGGCGACAATACATAGAATCTGTCGCATGATCACGCTTATACACCCGTGACGGCAGTGTACGGTAGGGGACGGTCTTCAGACCGTCCCGGGGCACGCCCTGAAGGGCGTGCCCTACCGAAATTCTACGGGAATCGCGGTAATCGGCCGCAACTCGATGTCGCGGTAGAAGACCTCCGCCCCTTCAGACTGAAGAATGATGGGACCGGAGGAAACCGGCATCGGAACCGGGCTGTCGATTCGAATCGGGCCGTGAAGCCGCATGACCACCTTCCCGTTCACGATGTGGATGGAGTCCTCGCGGAAGCAGATTAACTCGACCGTGTTCCATTGCCCGGTCGGTTTTTCGTTATCCGGCTGCTTGATGCATCGGCCGGATGCCCCCTGGCTTTGCGAAAAGAACGTCCATTCGGCGGTTGGATCGTAGTCGTACAACGCAAGCGGCGATCCGGCGCGCGGCCGCGCGCGCACGGCAATGGCCGAGCCGATCGCGTAGAGATCGCCGACATCATGCTCCTGGATCTGCAGCTCGATCGAGCGGGCCCAGGTGCGCCCGTCCACGCCCGGCTCGGCATGCACGTGATAGAGCAGGCCGCTGTCGCGCGGCGTTTCGAGCCGGTCGCGGGGCGGCCATTTCTTCTCGCCCCACTTGAACTGCAGCTTCAGGTGATAGTCCTGGTAACTGGTCCTTGTTCGGAGCTCTCCGAACACTTCGCCGGAGATTCGGATCGCGGGCCGGCCGTCGACATCGCCGGCGACGGTGAAAACCTTGAGCGGGTCGCGGCCAGACCCGATCGGCTCGGTATACCTTCCGTTCGCGTCCCGCTTCAGGCCGGGCACCTCGGAACTGGGCTCGGGCTGCCGCATCCACGTGGTCCAGCCGTCGAGGTTCCGGCCGTTCCACAGCGAAGTCCAGCCGGTGTCGACGCTGCCGGCAGTACTCGCGACGAACACGGCGACGATGGTGAGGAGTGATCTTCGAACGTGCATAGGACCTCTGCCCGTGGCAGGGTGCCGGCGATGTCAGCCTGGCAGGGGCTGTGAAACGGTCGATCGTTCGAGTATCAATTCACCGAGCGGCCCGAAACGTGACGTTCAGGAATTCGGCAGGGGCGACACGGTGTTCAAGGCGTTCGGCAAAAACGCGGAGCGCGAGAGCTTGCACGCGGGCAACGGCTTCGTCGCGGTCGGCACTGTAGCACATGACGCCGGCCAGCGCAGGCACCTCGGCGATCCAGCGGCCGTCGTGCTCGCGCTCAAGCTCGATCGAAAACGTCACGTCGTGTACTGTAGCATCCGGGGCGTCCGTCTAACAATCAGAGGTTGTCATGCGCAGCCGGCGCGAGTTCATAAAGGACGTCGCGAGCGCGGGCGGTCTGGCATTTGTCGGATGCACGCTGACCGATGCCAGCGCGCAGTCGCCTCCGGCCGCACGGACCCGGCCAGAGCATGCACCGATCGTGATCAAGGGTCGCCGGATCAGGACCGTCGACATTCACGCACATTGTGCCGTGCCGAAGGCGGCCGATTTGCTGAAGCAGCAGATCAACCCGGCGGCGCTGCTCCTCGACGGGCAGCCGTTCTCCGAGCGCATCGCGCAGATGGACGCGCAGGGGATCGATATCGCGGTCTTGAGCATCAATCCGAACTGGTACGGCGTCGACCGCGATCTCGCCGCGCAGGTCATCCAGCTTCAGAATGAGGCGCTGGCGGCATTCTGCGCCGCTCATGCCGACCGGTTCACGGCGCTGGCCTCCGTCGCACTCCAGTTCCCGGAGCTGGCGGCCGAACAACTCGAGGAGGCGATGAAGAAAATGGGGCTGCGCGGCGCCGCGATTGGCGGCAGCGTCGCCGGCCAGGAACTCGCCGACGCGACGTTTCATCCGTTCTGGGCGAAAGCCGAAGCACTTGGAGCACTCGTCTTCATCCATCCGCAGGGGTCGGCGGCAGGCGCGTTCGGGAGTCGGCTGCAGGGGAACGGCGCATTGGGCGTGACCCTCTGGAATCCCCTCGAAACCACGGTCGCACTCACTCATCTGATCTTCGAGGGCACGCTGGATCGATTCCCGGGCCTCAAGATCTGCGCGGCGCACGGCGGCGGCTATCTGCCGTCTTACATGAACCGGTCGGATTACGGCTGCCAGGTGTTCCCGGCGCAGTGCCAGCCGGGCGTCCCGCGTCAGCGTCCGACCGAGTACTTGAAGCGGTTGTATTACGACTCGATCGTCTTTACTCCTGAGGCACTGCGTCATCTGGCGGCGGAAGTTGGGCCGCGGCAGATCGTGATGGGAACGGATCATCCGTATCCGTGGGTGAGCGAACCGATCGAACACATCCTCAACACGCCAGGTCTGAGCGATGAAGATCGTGAAGCGATGCTCGGAGGCACGGCGGCGGCGCTGCTGGGACTTCCGTCCGTCTGACCCGATTAAGAAGGTGCCCTATGCATCAAATGGCCAGATGGCGCGTGGTTCATGCCCTTCCGATCCTTGTACTGTTTGCACCGAGCGGCGCATCGCAAGGTGATCAGACCGTCACAATCAGCGTGAACAGCGGGCGACCGCTTGCGAGTGCCATCGAGGAGATCGAAAAGCGTTTTGGGCGAGTCATCACATATGAGGATCCGTTCTATCTTTACGCGGCTGATATCGAAGACGTCACGCTGGCCGTGCGAAGAGATGGCCGAACGGAGCCGAGAGTGCTGGTCCCGCGCGGTGGAGAGTTCTCTTTCCGGTATCCTGCCGCTGCACCAGACCCGTCGGTGGCCCTCGAGAGGCTAATTGAGGAATACAATCTCAGCGGTCATCCGGGAGCGTTCCGCTTGATTACCACTCGAGATGCCTATCACGCCGTGCCATCCGAGGTCAGGAATCCCGCCGGCGTGTTCGAGCCACATGCATCACTCCTGGATGTGAACATCTCAGTTCCAGCCGGAGATCGGACAGTACTCGAGATGGTCAAGGCAATTACGGAGGCCGTGAGCAGCCCGGGCATTGCACGGGTCGTGGTCGGAACGGTGCCGATCAATGCAATGTCACAAACTCACGTCCAGCGCGGGGCTACAGCGGAGAGTGCTCGAACCGTCTTGTCGCGGACCCTTGGCGCGATTCAAGCTCCGCTGTCATGGAAGTTGTTCTGCGATCCCGGGCCAACTCCCACGTGCGCTCTCAATGTACATAACATTGGGCGGTGGTGAGTGTCCCGACGGGTTCTCGATGTTCATGGCCGGCGGCGGCGTGAAGGGCGGAATGAGGTACGGAGGGACATTCTCGCGTAATCAGCTGGTCATCGCCATCGATCAAGTGCAGGCCCTCAGGCCTGCCCGGCACGCGGACGTGAAGGTCGGCACTACACACGGGTCGTTCTACGGATCGCATCTAGCCGCGGCCGCGCGAGCAGCTGCGGATTTCAGTCACCAAACTCCGCTATTCGACCAGAGGGCTGTTGGATTCGGAGCTTCGTGACTTGAACGCCAAGGAGGCTGGGGATGGACGCAGCTGCCCGACCGCAACTCGGGACGCTAAGGTTCCGGACGCACAACGGCACGACCCGCCGCTTCTCCACCCTGATTGCCGCGGCCGTTGCCGGAATGCTTGCGGCCGTTCCGGCGGCGGCGCAGGAGACCCGCGGGTCGGTGTTCGGCATCGTGAAAGACACGTCGGGCGGCGTCCTGCCCGGCATCCCGATCGTGTTGACCAACGCGGAGACGAATGTTTCGACGATCGCGACCACCAACGACCGCGGCGCATACGAGATTCCGTACCTGCTTCCGGGCACCTACGGCGTGCTCGTCGAGGTCAGCGGCATGAAGAGGTTCGCGCAGACGGGACTGCAGCTGACCCTCAACAACCGGATGGAACTGAACGTGACGCTCGAGGTCGGCGCCCTCACCGACGACGTGACTGTCTCCGCCGCCGCGGCGCCGCTGCTCGAAACCACGGCGAGCGCGTCGACGACGCTCACAAGCCTTGAAGTCAACGCGCTGCCGATGTTCGGCAACAGCGCGCTGCTCCTGGCGCGCAGCGTGCCCGGACTGCAGTGGACTGGTCAGCCGAATTACCTCGGCCTGCATTCGAACGTCGGTGCGTCGGCCGTCAATGCCGCGGGCGGTATCGGCGGCACCGAGTACTCGCTCGACGGCGTTCCGAATACCGGTCCGAACCGGCGCGTCGCCTACCTGCCTTACACCGACACCATCAGGGAGATCAAGATCGACACCGCCAGCTTCGACGCGTCAAAAGGTCATACCAGCGGCGCCAACATCAGCATGCTCACGAAGAGCGGCACCAAGGCGCTCCGCGGCAGCAGCACCTGGCAGTACTGGAATCAGGACTGGAACGCCGTGCAGAGCACGACCAACGCGGCGTACTACGGCCGCATCAGCCAGGCGGTTGCCGAAGGCCGTCTCGACGATGCGGCGCGATACAAGGCGGAGGGGAAAGTGCCGCCCGGCCACCATCACAACTGGGCCGGCGTCGTGGGCGGACCGGTATGGGTGCCGAAGATGTTCCAGGGTACCGACCGGCTGTTCTTCTTCTTCAGCTACAACGGCTTCAAGGACGTGAAGGTGGAAGAGCCGACGGCGGTCAACCGGACGGTGCCGACCGAGGCGCAGCGCCGCGGCGATTTTTCCGACCTGTTGAAGATCGATCCGGTCCGCTATCAGATCTACGACCCGCGCACGGCGCGCCTGGTCAACGGGCACGTGGTGCGCGATCCGTTCCCCAACAACCAGGTTCCGATTCTCAATCCGATCTACCAGCGCTACCTGCGCCTGTGGCCGCTCCCCAACAACCCGGCCGGCGTCGTCAGCCGCGAGAATCAGAACAACTACCTGGCCGCGAAGACCCCGTTCAATTGGGACTACAAGGCATTCAGCAACCGCATCGACTGGAACGAGACGGCGCGGCACCGATCGTTCGCGCGGTGGAGCTATAACGCGTTCCTCGAGGATCGAGGCGACTGGACGTACGAAACGGCACGAGGCCTGCACAGCAACGGCCTCGTCCGCAGGAATGTCGGCGCGACGATCGATCACGTCTTCCTGCAGAACTCGCGGACCGTCTGGGACGTGTCGGTGGCGTTCAACCGCTTCACCGAGGGCGATCAGCGCAATGCGGTGCAGCGGTCGTTCTCGCCCGGATCGGTCGGGCTTCCCGGGTATCTTGACGAGCGTGCGGGCACGTCCCCGTGCACGCTGCTGCCGGTCCTCGACTTCAGCGACGGCTCGTACACGGATTTCGGCGTGACCTGCGGCGGCTTCACCAGCTACAGCGTCGGCACGCTACGCGGTGAGATGTCGAAGTTCCTGGGCACGCACAGCGTCAAGACGGGCCTCGACTTTCGAAAACACTGGCGGTCGAATGTGCCGGGCGGGAATACGTCGGGGACGTTCTCCTTCGGCAACAATTACGTGCGCGAACGCGACGACACGAACAACGCCGGCTCGCTCGGCCTCGAGTGGGCGGCATTCATGCTCGGCGTCCCCACTGGTATTTCCCTCGATACCAACGACAGCTACGCGCTGAGCAATCCCTATCGTGCGGCCTACGTCCAGGACGACTGGCGGCTGAACGATCGGCTGACCCTCAACCTCGGTGTCCGCTACGAAATCGAAGGCGGCTTCGTCGAGCGCGCCGATCGCGGCATCGGTGGCGGCTTCGATTTCGGCGAGATCCTGCCGATCAGCGCCGCCGCAGAGGCGGCATACCTTCGCAATCCGGTGGCAGGGGTGACGTCGATCGAGGTGCGCGGTGGGAATACGTACCTCGGCGTGAACGGCGCGCCGCGTCCGTTGTCGGACAGTCAACAGTCGTGGATGCCGCGGGCGGGGGTCGTCGTCAAGCTGGGCGAGGACACGACGGTGCGCGCCGGATATGGCCTGTTCTTCGACACGAACAACGTCCTCAACAGCGGGATCAATCAGTTCGGCTATAGTCGCGGCACGGGGACGATTCTCACCAACGACGCCGGCCTCACATTCCTCAATACGAACCTCACGTCGGCGGCGTGCCGCGCGAGCCCGTCCGCGTGCACGACAATCTTCTCAGATCCGTTTCCCCTGCGCGGCGACGGCACGCGGTTCAACGAGCCGCTCGGCAGCGCGCTCGGCAGCATGGCGCGGGTCGGGCGCGGCCTCGATTACGTGGACCGCGGCTGGCGGCGTGCCCGCCAGCAGCGGTGGCGGGCGGGCGTCCAGCGCGCGCTGACCCGGACTATGGTCGCGGAGGCCGCCTACCTCGGCTCGTACTCCGACAATATCTCGATAACGCGGCGGCTCGACTTCCTGCCGGAACAGTACTGGGCGACCGGCCTGGCCCGCGACGATGCCACGGCCAACTATCTGAATGCGCTGATTCCGAATCCGTTCAACCTCGCCAACTTCGAGTTCCTGCGCACCGCGAATCCGGTGCTTTACCAGGACATGGCGAACAACGGCTTCTTTACCAGCACGACGATCCGGCGACATCAGCTGTTGCGGGCATACCCGCACATGACCTCCGGCGGACTGCGCAACGATCGAACGCCTGACGGCGAGTCGAAGTACCACGATGTCGAGCTGTGGATGCGGCAACGGCTGGCAAAAGGGATCCAGTACACGATTTCGTATACGCGCGCGTGGCACCAGGATCGGGACTTCTACTTCGACGAATTCGATGTTCTGCCCAGCTGGCGCGAGAGTGGCGATTCGCTGCCGCATCACTTCTTCGTGACGGCCATCATCGAGCTCCCCTTCGGCGCCGGCAAGCGGTGGCTCTCATCGGGCTGGGGGAAGACGTTGCTGGGCGGCTGGCAGACCGCTGGCGTGTATCACCTGCAGAGCGGGCGCACGATCGACTGGGGCAACCGGTTTTACTACGGGGCGAGCTACGATGACATCGCCCTGCCGGCGAGCGAGCGCGATCCCACGCGGTGGTTCAATACGGATAACTTCGAGCGCAGCAGCGCCCGTCAGCCCAACTCGTTCCACCGGCGCGTATTTCCCAGCCGCATCGACAGCGTCCGCGCCGACTACATGAATCAGCTCGATCTCAGCCTGCAGCGCCAGTTCGTCCTGGCCGGGCGCACGCGATTCCAGGCGCGCCTCGATGCCATCAACGCCCTCAACCGCGTCCAGTGGGATCGGCCGAACACTGATCCGACCAGCTCGAACTTCGGCGTCGTGACCCAGCAGTGGAATACGCCGCGGTGGCTCCAGCTGCAGGGCCGGATCACATTTTAGAGAGGCCGCCGGGGTCTCGGCTCTGGCTTTCGAGTCTGCGGCCTCGCTCCAAAGCCCAAAGTAGTGCGGAAGGTCCGCACTACACGAGAAGCGATTTGTTCACAGCATGCGCGGCGCGCGCTCATCGCGGCCGTCGTGCTACAGTTCCGTCATGACGATCACCAACAGCACCCTCCAGATCCTCGCCGCGGACGACGTTCTCGCAAATCTCGGGGCGCTGCGCTCGCGCCAGCCGGTCAAGTACTGGGCGTTCTACTCCAGTCAGCTGGGGGGCATCGTCACCGATCCGGCGCTGATGGTGATCCCGTTCGACGACCACATGGTGCATCGCGGTCATGGCATCTTCGATACGGCGGGACTCGTCGACGGGAAGATCTACGACCTGGAGGCACATCTCGATCGGTTTGTGCTTTCAGCGCAGCGATCCAAGCTTCGGCTCCCCGGCTCGCGGGAGGAGATGCGCGAGATCATCGTGAGGACGACCGCCGCGAGCGGACGCCGGGATGGCTCGATTCGCTACTGGCTCTCGTCGGGACCGGGCAGTCTGGAGCTCAGTCCGGCTGCCGGCGCCGAGCCGGGCTTCTTCGTGATGATTTTTGCGGGCCTCTCCTACCCCGAGCGCTGGTACACGGACGGACTGCGCGTGATGACGACGACGTACCCGATCAAGGCGCCGCTCTACGCCATCACGAAAGCGACGAACTACCTGCCGAACGTCCTGATGCAGATGGAAGCCAAGGAAGCCGGATTCGACAACGGGGTCTTCATCGACGCGGACGGATATGTCGGCGAAAGCTCCAACATGAACGTGGCGTTCGTGACGAGGGGCGGCATGTTCGCTCACCCGAAATTCGATCACATCCTCGCCGGCTGTACCTCGCTCCGCCTCCTGGAGCTGGCCGAACGATTGCGTGATCAGGATCTCGTCCAGGGGGTTGAGGTCCGCGACATCTCGGTGGCCGACGCGCGCGCGTCGCGCGAGATGCTGCTCCTGGGCAGCTCGGTGAAAGTCGCGCCGGTCGTCCAGTGGGACGAGCAGGTGATCGGCGACGGCAAGCCCGGACCGGTCGCCAGAGCGCTCCTGCAGCTTCTCGAGCAAGACATGCGCAGCAGCGATCGGCTGATTAGCGTTCCGTATTGACGACAGAAGCGACGATCAACGCTGAAACCGCAGAACGCGCAGAGATGTCATGCCTTTCTACGTGTTCCGCCAGTTCCGCGATTCTGGTTTCTTTGTGTCCTTTGTATCCTTTGTGTCCTTCTTGAAATTCTCAGAACACGTACTTCACTCCCAGCTGAATCTGCCGCGAGTCGAGCCGCGTGCTGGTGATCACGCCGTAGCTCGGCGTGCGCAGCTGCGAGCCCGGCTGGTTCCAGATCGGGTGGTTCGGCAGGTTGAAGACCTCGATGCGCGCCTCGAGGTACTGCGAGCTGCCGACAGCGAACCGCTTGTTTGCCGACGCGTCGAGGCTGACGATGCCCGGGCCGATGAGTGAATTGCGATGCACGGTGCCGTAGCGGAACGGACCGCCGGCCGGATTGCGATCGACAAACGCGTCAGTGTTGAAGTAGTGCGTCCTGGTGCGCTGGTCGGACGGCAGCCGCCAGTCGATGCCGGTGGAATCGGGATAGCACGCGCCGCCACCATTCTGCACGTTGCCCGGGCCGCACGTCACCGTGAACGGGAAACCGTCCTGCAGCGTGAGAATGCCGCCCAGCTGCCAGCCGCCAAGGAGCAGATCTGCGGCGCCGCCGCGGTTCATGAACTGGCGGTTGCGCCCGAGCGGCAGATCCCACAGCCACGAAGTCGTCCAGCGCCGCCGGAAATCGAAGGCCGACAGCCCGGTCTCGAGCTCGAGGTCGTAGTTGTTCGACGGCGTCAGCGAATCGCCATCACTGGTCCGGATCCCGCTGCCGTTGTCGATCGACTTCCCGTACGAGAACGAGCTCAGAAGGCTGAGGCCCTGCGAGAAGCGCCGCTGCAGCTTGAGATAGAGCGCGTTGTAGTGTGAACGGCTTGGCGCCGCCATCACCTGAATGCTGCCGAACTTCGGAAACGGCCGCGCGAGGTTGCTGTTCGCCAGCTGGCTCGGCTCGGGGTTGTTATAGCTCATCAACCGGCGCAGGTGCCGGCCCACCGATCCGAAGTACGTGGCTTCGGCGGTCATGCTCCCGCCCAGCTCGCGCTGGACGCTGACCGACCACTGTTCGATGTACGACGTCGGCTCGTCGAATTGATTCGCCAGGATGAAGGTCGGCGCTCCCGTCCGCGCGAACGGCTGCTCGAACGACAGGTTCGGCCGGAAGCTCTCGGCCGGCTCGCTGCGCCTGATCGTGAACGGCGCGTTGCGTACGATATCGAACACCGCGTTGCCGATGTCGCGCACGTAGTAGAGACCGGCGCCCGACCGGATCACGGTCCGGGGCGTTACCGTCCAGGCGATGCCGACGCGCGGGGCGAAGTCGTTCTTGTCCGCTCGATAGGCGCCGCGGCCGAAGCGCCCGTCGCGCACGTACTGAACGTCGGGCGCGAGCCGGAACGGCGGATCGCCCTCGTAGGGATCGCCGGTGCCGGCGCGGACGAAGATCGGCTCGTACGAGTTGAACCAGTCGAAGTCGATGTTGACGATCTTGTCGTAGGCGTCTTCGAATGGCTGGTCGTACTCCCAGCGCAACCCGTAGTTCATCGTCACCGTCGGCCGGAGCCGCCAGCTGTCCTGCGCGTAAACGGCGAAATAGTTGGACCGATAGTCGGCGATCGGGGCGCCCACCTGTCCTTCGGCGTTGTTGAAATCGCCGAGGAGAAAGTCGGCGAACGGCGCGCCGCCGCGCTGGGCCGCCGGCAGCAGCGGGTTCTGCGTGTACCGCCCGTCGAAGCCGAAGCGGCCGCGCGTGACCACGCCGCCAATCTGGTCGTACCACACGTGCCGGACCTCTCCGCCGAACTTGAACGAGTGCGTGGCAACGGTCCAGGTGAAGTTGTCGACCACCTGGAGCGTCTTGTCGTTGTTGATGAACGGCGCATCGCTTTCTTCGCCGAGGCCCGAAAGTCCAGAGACGTTGATGTTGGGCACGCCCCAGTACAGCGGATTGTCGCTGGGCAGGTTGATGCCGAGCGTCTTGACGACGTTGTCGGTGTTGGCGCGCGGTGAGATGTGCCCGTTCTTCAGGTAGCCGAATCCGAGCCGCGCATCATTGAGCTTGTTGGAGCCGAGCGTGCGCGTGTTGCCGAAGACGAGCTGATGCACGTCGGTGTCGGTGTTGATCCCCATGTTCGGAATCGCGAAGGGATCGTAGCCGAGCTCGTTCGAGATGCTGTGCCGGAACATCCACGTCGAAGGACCCTGGCTGAAATCGATCCGGTAGGTGAACTGATCGGCGTCGACGCGGCGCGCTTCGTTGTTCACGAAGTTGGGGCCGGTCACCTCCTGCGACGGCAGCGGGTAGTACGCCAGCAGTTTCTGCGAGACCGGGTGGATGCGATTCGCCGGGATGATGTTGCCCGGGAACGGACGCGGCGCCTGGATGACGTTCCCGGCGGCGTCGAACACGGCGGTAGCCGGGTCGTAGATCGTGATGAGGTTGCCGCTGCCGTCGCGCAACCCCGAGAAGTCGCCCGCGCGCCAGGCCGAGAGCGGCAGCGACGGCGTCGACGTCAGCGACTTGCGCTCGCGCAGGCCTTCCCAGTTCAACATGAAGAACAGCCGGTTCCGGCCGTCGACGATCTTCGGCAGCATCACCGGACCGCCCACGGTGCCGCCGTATTGATTGCGCCGGAACGGCGGAATCGGATCCTCCGGCCGGTCGAAGTAGTTCTTCGCGTCGAGCGCAGAATTCCGCAGGAACTCGAAGGCCGTGCCGCGCAGCCGGTTGGACCCCGACTTGGTCGAGACGTTGACCTGCGCGATGGCGCGCCCGTACTCGGCGTCGAACAGGCCGGAGATGACGTTGAACTCCTCGAGCGCGTCCACCGACGGCAGCAGCATGTACGAGTTGAAGTTCAAGTCGGTGTTCTCGACGCCGTCGAGCGAGTAGTGGTTGTAGTGAATGCGCTGGCCCGCGACGTTCAGCGCAAAGCTGTTACGCTGGCCGCCCATCCGCTGCTTGCCCTGGGTGGACGACGGCCCGTTCGTGGTCGCGCCCGGAATGAGCGACGCGAGCTGCAGGTAATTCCGGCCGTTCAGCGGCAGCTCCACAATCGCGCGGTTCTCGATGACCGTGCTGATGGCCGCGTTTTCCGTCTGAATCAACGGGGCGCCGGCTTTGACTTCCAGGCTCTCGGACAGCTCTCCGACCTCCAGCGTCAGGGAAATGCGGCTGGCGCTGCCTACCTGGACGCCGATGTCCTTCCGCTCGATGGTGCGGAACCCCGTCAGCTCCGCCTTCAGATCGTACGTGCCCGGGGGAATGGCGCTCATTACGTACAATCCGGATTCGTTGGTCTGCACGACCCGCGCGACGTTCGTGGCCTGATTGGTCAGCGTGACGGTCACGCCGGGCACGGGCAGCCCGCTCGCGTCGGCCACGATGCCGCTGATTTCGCCGGAGGGGGTTTGCGCCCCGGCCGGAGCGAGTGCGAGAAACAGACACAGCAGCGCGATACCAGAGGACCTGCCGCACATGGAGACCTCGCTGGTTGAAAGTGGAATGGCCGCGCCAGTATAGCGCGGGCCAACCTCGGTGGGAGAGTTCGGCCGTTCAACAGCCAGCTTGCGCGTCACGCCTCAGCCAAGTACGCTCTGTCTCGGACATGGCTGGAACCGTTTCCACGCGACCGCCGCGGGCATCGATGACTCCGCTCCGCTCCGCCCACGTTCGAGCGATCATTCGCGTGCTACCCGCGGTGCTGACGTGGGTGGCGCTCGGCACGTCTTCCGCAGGGCTGCAGACCGCCTCGCAGCGCCCGCCGCAGACGGTCACCGCTCAGACGTATCCGCCGGAACAGGTTCAGGCCGGTGAGCCGCTTTTCGTGGCGCGCTGCGGCTTCTGCCACGGCCGCGACGCGGCCGGCGGTGAGACCGGGCCGGACCTGACCCGCTCGACCCTCGTGGCGGAAGACACGCGCGGCGACAAGTTGATGCCGGTCATCCGCGACGGACGCGTTGACAAGGGAATGCCCGGCTTCGCGCTCAGCGCCAGCGACCTCACCGCCATTGTCGCGTTCATTCACGACCGGAAGGCGAAGGCAGAATCACAGGAAGGCCGCCGCCGCAGCGTCGACGACGACGATCTTCGAACCGGAAACGCAGAGGCGGGCAGGCAGTACTTCAACGGCGCCGGCGGCTGTGCGCGGTGTCACTCTCCGACCGGCGATCTCGCCGGCATCGCGGACCGGGTCAAAGGATTGGCGCTTCTGCAGCGGATGCTGTATCCGAGGGGCCGCGGCTCTGCGGCACCACGTCCGGCAACGGTCACGGTCACGACGGCGTCTGGCGAAACGGTGACGGGCAAGTTGGCATACCGCGACGAATTCACGATCAGCCTGGTGGACGGCTCGGGATGGCAGCGTTCGTGGCCGACGAAACAGGTGAAGTTCACCGTGGACAATCCGCTCGACGCCCACAGCGATCAGCTCGCGAAGTACACCGACGATGACATGCACAACGTGCTCGCGTATTTGCAGACGCTGCGGGTTCAGTAGTGTCCGGCTTTAGCCGGACCCTGTGTGAATCGGCCGTGCGGGTCCGCCTGAAGGTGGACACTTTCGAGCACTGATGGAGCGATCAACGATGACGCGCCCACTCCTTCTTTCTCCTATCGCGCTCGGATTCATGCTCGCGTTCTCCGCCGCAAACGCGGCGGCGCAAGGTCTTGATCCGTCGGCGCTGCTCAAGCCGCCGGCCGACAGCTGGCCGACCTATCACGGCGACTACTCGGGGCAGCGGCACAGCCGGCTGACGCAGATCACGCCCGACAACGTCGGCCAGCTGGCGCTCGCCTGGGCGTTCCAGACCGGACAGAGCACGCAGATCAAGGCGACCCCGATCCTGGTGAACGGCATCTTGTACATCACCACGCCGGACAATCTGTGGGCCATCGACGCCCGGTCGGCGCGTCAGATCTGGCAATACCGCTATCCGGAGAACGCCGGCTTTCACATCGGCCATCGCGGCGTTGCCGTCTACAAGGACACCGTGTACCTGACCACGCCGGACGCTCACCTGGTGGCGCTCGATGCGCGCGACGGCAGAGTGAAATGGAACGTCGTGATCGCGGACTCGAAAAAAGGCTACTGGTCGACGAACGCGCCGCTTCTCGTCCGCAATCATCTGCTCGTGGGCGTCTCGGGCGACTTCGACAACCTGCCCGGGATCTTGAAATCGTTCGATCCGGAGACCGGCAACGTGCAGTGGACCTTCTACAGCACGCCGCCGGCCGGCACGCCCGGATCGCCGAGCGGCGGCGCCATGGGTGGCCAGATGTGGATGACGGGGACGTACGACCCGCAGCTCAATCTCGTCTACGTCGGCACCGGCAATCCAACGCCGGTCCTGAATGGCCCGGCGCGACCCGGCGACAATCCATGGACCGGCAGCATCGTCGCCGTGAACCCGGATACGGGCAAGCTCGAATGGGGATTCCAGGCGACGCCGCACGACACGCACGACTGGGACGCCGCCGAAGTGCCGGTGCTCGTTGACGGTATGTTCGACGGTGTCGAGCGGAAGATGGTGATCCAGGCGTCGCGGAACGGGTACTTTTTCGTCCTCGACCGCGCCAACGGGAGCAACCTGAAGACGGTTCCGTTTGCCACGGTCAACTGGGCGAAGGGCATCGACAAAGCCGGCCGGCCGATTCCGGACCCGGCCAAGGAACCGGCGCGCGACGGGCGGCTCGTCGCCCCTAACGAAGGCGGCGGGACGAACTATCGATCACCCAGCTTCGACCCGGCGACCGGCCTGCTGATCGTCAGCGCGCAGGATGGCTACGGCATCTACTTCTTCAAGCCGGAGCACGGGGCCTACGGGTGGGCCGGCGCCGACTACGGCGTCTGGGGCAAGGCGGTCCTGCGCGCGATCGACTACCGCACGGGCGAGATTCGATGGCATCACGATCTCGGCAGCGATGGCGGGAGTGCCGGCGTGCTGACCACGGCATCGGGCCTGACGTTCACCGGGGATGCGGCAGGAAGTGTGCTCGCGCTGCGCACGAGCGATGGGACGACGCTGTGGCATTCCGGGATCGGGCGCGTGGGCAACGGCCCGATCACGTACGAGCTCGATGGCCGGCAGTACGTGGTCGTCGGCGGCGGCGCGGCGCTGTTCGCGTTCGCGCTGCCTGAGACGATCGTGAGCCGCTCGACGAAGTGAGAGACACGAGGTGCGCAGTATCAGCCTGCCTCAGCTGCTCGCTCTCGTTGTCATTGCGCTGATCTTCTTCGGGCCACAGGGCCTGTTTGGTCCGCCGCGAGGGCTGTTCAAGTAGGGGCGGCTCGCGAGCCGCCCCTGCCAATCGGGCGACGGCAGCGATTCGCTGGCAGCGAAGTATGTCCGCCGCCGGCCCGCGTGCCTTCCTTACACCTTTGCTCCTTCCACCCGCCGCGCCGGAACAACGTGGCGCTGACGACAGCGAGCGTCGAATAGGCGACCATGAGGGCAATGAAGACCCCGCGCGGACCGATACCAGCGTGGAGGGACAGCCACCAGGCCAGCGGGATTTCCCACAGCCAGAACACGAACAGGTTGATCAAGGTCGGCGTCCACGTGTCGCCTGCGCCGTTGAACGACTGCGTGATCACCATACCCGCCGCGTAGAACACGAACCCGAGACTGACGATGCGCAGGCAGCCGATGGCAAACGGCTGAACGACCGGGTCGTTCGTGAACACCGACGCGATGAACGGTGCCGCTACGAGGAACAGCACCCCCACACAGCCCAGAAAGATCATGTTGTACACAGCCGCCGTCGAGACCGCCCGCTCCGCCCGATCCGGCCGGCCGGCGCCGAGGTTCTGTCCAACCATCGTCGCCGCCGCGTTGCTGATCCCGAACGCCGGCAGCAACGCGAACAGCATCACGCGGAGGCCGATCGTGTATCCGGCGAGCGCGTCGCTGCCGAACACCGACAGAATTCGCACGAGCCCGACATAACTGGCGGTGCCGATCAGGATCTGGAGGGTGCCGGATCCCGAGAGGCGCAGAACGCTCCGCATGATTGAAAGGTTGAGGCGGAGATGACGCGTCGACACCTTCACACGCCCGCGGGCGCGTGCCAGAGTCACCAGCTGATACCGCGAGCATGAGGACGGCCCGGCCAATCGGGGCTGTCGTGTAATCGATTGAGGACCCGCGGACTGCCTCGCGGAGCGTGGGCCAGATGCCTGGAGTCGCCGTTGCGGTTGCTGACGCGTCGGAGGGTCCGTCAACACGCATGGACATGGTCGTCGATCCGGTTGAGAGAGACTGACTCGAGCGCCACGCCATCAGCGGCGTGCAGCTCGTGTCAACAAGTTTCGGGTTGAGGGGAGCGCAGAGCTCGCCGGTCCGAATGCCTAGCGGCGATCGGGTGCGAGCGTCAACAGAACCGGGGCGGCGGGTCGAAATTGCATATCCGGTACTCGAAGACTTGCGACTGTATCCGATTGCCTGCCAATCCGCAAGGGGACTCTGGGGAAACGGGCGTTCCGAGAGCTGCCTCCGTTTGAGACGGAGGCGTGACGGCCGGCCCGTGCAGTGTCACGTCATAAGCTCATGGGCTCGCAAGAAATTCCGGCCGTCACGTTCTAAGGGAGCAGAGAGGCCGGAAGGCAAAGGGGGCCGCTAGTGGCAACACTGCGAGATTTGTCGCGCAAACAAGACCCGCGCCACTACCAGATCGCCATGCTGGCTACGCTTCTCGTGTACGGGCTCGTCCGGCTCGACTTCGAGATTCGAGCGACACACGCGATTGGCATGCTGGCGATTGCCTTGCTGACGCAGTATCTCTGCACGTCGGTGTTGACGGCTTCCAGATTCGACCCCAGGAGCGCTCTGATTTCCGGTTTGTCCCTGTGCCTCCTGCTCCGGACGAACGTCCTCGCCCTCGCGCTGACCGCGGCGGTCATCACCATAGCCAGCAAGTTCGTGTTGCGCCTGAATGGAAAACACCTCTTCAATCCCACGAACTTCGGGATCGTCGTCATGATGCTGCTCACCGGCCAGGTCTGGGTTTCACCGGGTCAATGGGGGAACGTCGCCTTCTTCGCTTTTCTCATGGGGTGCCTTGGCGGCCTGGTGGTCAACCGGGCGGCGCGCAGCGGCGTCACCTATGCGTTCATCCTCTTTTACATGGCCATGGTGTTCGGCAGATCGGTCTGGCTCGGCGAGCCGATCGAAATCCCCGTGCATCGGCTCGAAAATGGCGCGCTTCTCTTGTTCACGTTCTTCATGATCTCGGACCCGAAGACGACGCCGGATTCCCGGCTCGGCCGGGTCCTGTTCGCGCTGCTGGTGGCAGGCGGCGCCTGGTACGTCCAGTTCCGGCTCTTTCGAACGAACGGGTTGTTGTGGTCGCTGGCGACTGTTTCGATGATGGCTCCGCTGATTGATTGGCTCCTGCCGGGCGCGCGGTACGAGTGGTCGCGGCCGGGCACCGGCACACAGGCGGCAGAAGAGGTGGCATATGAAGCGGTTGGTTCTATCGGCGCTGGTCGTCGCGGGTTGGATGTGGTCGGGCCAGGCGCTCCTCGGCTTCTGCGGTTTTTACGTAGCTAAGGCGGACACGAAGCTGTTCAACAAGGCATCGCAAGTCGTTCTGGTGCGTCAGGACGACAGGACGGTGCTGACGATGTCGAATGACTTCAAAGGAGATTTGACGGAGTTCGCCGTAGTGGTTCCGGTTCCGACCGTGTTGCTGAAGGACCAGATTCACGTCGGGGACAAAGCGCTTCTCGATCACATCGACGCATACTCGGCTCCGCGCCTGGTGGAATACTTCGACGAGAACCCCTGCCGGAGCGTCACGTTCGATAGGGTCATCCCGCCAGCCATGGCGGTAGCGGCGATGAAACAGGTCGCGGAGAATCGTGCGCGAAGCCTCGGTGTGACAATCGAGGCGCGGTACACGATCGGCGAATACGACATCCTGATTCTCTCCGCTCAACAGAGCAACGGTCTCGAGACCTGGCTTCGGGAAAACGGGTATCGCACTCCCGCCGGTGCCTCGAGCGTCCTGAACAGCTACATCAGGCAGAACCTGAAGTTCTTCGTCGCCAGGGTCAACCTTCAGGAGCAGGCCAGGCTCGGATACTCGATGCTTCGACCGATTCAGGTCGCGTACGAGTCGCCCAGGTTCATGCTGCCGATCCGCCTCGGGATGGTCAACGCCGACGGTCCGCAGGAACTGTTCATCTACGCGCTGACACGGAAGGGACGTGTCGAGGCGACGAACTACCGGACGGTGAAGCTGCCGACAGGAATGGACCTTCCGCTCTACGTCAAGGATCGGTTCCCCGATTTCTACAAGGCAATGTTCTCGCACCAGGTGCAGAGGGAGAATATGACCACGGTCTTCACCGAGTATGCGTGGGACATGGGCTGGTGCGATCCGTGCGCGGCCGATCCGCTTTCCACGGAGGAGTTGCGAAACCTGGGGGTGTTCTGGCTGGGTGAACCGTCCGCGCCACGCCTGTCCGGAGCAGGTCAGGGAGGACCGCCGGTGCCGATCCGCCCGCGCCCGCAGGACGTGTACATGACTCGCCTGCACGTCCGCTACGACCGCGCACACTTTCCCGAGGATCTCGTCTTTCAGGAAACCGCCGATCGGTCCAACTTCCAGGGCCGCTACGTGCTGCGCCACGCCTGGAACGGTGACGAATCGTGCGAGTCGGCCACGCGCTATCGTTCCGAGCTGTCGCAGCGGCGGGAACACGAAGCACAGAATCTGGCCGAGGTCACGGGATGGGATATCAACGAGATCCGCCGGACCATGAACGCTGGCGCCGTCGTGCCCGCGCCCTCGGGTGAGCCGAAGTGGTGGCAGCGCCTCTGGAGGCGAGGCGAGGGGGTATAGCCTCCGGCCACCCCTGAGATGAAGCCTTTTACAGCGGGCTGCTCGTCTGGCACGGCAGGGCGCCTCACTGGTACGATGGCGTGAGCCATCGCGGCACCCTTCCAAGGACGGTAGACGTGGCCGACAACGAACTGTTCGGAGATCGCCGGCGAAGCCGGGAAGAAGAGTATTTCCGCAGGCAGGAGCAGGAACTGATCGAGAAGCTGAAGCAGCGTGCACGAGAGGAAGCGACTCGCCGCAAGATGGCGGAGCGGACGGGGGTCGCCGACGAAGAGGTAGGGAGGAGCAACGCCGTCAGCGGGGATGCATCGCCGGCCGAATGCAGCTGGAGCTTCACCACGGCCTGCTAAGGCAGCGCGAAGCTGAACACGACGTTTCCGGCCGAGAGCGCGACGTACTGCTTTCCGTCGACCGCATAGCTCATTGGCGACGCGGCATGAGCGCCGCCGGTCTGAAAATGCCACAAGTGTTTGCCTGTTTTCGCATCGAGCGCCGACAGGTTCCCGTCGCGCGTCGACGCGAACAAGACGCCGCCGCCGGTCGCAAGCACGCCGTTCGTCAATGATCCCTGAAAAATCTTGAAGTCCCACATCGATCGGCCGGTATCGGGATCGAGCGCCTTGATGCCGGCGTTCGGCGCCGGCTGATCCGCACGGCGCGCCGGCGCCGCTGCGCCCCTGCCGCGGCCGATGTATTGCTGCCCGCGGATAATCGGCGACGCCGCGCTGAGATACTGCTGGCCGGCTTCTGAATATGCGAGGTAAAACCACCCGGTGAGTGGACTGTAGGACGGCGCCTGGAAATTCGTGGCGCCCCCGAGCGTCGGATAGACGAGGAAGCTGCCCGCAGGACTCGAATTCGAACCGGGGACCTGCTGCGGCCGTCCCTTCTGGTCGAATCCCTGGTTCCAGTTCTGATAGACGAACGGCGTGCCCGACAGGAACGCGCCGTTGGTTCGGTCCAGGACGTAGAAGTGGCCATTGCGATCGGCGTGCAGGAGCAGTTTTCTGTTCTGCCCGCGCCACACGCGATCGATGAGCACCATGTCCTGCACGGCGTCCCAATCGTGACCGTCATTCGGCGTGAACTGGTAATGCCATTTCAGCTGGCCCGTGTCAGGATCGAGCGCGATCACCGAATCGGTGTAAAGGTTGTCGAGCTCTCCACGCACTGAGCGATCGATCTGCGGTGCAGGATTGCCGACGGCCCAATAGATGGTGTTGAGATCCGCATCGTAGGTGCCGGTCAGCCACGTGGCACCGCCGCCGGTTTTCCAGCTCTCGCCTTTCCAGGTCTCGTTGCCCGATTCGCCTGGTCCCGGGATCGCATAGAAGCGCCAGGCCCGTCTGCCGGTGGCCGCGTCGTATGCATCGATGAACCCGCGCGTCGCGTACTCGCCGCCGGCAATGCCCGTGATGACCTTGTCCTTGACCGCCAGCGGCGGGCTGGTGATGTTGTGTCCCTCCATCGTGTCGGCAACCTGGACTTCCCAGAGCGCCCGCCCCGTGCGCGCGTCGAGCGCTATCAACGCCGCATCGAGGGTCCCGACGAAGATCCGGTTGCCGAGAATCGCCACGCCGCGGCTGAACGGATTGATCTGATACGGGTTCACGACCTTCTGCTCGCGCGTCCATCGCCAGATCTGCCGGCCGGTCCGCGCGTCGAGCGCCGTGACGGTGGCGGGATTCCCGCTGCCGGTTGCGTACATCACGCCGTCGACGACCAGGGGCGTCCCTTCGAGAACCGAATTGCCGCCGAGGATTGGAAACGCCCAGGCGGTCCGGAGCCGATGGACGTTACCGGTGTCGATCTGAGTGAGGGATGAGTAATGCGTCCCCTGATAGTCTCCCCAGTACATCAGCCAGTTCTGCGGTTCCTCACGCGCATTGCGGAGCCGCGTGTCGCTCACGCCACCGGGGATTGGAACGGAAACGGTCCTGCGCAGATCGCGTTCGGTATGGTTGTGAAGATACGCGACCAGATTGGTGATGTCCGTGGGCGTCAGGCGCACCGCGTAATCGTCGGGCATCAACGATCGGCTGTCGACGCGGAACGACGACAGCTTCAGCTTGTCGAGCAGGTGCAGGGTGCCCGCGGCGTCGACCAGTTGCACCGTGTAGGTGTCCTCGTTCTTGCGGGCGCCGCGAATTTCCCGCCCGTCTGCCAGGGTGGCGACGATGGTCGCCGGGGCAGTTGCCGCGCCGGCGCCCCCGCCTCGCGCCCCGGGCGGTGGAGGCAGCGGATCGTTCGGCGCGATGATCTTCTGACGGAGCAGCGGCGCCGGCAGGCGCCCCGCGTTGGAGAGGTCCGGGCCCGCGACGCCCCCGCGGCCATCCACTTCATGGCATCCTGCACACCCGGCCTTGCCGAAGAACAACGATTCGCCCGCCTGGGGATCGCCTTCCACCCGCGTGATCGACGCACGGCCTTGAGATGCCGCCGGGCCGGTTCCCTGAAGCGTACGGATGTAGCTGACGACCTGCCAGATTTGCTCGTCGGTTAACCGCGGAAACGGAGGCATCTGGGTGCCGGAGATGCCGCTGCGAATCGTGCGAAACAGATCCGCGTCCTCACTGCCATGGGCGAGGGCCGCAGCGTTCAAAGGCGGCGTGCCGCGATCGCGATCTCCCTGTCCGCCGGGTCCGTGGCAGGTTTGACAGGTCGCGTTGTATAGGCGCTGCCCGTCGAGCGCCGCGGTCGGGTTCGAGGCGAGCGGGTTGCGCACGGTGTCGGACTGCTGCGCGAACAGCGCGGCTGCACTGCAACCGATGCTGAGACGCACGAGCAGCCTGATTCGGTGTGTCATGGATGGACGTTAACCGCGGAGGACGCTGAGGACGCGGAGGTTGAATGCTGCCCTTCGCCCTTCGACGCGCTCAGGGCACCCCGAGCGTCGTCGAGGAGTGAGGGCCACAGGATTGTTCCTCCTGTCCTCCGCGTCCTCCGTGGTGGAATCGTCATTCCTGGGTCGCGCCTCTACCCCGGCGCCGCCCCCTGCGTGTTCACGTACACGGCGTACAACGACTGCCCTGCAGCCATGAAGAGCCGATTGCGCTTCGGTCCGCCGAACGCGATGTTGGCGCACACTTCGGGCAGGCGAATGCGCCCGATCATCTTTCCTTCCGGCGAGTGCACCGTGACGCCGCTGTAGCCGACGTTGTTGCCCGCGTTGCTGCTGCACCACACGTTCCCGTAGACGTCGACGCGGATGCCGTCGGTGCCGCAGCGCACGCCGTCGACCATGAAATTGCTGAATGGTTGAATGTTCGCGATCTTGTTGTCCGCCCCGACATCGCCCACCACGACCCCGCCGCGCGCGACGATGTACACCTTCTTGTAGTCCGGCGAGAACGCGATGCCATTGGGAACCGAGCCGAGTGCTTCCTCGCTGGCGGCGAGGTCGATTCGCCCGCTCGGATCGACGCGATACACGTTCAGTGACAATTCCCGTTTCAGCATCCCGGCCCCGGCCGGCTGTCCCGCTTTTGCATTCAAGCGCCCCTGGGGATTGCTCGGGCCGCCCGCAGCGTCGACCATCCCTTCGTACAACGATCCGCCGTACGGGGGATCGGTGAACCAGATGCTGCCGTCCTGGTGGACCGCGACATCGTTCGGCGAGTTCAGCCGCTTGCCTTGATAGGAATCGGCAACGACGGTGACCGAGCCGTCATGCTCATAGCGCACCACGCGCCGCGCTGCGTGCTCGCAGGACAGCTGCCGCCCCTGGAAATCGAATGTGTTGCCGTTGCTGTTGTTCGACGGCGAGCGGAAGACGGTGACGCGGCCATCGTCCTCGAGATACCGCATCTGCCTGTTGTTCGGGATGTCGCTCCACACGAGATATCGCCCCTGACTCGACCAGGCCGGCCCTTCCGACCAGTACCCGCCGGTCCACAGGCGTTGAATCGGCGTGTTCCCGATGCGCAGCGAGTTGAACGCGGGATCGATGGTCAGGACGTCCGGGTCGGGGTACGTCACCGGTTGCGCGCCCGGTGTAAAGTCACGGGGCGGGTTGGAGACAACCGACGGCGGGCCTGTGCGCGGTGGAGGCGGCGGCTGCGACGGCTGCGATTGGCCGCTCGCCATCCGTGGCGCGAACGCCGCGACGCCCGCGGCGCCGCCCAGCCGGCAAATGAGATCGCGACGGGAGCAGTGCATATCGGTATCCTGCAGCTTGATTTCGCGAAACCATATCACCTAAAGTCCGGCCCGTCATGAAAATCTCGAGACGGCGCGCAATGCTCGGCATGGCAATCGCGGGCGCCGCGGGATTGTCCGAACGCCGCAGCGCCGTCTGGGCCCAGGCCTCGCAGCCCGCGACACCGGTGAACTTCCCGGTCCCGGCCGGCGCCTGCGACTGCCACGTGCACGTGTTCGGCGATCCGCAACGTTACCCGTTTGCGACGACGCGGACCTACACACCGCAAACCGCTTCGACCCAGGACTTGCGCCGGCTCCTCGACACCCTGCACATGGACCGCGTCGTCGTCGTCCAGCCGAGCGTGTACGGAACCGACAACAGGTGCACAGTCGACGCGATCCGCGAGCTGGCAAATCGCGCCCGCGGCGTTGCGGTCATCGACGCCAGCACGCCGGACGCGGCGCTGGACGAACTGGCGCACGCCGGGATTCGCGGCATCCGGCTCAATCTGACGCAGGGGGGCATCACGGACCCGGCGGTCGCGATCCAGCGCTTCCAGACGGCTGCGGAACGAGCGAAGAAGCAGAACTGGCATGTCCAGTTCAACACGTCGTTGAAAATCATCGAGGCGATGTCGCCGCAGCTGCTCGCGTCGCCGGTTCCGCTGGTGATCGATCACTTCGGTGGCGCCATCGCCTCGGCGGGCGTGCAGCAGGCCGGCTTTGACGCACTCCTCACGCTGGTCAAGTCGGGCAAGGCGTACGTGAAGATCTCCGGCGCGGCAGATCTCGTCTCGACCCGGCCTCCTGACTACGCCGACGTCTTGCCGCTTGCGCGTGCGCTGATCGCGGCCAACGCCCAACGGATCCTGTGGGGGACGAACTGGCCGCATCCCGACTCGAGGACTGTACCGGGACGCAAGAACACGGATATTGCGCCGCTGGTTCAAACCGACGACGGGCGTGTGCTGAATCTGCTGGCGGTGTGGGTGCCGGACGCGGCCGTGCGCCGCCTGATCCTCGTCGAGAATCCGGCGCGTTTGTACGGGTTTAGTTAGACGTTTTTGACCTTCAGGTCCGCCCGACACGGCAGGCCTCAAGGCCTGCACTACACTGTCCTGTGGAGACAGACAATGCAACGACAAGTCACAGGCTCATATCTGCCGCCGCTGCGGTCGTACATGCAGCCGGTCCCGCTACAGCCCATGCCGGTTCAGTCGCCAATGATCTATGTGTACGAGCCCGCGCGATGGGAGTACAAGGTCGTGGTCAGAGACCTCGATCAAAAAACGCTGTTGTCCGAAGAGGAGCTGAACGCCTTGGGCGCTGAGGGCTGGGAGCTCGCCGGCACTGCGACGCCGCCGCGGCAGGTGCAGTTCTATTTCAAGCGGGTGCGGAAGTAATCGAGGGTGCGGGAAAGCCGGACTAAACTAGACGGGCTCTGCGCCGGACCCCGGCTGACGCCAGGTTGGAACGCAAAGGCCCAACCTTCGCTTGATGGCAATTCGGGCGAGCTACGGTTTGGCAAGCGCGAAGGCCGCAGAGTAAAGCCTGTTTTCTTTGCGTCCTTCCGCCTTCGCCAAGGCTACGGCGGACCGCCGTAGCTTCAGCGGAGGTGGTTGCGTCCTTTGCGTTCAGTCGTACGTTTGCCTGGCTACCGATCGCGCGTCGCCAAATCGTAAATGAGACCGCCGATGCCGCCCGCCGCCGCGCCGACGGCTGCGCCCTTCTTACCGCCTGCGACCGCACCAATGGCCGTGCCGGCGCCGGCGCTGCCGCCAATGATGAGCGCCTCCTTCTCCCACGACCGCTTGTTCTTGTGCGGCCGTTCGGTCCGCGTGGCAACGACGGCCGGCGCTCTCGTCACCTCTTCACGCCGTACGCGTTCGCTCAGTTCAACCGGGTGCAGACCGCTCCCATCGCGCATGTACAAGCCGTGCGGATCACGGGACGTCCTGGCCGGAATCACCAGCTGCGCCTTGCGGCCGTCGGCGAGCGTGACCGGGACGATCGTTCCGGTAATCGATCCCTCCGTCGTCGCGACGGTGTCGGCATAGGCACCAGCCACGCCGTACTGTTGTTCCAATCTTTCCGGCGTCATCGCGTAGGTATCGCGGCCGCAGGCTGACAGGACGCATGCTCCGGCAACAGCCACTCCAATGGCTCCCACGTAAACGGCTCGTGACCTTCCGTACATCATCGTCGCTCCTTTGCTCGCTACGCCCCGTTCGCGTATCGGTGGACTGGTACGCATGGGGCCACGAAAGGATGCGAGAAAAAGGCGTGCCAGCGCGACACGTTCACAAAAACGTCACATCGCAGGAGATTTCTTCGCGGCGTCTCCAGTCGATCGAACGAATTCGTCGAGGTGCAGACAATTTTGAGATTCAAGCGTCTGCAGCACGCAGCCTGAGACCGCGTAGAGATGAACCGGTCGGCACGCCCTCGCCGGGCACGGCGTTCTTACTCTGCCGTATCACTTCCGATTCAATGAGAACCCAATCGCGAGGGTGGCACCCCACTCGCCGCGCTTCGACGGGTCGTCCAGATATCGCGAAACGATGCCCGTGACTTTCGGCTTGACGACGCCCAGCAGCTGCCCGTCGAGTTGCCTGATGACCACGACGCCCATGCGCTGGATCTGGTTGAGCGACGCATCGTTGATGCGAGTGCGCGAGTGCAAGAGACCGGCTGAAAGGCCGCCGGCGCCCAGCGGATGCTCGTAGAGGACCGCGCTGGTCAGCGCTGTCAGCCGATCGCCTTTCACGGCCAGCAGCGTGTCGCGCGTCGGCTCGTAAAAGAACGGCCCTTTGGCATTCGACGACCACCATTCGAGATCGGCCGTCGTGGCACCAATGACGCGTCCCGCCCGGAATTGCAGGGTAGGTGACAAGTACAGGCGTGTCGCCGTGCCCGTCGTCGCGCCGCCGCGCTCACGGCGGCTGTCGGTGTCGAAGGCCTCCGTCCGGCTGTCGAAACTCATGAGCGAGTTGAAAGTACCGAAGTAGTGGCCCGGCTCCGCGCCGGCGCGAACGACCAAGATGGACAGCGGCGCCAGCTCGACCCACCCGCCAGCGCGTATGTGTGCCGGCGTGATCGCGGTCGATCCGCCTGCCGCGATGTGGGCGTCGGACAATATCGGGCGACGCGAGGCTGTCAGCGGCCGGTGCCACGACAAATCGAACGACTGCTGCACCCCGAGGTTGTTGATCGAGGCACCGACCTGCCCCTGCACGTCCAGAACGCCAACCGGTAGCACGCCGGGCCCGGAGGAGGCCGGTCGCGGCTCACTTCCCGGCGATTGTGCCGAACACGGGGCAGTCGTCATGCGTGCGATCACGGCGACGGCGGCCGCGACAGTCACCCATCGACGACGGCTTTTACTTCCGTCTGTCGTCTTGCGAGAGGTCGTGTCCTGGTTTATGTGACTTGAACAGATATGAGCCTTGATCATGAAGTCCTTCAGGAACTGGAATGTTGACGCAGCGCGGCGTCAGCAAGCGGCGACGCAGGTGGTTCGCGGTGCCGAGATCGATCGTCAGCTCACGACGGAGCCGTGCCAGAAACAGATCGCTGCTCGGGTTGCAGCCTGGCGTCGGGCTCATGCCGCCGTGGCAAACCACGTTCCGTACGAAAGAACCGGCAATTTTCGCGGAACCTGGAAGGAGTGAGCGTCCGATCCCGACGCTCAGGCGCGTCGCGATTACAGTACGGAACGTTGCGAGACAGATTTGTCCGCGCGAGCAGTTCTGGGTGGGACCCAAGCTCTGGACGGTTTTCCTCTTGTTTCTCCGTGCCGTCCGTGGTGGGATTTGACCCGTTATGCGGCTCGAAGCAAGGATCCGGAAGCTCCACGTTCTCCTCGCCGCGGCCCTCTGCATGAATGCCAGTTTCGCGGCGAGCCAGGCCGCCAGACCACCTGCGCTCGGGGATGGCGACTTCACGATCAAGCCGCCCTACAGCAACGCTCCCGAGCTGACAGTCGCGGAGGGTGTTCCACGCGGGAGGATTCACGAGTTCACGATGAAGTCCCAGGACAGCCGGATCTACTCCGGCATCGCGCGAAACCAGCCCGGTGTGGTGCCGTACGAACGTCCGGTCGCGGTGTACGTGCCGGCGCAGTACAGGCCGGGCACGCCAGCACCGTTCATCGTGGTGCAGGACGGCGCGAGCTCGAAATACCGGGCGACAATTCCGCCGCTCCTCGACAACCTGATCCACGAGAAACGGGTGCCGGTCATGGTCGCCGTCATGGTGCATCACGGCGGCGGTGACGGACCCGGAAGCGAGCGCGGCCTGGAGTACGACACCGTGTCGGACACGTACACGACCTTCATTGAAACGGAGGTTCTGCCACGGGTTCAGAAGGACTACGGCATCACGCTCACGAAAGATCCGGAGGGGCGCGCGACAATGGGCGGCAGCTCCGGCGCCGCCTGCGCCTTCACGATGGCCTGGTTTCATCCCGAGCTCTATCGCAAGGTCCTGAGCTATTCGGGCACGTTCGTCAACCAGGAGAACCCGAGGAATCCGGAGATCTCGCGCGGAGCGTGGGAGTACCACGCGACGCTGATCCCGACATCCGAGCGTAAGCCTATCCGCGTCTGGATGCACGTCGGCGAGAACGACAACGGCTCCACCAGAGACGAGGCATCGCTGCACAACTGGGTTCTGGCCAATCAGCGCATGGCCGCGGCGTTGAAAGCGAAGGGATATCCTCCTTTCCTTCGTGTCCTCCGTGGTGGACTGGTCATTTCAGGGCTTCATCGCGTCCGGCTCTACCCGCGCAGGTGCGCCCTGAGGAACCGGCCAGTGTGAGAGGCCTTGCAGCGCGCGACATCTTCAGGCGTACCGGTCACCACCACTGCTCCGCCGGCGTGGCCGCCTTCCGGTCCGAGGTCGATCACGTGGTCGGCCGTCTTGATCACGTCCATGTGGTGCTCGATCAACAGCACCGTGTGCCCCGCGTCGACGAGCTGGTTCAGCGATTCGAGCAGGCGCTCGATGTCAGCGAGGTGAAGCCCGGTCGTCGGCTCGTCAAGGATGTACACCGTGTGCTTCGACCGCTGCAGCGTGCTCAGCTCGGTCGCGATCTTGATCCGCTGCGCCTCACCACCCGACAGCGTCGTCGCCGACTGGCCGAGCGTCAGATAGCCGAGCCCGAGCTGGTTCAGCACTTCGAGCTTCTTACCCACCGCCGGCTCGCCGGCAAAGAACGCCACGCTCTCCTCGATCGACATGTTCAGCACGTCGTCGATCGTCTTGCCCCGTAGCGTGACCTCGAGCGTCTCGCTGTTGAAACGCGCGCCCTTGCACACGCCGCATGTCACTTCCACATCCGGCATGAAGTACAGCTGCGTCGTGATCGCGCCCTCTCCCTGGCACTCTTCGCACCGGCCGCCTTTGACGTTGAAGCTGAAACGCCCCGGTTTGTAGTCCCGCTCCACCGACAACGGGGCCTGGGTAAAGAAGTCGCGGATGGCATCGTAAAACCCGACGTATGTCGCCGGATTCGATCGGCTGTTCCGCCCGATTGGCGACTGGTCGATGTTCACCACCTTGTGCACGTGCTCGATCCCTTCGACGGCATCGTGCTCGCCCGGCAGCGTGCGCGTGTCGACCAGCCGCTTCCACAGCGCCTTGTACAGGATTTCGCTGACGAGCGTGCTCTTGCCGGATCCCGAGGCCCCGGTGATCGCGACCAGCATGCCCAGTGGAAAGGTCACGTCTATGGACTTCAGGTTGTTCTCGCGCGCGCCTCGCACGATCAGCACCTTGCCGTTTCCCTTCCGCCGCTTCTTCGGCGTCGCAATCGCACGCGCACCCGAGAGGAACTGTCCGGTCGGCGACGCTGTGCACGCGAGCAGGTCGTCGAGCGTTCCCTGCACCACAAGCTGACCGCCGTGAACGCCGGCGCCCGGCCCCATTTCCAGCAGATGGTCCGCCGCCCGGATCGTGTCCTCGTCGTGTTCGACGACGATGACCGTGTTGCCGATATCGCGCAGGCGTTCGAGCGTGGCGATCATCTTCACGTTGTCCTTGGGATGCAGGCCGATGCTCGGTTCGTCGAGCACGTACAGCATGCCCATCAGTCCGGACCCGATCTGGGTTGACAGGCGGATGCGCTGTGACTCGCCGCCCGACAGCGTCCCCGAGCGCCGGTTGAAGTTCAGATAATCGAGCCCGATTCCCAGCAGCAGCTCCAAGCGGCCGCGGATCTCCTTCAGCACCTGCCGGCCCGCGTCGGCGCCGCGGCCCGCCGGCTTGATTCGGCCGAGAAAGGCGTGCAGCTCGTCGAAATTCAGCTGGCCCACGTCGTAGATGCTCTTGCCGCCGATCGTGAACAGCAGCCTCGTGGCCCGGAGCCGGGCGCCTTTGCAGTCGGGGCACGTATGCTCGACCATGACTTTGTCGAGCCAGGCTTCCATCCGCGAGCTCGCCTCACCACGCTGCCGGTAGCGCCGGTAGTGCCGCTCGATTCGCCGCGCGATGCCGCCGAACCCGATTTCGCGCCCTTCGTCGCGGTCGCGTTTCACCCGTGCGTCGGGCGGCGTCTTGAGCACGATCTTCCGCGGCTCGATGCCGTAAAGAATCGCGTGCTGCACCTGTAGAGGCAATCGATTCCAGGGGGCGTCAAGCGGAAAATCGAGTGCGACCGCCAGGCTGAACATCATCCGCCCGTCCCAGGTGTCCGGGTTGTACTTGAATGCCTCACGGACGAAGCAGCCGCCGACAATGCTGCGGCGCGGATCGGGAATGAGCAGCTCCGGGTGCGTAAGCTTGTCGACGCCGAGGCCGCCGCACGTCCGGCAGGCGCTCTCAGGATCGTTGAACACGAAGAAGCCGGGACCGATGTCGCCGTACACGAAGTGGTTGGTCGCGCTGCACAGGCCTCGGTAGAACTGCTCCGCCACCGCCTTGTTCGCACCTTTGACGATCTGGACCTGCATCAGACCGTCGCCGACCAGCAGCGTGCCGGCGATCCCGGCCTTGATCGCCTTCTCGTGCTTGCGGCTGACGATGAAGCGGTCGACGATGGCGTCCATGTGCTGGACGTCTGCCGCGTCGAGCTCGATCGGCTCGGCGATGTCGACCGGCCTCCCGTCGATGATGAGATTGCGGCAGCCCTTTTTGCGGATTTCGGTGAAGACGAAGTCCAGCTCTTCGCCGTAGACCTTGAACACCGGCGCCCGCAGCTCGATCTCCGTGCCCTCCGGCAGCGACAGGATCGCTTCCAGAATCTGGCTCGACGACCGGCTCGGCGCCGGTTCGCCGGTGCGGGGGCAATGCGGCTCGCCGATCGTCGCAAAGAGCAGGTTCAGGTAGCTGGCGATGTCGGTCATCGTGCCGACGGTCGAACGCGGATTGCTGGCGATGGTCTTCTGTTCGATCGAGATGACGGGCGACAGACCGAAGATGAAGTCGACGTCGGGTTTCGCGACGTGGACGACGAAGCGCTTCGCATAGCTCGAAAGCGATTCGAGGTAGCGGCGCTGTCCTTCCGCGTAGATGGTGTCGAACGCCAGGCTCGATTTGCCCGAGCCCGACAGCCCCGTGACCACGACCAGGCGGTCGCGCGGAATTTCCACCGAGATGTTCTTCAGATTGTGGGCGCGCGCGCCCTGGACCGCGATGGTCGTTCGGGCAGTGAGTTTCCGCACCGCCGCCGCCCTAGAGCGCATCCGGCGGCTCCGCCGCGAAGAAGAACGCCAGCTCCTGCACTTCGATGTTGCTCCTTTTCGTGAGGTGGACCGGCGTCGACGCCTTGCCGATCACCCCCTGGTCGGCGAGGTACTCGCACGCGGTGGTGACGCCGCTGATATCGAAATTCTTCTTGAAGTGATCTTCGATCTCTGTGCCGGACCGCACGTCGCCGGCTTCGCGCAGATGATCGATCACCAGCGCGAAGAGCGTGCGCGCCCGGCCGGCCAGGTACTCGTCGATCGCCTTCAGCGCAGCCCGCACGGACCGGTCCGTTTTCGGCTGGTTGAGCAGGTCGGTATAGACGGTCTTGAAAAATGCCGGATTCAGCCTGATCGCCTGCGGGATCACCTCCCGGTCGGCCACCAGGCCGGCTCCGATCACCTCGATCTGGGCCAGCGCCGTGGCCGCGTAGAGAATCCACAATGCCGTGTAGTCGAGATCGCCGCGCGTGACGAGCCATTTGTGCGCCTTGTAGATGGACGGCAGCGCGTGAGTCGCCGCGCGAAGGAGCTGGACCTCCGCGTCCCGATCGCCGAGCTCGTGCAGGCGGCCGCAGAGATCGGCGATCGTGCGGTCGTGCGTGTAGAGGAGCTGGCCTTTCGCGAGGAATGAGTGCATGAACGAGTTGTGCATCGATCCTTCGACCGTCTTCCGGAACTCGGCGCGCGGAAGCAGAATGGCGTGGACGTTCACGCCCTCGGCGTAGAGCGCCAGATCCGAGCTCTCCACCTTCCGGTCGTCGATGGTGACCAGCACCAGGTCGATGTCAGACTTCGCCCACACGGTGTCGTGCGACAGGCTGCCGCAGAGGATCGCCGCGAGAACGGACCGATCTTCCTTCACCCGTTCAACGAGCGCGTCGAGGGCGGAACTGAACTTCCGCCGGATGGCGTCGTGCTTCATGATTGAGCCGGCGAGGGTTCGTCTGAGCCCCGGTATTGGCCGGGAAGAGTGATGATTGTAGACGAGGCCAGGTCTGTCGCCCAGTGCGGGCGGTCTCAGGGCGGTGCCAACGAGTCTGTCGCGGGGAACTGCCTCAGCGATCCGTCGCCGTTGGTGCCGGCGCGATCTCGCGATCGGACAGGGGAATCCATTGCCGATCGCGCGGCCCCGAGTACTCCGACTGCGGGCGGATGATGCGGTTTCCGCTGCGCTGCTCGAACGCGTGCGCGATCCAGCCGCTCACCCGGCTGACCGCGAACGTCGGCGTGAAGAGCGGCGTCTCGAGGCCGAGACCATGGAGAAGCAGCGCGGTGTAGAACTCGACGTTGGTTTGAAGCCGCCGGCCTGGTTTGTACTCCTCGAGGAGGCGAATCGCCGTAGATTCGACCGAGCGTGCGAGCCTGTACAGCGTCATGTCGCCTGCGCGCGTGTACATCCGTTCCGCAGCCCTGGCGAGCACATCGGCGCGCGGGTCGCGGACCTTGTAGACGCGGTGGCCGAATCCCATCAGCTTCTCACCGGCCTCGATCTTCCGGCGCAGCATCCCCTCGGCCCGCGACGCCTCTCCGATCTCGAACACCATGTCGAGCGCCGGTCCCGGTGCGCCTCCGTGCAACGGTCCTTTCAGGGCTCCGAGCGCGCCGACAACAGCCGACACGAGGTCCGACCCGGTCGACGTGATCACCCGGGCAGTGAAGGTGGACGCGTTGAGCCCATGGTCGACCACGGTATTGAGATACGTCTCGAGCGCGCGGACCTGTTCCGGATCGGGCAGTTCCCCGCTCAGGAGGTACAGAAAATTGGCCGCATGGCCCAGATCGGCGCGGGAGGCGAGCAGCTCGACGCCCCGGCGCAGGCGCCAGTACGCGGCGACGATTGCCGGGAACTGCGCCACGATCGCGCAGGCATCGTCGCCGGTCATCGAGATGGTTCCGGCGCCGATACGCAGCGCATCCATCGGATCGAGGCCGCGCCGGGCGCATTCGCCGAGCAGCGCGACGGCTCCCGGTGACAGCTCGCGCCGGGCCGCGAGCTGCGCGCGGAACGCCGCCAGCGCCGGCGCCGACGGCAGTTCGCCGTGCCAGAGCAGCCAGGTGGTCTCCTCGAACGTCGCATGCTCGGCCAGTTCGCCGACCTGATAGCCCGCGATCACCAGTTCGCCGCGCTCCCCGTCGACGTCGCTGAGGCGCGTTTGCGCGGCGACGATGCCGTCCAGACCGCTGTTGACCATGCCCGCGACGGTAGCGCGCATGCATGATAGAGTCAATATTGATTGATGAATCAATATGATCGCGATCGGCTCTGGCTGACCGCGGCCGAGGCCTCGCGCCTCCTGCACGTGACGCCCGCCACGCTGTACGCCTACGTCAGCCGCGGATTCGTCCGGTCGCAGGCGGCCCCGGGATCGCCCCGCCGGCGCCGCTATTCGCGTGGCGACGTCGAGCGGCTGCGGCGGCGCACTGAGGAGCGCCGCGATCCCGACAAGGCGGCGGCCCGGGCGCTGCACTGGGGCCTGCCGATCCTCGAGTCGTCCATCGCGCTCATCGACGGGCGCAGGCTGTATTACCGCGGGCACGACGCCGTGGCGCTGGCGCGCTCGCGATCGATCGAAGAAGTGGCGTCCCTGATCTGGACCGGACGGTTCGACGGCGCGCTCGCGTCTGGTCCGCTGCCGGCCGACGTCGCACCAGCAGGCGCCGCCCGTGCCCGTCTGCCGTTCGTGGCACGGGCGCAGTCGGCGCTCGCGCTCGCTTCGACGCGCGATCCGCTCGCCTTCGACCTCCGGCCCGACAGCGTGGCACGGTGCGGCTGGCGGATCCTCCACCTCGTGACCGGAGCGGCGGCAGGCGCCCGGGTGTCGAAGCCGCCTCTCGAACAGGCGTTGTCCCGCGCCTGGAGCGTGAGTGCCCGCGGCATCGACCTGTTGCGCGCCGCCCTGATCCTGTGCGCCGATCACGAGCTCAACGTCTCGTCATTCACGGCCCGCACGGTCGCGTCGGCCGGGTCGAGTCCGTACGGCGTCGTGATTGCCGGGCTCGCGGCCCTCGAAGGCACGCGACATGGCGGCGTCAGCGCACGGGTCGAGTCGATGCTCGCGACCACCCGTGCCGCGCGCTCCCTGCCGACCGTCGTCGCCGAACGGCTGCGCCGCGGCGAGCCGATCGACGGCTTCGGCCACCCGTTGTATCGCGGCGGAGATCCGCGCGCTGTGGCACTGCTCGATCTGCTGCGCGATCGGTTTGCGACATCCGCCGAGCTCGCGTTCGCCCTCGCCTTCGCCGACGCGGCCGCATCGGCCCTGCGCGAACAGCCGACCATTGACTTCGCCCTGGCCGCGCTGGCGCGCGTCCTGCGCCTGCCATCCGGATCGCCGCTGACGCTGTTTGCCCTCGGGAGGACCATCGGTTGGATCGGCCATGCGATCGAGCAGTACGCCACCGGGCAGCTCATTCGTCCGCGCGCGAAGTACGTCGGCCCGGTGCCTGCGGAGTAAACGGAGGAGGCGGAGAGAACGGAAGCGGAGGAGACGGCGGGAACGGTAAACCACAGAGGAACGGAGTAACGGAGACGACCGGAGAAGCCCATTGACTTCTCTGCGTACCGCCCGTTGTTCGTTTCTCGGCGATCCGGGCCGACGTCAACGGCCGGGTCGGCGGCATAGCGGAGCTGGAGCTCGACTGGGATGCGAAATGTGTCACAGGCTTTGCACCAACGTCTCATGGAAGGACTGGAACAGCACATCCAGTGAGGTGTTAAATGACATTTGCCAAGGGAATCGCCCTTGTTCTTGCGTTTGCCGGCGCCGTGGCGCTCGGCGTCCTCATCGGGCCGCACATCACCAATCGTGGCGATCACGGAGCGAAGGTCGATCACACGGCCGCGACGGCCACTCGGCCGCAGACCGCCAGCGATAACAAGGAACAGCCGCCTCGGCAGGCGCGACGGGCACCGGCCTCACGCCCGAACGCACGGCGCGCTATGACGGAGACGACAGTAAAGACTGCGGCAAGACCAGCGCCTGGATCAACGCCGCGGACCATCCCGGCGGCTGCGCCTGCGCTGCACGAACGTTTGAAGCCGCTGCTCAACAAAGGCGCCGACATGGGCCGGGCCTCAGAGGACTTCACGAACGCGGAGCAGTTCGCTGCCGTGGTGCACGCCGCACGGAACACCGACGTGCCGTTCATGGTGCTGAAGCACCGTGTGGTCAATGAAGGAAAGAGTCTGGAGATGGCGATCCGCGAATTCAAGCCCGATTTGAACGCGGGAGGCGAGGCCGCGCGCGCCCGCGCGCAGGCGAAATCGGATATCTCCGCGCTCGAAGGATAAGCTTCACTCTCGTGCGGCCCGCCGGAACCCCGGCGGGCCGCTGCTGAACGGGATTCAGTGCGCTCATCTGAGCGTGCCGGTTGAACGAGTAGTCGTTGACGACGCCACCTGCCCGACCTGCCTAGACGCCAAATTGCTTCAGATGATGCTCGGTGTGCTTCTTGATCGCCTTGCCCCATGCCGCGTGCGACAGCGGCCCGAACGCTGGGTGATCCGGCCACCGATCGGCACCTGATTTCGCCGCTGCGCGTTCGGCCAGGATCACGAACTCTGTCTGCTCGGTCGTCAAGTCGGCCGCGCCGCATCGCGCCAGCAGTTCCGGGGCAGTCGGTGCGCCCTTCGGAAACGGCAGCACGTACAGAAGCAGCTGCTTCAGGGGAAAGTATCTGATCGGTAGCTTCTTCGGCCGCACCGGCAGCTCGCCCGTGGCCATTCGCATCGCATCGTTCAGGTGCGCGACCATCTGCGCCGCCGTAAACCTTCCCCACCTTGGTTTTATGTCAGGCGTCAAACGGGTGATGCGGCGACAGAGGTCCTGCCGTGTCGCGGGATCCCAGAATGTGGCCATCACGGCGTCGCGACAACTTTTACGCCGGAGACGTCAGCGTCTGCGACGGTAATCTTGATCGGCTGACGCCCGGACGGTGTATCAAACACGACGACAGGTTCCCTGCCAGGGACAGTCTCCACGCCGAAGCCGATCGAGAAGGCACCAACTCCCCCGCCAAATGACGATTCAAATGACGGATTGGCGATGACGAAGTAGGCGCCAGGCAAAACACCGCTGACGGTAAACGCGCCGTGGCGATCGGCAGCGCTCATCAGGAAGGGAAACGGCATCTCAGGTTGCGAGCTGGGCATCAGCGTGACCATCGCACCGGCCAGTGGCGCTCCGCGTTCATCGACCACTACACCCGAGACACTGAAAGCCGGGGATGACACCGCAGAGAACCACACATCGCTGACGGTTTCTCCCGCACGAATCGTGATGACCTGAGCTGAGTGGCGTTCAGTCGTGCCGGGATAGTACGTTGGCGCCGCCGCCTTTGCGCGGCTGGAAGCGCCCACACCAAACGGCGTTCGTTCCTGTTCTGTGGCGATCATTAGGTAATCGCCTTTCGGCAGATTGGCGATGCGAAATTCTCCGAGGTCATTCGTTTGAGCGACGCCTTTCTGAATTATCTCGGGGCCCATTCGGGGCTCGCCCCGCGTGAGTCTCATTGCGAACACACTGATTTCTGGCAGCGGCTCGCCTCGATCGTCGCGAATGCCGCCGGCAACGACGCCGCCGCGCTCGAGAGGGACGCGGAGCGTCGTGATCGACTGTCCCGGATGGAGCTCCACCGTCTTCAGCTCCGATGGGTCGAGGGAGGGCGCAAAGCCCGACTTCTCGACATCGACTCTGTAGCGCCCGCTTGAGAGCTGCTGAAAGGCAAACCGGCCGCTTGCATCTGTCAAGGTTCGCCTGCCATCGTCACCCATGGTCGCGCCACTTGTGGTCTCGACGATCTTCACGAGCGTCACACGTGCGCCACCGACGGGCGTTTGTGACGCCGCGTCGACGACCTCTCCGGAAATGCTTCCAGTATCCATGGTTATCGGGGACAGAGTCTGTACCAGCATCAGCGACAGCAGGACCGCTGTGGACAGGCCGAACGTCATACGCCGAGAGTGTACGCCTTGGGGCGAGCCACGTCCAGGGACTGAGACCCGTCCTCGAAAGCGACGGGAGATTTTGGAGAGTTGGTTGCCGTAGATGCCAGCGAGGCCGTCGCACCTGGCACCGGATTGCACCCAAAGTGCGCGTCGGCGCGGTGGACATGGTAATATCGAGGTATTACCATGCCGACGATCACCGTGAAGCTCGATAAACAGCGGGCAGATCGCCTCGCCCGTTGGGCCAGGCGCAGCAAGGTCCCGAAGTCCGACGTGATCCGGGCGTTGATCGACCGGGCAGGCCCCATCGAAACTGGAGACGACCTGATCGAATGGGTTGAAGCTGCGACCGGCAAAGGCTTAGGGCTCGCACAGAAGAAGCCGTGAAACGACCGGCGCTGCTCGATAGCTCCTACCTGATCGATCTCGAACGCGAGACGGCGAATGCGGAAATCGGCCCTGCGCGCAGGTTTCTGTCGTCACTGCGTGGGCGTCCACTCGTCGTCTCGGTGGTCAGTGTGGAGGAACTCCTGGAAGGCGCGATCAGCGAGGCCGATGCCCTCGCCGCATTGCAGCGGTTCACGATACAAGGGCTGCACCTCGCGCAGGCGCGACGGTGCGCGCTGCTCCGGCGACGGACGTCCCGACGGTTAGGCGAGAATGACGCGTGGCTCGTCGCCACTGCCGATTCAATCGGCGCGGACGTGGTTGCAGCAGACCGTAGCGCATTCGAGCGGCTTGGCGCACGCTACCTGCGTTTTCGCTAGCCGTGCTTGCATGGCTAGATCCGTCGGGCCATACGCACCTGCGGGCGCGGCCGTCGCCGTGGTTGCGCTTCGACCGGCGTCATGCCCCGATCTACGACGAGCTTCAACTCGCCGTGGAGCGTTGTACCGTAACAGGTGACCGTGTAGGTGCGTGTTTGAGCCGGGGGCATCGTATCTGTGCCCGCGAGGATCGGGATGGGCGCGTCACGCGCAGCTGCGCAGAGCATCGTTGCTGCCCTGGCACGGATGGTTTCGTTCCGGTATCGACGGCCGAGCGAGGGCTGGCCGCTGGCTGGCTGGAATGTACGCCGCCAATCGCGGGTCGTCGAGCAACACGCGATCCTCGGACTCGCCGCACAGCGTCCGGAGCAGCGTCAACGTCGGCACGACGAACAGGTGGTGTGACAGGCGAAGCGACCAAAGTCGGCGCTCGCCTTGCCGCCGATGAACAGGTGCGCCAGGCCGTCCACTCCAGCCGAGATGACCTCCCTCGCCGTTTGTTCGGGCAGTGCGTGGGCCACCACTATCTTGCCCCGCCGGTGCGTGGCACTGACAATCGCCTCGATT
>JBKPAI010000146.1:0-27162 GCA_046726355.1 Acidobacteriota bacterium | reverse complement strand
GATCCAGCAGAAACTTCACACCAAGCTCGTTCAGAAACTAATCCTTACACCATCGCTGCAGCAGGCGATCAAGCTGTTGCCGATGTCGACGCTGGAATTGTCGGACCTGCTCAATCAGGAGATGGTTGAGAACCCGATGCTCGAGGAGGTTCCCACCGAAGAACTGCAACCGGCCGATGCCGCCACCGCCCCGGAAAAGGCGCAACCGGAACAGCAGGCGAACAAAACCGATACCTGGGACGACCAGGATTACGAGTACTTCTTCGGCGACTATCTGGACGACGGCTACCGGCCGCGGGCGCCCCAGGAAGTCAAGGAACTGCCGCCGATCGAAAACACGCTGTCCACGGCCAGCTCCCTGTCGGATCACCTGCTCTGGCAGCTCTCCATGCAGACCGACGATCCCCTCATCCGGGAGATTGGGTCGGCCATCATCGGCAACCTGGACGACGACGGGTATCTGGTCGCCTCCTTCGACGAGATCGCGGCCATGGGCCCGTGGCCGGTCGACCAGGTCGAACGGGCGTTGAAGCTGGTTCAGGGATTCGACCCCACCGGCGTGGCTGCGCGCGACCTGCAGGAGTGTCTCCTGCTGCAGCTGCGCCAGCTCGGGCTCGAAGGCACTGCTCCGGAGAAAATCGTGACGGATCATCTCCGGCTGCTGCAGAACCATCAGGTGCCAGAAATTGCGCGGAAGCTCGGGATGACGATCGAGGACCTGAAGGAACATATCGAGGTGATCCGGCACCTGGATCCGAAGCCGGGGAGCCGGTACAACCCAACGCAGTCCCAATACGTCATCCCGGATGTCTACGTCATGAAAGTGGAGGACGAGTACGTCGTCGTCCTCAATGAGGACGGCCTGCCGCAGATGCGGATCAGCCCGGTGTATCGACGGCTGCTCGACAAAGGGGCGAGCGACAACGATGAGACGCGGGCGTACGTCAAGGACAAGTTCCGCTCCGCCCTGTGGCTGATCAAATCGGTGGAGCAGCGGCAGAAGACGATCTTCAAGGTGGCCAAGAGCATCATCAATTTTCAGAAGGACTTCCTCGATCACGGCATCGAGCACCTGCGGCCGCTGGTGCTGCGCGACGTGGCCAACGATATCGGCATGCACGAGTCGACGGTCAGCCGCGTCGTCACCAACAAGTACATGCACACGCCGCAGGGCGTGTTCGAGATGAAGTATTTCTTCCACAGCGGAATCAGCAGCTCGTATGGCGAGAGCGTCTCGTCGGTCACAATCAAGCAGCGGATTCGGAAGATCATCGAGAACGAAGACCCGCGCAAGCCGCTGAGCGATTCGAAAATCGTGAGCATCCTGCAGCGCGAGGGGCTCGTGCTGGCGCGGCGCACCATCGCGAAATACCGTGAAGAGCTGAAGATCCCGACTTCGAATCAACGCAAGGTTCTTTACTGACGCTCGTCGCTCCGGGCGCCGGCTCTCAGCTATCAGAACGGCGGCTGCGGGCTGAACCCTGGAGCCGACAGCTGAAGGCTGAGAGATGCGCCTTGAACTGACCGGCCGTCACGTCGACATCACGCCCACTCTTCGCCGCCTCGTGGACACCAAGCTGGCCAAGCTGGAACGGGTGCTGAACAACAGCGTCGTGTCCGCGCAGGCGGTCCTGACCCGCGAAAAGCACCGTCATCGGACCGATATCACGCTGCACGCCCGCGGCGAAAAGTTTCTGCACGGCGTCGGGGATTCCGCGAGCTGGGAAGCCTCGGTGAGCGCCGCGATCGAGAAGATCACCCAACAGGCGCACCGGGTGAAAGGGAAGTGGCAGGAGCGCAAGCGCCGCGGGTCCGGCAAGGGTGTCGCGGCAGCGGCCCTCGCCGAGGAGCCGGCCGCGCGGGCGGCGCCCGCTGCGATCCGCGTCCGCCGGGCGCGGCTGCGGATGCCCCACATCCTTCGCGCATCGCGGCAGGCCATCAAGCCGATGTCGGTTGCCGACGCGGCACGCGAAGTCCAGGCGGTGGGCGAGGGCGTCCTCGTGTTCCGCGACGTGGAAACTGCCGCAATCAGCGTGCTGTACCGGCGGCTCGACGGCGAGCTGACACTCGTTGAAACGGAAGCCTGATCGATAATCCTGCGGTGTCCCCGCAACCTGGCGTCACCGTCGGTGCGCTGCTGGCCAGCCGCCCCGAAGCATTCGGGCTGCCGCTCGAGCTGCTGGCAGGCGTCGACGGTCTCAGCCGGGCAATCACCAGCCCTCACATCCAGAAGACAGGTCTCGCCCTCGCCGGGTTCCACACGTACCTGAAGCCCGGGCGCGTGCTCATTTTCGGCGAAAGCGAAATCCGGTATCTGGAGAGCCTCGACAGCACCGCGCGGTCGGCGGCGATGCGGCTCGCCATGAGCCTGGACTTCCCGTGCGTGCTGATCACCGGAGGTTTTACCGCGCCGGTCGAACTGGTGTTCGAAGCCGAACGCGCGCGCCTGCCGCTGCTGAAGACGGCGGTCGCAACGCCGGCCGCCATCGCCAAGCTGACCTCGATTCTCGAGGATTCGCTCGCCGAGCGGACCATCGTCCACGCCGTCCTGATGGACATCCTCGGCCTCGGTGTCCTCATCGCCGGGGAAAGCGGTATCGGCAAGAGCGAGTGCGCGCTCGATCTGATTGTCCGCGGCCACCGCCTGGTCGCGGATGACACCGTCGAACTGCGGCGCCGGCAGGAAACCATCCTCATCGGGACGTGTCCCGAGTTGACGCGCCATCATATGGAGCTGCGCGGCCTCGGGGTGATCAATGTCAAAGAGCTTTTCGGGATTGCGTCGACGCGCTCGTCCAAGCGCGTCGAGCTCGTCGTCCAGCTCGAACGATGGGATCCCTCGCGTGAATACGAACGCCTCGGGCTCGACGAAGCATTCCAGGAAATCCTCGGTCTTCGGGTTCCCCTGATTCGGATGCCGGTGGCGCCCGGTCGGAACATCGCCATCCTCGTCGAAGTCGCGGCCCGCAATCAGCTGCTGCGGTCCCGCGGCGTCCACGCGGCGCGGGCATTCGCCGCGCGGCTCGACGAGACCCTGCGGCGCTCCGTGGTGCCGCTCTCCGAAGAAGAGGATGAAGAAATCGAGCCCGGAGGGGCGCGATGAGTGCGGCCGGGGGCCGGGCGGCCCGGCCGCGGCAGCGACAGCCCCGGCGGAAGCCGCTGAAAGCGGCGCGGCCGGGAAACCGACAGGGAGGCCAGCCGTTCATCGTGCTCACCGGCCTTTCGGGCTCGGGCAAATCGCAGGCCATTCGAGCGCTGGAAGACCTTGGCTATTTCTGCGTCGACAACCTGCCGACGACGTTGATCCCGACCCTTGCCAAGCTGTCGCTGCGGGCGGACCGCGACATCGACAAAGTGGCGATTGTCGTCGACGTCCGCGAAGGAGAGTTTCTGTCGCGGTTTCCCAAAATCTTCCGCCGGTTGAGGAAGCTGCCGAGGCTGAATCCGGTGCTCATTTTCCTCGAAGCCACCAATGCGGCGCTGGTGCGCCGCTTCAGCGAGACGCGCCGACCCCATCCGCTGGCTCCCGATCGCTCGGTGAGCGAAGGCATTCGCGAGGAGCGCTCGCGGCTCAACGCCATTCGCGCGATGGCGGATGAAATCGTCGACACCTCGGACATGACGGTCCATGAGCTGCGGCAGTTCTTCATGAGTCTTTCGCGCGACCGGTCGCGCGCGCGCCTCGTGATCACGCTTCTCAGCTTCGGGTACAAGCACGGGATTCCGGTCGACGCCGATCTGATGTTCGACGTCCGCTGTCTGCCGAACCCGCATTTCGTGGCGGCGCTCCGCCGGCGCACCGGCCGTGACCGCGCGGTTGTCAACTTCATGGAGCGCGACGAGTCGACGCGCTCGTTCATGGATCGCCTGGAAGAGTACCTGCGGTATCTCGTTCCGTACTACATCGCCGAAGGCAAGAGCTATCTGACGATTGGCATCGGGTGCACCGGCGGCCGCCACCGATCGGTCATGATTGCGGAGCGCCTGAGGAAAGCGCTGTCGGACGTGGCGGTCGCGCGGGTCCGGGTGAAGCATCGTGATATTTCGCAGTCATAGCGCTACCGCAGAGGACGCGGAGGACGCGGAGGTTCAATCCTGGGGGGCTGATGTCTACCTTGCGTTCTCCTGGTTCTCGCTCGGTAGGTCAGACCGGCTCCTCGCTACGCTGGAGCTACTGTGCGGATCAGGCAGCGTTCGGTCCGCGCCAGGACAGGATTGTTCCTCCTGTCCGCCGCGTCCTCCGTGGTTAGAGCCGGCTGCGATCTGCCTTACGATAGACAATCGTGATAGGCGTGGTGGTGGTGACTCACGGTCAGCTCGCGAACGAGCTCGTGAACGCGGCTGAGATGATTGTCGGCGACCTGCCGCGGTTTACCGCCGTGTCTATCGGCTGGCATGACGATGTGAACGACGCGCGGGAAGACATCGCGCAGGCGATCGAGCGGGTCCGCGGCGAGGAAGGCGTGCTGTTGCTGACGGATATGTTCGGCGGGACGCCGTCGAATCTGGGCATGACGTTTCTCGAGACCGATCGCCTCGAGGTGATCACCGGGGTCAATCTGCCGATGCTGATCAAGCTGGCGGGCCTCCGCAACGGACCGTCCAGTCTGCTGGCGGTGGCCCAGGAGATGCGCGAGCACGGGCGCAATGCGATCTGGGTGGCGTCCGACCTGCTGCGCAGCGAGAAGAGCCCGGCATGACCACCGCATCGGTCACAGTGGTGAACCAGCTCGGAATGCACGCGCGGGCGGCGGCGAAGTTCGTCCACCTCGCGACGCGCTACCAGGCGCGCGTCCGTGTCGCTCGTGACGCCCGGGAGATGGACGGCAAGAGCATTATGGGAATCCTGCTGCTCGCCGCGGCCCGCGGATCCACGATTACCATCACCGCGGACGGACACGACGAGCACGATGCGGTGAGAGCGCTGGTCGCGCTCGTCCAATCGGGGTTCGGGGAAGACACATGCAGCGCTTGAAGGGGATTGGGGTCTCTCCGGGCGTGGTCTCGGGCCGGGCGGTGATCCTCATTCAGCGCGCGCAGGTCCTGCGCTACCAGATTAGCCCCGCGCGCGTGGCGCACGAGCTGCAGCGCCTCGAGCAGAGCCGCGCCGCCTCGCGCACTCAGCTCCTCGACATCCGGGCGCGCGTCGCGCGCCGCCGTCCGGAAATGGGCTCGCTGTTCGACGCCCAGCTGCTCATGCTGGACGATCCGATGCTCGTGCCGCAGGCCATGACGATTGTGCGGGATCAGCGCGTGAACGCGGAATGGGCGGTCCAGCGCGTCTTCGATGACTTCAGCGCGGTATTCGACGAGGTGGCCGATCCCTACCTCCGCGAACGGAAAGGAGATGTGGCCGACCTGGTCGGCCGGCTGAAGATGAACCTGCGCCAGGGTGTGGCAACGCCGCGGGATTTGCTTCGCGAGGTTGACGAGGCCTCGGTCCTCATCGCCGACGAGCTGACGCCGTCGCTCGCCGCCCAGGTCGACTGGACGAGGGTGCGCGGGTTTGCGACCGACGCCGGAAGCCGCACTTATCACACCGCAATTCTCGCGCGGTCGCTGGACGTGCCGGCAATCGTGGGCCTCCACGACGCAAGCCGTCAAGTCGAGCCGGGCCAGCTCGTCGTCCTCGACGGATCGGCGAACGAGCTCATCATCGACCCGGACCCTGACGACCTCTCGCGTGCGGCGCGACACGCCGAGGATTATCGACCGGCGCCCGGCGGCGAGGCGCAGCGCCGGCGTGAAGCGGCCACCGCCGACGGCGTGCGCATCCGCCTCGACGCCAACATCGAGTTCCCGGACGACCTCGCCGGCGCGCGATACGCCGGGGCCGAAGGCATCGGCCTCTATCGATCGGAGTTTCTGCTCGCTGGTGCACCGGCCGACGATCGCGACCTCGGTCCGATCATCGAGGAGGATCGCCAGTACGGGATCTACCGCAGCATGCTGGAGGGGATGGCGCCGGGCGTGGTGACCATCCGCACCTTCGACATCGACGAGGACCAGGTCGCGTTGCGGCTCGCGCACCGGACGTTCGCCGGCGAGTGGGTCGCGGAGGAGGAGCGGGCGAGCCGGCAGGGGCTGCGCGGACTGCGTCTGAGCCTCACGCGGCCCGAGCTGTTTCAGATCCAGCTGCGCGCGCTGCTCCGCGCGGCGCGGCACGGGCAGCTGCGCATCATGTTCCCGTTCGTATCCAGTGTCGAGCAGCTGCGGCAGGCGCGCGCGATGGTGGCGGAGGCCCGCGCCGAGGTGATCAGGCGCGGCGAGCAGGTGCCGCCCGTGCCGGTGGGCGTCATGATTGAGATTCCCGCGGCGGCCTGCACCGCGGACCTGCTCGCGCGCGAGGTGGATTTCTTCACCATCGGCACCAACGATCTGATTCAGTACTGCCTCGCCGTCGATCGCGCCGACGAGCGGGTTTCAGGGCTGTACGAGCCGCTGCATCCGGCAATCCTCCGCATCATCCTGATGGTTCGCCGCGCCGCGCGCCGGCGCCGCATCCCGGTCTCGCTGTGCGGCGAGATGGCGTCGGATCCCGCGCTCCTGGCGCTGCTGGTCGGTCTCGGCCTGACCGAGTTCAGCATGACGCCCGGCGCGATTCCGGTCGCGAAGGAGGTGCTGGCCGAGCTCCGGAGCGACGAGCTGCGGAGGCTGGCGCAGCGCATCCTGCGGCTGCCGACGGTGGAAGAAATCGAGCGCGAGCTGCTGTCGGTCGTGAGCAAGTCCATCCTGACAAGGAGTGACGTGTGAGCGCGGAGATTACGCGCGTCGAGAAGCCGTGGGGCTACGAGCTTCACTGGGCCAAGACGGATCGATACGTCGGCAAGCTGATTCACGTGAACGCAGGGCATGCCCTGAGCCTGCAGTATCACAACCACAAGGACGAAACGATCTACCTGCACTCGGGCAGGCTGCTGTTCGAGATCCAGCAGGGCGACGCGCTCACGAAGCGCGAGATGCAACCCGGCGAGCGCGTGCACATTACCCCGAAGACGATCCACCGGATGACCGCCATCGAAGACAGCGACATCTTCGAAGTGTCGACGCCGGAGCTGCACGATGTGGTGCGCCTCGAGGATCGCTACGGGAGGGAAGACAAGCGGTGAGATTACCCGGTGGAGATGGCGTCGGGCGTTCGGCTCAGGCTCTGGCTGACGACTCTCAATCGCGCCGGCGAGGTGTCCAGCCCTTCACGAGCGCGTCCGGATCGTGATCCGCGACGAGGTTCAGCTCGATACCGTGTTCGAGGAACGCCTTGAGACTGGCGAGCAGCAGGGAGAATCCGCCCATCGAATCAATCGCCTGGGCCACGATTCGATCCGCATCGCCGTGGAAGCCCCAGTTCTTGACGACGACGAACGTGTGGTCCCTGCCCCTCGGCTCGAACGTCCATTCGACCAGCGTTGGATGGTCGGGACCATTCCATTCGATGAGGATACGTCTGTTCTCCTCAATCGCTTTCACGTCCACCGTCGCGGAGGCGCCGTACATTTCCCAGTCCCAGCGGACCTGACGGCCGGCCTCCAGCCTGCCGCTGCCGCGGGAGAACCAGAAACGCGAGGTGATCGCGGGATCGACGAGCGCCTCGAACACCTGGGCCGCAGGCCTGCGGATCAGCATCTGCGCCCTGGCGATCGGCGACGCCTGGACGGTCGGTGTGCCCGCCATCTTCCTCAGAACGGGATGTCGTCGTCGGTCAACGGCTCGGATACATCGGGACCGGGCGGCGGAGGCACCCCCATCATCTGATCCTCTCCGCGCGGGACGGCGCCGGGAGAGGCGGCAGCCGGGCGTCCGCCGCCGCCGAGCAGCACGACGCGGTCGCAGCGGACTCTCGTGGTTTTCCGTTTGATGCCTTCCTTGTCGGTGTACTCGTCAGTCTGCAGCCGGCCCTCGACGTAGACCTGCTTGCCCTTGAGCAGGTACGCCGACAACGATTCCGCCTGCTTCCCCCAGAGATCGATGTTGTGCCACTCAGTACGTTCCTGCCGCTGGCCGGATTTGTCGTTCCAGACCTCAGTCGTCGCGAGACTGAATTTCGAGACGGCGGCGCCCGCGGGCGTGTACCGCAGCTCCGCGTCGCGTCCGAGATTGCCTACCAGAATGACTTTGTTGACGCTCCCCATGAAGCGGGATTGTATCCCAGTTCCGCGTTCGGTCAGCCGTGCCTGAACGTCGGATTGCGCGCGAACGTTCGAATTCGCTGTGCAATCGGGGCCCGCCGGTAGCGCCGCGAGTCCCACACCGCGGATTGTGCGCCGTGGAGTGACGTGCCGGGGAGGGCGGTCTAGGTCCTAGAAGGATGCGGCGATCAAGGCGTTCCGTTAATCCTGGCGTCCTCCGAGCTGCGCCAGTGCCTGTTGGGCGAGCGTCGCGGCATTGCTGTCCGGATAGGTCTTCGTCACGTACTCGAACGTCTCGCGGGCGCGGTCATTCTGCTTCAGGCTGCGAAGCGCGAGCCCCTTCCGGTAGTAAGCATCGGCAATCGCGTTGGTATTGGGATAGGTGCGGATCGCCACGTCACAGGCCTCGACGGCTCTGTCGTACTTGCCTTGATTCAGATACGCGCTGCAGATGTTCACCTGCGCATCGTCAGCCCAGTCGGATTTGGGGAAGTTCTTGATGTACGCCTGAAATCCCTCGATCGCGAGGTCGTACTCGCCCACCGCGTAGTCGGCCATCGCCGAATCCTGCATTTTCTGCGGCGACAGGGCGACAACCGGCGCGATGCCGCCCGCCGGGGAAGCGCCGGACGGCGCGCCGGTCGCCGGGTCGACATCCGCGCTCGTCGTGGAACGCGTGTTCATCTGCTGTATCGCCTGCCGGAGGGCGTCGACTTCCTGTGAGATGGACCCGAGCCGCACGTTGTTGTCGTCCAGCTTCTCGCGGATCACACGCGAGTCCGACGACAGCGTGTCGATGATCAGCTTCTGATCGGCGAACGCCTTGCGGCTGGCGTTGGCCTGATCGTCGAGCCGCGCGTTGACCGCCTTGAGCGTCTCGTTCAGCGTGCCCAGCAGGTTCTGCAGGACCTGCGCCTGCTCCTGCAGCATGCGGATGTCCGCCATCATCTGCTGATGCTCTTTGTTCGCGGCCGATGCTGGACCGGCTGCGGCGACGAGGGCCGCGGCGGCGAGACAAGCGCGGAGGATGATCTGTTTCATAAGCTCACTTGGCGGTGATGACGAAGTGCGCCCGCCGGTTCTTGGCGAACGCCGTTTCGTCATGACCGGGATCGAACGGGAATTCCTTGCCGTAGCTCACCGTGCGGAGCCGATCGGCAGAGATCCCCAGAGAAACCAGATAGGCGCGTGCGGCCACGGCCCGCCGTTCGCCCAACGCCAGATTGTACTCGGCGGTCCCGCGCTCGTCGCAGTGTCCCTCGATGGTCACGGCCCAGGTCGCATACTTCTTGAGCACTGAAGCGTTCTCCTGGAGCGCCTGCTGGGCCGCTGCCGACAACTCACTGCTGTCGAATTCGAACATCACCGGCTTGAGCAGCGAGTTCCTGTTCAGATCGTCGAGCGATGCCGACGCAATCGCGTCGTCGCGGACCGGTTCGGGCGGCACGATGGCCGGTTCGTTGACAGGCTCGGGCGGCGTCGGCGGGCGCGTGGAAGTCCCACCGGACGGTGGGGGCGGAGGCATCGGCCGCGTGACGGGCGCGGGTTTCTTGTGGCAGCCGGCCGCGGCAATCAGCAATACCACCACCAGGCTCCATGCGGTCGATCGGACCACGTTCATCGTCTTACTCCCACTCCCCACGATTTCCTTTCAAAAGTGTTTACGAGCCCGACATTATTTCGACCAGTCGGGCTGCGTGTTGTTGCCGTTTTTGGTGATTTGCTTCAAGTCCTGTCCGGTCCGCGAGATCGTGAAGATCTGCGATTTGCCGGATCGCGTCGACATGAATGCCAGGTGTCGTCCGTTCCCCGCCCACGACGGGCTTTCGTTCGTGCCTTCGCCGAAGGTGAGCTGAGTGACCTTGTGCGTCACCATGTCGACGACCTTGATGTCGTTGCCGGGTCCGGTGCGCGCGGTGTAGGCAATTTCATTGTACGGCGCCGGCGACCACGCCGGCCGGTCGGCGTACCCCTCGGACGTCGTGACCCGCGTCGGCTGGCCGAGTCCGTCGGCATTCATGTAGTAAATCTGCGGGGAGCCGGTGCGGTCCGACACGAAGGCGATCTGATTCCCGGACGGGGACCAGGTCGGCGTGGTGTTGATCCAGCGGTCGTTGGTCAACCGCCGCACGTTCGAACCGTCCCTGTTCATCACGTAAATCTGGGCGCTGGTTCCGCCCCGCGTGGAGCTGAAGCAGATCTTCGAGCCGTCCGGCGACCACGCCGGCAGCCAGTTCTCGCCGGCGTTCTTCGTCGCTTCCTCGAGCGTGCCCTGGAAGATGTTGGAGATGAAGATGTTGCCCGGACCCCGGCGATAGGACGTGTACGCGATGGAGCGGGCGTCGGGCGACCAGGCCGGCGTGATGTTCAGCGTGCGTCCGGTCGTCACCGGCCGCTGGTTCTCGCCGTCGTAGTCGGCGATGTAGATCTCCTTGACGCCGCGGTTCTCGATGGTCCCGCTCATGCGCTGCCCGTCGCGGTCGGACGTAAAGGTGAGACGAGTGCGCGCGACGCCGCGGAGCCCGCGCTGCGACTGGTGCAGTTCGTCGGCGATCGTATGCGCGTACAAGCGACCGTTCGCCGTCCCCGAGTACTCCTTGCCGAACAGGGTCTGCCGTGTACGCACGTTGAACAGGCGCGCGTCAACCTTGAACCCGTTGCCGCTCTTTTCGACACTGCCGATGACCAGCCCGTCCGCGTTCAGCTCCCGCCAGCGATCGAAGGGGATGTCTGCGAGCGACGAGGGGGCGGGGATCGTCGAGTACACGTCCCGCGGGATGAATGCGAACTCGTGCTCGAAGGCGAGATCCGCAAACAGCGTCTGGCTGAGTAGCGTCGCCATCGCGACGGTCTCCGCGTCCTTCGTCAAGGTGATGAAGTCCGGGACGGCGATGCGCGGCGGTTGGCCCCCTTCACCCGTGATCGTGACGCCAATCTCGCGCGGCTGCTGCGGCTGTGCCGGCGGCGGCTGCTGGGGGGGTGGCTGCTGCGCGGCCGTCGACGCGGCCAGCGCCACAACGGCCAGAAGGAGAAATGTCGGTTTCATCGTTGATAGTCAAAAGTGAGGTGTACCGTCAACGTCGGATTCGGAAAGGCGTCGGGAAGCGGCGCCAGCTTCCTGGTCAAATGCACCGCGCGCTGCGCCGCGATGTTGAGCGTCGGGTCGGACGTCGGCTTTTCCACCGTGATGTCAGTGAGCGTGCCGTCACGCTGGATCGTGCACCGCACGACGACCTGACCGGCCGAGCCCTGATTCTGTGCCCACTGGCTCCTGATCCGGTCGATCATCAGCACGATGTAGTCGGGACAGCAGAAGTCGCCCACGTCGAGGGCCGAGCCCAGTCCGGGTCCGCCGCCGCTCGAAAGCCCGAAGCCCCGGCCACGCGTACCTGTCTCCGCCATCGTCGTGCCCGCCCGCGTCTCCGCGCCGCGCGTCGGCGTACGGCCCTTCGCGTCGTCCGGCGCCTGCTTGACCACCGGGGCAGGCGGGGCCTTGACCGCCTTCACATTGCGCAGCGGGACGGTCATCTCCGGCGTCTTTGCCGCCGGCGGCCGCACCGGCTCCCGCACTTTCGGTTCCTGAGGCGGCGTCTGGACTTGCACCGGCCGGTCGCCCATCGTGGTCAGGCCGCCCGCACGCGGGCCGCCGCCTCCACTCAGAGAGATGTTCATCACCGTACGCGGTGTCTCCTCCGGCCGGTTCAACCAGCGCTGCGGCGCCAGGAGCAGGCTGGCAGCAAACAGGATGTGGATCGCCGTCGAGACGGCGAACATCCGCTGGAGTCCAGCCGGCGCGTGCCGCCGATCGCGCAGAACGTCCGTCGCGTCCATATTTACGGGGCTCCGCCCGGAGCCCCGGCTCGGTCGCTCGCGGGGCCCCTCCCCCGCTCCGCTCCCTCGCGGGCGCGCTGCGCGCGCCTGGCTCTCACAATTTTCAAGTCTGAAATCTCCATGCTCAACGACCAGGGGCTCAGAGTTGACACCGTCGAGACCTCAGAGCCTGTGAAAAAATCGCTTCAGGTGCAGTGCGGACCTTGAGGTCCGCCCGAACACTCTTCGCTAACCGCTTAGGGCACCCCGACCTTCGTCGAGGCGTAAACAGTCACAGGATTTTTCCTCCTGTCCTCTGCGTCCTCCGTGGTGATGCTCTACCGCTCCTGGGGAAGCCGGTTCACGATCCCGACGTTCTGGACGCCGGCCCCTTTGAGCATGTCGAACACTTCCATCAGTTCCTGCAGGAGCACACCGCCGTCGCCGCGCAGGTAGACGCTCTTGTCGGCAGCGGTCTCCATCTTCTGTCTGACCCGTTCCTGCAAAATCTCTGCGCGAATGAACTCGTCGCCGATCTGCACCAGGTGATTCTGCCGGTAGGCGAGCGGGACGGTGATGAACACGCGCTCGCCGACGATTTGACTCGTCCGCGTCGCAACCGGCAGCTTCACGTCGACGCCGCGCTGAATCATCGGCGCGGTGATCATGAAGATAATCAGCAGCACCAGCATCACGTCGACCAGCGGCACGACGTTGATCTCGGCCAGCGATGTCGCGACGCGCCGGCCGCGGCCCCGGGCGGTCGCTGGACTGGCGATCGGCTGCACCTTGGGCATGTCAGGTGAAATTCCTTTCCACGATGTTCAGAAATTCCATCGCGAAGTCGTCCATCTCCGACGCGAACAGCTTCACCCGGTTCGAGAGCGCGTTGTAGAAATACACCGCCGGAATCGCCGCAAACAGGCCGGCCGCGGTCGCAACCAGGGCGTCGGCAATGCCCGGGGCGACCACGCCCAGGTTGGTAGACCCGGTCTGGCCGATCCCTTCGAATGCGCTGATGATGCCCCAGACCGTCCCGAACAATCCGATGAACGGCGCCATGCTGGCCGTCGTCGCGAGAAACGGGACTCGATGTTCCAGCTTGTTGACCTCGACTGCCGAAGCGCGCATCAGCGCCCGGTCCACCGCCGAGAGGCTCTTCACAGTTGGACGAACAACTGTGCCGTGCGGATTGGAGGGGACCGGCGGCTCCGTCTGCCGCAGCTGCGCGGTCAACTCCGCGTACCCGGATTGAAACAGGCCGACGAGCGGACTGTCATCCAGCGATTTGCAGACCGCCTGTACCTCCGAAAACTTGCTGCTGCGGCGGAACACATCCAGAAACTGGGCGCTATGACGCTCCGATCGCCGGAACGTCCACAGCTTGTAGAGAATGATTCCCCAGGAGATGACCGACAGCAGTGCAAGCGTCAGCAGTACGGCCTTGGAAATCGGGCTGGAGCGTAATACCAGCGTGACGATGCTCGTTGCCGAGCCTTCGGCAGCACTTCCGCCTTGCACCTGCAGCCACAGGGTGAGCGGAAGGCCTCCAAGCGTGCGCAAACAGCCCTCCGGGAGATACCTGGTGCGCCGCTGGGACAGCGCGATTGGTAAAACATTGAACTCTATCATGGCTGTGAAATCGCTGTCAAACCTATGCTACGATTGGAGTTCGCGCCCCACGCATGCTGCGCTTCCTGCGGATCCGGCATCTCGCCGTCATCGATTCCGTCGAGGTCGAATTCGATCCGGGCTTCAACGTGCTCACCGGAGAAACCGGCGCCGGCAAGTCCATTCTGGTCGAGGCCGTCGGATTGCTGCTCGGCGGCCGCGCCTCCTCCGACCTCGTCCGCACCGGTGAAGACGCGGCGGCGGTTGAAGCGATCTTCGAGAGCGGCGGCGAAGAGATCCTGGTTCGCCGCGAGATCACCGCACAAGGCCGCAGCCGATCGTTCATCAACGGCACGCTTGCCACTGCCGGTGCGCTCAAGGAGCTCTCGACCCGCCTGATCGAGCTCCACGGGCAGCACGAACATCAGACGCTGCTCGATCCGTCGACGCATCTGCCTCTTCTCGATGCCTTCGGCAATCTGGAGGCGCTCCTGTCGTCTACGGCAAAGGCGTTCGAGATCCTGCGCCGGTCGGGGGAAGAGCTTGCGGCAATGCGGGCGGCAATCCGTGACCGCGACGCCCGCCTCGAGCTGCTCGACTTTCAACTCGCGGAGCTGGATCGGACATCCCCGCGTCCCGGCGAAGACGAGGAGCTGGCATCGGTCCGCCAGGTGCTGGCGAATGCCGAGCGGGTCGAACGGTTGTGCGTGGAGAGCTATGCCTCGCTCTATGAGCGGGATGATGCCGTCCTGGCAGCGCTCGGGGGTGTCTGGCGCCGGGTCGCCGAGCTCGCGGCGCTCGACCCGCAATTCCAGCCATACGCCGATGCGCGCGACGGGATCAAGTCGCAGCTCGAAGACCTCGCGCTGTTCCTGCGCCGCTATGCCGATGGGATCGACGCGTCGCCGGCAAGGCTCCAGCAGGTCGAAGAGCGGCTCGCCGTTCTCGAGCGTCTGAAACGGAGGTACGGTCCGACGCTGGAGGATGTCATTGCCCGCAGGGAAGCGCTGCGGGCCGAGCGGTCGGACTTGGAACATGGCGGCGAGCGAATTCGCGAGCTCGAAGAAGCGCGTGCAGCCGCCAGGCACACGTACCTCGACGCCGCCCGTGCGCTCTCCGAGGAGCGCCGGCGGGCAGCGCTTCGGCTGGCCGCACTGCTCGAGCGGACACTTGCCGACCTGGCGATGGAGAAGACGCGTTTCGAGGTGCGCTTCGACACGCTGGCGGAGCCAGGCTGGACCGAGCGCGGGACCGACGCTGGCGAGTTCTACGTCTCGCCGAATCCGGGAGAGGACTTGAGGCCGCTGGCGCGCATCGTGTCGGGCGGCGAGCTGTCGAGGGTGATGCTGGCCCTGAAGACCCTGACGTCGGCGTCGCGGCACGGCTTCAGTGAGACCGACCAGCGGCCGCCCGGCAGCGCGGCGCCGGGACTCATCTTCGACGAGGTTGACGCGGGCATCGGCGGCCGGACGGCCGACGTCGTGGGGCGCAAGCTGCGCACGCTCGGATCAGCCTTTCAGGTGCTTTGCATCACACACCTGCCGCAGATTGCGGCGTATGCCGACACCCACTTCCAGATCGACAAGCGTGTCGAGGAGGAACGCACGCGCACGGCGGTCCGGCGGCTCGACGCTGCGGGCCGGATCGACGAGCTCGCGCGCATGCTCGGCGGCGACGTAATTACCGATGGTCTTCGACACGCTGCGCGTGAGATGCTTGAAGGACGGTTGCCCAGGAAGAGCGGATCGGCGAAACGGGCGAAGAAGCCGACGCCGTGACGGTGAAGACCCGCCCGGCCGTAGGTGCAACCCTTCGGTTCTGCAGGGCAGAGCAGGCCTGAACGTCTGTAGACAGCTTTTCGGGGCGAAAGGCGAAAGCGAAAGGCGAAAGCGAAAGACGGCGGAGGGGAGCGGGACCGATGATGAGCTTCTCACTGCGGAGGACGCACTCACCGCGGAGGACGCAGAGGACGCGGAGGGGAAATCTCTTTCACACCTCAGGATTGAACCTCCGCGTCCTCCGTGTTCTCCGTGGTTGATTTCGACAAGTCGAGCATGGCACGCAAGTACCTGATTGAAACGTTCGGCTGCCAGATGAACGTCCACGACTCCGAACGGATGGCGGGGCTGCTGGAGCAGGCCGGGTTCGAAGCCACGGAGGATGCCGCGGAGGCGGACGTGGTGGTGATCAACACCTGCAGCGTGCGCGAGCGGGCCGAGGACAAGTTGTACACGCGGCTGGGGGAGCTTCGCCTGCTGGCGACGGAGCAGGGCCATGATCCCGTCGTGGCCGTTGCCGGCTGCGTAGCGCAGCAGGAGGGCGAGGCGATCCTGCGGCGCGCACCGGGCGTCGCCGACGTCATCGTCGGCACGCAGGCGATTCGCCGCCTCCCGATGCTGGTGGACGGGGCGCTGCCGGGCCGCGGAGGGCGCGCGGCCATCGATCTGAGTGCTCACGACGACGTGACATGGCCGCTCGGGATCACGCGGCGCGGCGACCCCGTCAAGGCGTACGTCACGATCATCGAGGGTTGCAACGAGTACTGCAGCTTCTGCGTCGTGCCGTACACGCGCGGGCACGAACGGATGCGCCCGAAGGCCGACATCCTGGCGGAAGTGCGGGAGGCGGCCGGGTCGGGGCGCCGGGAGGTGCAGCTTCTCGGCCAGATCGTGAATCATTACGCGGCTCCCGATGACCCCCGCTGCGACTTCACCGCGCTCCTCGAGGCGGTCCACGCCGTCGACGGCATCGAGCGGATCCGGTTTGCCAGCCCGCACCCGCGGCATTTCGACGATCGGTTCCTGGCGGCGATGGCGCGACTGCCGAAGGTCTGCCGGCACCTGCACCTGCCGGTGCAGTCGGGGTCGAATCGCGTCCTGGCGGCGATGCGGCGCCGGTATACGCGTGAGAGTTACCTCGACCTCGTGCACCGTATCCGCGAGCGGCTGCCGGAGGTCGCGCTCTCGACCGACATGATTGTGGGGTTTCCCGGCGAGACGGCGGAGGATTTCGAGGACACGCTCTCGCTCGTCGCGGCGGTCGGATTTCACAGCATTTTCTCGTTCAAGTACTCCGAGCGGCCGCAGACGCTGGCCGCGCAGCGGCTGCGCGACGACATCCCGGATACCGAGAAAACGGCTCGCATCGTCGCGCTGCAGCAGCTGCAGCGGGCGATCCAGACCGGACTCAACGAGCGGCTGATCGGCCGTGAAGTGGACGTGCTGATCGATGCCGCGAGCCGGCGACGCGAAACAGAGCTGTCGGGCCGCACCAGCTCGAACGTCGTCGTGAATCTGCCTGGTCCGGCGGCCTGGATCGGGCGTACGCTTCCGGTGCGGGTCGAGCGCGCCGGTCCGCACAGCGTGTGGGGCCAGGCGGTCGGCCTGCCCTGCGAGGAAGCGGCCACCTTCGCACCGCAGGCGCTACGGCGGGCGACGCTGTAGCCGAAGGTCGAAGGGCGCGAGCGACGGCGAGGGGGGGCCCCGGCGGGGCGACGCCCCCGATGTCGCAGGCGCGCGCAGCGCGCCCGCCGGAGCGGAGCGGGGCTTGCGGGGTCCCCGCGAGCGACGGCGATGGGGGGTCCGGCGGGGCGACGCCCCCCGGTTTGAGTTGACAATGCGCCTCCGGCGCCTAGGTTGTAACGCCATGCAGATTGAGATGACCATCAAGGGGTTGATGGTCGATCCGATTACGAACATGCCGATTGTGATCCTGCGCGACAAGGATGGGCAGCGGGTGCTGCCCATCTGGGTCGGGATCTTCGAGGCGAACGCGATTGCGCTGCAGATCGAGAACATCGCGACGCCGCGGCCGATGACGCACGATCTCCTCCGCAATGTCATCCACGATCTGAACGCGTCGGTGCAGAAGATCGTGGTCTGCGACCTCCAGGAGAACACCTTCTACGCGCTGATCTACCTCTCGATGAACGGGGACACGCTGGCGATCGACGCGCGGCCGAGCGATGCGATCGCGCTCGCGCTGCGCACGCGGGCTCCGATCTTCGTCGAGGAGGCGGTGATCGACAACGCCAAGACGATCGACCCGTCGGCGGACAAGACCGACGCCGATCGGCTGCACAAGTGGCTCGAGAGCCTCGACCCCGAGGACCTGGGGAAATACAAGATGTAAACCCGGGGGCTGGTCGGCTGCAGGGTGCGGGGAGCCTGACGCTGCAGGGTGCGGGGAGCCTGGCGCTGCAGGGTGCGGGGAGCCTGACACTGCAGGGTGCGGGGAGCCTGGCGCTGCAGGGTGCGGGGAGCCTGACGCTCCAGGGTGCTAGGGGCCTGGCGCTGCAGCGTGCTGGGAGCCTGACGCTCCAGGGTGCTGGGAGCCTGACGCTCCAGGGTGCTCGGAGCCTGGCGCTGCAGGGTGCTTGGGAGCCTGGCGCCCGAGGGTGCTGGGAGTCTGACGCTGCAGGGTGCTGGGACCTGACACCGCAGGGTGCGGGGAGCCTGACGCTCCACGGTGCTGACTCGGGCAGGCGGGTCAAGCGCAGTTAGGCTACAATGCGGCGCGGTCTCGGAACCTGGACTCCCGGCCACGCATGATCGTTGCGATCGCAAATCAGAAGGGCGGCGTCGGCAAGACGACGACCGCCATCAATCTTGCGGCCGCTCTCGCGCTGCGCGGGAAGCGGACGCTGCTCATCGATCTCGATCCCCAGGCGAACAGCACGATGTCGTTCCTGGACCTGCAGCAGGTCTCGCGCAGCGTGTACGACGCAATCGCCGATTCGACGGTCGCGCTGCGGGACGTCATCCTGCCGTCGCCCGTGGACAACCTGTCGGTCGCGCCGGCGCGCATCGCCCTGGCCAAGATGGAAGCCAAGCTGGTGGGGGAGATGGATGCGCACTTCCGGCTCAAGGACCGGCTCGAGCCGCTCATCGAGGAGTTTCCCCAGGTGGTGATCGACTGTCCGCCGACGCTGGGCCTCCTGACCGTGAACGCCCTGGTGGCGGCGACGCACCTGCTGATCCCGATTCAATCGTCCTACTTTGCGCTGGAAGGGACCGACGACCTGCTCGAGACCATCGAGAAGGTGCGGGCGCGGCCCAACCCGGCGCTGCGCATTCTCGGAGTGGTGATCACGATGCACGACAAACGGACGGCGCTGGCGCGGGACATCCGCGGTCAGATTCAGAAAGTCTTCGGCGGCAAGGTCTTCAAGACGGTGATTACCAAGAGCGTGCGGCTCGAAGAGAGCCCCGCCTACAAGGAATCGATCTTCACGTTCGCGCCGGAGTCGACCGGAGCGACCGAGTACTACCGGCTGTGCGAGGAGGTCATCGATCGTGCCTAGGCGCGGGCTGCCCGATTCGATTGCGATGCGGCACGACGCGCACTACGTCGAAGTCCTGGCCGCGTCGGCCGGGACGCCGATCGGCCGGCTCGTGCCGATCGATCAGCTCGATCCGAATCCCGATCAGCCGCGCCAGGTGATGGGCGACCTGTCCGAGCTGATGGCCTCGATTGCAGAGAAGGGGATCATCGAGCCGCTGGTGGTCCGGCCCCGTGGCGATCGGTTCCAGATCGTGGCGGGCGAGCGGCGCTATCACGCGGCGGTGCAGGTCGGCTTGCGTGAGCTGCCCGTCGTCGTCCGGGACGTGGACGATGCCGAGATGCTGGAGCTCGGCCTGATCGAGAACCTGCAGCGGAAGGATCTGACGCCGTTCGAGGAGGCCGAGGCGCTGCACGGCCTGACCGAGCGTTGCGGCTACACGCACGAGGATCTGGCGCGGCGGCTCGGGAAGTCGCGGTCGTCGGTGACCGAGTCGCTGGCGCTGCATGGCATGCCCGAGGAGGTCCGGACGCTGTGTCGGCTGGCCGACATTTCCTCTAAGTCGTTGTTATTGCAGATCGTTCGGCAGGACACGCCGGAAAAAATGACCGCGCTGGTCGAGAAGATCGCCAGCCAGGGCGGCGCCACGCGGCAGCAGCTCCGTGAGGCGGCGGCGAAGCCGCGGGCGGGCCGGCCGAAACATTTCGTGTTTGCCTTCCGGCCGCCGACGCGGGCCTTTCAGCTGAAATTGAGCTTTGCCAAGAGCCGCGCGTCGCGCGAGGACGTGATCGAGGCGCTCGAAGCGATTCTGCGCGAGCTGAGGAAGAATCAAAAATGAAGGACCCGAAGGGGACAAAGGACACACAGGGTTCGGACACGGAGCCCCTGAGTCCAACGCGGGAAACCTCAGTCCCAGCCCGTTCCCGGGTGATCGACCAGTGAGATCCTGGAACTGAAATTTGCCGGCGGGCGCCGGCATTTCGTCATCTGTCGTCAGCCGTCGGGAGGGCGCGGTTGGGGCGTTCAGGCGCCACGTCACTGCCGACGAGCCTGGGCTTAGTTAACATAACATCCATTATCGGACTCAAGAGCAATCGTTCGAAGAAACCGGCTGTGGATGTTCTGTGCATGCCCGCGGAAAGGCCGCTGCCGCGCCGAAGGACGAAGGATTTGCCGCGCGCGCACGGAGGCCCCGGGTCCGGCGCCCGGAACCTCAGTCCCAGGACGTTGCGGCGTCAGCCCCCAGCACCGTGCGGCAGCGTCCGGATCAGGCGCGCCAGTGCCGCGCCTCGAACAGCGCGTCGGGCGACGTCACGTCGATCGGCCGGTGCGGCGGGTGGCGCTCCGCTTCCTGGCCGTTCGTGTACACGGCCACGAAAAACGCAATCGGCATCCCGCGCCCCCCGATGCCCAGATCCTCCAGCGGCAGGCTGACCTCCAGCACCGTGCCGGCCGCCACCGCCGCCTGGCCCGGCCCGCGCTCCAGCCAGCGGGCGCGCGTGGCCTGATCGGGCCGCGTCTCGACCCGCCGATCCCAGTACAGGCCGGTCAGCCGTCCCTGCGACTGCCGGACGGAGAACCGGACGCCGTCAGGCTGCAGGAACTTCAGCGACACTTCGTGCCCGTCGGCCAGCAGATCCACCATCGGCCGCGTTGCGTCGACCCGCACGTGCAGGTGCTCGTGATCGAACCCGAACTGCACCAGCGTCAGCAGCGGATCACGGCGCATAGCCTGGTGCATCGCCCCGGCCATGTCGCGGATCTCGAGACTCCCGGCGCCCAGCCATTCGAAGTAGCTGGTCTCTTCGCCGTCGAGCACCGGCGTGAACAGCGCCGTCGGACTGGTCTGCGTTCCGGGCGCCGCCCCGGCGGAGATGTTGCTGACGAAGAGATCGTCAGGCAGCGGCTTGTCCATCAGCCGGTAGGCGTTGCGCAGATGACGCCGGAACAGGTCGTCGAACTCGAGATCGTGGGCGGACGAATGGTCGTCGCCGTACCACCAGAACCAGTCGCTGCCCTCGGCGATCAGGATTTCCTCGCGCGCGGCGTCGATGGCGGGGCTGGCGACGCTCGCGGTATTGAGCGCGGCACGCGCCTCGGCGAGCTGCGTCCACGCCCGCTGGTCGTCGGCGTGGCCGATCCAGATGTAGAAATTGGCGTCGATCCACGAGCCGGGGAAAATGCCGGTCAGTTCCCGGGCCGGCGCCGCACATGCGTCGGTCATCGTGACGGTGCGCAGCTCGCGGTGGGTCGACAACCGCCGGTACAACGCACGGAGGAACGGGCGCCCGCCGCCTTCGTAATGTTCCCACGCATTCTCGCCGTCGAGGATGATCGGGATCACGGCCTCACCGCCGCCCGTGCGCTCCCGGTAGCGCCGGCCCGCCTCGACCAGGCGGCTGACGAAATCGTCTGCCGCGGCGTCGGCATTCCAGCCGGCATAGGTGAAACCGATCAGGTCCGACAGCACGTGATCGCGGAACGCGGCGGTGACGGTGGCTGCGCCGGCGCGGAGGCGGTACGGCGTGTAGAGCCACTCCGGCTGTTCGACATGGCCGCGCCCGTCTCGCGAGAACGTCGCGTTCAGCGTCCGCGCGAGGATCAGCTCGTCGGTCGCGAGCCACGTGTATCCGGCGGCCGCCACGAGCGGGATGATGGCGTCCGACACCGACCCTTCCGACGGCCACAAGCCCACCGGCCGCCTGCCGAACAGCTGTTCGTGATAAGCCGATGCGCGCGTCAGCTGCTCCGCGGCATCTTCGGGGTGGACGAACCGCTCCCGCGGCATCCGCGAGTCGGGATGGGTGCGCAGATAGATGTCCGTGTCGCACAGCAGCGGCAGGATCGGATGGTAGAACGGCGAGGCCGAGAGTTCGATCTGGCCGCGGCCCGCCGCTTCGCGGTATTCGGGGATCACCCGGTTGAGGATCTCCAGCTCTACCTGCCGGAGCAGCGCCTTGTCGTCCTCGCTGAAGCCTCGCGCCTTGGCCACCAGCCGGCGCACGCGCGCATCGCCCTCGAGGTAGAAGGGATCGACCCAGGCGAGCTTGTGCCAGACCTGGAGATCACGGAGATCGCCGCGGCTGAAGCGCGCGGCCGCGGCGCGCCGGTCGGCGGGCGTCGGCAGCGAGCCGCCGCGCCGCGCCAGGAGCTCCGCGTAGCGGGGGTAGATGTCGATCATGCGCTGCCGCTGCGCGTGAAAAAAGTGCTCCACGACGAATTCGACATCGTGTTCATCCAGCTGGTCGGCAGGCTTCAGACTCAGCTCCAGCGATCGATCGCGGGCGCGGTCGGCGGCAAACGCCTCGAGCTGTACGAGCAGCGACGGCACCAGATTGAACGTCATCCTCACGTCCGGAAACTCGCGCAGGAGCGCCACCATGCCGTAATAGTCCTTCAGCGCGTGCAGCCGCACCCATGGGAGGATATGCTCGCGGGTGACGAGATCTTCGTAATACGGCTGGTGCATGTGCCAGAGGATCGCAACGCGCGTCATACGGTGTACTCTAAGTCATTCGCCACACTCATGAGTCAACTCGCGACCGGACGTGAACGTTAATTAAGACTTGAAGATCGTGCTCTCGATCCTCGACCGGTATCTCGTCCGCGAAATCCTGCTCCCCTTCTTCCTGTGGCTGCTGCTGCTGACCTTCGTGCTGATGATGCCGCCCATTCTGCAGAATGCGGAGCAGCTGATTGCGAAGGGCGTGGCCTGGCTCACCATCCTGCGCGTCCTGTTGACGCTGGTGCCGCAGGCGCTCGGCATCACGATCCCGATGGCGCTGCTGCTCGGCATTCTGATCGGCCTCGGCCGCCTCTCAGCCGATCGCGAGTTCGTCGTGCTGCAGGCGTGCGGCGTCAGCCTGTTCCGCGTCCTCCGTCCCATCATCGTGCTGTCGCTGGCGGCGTGCGGCGCGACGCTCTACGTCATGATCGTGGCGCTGCCGAACGCCAACCAGACGTTCCGGCAGATTACCTTCAACATCATCGCTTCGAAGGCCGAAAGCGATATCAAGCCGCGCGTCTTCTTCACCCAGTTTCCCAGCCGTGTGCTCTTCGTGCGCGATCTCGATCCGGAGGGCGGCTGGCGCGATGTCTTCCTGGCCGACGACACCCGCCCGGGGGAGACCACGGTCTATTTCGCGCGCGAGGGCCGGCTCCTCGTCGATCGGACGAGGAAGATCGTCGAGCTCTCGCTCGAGCACGGGGCGCGGCATACGTCATTCACGGCGAGGCCGCAGGAATACGACCTCAGCTCGTTCGAGCGGCTTGCCCTCAACATGGATGCGGAGACGGTGTTCCCGCGCACGCAGCTGATGAAGGGCGACAACGAGATGACGATCGCCGAGCTTCGCGAGAAGATCGTCCAGAACCGGAAGGTCGGCGCGCCGACCGGCAGCCAGTACTACACGATTCAACAGAAGTTCGCGATCCCGGTGGCCTGCCTGGTCCTGGCGCTGATCGGTCTGGGCCTCGGCGTCAGCAATCGCAAGGACGGCAAGCTCGCCGGATTCGTCGTCGGCATCGGCGTCATCTTTCTGTATTACATGCTGTTGTGGACGTCGCGCGCGGGCGCGATCAGCGGTGCGCTCGTTCCACGCTTCGCGGCGTGGATCGCGAACATCGTGCTCGGCGTGGCCGGGGTCGCACTGGTCATCTGGCGCGCCGGCGCGGCAGATCAGCCGATCCGGATCACGCTCCCGGTCTGGCGGCGCGGCCGGACGCCGGCGTCGTCACCACTGCCCAAAGCTGAACGTCGCGGGCGCACCATTGTCGTCCTCCGCGTGCCGCAGTTCGAGATTCCGCGCCCGGGGCTGCTGGATCTGTACATCGCCCGCCAATACCTGCGCGTCTTCATGCTGTCGTTCGTGTCGCTGGTGGGCCTGTTCTACATTTCGACGTTCATCGATCTGGCGGACAAGCTGTTCCGCGGCACGGCCACCTCGGGCATGCTGCTCCGCTATTTCTACTGGGAAACGCCGCAGTACATTTACTGGATCATTCCGCTGGCGGGGCTGGTGTCGACGCTTGTGACCATCGGTCTGCTGACACGGAACAGCGAGCTCATTGTGATGCGCGCCTGCGGCATCAGCCTGTATCGATCGGCCGCCCCCGTCGTCCTGTTTGCGGCATTCTGCAGCCTGACGCTCTTCGAGCTGCAGGAGCGCGTGCTGCCCTCCTCGAATCGCGAGGCGCAGCGCCTCAACGCGATGATCCGTGGCTGGCCGGTCGAGAGCTTCGGGACGCTGGACCGGCGATGGGTTGTCGGCAACCACGGCGCCATCTATCACTACGACTTCTTCAAGCCGGCGGTGAACCAGTTCGGCACGTTTTCACTGTTCCAGGTGGACGATTCCGGATGGCGCCTGGCCTCGATGACGCACGCCAAAAGCGTCAACCTGGTGCGGACACCGGCGGCCGCCGGCGAATCGTCCCTGACGTGGATGGCGCACGATGGATGGACGCGCGAATTCACACCGCCGCGGCGGCGCGACACCGCGCACAGCGCGGTCAGGTACGAGCCGTTTGCCGAGCGCGCGCTGTCGCTCGAGCCGCCGAAATTCTTCAATACGCCGGAACCGGATGCCGACCGGATGACCTACGGCGAACTGAAACACTACGTGGGCGAGCTGCAGTCGAGCGGCTACTACGTGGTCAACTACATCGTGCAGCTCCATCGGAAGGTCGCCTTCCCGTTCGTCTCGGTTGTGATGACGCTGCTGGCCGTGCCGTTTGCCGTCAGCACCGGACGCCGCGGAGCGCTGTACGGCATCGGTATCGGCATCGTGATGGCAATCTCCTACTGGATCATGCAGAGCGTCTTTGCCGCGCTGGGTGCCGGCGGGGCGATGTCGCCGCTTCTGGCAGCCTGGGCGCCGAACATCCTCTTTGCTTCGGCCGCGCTGGTGATGCTGTTGACGGTGCGAACATGAACCCAGGTGGATGGCATCTCACCACAGAGGACACGGAGAACACGGAGGTGAAACCCCTGCAGGATTGAACCTCCGCGTCCTCCGTGGTAACTCTCCAATGCCTCACCCGTGACGATGGACGTCCGGCATGCCGAGGCGCGCGACGGTTTCCTGTTCGAAGTCGAACTCGATGAGCACGGCGGGTTCCTTGCCGACGACCCGACCCTCGTGTCCAGGTTCGACGGCAATAACCTGTGGCCCTTTGAATTCCAGCAGGCATCCGTCGCCGTATTCGAACTGGAACTGCCCGCTGACGAGGAATCCCACGTGCGCGTGCATGCACAGGTCGGTGCCGACGATCGTCTTCATGTGCTTCGACCACCGGAACCCCGCCGGGAACACCATCCGTTTAACCCGACCGGCCCCGGCGCGGGCGACCTCGAGCGTGACACTGCCGACGACTCGCCGTTCCGCCCCCTTCACCCGGGTCACGAGCGGTTTGACGCGACGCGGCGCAACGCTCGAAAGCTTGCGGGCTGTCGATGATCGCCGAGACTTCATCGATCGTTTGCGCGCAGTTGATGTCTTCATAGTCCCTCAGCGAGCCGACCGAGGCTCGCTCTCAGTGATGCTACCGCGAATCGTGTGCCGGCGGCTGATCCCCTTCAGGGGAAAACGAACGATGAAAGATTCTCTGCGATCTCAGCGGGCTCTGCATTGACCGCCGGGTTTTCCGTAACGGCGACGCTACTCCCGGATGCGTTCCAGCACCGCCTGTCGAATCCAGAAGCGGCTCGACGTGCCGCGTCTCGTGTTCACCGGATCGACGACGAACATGATGCTGCGGACGGCCTCGAACGGAGGGACGGTCGCCTGGTCATCACCGACCGGCCGAAAATCTGCGAACGTGACGGTGCGATCTCCATCTGCAACGTCGAGGAACACGGAACGCTGCCACCGATCCGGGTCGCGGCCCTGCCGGGGCGCCCGCAGCTGCACCGATACCCGCATCGGACGCTCGGCTCGCGCCCTGACGGTCAGGCGATCGAAGCCGGCGATGCCCGCAGGTGTGCTGAATGCCAGCGCGACCGCGGGAGCCGGCGTGACCTGATTGGACAGGCCGAACCGGAGGCGCAACTCGTTTCCGCCGATCGCCGGCGCCAGATCGAGTGCGGCGACTGAGGTTGGATCGTGTTCAACGGTCCACCCATCAGCCGCGGCGCCGTCAAAGATCGGCCGGCTGCCGGTCACCCGCGGCGCCGGCGGCCCCGTAAATGATGAGGCGTGCCGGACGTAAATCGGGTTGCTTCGCATCCACACGATGTCAGGGGATCGACGCCCGGAGGCGCGGGTCTCCACCCAGTACACGGCCGGTACATCGGAGACCGTCACCGTGAAGTCCGGCTCATGATGACCACCGCTGACGATTTCGACTCCGTTCCGGAGGGTGGTCGTAAACGGCGGCGGCGCATTGGTCCGGACTCGCAGCGTCATGGGCCCGCGGGCCTCGATGGCGTCACCCTGATCGGCAATACCGGACGCGGATGTCGCAGTGAACGTCAGAGATCCGGGGCCGGCGATTCCGTCGATCGTCGTATGCACGCGGCCTGCTCGGATTGCGCGCAGCATTGTCGACCCGTCGGCCGTCGCGTTGCCCGACAACGGCCGGTCCGGATGAATGCGCACCGACAACACCTGAAAGGCGGGTCCATACCCCGGCAGCGGCAGGGCGATGCTTGTGTCTTCGGGATCCCCGTTGCGCAACGCCAGCCTCGCGTGGGCGTCAGCACCGCCGAGCGTGACCACCCGCCGCTCACGGGCGAGAGAAGCCCAGCGGGCCGCCAAAGTCGTGTCCTCGCTGAGCAGGCCGGTGATGGTTTCGGCCGGCCGGAACGGGTAATCGACCAGCGACGCCAGCAGTCGGACCTTTGAGCGCCATCCGGGCTGGCGCGCGTGTACGCGCCAGCCGGTATCCGGATTCACCATTTCGATCGCATCGAACGGCGCTTCCCATTCGTGCCATTGGAGCTCCGGTTTCGGCGAGTCAGGATGGGCGACAATCCCGAACCCGCCGAGGCGCCGCACGTCTTCGACGACGTCGCGGGCGTCGCCGCCGAGCGGATACGGCGCCGCCGGCAGGTCGAGGGCAATGTAGTGACCGCCGGTCGTGCTGATTTCCACGCCGTCGAGGCAAAGGACGCCCGAACGATACGACGGCGGGTCCGGCGTTCGCGTGCCGTCTCCGTGATCGGTGAAAACAATGAACTGCAGGCCGGTGCGCGCCGCGGCGGCGGCGATGTCGTCGACCCCGCTCGAACCGTCCGATCGGTTGGTATGAACGTGAATAATGCCGGCGACGCTGCCGTCGGACGCCGCTGCAAGCCGGAGGCGCCGCGGCTGAACGGTCAGAGCGACAAAAACA
>JBKPAI010000145.1:0-26730 GCA_046726355.1 Acidobacteriota bacterium | reverse complement strand
ACCGGCGCCAAGCCGGCCCCCGGCGCGACGGCGCGTCCGCCGGTGACGCCGCGCGCTGCACCTGCACCCATTCCGGATCTGGCCGGCAAGACGACGACCGCGGCATCGGCCGGCGGCGGGGCGGCCCGGACGGCTGCGCCGGCAGCGGCAACGGCGAAGGCCGCGACACGCGATCCGGACGACACCTCACCCCTCCTGACGCGCCGCGCCTGGCTCGGTCTGGCGTGGGGCGCGTTCACCGCGGCGACCGCCGCGGCGCTGGCGGCAACCGGGCGCTTCATGTTTCCGAACGTGCTGAACGAGCCGCCGCAGCAGTTCAAGGCGGGGTTCCCGAACGAGTACGGCATGGGCGTCGACGAGCGGTGGAAGGAGAAATTCGGCGTCTGGATCGTCCGCACCCCGGACGACCTCGTGGCGCATGCGAGCGGTTTCTACGCGCTGCTCTCCACCTGCACACACCTCGGCTGCACCCCGAACTATCTCTCGGCGGAAGCCAAGTTCAAGTGTCCGTGCCACGGCAGCGGGTTCCGCCTGACCGGCATCAATTTCGAGGGGCCGGCGCCGCGTCCTCTCGAACGCGCGCGAGTGGTGCTCTCAGACGATGGCCAGCTGCTCATCGACAAGTCGCGGAAGTTTCAGTACGAGCTCGGGCAGTGGATCGACCCGGAGGCGTTCCTGAAGGCGTAAGGGACGAAGGACACAAAGGAGACAAAGGACACAAAGGATTAGGTAGATTCCAATGGCCGACACGAAGACGGTTGCCCCGAAAGAGAGCGCCAGCACGCGGTTTTGGAACTGGCTGACCGAGACGCAGGTCTGGAAGTCCATTTTCCGGCACGATCGTCCGAACACCGACCGCACGCGCGTGCTGGTGATGTTGACGAACGTCTTCCTGCACCTGCATCCGGTGCGGATCAGGAAATCGGGAGTGAAGCTCCGCTACACGTGGTGCATGGGCGGATTGAGCTTCTTCCTGTTCCTGGTGCTCACGTTTACCGGCCTGCTGCTGATGTTCTACTACCGGCCGACGCTCGAATACGCCTACACCGACATCGTCGGCCTGCGCGAGCACGTGCCGCTCGGGATCATGCGGGAGATGCACCGGTGGGGCGCGCACGCGATGGTCATCACCGTGTGGCTGCACATGTTCCGCGTGTTCATGACCGGTTCGTACAAACCGCCGCGGGAGTTCAACTGGTCGGTCGGCGTGATCATGCTGGTGCTCACGCTGCTGCTCTCGTTTACCGGGTATCTGCTGCCCTGGGATCAGCTGGCCATCTGGGCGATCACGGTCGGATCGAATATGGCCCGGGCCACGCCGTTCCTCGGCCACGAAGGGCCCGGGTCGGCGCTGCTGCGGCTCGGCGACGTCCCGCTGATCCACGCGTATGACGATGCGCGGTTCGCGCTGCTGGGCGGATCGTTCGTCGGCGAGGGCGCGCTGCTGCGGTTCTACGTGCTGCACTGCGTCGGGCTTCCGCTCGTCATTGCCGTGCTGATGGCGGTGCACTTCTGGCGTGTCAGGAAAGACGGAGGGATCTCTGGGCCTCTGTAACGAGCGACCACAGAGGACGCGGAGGACGCGGAGGCAGAATCTGAAAATCGACTGGATGTTTCCTCCGTGTCCTCTGTGTCCTCCGGGGTTGATGTTTACTCTCAAAACACGAGGATCCGCGATATGGGGTTCCTGAAGGCCGTATTCAACACGCTCGCCGATCCGCGGCTGTTCTTCCTTCTGGCGGTCGGATCGCTGGCGGTGCTGGTGTGGAAACGGGAGAAGATTGCCACGAACAGCGTCGGCTATGCGCTGCTCGGCTTCCTGACCATCTTTTTCGTCATCGGATCGTTCGATCCGAACTTCAGGCTGATCGTCACCAAACCGGACAACGTGCCGATCGTCGGCCTGATCTTCCTGCTGGTGTTTTTCACCTGGTACGCCGTCCGCGAAGCCGTGCTGAACGATCGGCGAATCCTGGCTGGAAGAGGGCCCGTCGAGAAGGAAGAAGCGGATCGGGTCTGGGTCTGGCCGGATCTCGTCTACACCGAGATGATCTCCTTGATCGTGTGTTCGGTGATCCTGATCGTCTGGTCGATCCTGTTGAAGGCCCCGCTCGAGCAGCCGGCGAACCGGTCGCTGACGCCGAATCCCTCGAAGGCGCCATGGTACTTCCTCGGGTTGCAGGAAATGCTCGTCTACTTCGATCCGTGGCTCGCCGGCGTTGTCCTGCCCGGGCTGATCATTGCCGGACTGATCGCCATCCCCTATATCGACAAGAACCCGAAGGGGAACGGCTATTACACCTTCGTCGAGCGAAAGGCGGAGGTGACGATCTTTCTGTTCGGCTTTGTCATCCTGTGGGCGTCGCTGATCGTGCTCGGGACCTTTCTCCGGGGACCCAACTGGAATTTCTTCGGGCCGTTCGAGGCCTGGGACATCCACAAGCTCGAAGCGCTGACCAACGTGAACCTCTCCGAGTACATCTGGGTGCGCGCCCTGCGCACCGGGTTGCCGGCGAACTGGCTGGTACGCGAGATCTTCGGCATCGTGCTGGTGCTGCTGTACGTGTTCGCGCTGCCGGTCATGCTGGCGAGGACCGTGTTCCGATCGTATTACGCCAAGATGGGCCCGCCGCGGTATTACGTTGGCGCATTCCTGTTCCTGATGATGATGGCGCTGCCGGTCAAGATGCTGCTGCGGTGGCTGATCAACCTGAAGTACATCGTTGCGATTCCTGAGTTCTTCTTCAACATCTAGCTATGGCCGAAAAGAAGGGTGTCGGACACGCGTATAACGTCGACTTCCTGAACGTCGTCTTTGCCGCATCCAGCATCTTCCTGTTTATGTCTGTGGTCTGGATGGTCTGGGACGACTACGACCGCCAGTGGAAGAACACCCAGCGCGAGTTTGCCCAGCTCGAGTACCGCGTCACGCAGGCATCGCTGCAGCAGGCCCAGCGCTCGGTGGACCGGAACAAGCTGGCCCAGCTCAGGGCCCAGCAGGGCGCCGGCGAGAAGAACGTGCAGGCGAACCAGGTCAAGGTCGACGAGCTGCAGAAAAAGCTTGATGACATCGAGGCCCGGGTCTTCCGCGAGCAGCAGGATGCCAATTTTGCCAAGGCGACGTACGACCACGATCGATACGAATTCGAGGCCACGCGGGCGGAACGCGGCGATGCCGCCGCCGAGAAGAAAGGGCAGCGGGTCAGGGAGGAAGAGGCGCAGCTGGCCGAGCTCAACCTGAAGCTGGAGAAATCGATTGCCGAACGCGCCGCGCTGCAGCGGCAGCTCGGGGAGTACACCGGTCAGGTGGCGGCGGTCCAGAAGCAGCTCGAGGAAATGAACGCCGAACAGGGCCGGCTCCGGAAGCGTCTCGATGTCCTGGCGCCGAGCATGGTGAAGGATTACTTCAGGAACGCGCCGCTCCTTGATTTCATGGCGCCGACGCTCAAGGTCCAGCAGATCATCCTTCCCAACGTCGTCGACGATGTGAACTTCACGAAAGTCCCCAAGATGGACCGGTGCCAGACCTGTCATCTGGCCATCGACAAGAAAGGGTACGAGAAGTATCCGCAGCCCTTCGCGACCCATTCCAACCTGTCCACGTACCTTGGCAGCGATTCGCCCCATCCGATCGACCAGATCGGCTGCACCGTCTGCCATGAGGGCATGGGCCAGTCAGTCAGCTTCCGCGACGCGTCCCATATGCCGGCCGACGAGAAGCAGAAGGAAGCGTGGGAGAAGAAGTACCACTGGGAGGAGCCGCACCTCTGGGACTATCCGATGCTTCCGGCGAAGATGACCGAAGCGTCGTGCGCGAAGTGTCACAAGCAGCAGGTGTATGTGCCGAAGGCGGAGCGGTTGAACCTCGCCTACGCGACGTTCGAGCGCGCCGGCTGCTACGCGTGTCACAAGACGCGCGGCTTCGACAACGTGCGCAAGCCCGGCCCCATCCTTACGCGAATCGACTCCAAGCTGACGCCCGACTGGGTCAAGACCTGGATCCGGAACCCGCGCGCGGTCAAGCCGACGACGTGGATGCCGCGCATCTGGTACAACTCGAATTCGAGCTCGCCTCAGGACGCAGTGCGGAACGAGGTCGAGATCAACGCCGCTGTGACGTACCTGTTTGCGAACACCGAGCCGCACGAGTTCGCGGTCAAGAACCCGCCCCGCGGCGATGCCGCGAACGGCGAGAAAGTTGTGCGATCGATCGGCTGTCTCGGCTGTCATGCGCTGACCGAGAAGACGCGCCTCGAAGCCGGACCTCGCCGCACCTTCGGGCAGCCGCTCCAGAATATCGGCAACAAGACCACCTACGAGTGGATCTATAACTGGGTGCGCGATCCGAAACACTACAGTCCCGATACCTACATGCCGAACCTTCGGCTGACCGACGCGCAGGTGGCCGACGTGGCGACGTTCCTGAGCGGTCTCAAGCAGGCCGGCGGCGACCAGGCAAAGGCCACCCCCGACGAGAAGGCGGTGGACGAGGTCCTGCTCGATTACTACAAGGCGACGATGCCGTTCGAGGAAGCCAGGGCGGCGGTCGGGAAGCTCGATCCGAAGGCGAAACAGATCGCGCTCGGCCAGCGGGTCATCGGCCGCTACGGCTGTTACAGCTGTCACCAGATCAAAGGCTTCGAGTCGACGCAGCCGATCGGCACCGAGCTGTCGGAGGAGGGCAGCAAGCTCGTCTCGCGGCTCGACTTCGCGTTCATCAGCGACATTCCGCACACGTCGAAAATCGCCTGGTTCAAGACCAAGCTGCACGATCCGCGCATCTTCGATCGCGGCCGCGTCCTGCTGCCGCTCGACAAGCTGCGCATGCCGAACTGGGATTTCGACGACGAAGAGATCACGCGGCTGACGACCGCGATTATGAGCTTCCAGCGCGAGATCCAGCCGGCGCAGGCGATGCCGGCGAAATCGGCGCGCGCTGATTATCTCGGACAGGGCCGGACGCTGGTGCACCGCCGCAACTGCGTCGGGTGCCACATCATCGAGGGCGACGGCGGCGACTTCGTCAAGCTGGTAAGCGATGCGTCCCTCGGACCGCCGATGTTGACGCCGGAAGGCGCGCGGGTGCAGCCGGACTGGCTCTACGCGTTTCTGCGCGGACCGATCACGATCCGGCCGTGGCTGGACGTGCGGATGCCGACCTTCGGTCTCGACGATCCGAGCCTCAATGGCGTGATCAGCTACTTCGCCGCCGTGTCCAACACGATCGGTCCGTTTAAAACGCACGAAGTCGTCAGAGCCTCGATCAACGAGGCCGCAGGGAAGCAGCTGTTCGAGCTGCTCAAGTGCCAGCAGTGTCACGTGCTCGGCGCCATTCCGAAGGACCAGCCGACCGCGAACCTGGCGCCAGACCTGCGGATGTCGGCCGAACGGCTGAACGCCGACTGGATCCTCGACTGGCTCAAGAAGCCCTCCGACATCCTGCCGGGCACGCGGATGCCGGCGTTCTGGCCCGATTATCCGAAGTCGTTCTACCCGCAGTTGAACGGTGACGCCGAGACGCAAATCCGCGCGATCCGCGATCATCTGCTTACCTTCCGCGGCGGCCCGAGCCCGAAGACGAACGGATTGAAGGCGGCCAACGACTGAACCCGATGGCGGCGCGGGTCGCGAGCCGCCATCAGGAGGCGCTGTGACTGAGGCTGTCACTTTGGTGATAGCCGCGCGCCCATTCAGTTCACGTCACCATTCGTCCGTTCGTTGCTCCTCACCGACTGACGCGTCGGCAGGGATTCTGCCTGTAAAGAACCTTGTCATGACCTACCTGTAAACTGTCCGCTACGAAGACGCAACAAACGCGCGTCGGCCTGTTCCCAACGACGACGTTCGAGACGGATCGCGAGAATCCGCCCACATTCTCATCCGACGCTTCCCGCAGCACTCATGGCAACCTGGTTGCTATCGAGGAGGGTTGTCTACCCGGCTCGATCGGAGGACATCGAAAATGTCCTTGATCCTCACACAATCCGGCGAGCGCCAGGTTCTGCAGAATTCCCTCGAGTGGGAGTGCGAGCGCGGGATGCGCAGATGACAATCCGCTAGTTGCCCTCGGCGTCTCATGTCGGCGCGCCGACGGTTGTCTGATGTTGCGGCAACCTGCCGGCCGTCCTCGCCACGACCAGACCGGCGACTGTGTTCGCGGTCGCATCAACGGCTGGCGAAGTCAGGCGGTTTTTGTTGACGACTTTGTTAGTCGTTGCGGAGGAGGTCCGTCTCATTGGACAGTTGCGTCGGCAACAGATCCGCGGTCGGCGGGGACGAACTCAATGTGAGGCTTCGAGTCGATCTCGAGACGGGATCGAGGCAGCTGGATCCCCTCGCCGAATGCCGCAGTCGCCTTCAGCCTTCACCGGCCATCCGCGCTGATACGCGGCCGATGGTCAGGGGCAAGTTCATCTGGGTCGGAGACGAGAAGTTCTACATCCGCGGCGTGACGTATGGAACGTTTCGCCCGGACGCGAACGGAAACCAGTATCACCGGCTCGATCTCATTGAGCGGGACTTCTTCTCCATGGCGGCGAACGGCGTCAACGCCGTTCGCGTCTACAACACGCCGCCGCGATCGTTGCTCGATCTCGCCGAGCAGCACGGTCTGAGAGTCATTGTCGACCTGGCCGCGGATCAGTACGTCGGCTTCCTGACCGATCGAACAGGTGCGCCCTCCGTCCCGGAACTGGTGCGGGCCAAGGTGCGTGGCTGCCTGGGACATCCCGCTCTGCTCGCATATTCTCTCGGCAACGAGATACCCGCGACACTCGTGCGCTGGCACGGACGGCGGCGAATCGAACGCTACCTCGAGCGGCTGTGCCGTGTCGTCCGGCAGACCGATCCGGGCGCGATTGTCACCTACGTCAACTATCCATCCACCGAGTACCTGCGCCTTCCGTTTCTCGACTTTTTCTGCTTCAACGTCTACCTCGAATCACAGGCTCGATTTGCGGCCTATCTGGCGCGGCTTCAGAACACCGTTGGCGACCTCCCGCTGGTCATGGGGGAAATCGGCCTCGACAGCCTGAGAAATGGAGAGGACGTGCAGGCGGAGGTTCTGAGCTGGCAGGTGCGAACCGCGTTCGAAGCCGGGTGTGCCGGAGCGTTCGTGTATTCGTGGACGGACGAGTGGTTCCGGGGCGGTGCCGAGGCTGAAGACTGGGCGTTCGGCCTCACGAAACGCGATCGAACGCCAAAGCCGGCGCTGGCGGCGGTCCGGGAAGCGTTCAGCCGGACGCCCTTCCCGCCGGACATGAAATGGCCGTCGGCGTCCGTGATTGTCTGCACCCGGAACGGATCGCGGACCATTCGTGAATGTTGCGAGGGCCTTCGCAAGCTTGACTACCCGGATTACGAGGTCATCGTTGTCGACGATGGTTCCACCGACGGGACGGCAGCGATAGCGGCCGAATACGGCTTCAAGGTGATCACGACGCCGAATCGAGGGTTGAGCAGCGCGCGGAACACCGGATTGAACGCCGCCTCGGGCGAAATCGTGGCCTACATCGACGATGACGCCTACCCGGATCCGCACTGGCTGTTCTACCTCGCGCAGGCCTTCCTTGGGCACGACTTTGGGGCGGTCGGCGGGCCGAATATCCCGCCGCCGGAGGATGGCGTGATCGCGAACTGCATCGCGAACGCGCCAGGTGGTCCCGTGCACGTGCTGATCTCGGACCGCGAAGCGGAACATATCCCCGGTTGCAACATGGCGTTCCGCAAGGCCGACCTGCTTGCGATAAGCGGCTTCGACCCCCAGTTCCGGGTGGCTGGAGACGATGTCGACGTGTGCTGGCGCCTGCACCAGAGTGGCCGGACCTTGGGGTTCTGTCCGGCAGCGATGGTGTGGCATCATCGCCGCGGTTCGGTCCGGACCTACTGGAAACAACAGCGTGGGTACGGCCGTGCGGAAGCGCTGCTCGAATCGAAGTGGCCGGAAAAATACAACGCCGCCGGCCACGTCAGCTGGGCCGGCCGCGTGTACGGCAACGGGCACTCGCGAGGTCTCTGGACCAGGCAGAGGATTTATCAGGGAGTCTGGGGCAGCGCGCCGTTCCAGTCGGTGTACCAACCGGCGCGCGGCCTGTTGTCGTCGTTGCCGCTGATGCCTGAGTGGTACCTGCTCATTCCGGCCCTCGCCGCGTTGTCGGCGCTCGGCCGTCTCTGGCCGCCCCTGAATGTGACGCGCCCGATCTTCCTCGTGGCTGCCGGTGTGCCGCTGCTTCAGTCCTGCGTCAATGCAGCGCAGACCACGTTTGCTGCCGCCCGTCAGTCCGTACTCCAGCTCGCTGCAATGCGGCTGCTGACGGCGTGGTTGCACCTGTTGCAGCCGCTGGCCCGGCTCTGCGGCCGGCTCTCGTGCGGGCTCACACCATGGAGAAAGCGGCGGCCGTTCATGATGTCGCTTCCGTTGCCGCACACCTGCAGCCTGTGGTGCGAACAGTGGCAGTCCCCATCCGAGCGTCTGGAGTCCATCGAATCCGGAATTCGAGCCGCCGGCGCGTGCGTGTTCCGTGGCGGTGAGTACGACAGCTGGGATCTGGAAGTCCGCGGCGGGATGATGGGGACTGCACGCCTGCGGATGGCGATTGAAGAGCACGGGCTCGGTCGTCAGTTGGTCAGGTTCCGCGTGTGGCCACGCCCGTCGCGTGCGGGACTTGTGCTGGCCGCGTGCTTTGCCGCCCTCGGCATCGGTGCGGCGCTGGACGGTGCGCCCGCTGCCGCTGCGATTCTCGGTGCGGTGCCGCTCATCGTCTTCGCACGCATGGTCGCCGAATGCACGACTTCGACGGCGGATCTGCACGCGCCGATTCTCGTCCAGACAAATGCGAGCCGCGAGGTCGTTCATCCGCCACGAGTCGAGGCCACCCGGGCCGTTTTCGGTGCAAGCGCGACGAGCCTGGCGGTCGGCGCGCTCCTGGTCTGCTCGCGGATGTTCAGCAGGCGTCGACAGGTGGGGTGACGGTCATGGGCCGGGCACGATTGCACCGTGCGTTCAGGCCGGAGTCGTTCAGATGTTGACGCGTATGAACCGGGTCGGATCGACGAGCTGGCGGCTGTGGCAGGAGATGCGGCCGCACTTCTGGCAGCTCCTGGTCCTCTTCCTGCTCAGCCTGATGGCGAGCCCGCTGGCGCTGCTGGCGCCGCTGCCCCTGAAGATCGCCGTCGACTGCATCATCGGCACGCGACCGCTGCCGTCGGCTCTGAACATGCTGCTGCCCACCGCCATGAGCCGCTCCGATCAAGCGCTGCTCGCACTGGCGGTCACGCTCCTCGTCGCCGTGGCGTTGTTGAACCAGCTGCGCGACTTCGCCAGCTCGGTGCTGACCGCCTACACCGGCGAGCGAATGCTGCGCGATTTTCGCGCCAAGCTGTTCCGCCACGTGCAGCGGCTGTCGTTCTCCTACCACGACGACAAGGGCACGGCCGATTCCATCTACCGCATTCAGACCGACGCGGCCTCGCTGCAGAACATCGTCATCTCCGGCATCGTGCCGATGTTCTCCTCGACGTTCACGCTGGTGAGCATGACGTACGTGACGGCGCGCATCAGCTGGAAGTTCGCGCTTGTCGGTCTCACCATTCTGCCGTTCGTGCTGGCCGCGTCGCGGTTCTACCGGCAGCAGCTGAAAAAGCAGTCCCGGGCGATCAAGAAAATCGAGAGCTCGACGCTGTCGCTGGTGCAGGAGGTGCTCGGTTCCGTCCGTGTGGTGCGGGCGTTCGGCCAGGAGGATCGCGAGCAGAAGCGGTTCATCCAGCGCTCCAACGAGGGCATGCAGGCGCGGATGCAGCAGACGGTCCTGGAGGGCGGCTACGCCATGGCGCTGGCGCTGTTGACGGCGGCCGGCATGGGGACGGTGCTGTACATCGGCGTGCACGACATCCAGGCCGGCACGCTGACGCTGGGCAACCTCCTGCTGGTCATGGGGTACCTCGGGCAGCTGTACAGCCCGATGCGGACGCTCGGCAAGAAGATGTCGGCCATGCAGGGATATCTCGTCGGCGCGGAGCGGGCGTTTGCGCTGCTTGACGAGGTGCCCGACGTCGTGGAGCGGCCCAACGCGCGGCCGCTGCTGCAGACGAGCGGGGCGATGACGTTCGAGGGCGTGTCCTTCGCCTACGACGAGGATCAACCGCCCGTCTTGCAGAACATCAGCTTCGCAGCGCCGCCGGGAGCGTGTATCGGTATCGTCGGCACGACGGGGGCCGGCAAGACCACGCTCGTGAACCTGCTGACCCGTTTCTACGATCCGACAAAAGGCCGGATTCTCCTCGACGGCGTCGACCTTCGCGATTACAAGCTGGCAGATCTGCGGAATCAGTTTGCCATCGTGCTGCAGGAGCCGGTGCTCTTTTCCAGCAGCATCGCCGAGAACATCGCCTACGCTCGTCCCGAGGCGACAGAAAGCGAAGTGGTCGCTGCCGCCCGGGCGGCGAACGCGCACGAGTTCATCAGCCGTCTGCCCGATGGATACGACACCGTGGTGGGCGAGCGTGGCATGCGCTTGTCCGGCGGCGAGCGCCAGCGAATCTCTATCGCCCGGGCCTTTCTGAAGCACGCGCCGATCCTCATCCTCGACGAGCCCACCAGTTCCGTCGACATGAAGACCGAGGCGGCGATTCTGGACGCGCTGGTTCGGCTGGCGCGGGGCCGGACGACGTTCGTGATTACGCACCGTCCGAGCGCATTGAAGCAGTGCGACATCATCGTTCGAATGGAGCAGGGCCGACTCGTCACGGCCGGGGACCAGCCTCTGGAAGCCCGGTCGAGATCGTAAAGGATTCATCCCGATGACGATGGAACACACCAACGACGCGCTCCGCGCGGACGCCGTGAGCGCACGTCTCGCGCTCGCAGCGTGGAGCGGATTTTCGCGGAAGCGCATCGAACACGACCGTGTCGACATGTTGCGCGGGGGGAAGAAGTCGGCGACCTACCGGATCTTCGACGCCGGACCGGGAGGAGCGTCCGTGATCGCGCAACGCTGCCGGCTGAAAAAGGCGATGATCGAACGGCTCATCTACGAGCAGGTCCTGCCGCACGCGCCGGTGACAGCGCCGCGCCTGTATGGAATCAAGCCCGAGAGCAGCGATTACGCCTGGTTATTTCTCGAGGACGTCGGCAACGAGCGGTACCGCGACGATGATCCGGTGCACCAATGCCTCGCCGGTCGCTGGGTCGGTCTGCTGCACAGTGCGGCGAGCCGCGTGCCGGCGGCGCGCTCGCTGCCCGACGGAGGCCCGCAGCGTTATCTCCGCCACCTGCGGACGGCGCGCGCGATCATCGCCGCTCACGTCGACAATCCCGCTCTCGGAACCGACGACGCCGACTTGCTTCACCGCATCGTCAACGATCTCGATGCGCTGGAGGCCGACTGGGCGCGCGTCGAACGTGCCTGTGCCGGGGCGCCGGCGACACTGGTGCACGGCGACTTCCGGCCGAAGAACGCCTATCTCAGGCAGACGCGCGACGGGCTCGGGTTGTTCCCCATCGACTGGGAGACCGCCGGGTGGGGCGTGCCTGCCGCCGACTTGACGCGAATCGACCTGCCGTCGTACGCGTCGGTCCTCCACGCCTGCTGGTGGCCGGGCGTGCGCCTGGACGACGTGAAGCGGGTCGCGGCCGCCGGCGAGATCTTTCGATCGCTCGTCGCCATGTTCTGGGAAGCGCCGCAGCTCGCGTACCGCGACTATCGGTGGCTGATGCGGCCGATCTCGTGCTTCCGGGTGTTTCACGAACGATTGTGCCACGACGTCCGGCGCTTGGGAGAGATGACATGATCGCACGTCCCACCGAGAGCCTGAGAGATGCGATCGCGGGTACCGCCGAACCGGGTGGTACCGAACTGGCGGATGTCCTCGAGGAGACGCTGCTCGATTGCGAAGCCGCAGGCGCTGGATTGAAGAATGTCGCGATTGAGCGGCTCAAGTCGAAAGTCTACCGCCTGCGCGTCGATGCCGGCGCCCGCAGCGTATCGTTCGTGCTCAAACGGTACGATCCCTGGCTCGCCCGTCGGAACGAGCTCGTGGTCCGGCGCTGGCTTCCTGCGCTCGGGATGAGCGAGCGATCGCCGCGGCTGCTGGCCACAGCCGCCGACCGCCACGGGGAGTCGGTCTGGCACGTGTACGAGGATCTGGGCAACGGTTCCATCCGTGGACAACAGCGCGAGAGCGAGGCGATAAAGGCGGTGATCGAGCTGATTGCGGAGCTCCACACGCGCGCCGCGGGCCATGTCCTGCTCCCTTTGTGCCGCCACTACTGCGGCGATCTCGGCGCGCCGTTTTTCGCCGCGAACGTCCGCGATGCCATCGCTGTGCTCGAGGATCTCGTCCCCGGCCGCGTCGTGCTGACCGCGGAACGCGGTGCGCTGCGGGACCGCCTCCTCCTCCGCCTGTATCAGCTCCGCAACGAGCTGCCCTGGCGCGTGCAGCTGCTCCAGGCTGCTGGTGGCCCTGACACGCTGTTGCACGGGGACTTGTGGACCACGAACACATTTGTCGCAGCGACCGGCAACGGTCCGGCGGCGCGGTTCATCGACTGGGACCATGCCGCGGTTGGCCCGGCGGCCTACGATCTGTCGACCTTCCTCTATCGGTTCCCCGCGCCCGAACGCCGCTGGATTCTCGATGCGTACGCTGCCGCGGTGGGGCGTGCGGGCTGGCACCTCCCCCCGGCGCGTGATCTGAACGCACTGTTCGAAACGGCGGAGTACGCGCGCTACGCGAATCGCGTGATCTGGCCGGCCGCGGCGCTGCTCGAAGAGGGTACCGATTGGGGATGGATCATGCTCGCCGAGGTCGAGCGGTGGTTTGCCGCGATGGCTGCAACGCAGGCTGCGTGATGGCGACGGTTGTTCTTTCCGCGTTCGACGTCGCCAACTACCCGGAGGGCGGCGGACACTTCTGGGTGTACATGCAGTATGCCCTGGCGCTGCGGCAGCTTGGCTGCGAGGTCTACTGGCTCGAGCAGTTCCGCCGCGCGGGGGATGCCGAGCGCGACGCCCGTGCGGTCGCGACGTTCTTCGAACGGATGCGCCGGTTCGGACTCGAGGGTCACGTCCTGCTGTACAAGATCGGCCCGGGCGCGGACGCGCCGATCGAATACATCGGAGCGGCACGGGCCACGGCAGAAGCCGCGCTGCGCCGCGCCGATCTGGTCCTGAACTTCCACTATGGCATCGACGCGCGCATGCTTGCCGGCGCACGGCGCACCGCGCTCGTCGATATCGATCCGGGACTCACCCAGCTGTGGATCAGCAACGGAGAGATCTCCCTGCCCCGCCATGACGTGTACTTCACGATTGGCGAAACCGTCGGAACGCCCGGCGCCGGGTTCCCCGACTGCGGCCTGCGCTGGGTGCACATCAGGCCGCCGGTCAGCCTCGAGTCGTGGCCGTTCGTGGACGGTTCGCGCGACGCGGCGTTTACGACGGTCGCAGGCTGGTGGTCGGGCAAGTGGGTCAGAGTCGTCGAGAACGGACAGGAAGTTCTCCACAACAACTGCAAGCGCGTTGCGTTTCTCGAATGCCTGCAGCTGCCCGGGATGACCACGCAGCCGCTCGAGCTCGCGCTGCTGCTGGCCGACTGCGACGCGGAAGAGCGGCGTCTGCTCGAGAGCCATGGCTGGCGCGTGCGCGATGCACAGGAGGTGGCCGGCAGTCCGGAGGCGTATCAGGCCTACATTCAGCACTCGAAGGGAGAATGGAGCTGCGCGAAGCCCTACTTCGTGAAGCTTCAGAATGCCTGGGTGAGCGACCGGACGGCTTGTTATCTCGCGAGCGGAAAGCCGGCCGTCGTCCAGCACACGGGCGCGAGCAGCTACCTGCCGAACGGCGAAGGGCTGTTTCGATTCACGACGCTGGAAGAAGCTGCCGCCGCGCTCGAGGCCGTCAACCGGAGCTACACGCGCCACTGCCGCGCGGCGCGCGATCTCGCGGCGACCTATTTCGACGCCACGCAGATCGTGAGCGGCATCCTGGACAGTGCGCTCTGTGGCGAGCGCGTGTGCCAGGCATCAGCGGCGCGGCCGGCGGTGCCGCACTGAGTGTATGAAAACGCCGTCCTCGTTGCTGCCCGATTCCACGACGTTGGCGGCCCGCCTTGCCGCCGGCCTGGATGGGTACCGTGATTTCCACGGCCCGGTAACAATCCTCACCCGGAATCTTCCGCGCTTCATGAGCACGTTCCCGAACGAGATCGTGACCTGCCAGGTGCCCGGCAGGCGCAAGCGCCGGGTCTTTGTGAAGTATCAGGGAGGCGTGAGCCACGATTCGTTTGGCCACCGTGGTGACATTCCGTATGAGGCCGAGGTGTATCGGCGCCTCCTGAAACCTCTTCCCGATTTCAGACCGAGATTCCTGGGGGCACACAACGACCCGGAGACGGGCGACACAGCACTCTTTCTCGAATACGCGTACCGGAACGTACGGCTGAGTGATATCAGCTGGAAACGGTCCACGCGGCAGCCGGTCATGATGGCCCGGACAGCCCAGTGGCTGGCACGGTTTCACGCCGGGCAGGAGCCTCGCGCGCACGAGGCCTCGCTTCGGTTTCTCAAGCGCTACGACGCGGAGTACTATCGCGGCTGGGCCCGGCGCACGTTGCAATTCGCGCAGCCCCTTCTGCCGCGGTTTCCCTGGTTGGAAGATCTCGTTTGCAGCGACGCATGGTTTGGGCCCCTCCAGACCGCGAGCGCGACGGTCATTCACGGCGAGTTCTATGCCAAGACCGTCCTCGTCCGGGGAGAGGACCTGTTCATGGTCGATTGGGAATCGGCCGCCGTCGCCCCCGGCGAAATCGACCTGGCCACATTGACGGATGGGCGCTCATGGCCGGCGGAGCTCGTGCGCCGTTGCATCGACGTGTATTGCTACGCGCGCTGGCCCGAAGGGTGCCCCGCCGACTTCGCAATCACCCTGGCCGCGGCGCGGATGTATCTGAACTTCCGCTGGCTCGGTGAGCGGCCGGACTGGACGCTCAGGGAAAAGACACTCTGGCGCTTCGATCACCTTCGTTCGGCGGCCGAGCAATCGAGCTTGATCTGACCGGAAGTTGTTCGCCGCGCTGGCCGCCGCGCGTGCGTCCTTTGCAACTGAATAGGCTCAGGCGCACTGCGCGCGCCCGCGCGGGAGCGGAGCGGGGCGGCGGGCCCCGCAAGCGCCCGAGCCGGGGGTGTGGGCTTAGCCCCATCGCTAGGCGCGCGTAGCGCGCCCGCGCGGAAGCGGAGCGGGGCGGCGGGCCGCGCGAGCGACCGAGCCGGGGTGTGGGGCCGGAGCCCCACGTTAGGACGTGCACTCATGATCGATCTGACGCGCACACGCGAAGAGCTGCTCGCGGAAATCGGAGCGCCGCACCCGCCGAACGCTGCATCGCTCGATATCCTTGACCCGCGCATCGCGGCCGGTGACGTTCAGGTCCGTGTCGACAGCCACCGGCGCCGGAATCTGTTTGCCCTCCTGAGGCTCGCGCTCATGGACCGGTTTGCCGCCGTGCCACGGGCGGAATTGCTGCGCGACGTGTTGATCCCGCTGAAGCACGCGCTCGGCAACGCCTACAAGCACGGCAACGGCAAGGACCCTGACAAGGTGATCCGGGCGGAGATCGTGCTGGCCCGCAACGGCGCGGTGATCGCCATCACCGACGAGGGTCCAGGGTTCGATGTGGACAGCACGTTTCAGCGCTTTCATGAGCAGCAGGCGTATTTCGTGAATCACGGATGGGGATTCCGAAAAATCCACGCGGCGAAGTCGACCGTCTCCTACGAACACGGCGGCCGGACCCTTGTCCTGTGCTACCGGCCGTCGGGAGACGGACAGACGGCCGACCCTGCGGATCGTCGTGCTCCGCCGGAAGTGCTCGATCCGGAGTGGATCAGGATTTGTCTGTCCGACGAATGTCCAGAGCTCGGTGACAGCAGCGCGCACGGCTTCTATCGAGTGTATCCGGCGCCCGGCGATGCCGCCGGCGAGTGCGGATGTCGCTGCGTGCTGCGAAGCGCCGGCGATGATACCCGGGTCCTTACCGGGACGTTGCATGCCACAGCGGATGCGGCGCAGGCAGACTTCGAGGCGGCCACGCAGCTGTACGAGGCGAGGATCACTAAACGCATCCGGGTCCCGCGGCCCGTCGCACGGCTGAAGAGGGAACCGCGTCTCGTCTTCTACGACTTCGACGCCTGGATGACCCTTCGCGAGTACCTGATATATCGCGGCAGCCTCAGATCCGTTCGCAACTCCTCGGACAGGATCGGACACCTGCTGGCCGCTGTGCATCGGAGTCAGATCGAGGCTCCCGGACGTGCGTCATCGACCGATGACGGACTGGAGCCGCGCATCGCGCGTGCGGAGACGGCCCTTCGCAGCGTTGCGTCGGAATCGCCAGTTGTCGATCGGTTCCGACGCTGCGTCGAGCGTTACAAGGAGCAGTCTGAGTCCTGGAAAGAGCCGGTCGTCGCGCCAATCCACGGTGGCCTGACGTGGGACGCCGTGCGCTACGGCGTCGATGGGAATTTCTACCTCTATCGGTTCGAGAACTGCCGGCGCGGCGATCCGGCTGTTGATCTTGGAGGATTCGCGGCCGATCTCCTGTGCTTCACGCTGGCGCACCATGACGGCGAGGCGTATCGCACCTGCCGGGACGATTTCCTGAGACGTTACAACCTGGAAGCCGTGCGCCGCGTCAGCGCTGATGACATTCACGTCTATGCGCTGCTCGCGCTCTGCGAACGGCTTCAAGCGACGAACCACCACTGGCGGAGAGAGCCGCTCCTTGCGACGCTGAACGCTGCCTGCGAGTTTGAGCTGGAACAGGTTTAGCGGGGCACCTCCGCGGGGCATCGCCGCAGGAAAAGCGTGGTTCAAGCAGAGAAAAGTCTGCTTCATCGTCTCCATTCAGACCATTTTTGAACAATCGTTCAACTCTTCATTATCGCGCTCTGGCACCGATCTCAACCGGGCACAACTCATCAAGTATCAAGTAAAAAAAGCGTCCCGACATCTCATCAGCCTAGCTGAGCCACGTCGAACCAGTCAGCATCCCCCACCACAGGGCCACCACCTTTGTGCCTCCTAAGTTTAGGTAGACAAAAGTACTTGGGTCATTCGGCAAACAACAAGTTCGGTTCGGTTACAGTATTGACATACCTGCGGTAGAGATTCATACTCAGCGGCCAAAGCTCATGTTTTTAAGAGCTTCCACGTGCCGGTCAACAGCAGGACCTGATGAGTCAACGGGCGGCGGACGAACAACGGGGTGGGCTCGTCAAGGCTCCAAATGCCTCTGACATCGCAGCAATTCGGATCGGTTTGCGACGGGCTGTCGATCGCGTTCTTTCCTCCGGCGCGTGGCGGTCAGTCCTGGCTCGCGAGCATCCGCCTGTGGCCCCGCAGGACATCGAGTGCGATCGCCGCGACCCCAACGTGCCGCGCGTGGTGGTGACGAACAGCCGCCCGCGTCGGCCGTGAGACTCGCGGATCAGAACCAGGGAACTTCCGGTGTTTTCTAGCGGCGTGTCTTACACCGCGGGATCGCGGGCGGTACAGCGTCTCGCGACGGAGCTGTGATGCTTGAACGTTTCGACCCAGCGCTCGAGATCGTAACAACCAACCGGGACCATCGAAGCGCCCGTATCGATGGCAAAGCCGAACTGTCGGCAGTGGGCGAATGCGGAGCACCGCCGATGCACGACTTTCAGTTGCTGAATGTGGGCTCGATCGGAACCAGGACCGAACGCCCGGTTCTCGTGAGCGATCGAATGCGTGTGCCGGCGGTCCCTGCGATGTACGAATCGCCCACGCTCGAGCGCCCGAAGGTCCGTGGGAAGTTTCTGGTTGCGGGCAATCAGAAGATCTACGTCCGGGGCGTGACCTACGGCGCCTTCCGGCCCGACGCGAACGGCGATGAGTATCACGATCACGACATCATCGATCGCGATTTCGCGCAGATGGCGGCCTGCGGTTTCAATGCGGTGCGAATTCCCCACACCATGCCGCCGCGCTCGCTGCTCGATGCCGCCGAGCGCCACGGCCTCTGGGTCATGGTCGGCCTGTCGGCCGAACAGCTCATCGGCTTCATCATCGACAAGCGGCGCGACGTAAACCCTGAACGCGTGGTGCGCGATCGCGTTCGTCAGTGCGCTGGTCATCCCGCGCTGCTGGCCTATTCTCTGGGCAATGAGATCCCGACGCAGATCGCGCGCTGGTACGGCCACCGCCGCGTCGAGCGGTACCTGGAGCAGCTCTATTGGGCGGTCAAGGAAGAGGACCACAACGGGCTGGTCACTTATGTGAATTACCCCTCGACGGAGTACCTCGAGCTCCCGTTCCTCGATCTTGTTTGTTACAACGTGTATCTCGAGAAACAGGCGGCCCTCGACGCGTACCTCTCGCGGTTGCAGAACGTCGCCGGCGATCGGCCGGTGATTCTGAGCGAGATCGGTCTCGACGCGCTGCGCAACGGCGAGGACGCCCAGGCCCGCAGTCTCGACTGGCAGATCCGCTCGGCGTTTACCGGCGGTTGTGCCGGCGCGTTCGTGTTCGCGTGGACCGACGAGTGGCACCGCGCCGGTGAGCAGGTGGAAGACTGGGCCTTCGGCATCACCGATCGCCACCGCCGCCCCAAGCCGGCCCTCGACGCCGTGCGCGATGCCTTTGCCAATGTGCCGTTTCCCGACGTCTCATGGCCGCGCGTCTCGGTGGTCGTCTGCACCTACAATGGCTCGCGCACCATTCGCGGATGCCTCGAAGGCCTCGCACGGCTGGACTACCCGCTATACGAAGTGATCGTCGTGGACGATGGCTCGATTGACGGCACGGCGGACATCGTGCGCGAGTACGACGTTCGGCTGATTCGCACCGAAAACCGCGGTCTGAGCAATGCGCGCAACACCGGTCTGCACGCCGCCACCGGCGAGATCATTGCCTACATCGACGACGATGCCTTTCCGGACCCGCATTGGCTGAAATACCTGGCGGCGACGTTTGCCACCACGAACCACGCAGGCGTCGGCGGTCCCAACATCCCGCCGCCGAACGACGGGCCGATTGCTGATTGCGTGGCGAATGCGCCGGGCGGGCCGGTCCACGTGCTCCTCTCCGACCGAGAGGCGGAGCACATTCCCGGCTGTAACATGGCCTTCCGCAGGGAGTGTCTCGAGGCGATCGGCGGGTTCGACCCGCAATTCCGCGTAGCCGGGGACGACGTGGACATCTGCTGGCAGCTGCAGCAGCGCGGCTGGACGCTCGGCTTCCACCCCGCCGCGGTCGTGTGGCACCACCGCCGCAACTCGGTGCGCCATTACTGGCGGCAGCAGTGGGGGTACGGGAAGGCGGAGGCGCTGCTCAAGAGGAAGTGGCCGGAGAAGTACAACGGGACCGGGCAGCTGACGTGGGCCGGCCGCATCTACAGCCGCAGCCTCACGCGCGCGCTCGATTTCCGCAGAGGCCGGATCTATCACGGCATGTGGGGCGCGGCGCCCTTCCAGCGGCTGTACCAACCGGCGCCGCATACGCTGTATTCGCTGTCGCTGATCCCGGAATGGTACCTGGCGATTCCTGTACTCGCGGCGCTCTCGGCGCTCGGCGTGCTGTGGCCGCCACTCCTCTTCGCCGTGCCGCTGCTCGTGTTCGCGACCATGACGCCCGTCGCGCAGGGTTGGTTGAGCACGAGTCGGGGCGTCTTTCAGAGCGCGCTGCCTCATACCGGAGGACGGGTTCTACGCCTCGGTCTTCGCGTCCTGACCGCGCTGCTCCACGTTGTCCATCCGATAGCACGCCTGTGCGGCCGGATGAACGGACCATCGTGCACACGGTCGCGCGTACGTCCGCGGTTTCCCATGGCGGGGTCGGTCGCGCGCTGGACCGAACGCGGCGAGGCACCCGAAGCGCGGCTGCGCCGTGTGGAGCAGGCGCTGCAGGCACTCGGATCGACGGTGCGCCGTGGCGGCGACTGGGATCCCTGGGACCTGGAAGTGAGCTGCGGTACGCTCGGCGCGGCGCGGGTGATCATGGCGGTTGAAGATCACGGTGCCGGTAATCAGCTCATACGTGCGCGCTGGTGGCCTACGGTTTCATTAACCACGCTGGGGCTGGCGGCAGCACTGACGATCCTCTCGGTCGCAGCCAGTTTCGACGGCGGTCTGTCTGCCGGCGTGATTCTCGGCATCGTCGCTCTCTACGTGGTGGGGCGGGGCGCCTGGCAGTGCGGCAGGGCAGTGGCGGTCATCGAGCGCACCGTTCGTGAACCAGGAGTGGAAACGCGATGACCGTACTCCGCGGTAGCGGCCTCGCACGCGAGCAGCCCGCGCCGCAGGCGGCGATCGCCGCGTAGTCCACGTCGCAGTGGTGGGCGCGTCACGAGTCCCCTTCGGGGAACCGCCGCGCGTCACCGGCGGCAACACATTTTGGCGCGCGCTCGATTGAAGGCGGGACGCTTCGGCAGAGCGGGCAGAACAGGGTGGAGATAGATGGCGAGCCAGGCGGAGGAACAAATCGAGGTAGAGAAGCGGCTCGGAGGCCCCCTCGCCCAGTGGCGGGAACCCGGGTCAGCAGAACTGTGTGGTCTGATCGGGCGGATGCTGAACGGCGCCGGCAGGCGCGTCGAGGCACTCGACCTCGTACGACTGAAAACGGGAGTCTACCGGCTGCGTATCGAAGGGGGTCCGATGCGCACGGTGATGCTCAAACGCCTCACGCCGGCGATCGCCCAGACCGACCGTCTCGTGGCCGAGCGGTGGCTGCCTGCCCTCGGTCTTGCCGACCGCTCTCCGCGTCTCCTCGGAAGCGCGGCGGAGCGCGCCGGGCGCTGGGTGTGGCACGCGTACGAGGACATCGGCGACGAAACGCTCGACACGTTGCGCGAGCCGTCACGGCTGGCGGCTGCCGTCGGCCTGGTGGCCGAGCTCCACACGCGCGGCGCCAACCACCCCCTCATGCCCGAGGTCCGCTGGCGCGCTCGCGATCACGGCGTGCATTTCTTCGTGTCGAACCTGCGGGACGCCATCGCCGCGCTCGAAGCGTTGGCGGCGATTCGCCGTGAAGTACCGCCGGAATTCGGTCCGGCGCGGACTCGTTTGTCGCGGCGGTTGTACGAGCTTCTCGAAGATGCTCCTCGGCGGATCCGGTTAATGGAGGAGGCGGCAGGACCGGATACGCTGCTTCATGGCGACCTGTGGCCGAAGAACGTGTTCGTCACGCTCGGCGACAATGGCGTGCGGGCGCAGCTCATTGACTGGGACCATGTGGGCGCGGGGCCGTTCACCTACGACCTCTCGACGTTCTTGTACCGCTCTTCTCCCGAGGAGCGGCCGTGGATCATGCAGTGGTATCGCGAAGCGGTCGAGCGCGCGGGCTGGCATCTTCCGGACCCCCGTGAGCTGAACCTGCTCCTGCACACTGCCGAGATCGCGCGCTATGTGCATTGCCTGCTGTTCGTGGTGATGGCCATCCTCCACGACGACGCGGAGTGGGCGGTTCACGACGTCGTCAACTGGGACGGCTGGTTCGCGGAACTCCATCCACTGGAGAACTGAGTCGGCCCATGAACTGGCTCATCGTCACTGCCGACGACTTCGGCATCACCAGCGGTGTGACCCGCGGCATCCTCCAGGCGCATCGTGAGGGCATTCTCACGAGCACGAGCCTCATGGTGGATCGACCGGCGTGCGAGGAGGCCGCCGCCCTCGGCCGGGAGTACCCGCGCTTGAGCGTCGGCATCCATCTCGAGCTCGATCCCAGCGATGCCGGGCGGATTCCAGCCGAGCTCGAGCGTCAACTCGCGCGCTTTCTCGAGCTGGTGGGCGAGGCTCCCACACACGTGGATTCGCACCACGATGTGCATCACGATCCGCGAGTCCTGCCGCACGTGCTGACCTGGTCGAAGCGGCTTGGACTGCCGCTGCGCGGTCACTCGCGCGCCCGCCATTTCTCGAAGTTCTACGGTCGATGGGGCGGTGAAACGCATCTCGAGCAGATCGGCATCGAGAGCCTGATCCGCATGCTGGATGCGGAGGTCGGCGATGGCGTCACTGAGTTGAACTGTCATCCCGGCTACGTCGAACCGGGGTTTCCTTCGAGCTATGCCTCCGAGCGGGAGGAGGAGCTGCGGACTCTGTGTGACGGACGAATCAGGCGGGCCATCCTGGAACGAGGGATTCACCTGATCGGCTTCCGCGATCTCGCCACGACCGCCGTCGAGCGCGAAATCGACGATCAGCGGGCAGAAAGCGCCGCAGGCAGGACTTACACGAGATGATCACCGCGGTGATCTCGGTCTACAAGGTTGCCAGTTTCGCTGAGGGCGGCGGCCACTTCTGGGTGTACATGCAGTACGTGCAGGCGCTGCGGCGCCTCGGCTGCGATGTCTACTGGCTCGAGCAGATCAGTCCGGTCCCGGATCAGGCCAGGCAGGCACAGCTCCTGGCGAGCTTCTACGAGCGGATAAAGCGGTTCGGCCTCGAGGGGAAGACGATTCTTTACACCATCGACCGGCCTCGCCAGGGCGAGGGCGAGGCCGGCTGCGTGCGGTTCGTCGGATGCACGTCGAATGAAGCCGAGGCGGTACTGCGACGGGCGGACCTGTTGCTCAACTTTCACTACGCGATCGATCCGCGGTTGATGGCCGCGGCCCGGCGCACGGCGCTCGTTGACATCGACCCCGGCCTGCTCCAGTTCTGGATGAGCACCGGACAGCTCGCTGTCCCGCCGCACGATTGTTACGTCACCACCGGTGAGACGGTCGGGACGCCGTCGGCCCGCTTCTCCGATTGCGGTTTGCGTTGGATCCACATCCGGCCGCCGGTGTGTCTCGATTTGTGGCCGTTCATCGCCGATCCGCCGGCCGGGGCCTTCACGACCGTATCAAACTGGCTGACCGATGATTTTCTCAAGGTGACGCAGAACGGAAGGACGGTTCTGCGCGAGAACACGAAGCGGGTCGCTTTTTTTCGCTACATCGATTTGCCTCGCCGCACGTGTCAGCCGCTCGAGCTGGCGCTGCACGTGGACGACGCCGACGCAGACGACTGTGCGTACCTCGTTGGACACGGCTGGCGCCTGCGCCACTCGCGGGAAGTCGCGGGCAGCCCGGAGGCCTACCGCTCGTACATTCAACAGTCGCGCGGCGAGTTCAGCTGCGCCAAACCGTCGTGCATCGATTTTCAGAACGCCTGGATCAGCGATCGGACGCTGTGCTACCTGGCCAGCGGGAGACCCGCAGTCGTGCAGCATACCGGACCGAGCGCGTATCTTCCCGACGGAGAAGGATTGTTCCGCTTCTCTACGCTCGAGGAGGCGGTCGGCGCACTCGAGGCCGTGAACGCCGACTACCACCGGCATTGCCGCGCCGCCCGTGAGATTGCAGAGACCTATTTCGACGCCGAACAGGTCGTCTCCGGGCTCCTGAACGAAACGCTTCACCCGGCGCCGCAAACGACCAACGCTCCGGCACCAACGCGGCACAACGAGGTCATCGGACTATGAGCGTGCTGGCACAAGGGCGAGTGCCCGCACGCCGTTCGGTTGGTGAGGCCGCCTTCATCCTCGCGATGGTGTCGATATCGCTCTGCCGGCCGGCTGTTCTCGCCGCCCAGGCGCCGGCAGCGATTACGGGGGTCGTCGAAGACGATACCGGCGCGCCCGTCCCCGGCGCGACGATTACGCTCACGGCCCAGAGTACACAGGCGATCTCCAACGTGATGTCGGAATCACAGGGAACGTTCGCCTTTGCAGCGATCGCTCCGGCGACGTATCGGCTGACCGTCGAATTGAGCGGGTTCGAGACATATCAACAGCTGGTCAGCGTCGCGGCAGGCGATCGGAAGTGGGTCCGGGTGACACTGCGGGTGGCACGGCTGGAACAGAACATCACCGTCGAAGCGGCCGTTGACGCGGCCTTGACGTCAGGCACGAACACTGCGACGGCGAAATTGGGCGATGACCTCATTCTGCAACTGCCGATTGCATCCGACGATGTTCTGTCTGTGATCGGACGGTTCGTGTCCCCGATGGGGCTCGGCGCCGAAGGACCATCGATCGTGGTTGACGGAGTACCGGGCGGTCAGGTCGACCTGCCGTCTTCCGCCGTCGACAGCGTGAAGGTCAACCGCAACCCGTATTCGGCCGAGTTCCAGTATCCCGGGAATGCCAGGCTCGAAGTATCGACCAAGCGAGGCCATCGAAGCCGCCGTCTCGACGGCGGACTGCAGACGTCACTGCGGAACTCGGCCTTGTCTGCGCGCAATGCGTTCGCGAAATCAGTACCGGACCTGGACAGGCACCTGATGCAGGCCAACCTCGGTGGCGCCCTGGGAACAAGGTCCGCTTTCTATGTTGCCGCGAAGCGCTTCGTGAACAACGAGAGCGCGGTCGTGAATGCGGTCACGCTGACCGGTCCGGTCGTCAGCAATGTGCCTACCTCCGAACGCAAGGACAGTGTTTTCAGCCGGCTGCAGTGGTGGCCGAGTGGCCTGCATACGGTTTACCTGACCTACGCGTACGGCAACCAGCCGTCCAGGAATGAAGCGGTCGGCGGTTTCAATCTCCCCGAGCGCGGACTCGATACCGGTGAACAGAAGCACAAGATCACACTCAGTCAGAGCCTGCTCCTCCCTCCGAACTGGAGCAACAGTCTGCTGATCAGCCTGACAAAACAAGATGAGATCCAGGGGCGCGCAGCGACCGCCCCAGCGATTGTCGTGAATCAGGCGTTCACGTCGGGGCCCTCGCAGACGTTCACCAGGAACGGCAGGCGCACCCTCGATGTCCAGGATTCAATCCGCTACTACGGCTACGGCGGTCATGCGCTGTTGTTCGGCGGCCGCTTCCACGCTGATGCCGTGAACGCGTTCCTCGGGTCGAATTTCGCCGGCACCTTCGAGTTCGCCAGCCTGGCGCAGTTCGCCGCCGGCAGGCCGTTGACGTTCCGCATCAACGCGGGCGACCCGAACGCCGCGTTCGACGTCTACGAGGCCAACGGTTTCGTGCAGGACGAAATCACCCTCAAGCGACATCTCACGCTCACCTTCGGGATGCGCTACGACTGGCAATCGACGGTGGACGACCGCAATAACCTCGCCCCCCGCTTCGGTTTCGCGTTCGCTCCGCGCGGCTCTCAGAAGACCGTGGTCAGGGGTGGGGCGGGCCTCTTCTATGACGACTTGCCTCGATCTGCGACGGAGCGATCGCTCCTGTTCGACGGACTGCGGCTGCGCGAGACGGTCATCGCCAATCCGTCCTATCCGAGCCCGTTTTCCACCGGGCAGATTGTCTCGCCGCCGGCCAGCACGATCCGGATCGCACCCGGCGTTCAATCGCCGTACGGAGCGCAGGCGAGCATCGGCATCGAGCGGGAGTTCCGGCCGCAGAACAGAGTCTCCGCGGAATACCTGGTTGCCCGCGGCGTCCATCAGTTCCGCTCGCGGAACGTTAACGCCCCGCTGGAGACCGGGCTGCGGCCGGATCCGGCTTTCCTGAACATCAATCAGATCGAATCCACCGCGTTCGCGCAGGGCCAGGCGATGACGTTTTCGTGGCAGGGACGAATCGGAAGGCTTTTCAAGCCGTACGTCCAATACGTCCTCTCGAAGACGACAAACGACACTTCAGGGATCTTTGCGCTCCCGGCGAGCAGCATCGACTTGCGTCCCGAGATCGGACCCGCCGACTTCGACCAGCGCCACCGGCTGAACGTGATGGGTCTGCTGGCGCTGCCGCGCGCATTTCAGACCGGCCTGGTGCTATCGGTCGGCAGTGGCCTGCCGTACAACATCACCACCGGGTTCGACGACAACGGCGACACGGTGGCCAACGATCGTCCCGCCGGCGTGACCCGAAATACCGGCCGCGGGCCGGGGACGCTGCAGCTGGATATCCGGTTCGCCAAGAATATCGACGTTCGCCGTGAGGCCACCGCGCAGAAGCGGGACAGCCTCGAGCTCATGCTTGACGTGTTCAACGCGATCAATCGAACCAATGTCAGCAGCATCGTCGGCACTCTGAGCTCGCCGTTCTTCGGTCGCGCCAACGCGGCGGCGCCGGCCAGGGCTCTTCAATTGTCGGTGAGGTACGGATTTCGACGCTGAGAGGCGTTGGCTTCGACGTGCATATGAAGAATAGCGGTTCTACGACCTGGCGGTTGTGTCGGGAAATGCGGCCCTACCTGTGGCACTTGACCGGCCTGTTCCTGCTCAGCCTGATCGCGACCCCGTTGGCACTGCTCACGCCAATGCCTCTCAAGATGGCGGTCGACAATGTCATCGGCGGGCGGCCGCTGCCGGCCGTGGTCGATACGCTGCTGCCGGCCGCCATCGGCCGCTCCGACCGCGGACTGCTCGTGTTCACCGTGCTGCTCCTGGCCGGGGTGATGTTGGTGAATCAGGTTCGTGAGTTCACGAGCAGCCTGCTGACCGCGTATACCGGCGAGCGGATGCTGCGCGATTTTCGCGCCAAGCTGTTCTACCACGTCCAGCGCCTGTCGTTCTCCTATCACGACCAGATCGGCACCGCCGATTCGATTTACCGCATCCAGAACGACGCCTCGTCGCTGCAGAACGTGGTCATTTCGGGCGTCGTGCCGCTGTTCACGTCGGTGTTCACGCTCGTGAGCATGACCTACGTCACCGCCCGGATCAACTTCAAGTTCGCGCTCGTCGGGCTGACCATCCTGCCATTCGTGATGATCGTGTCGCGCTTCTACCGCCGGGAGCTGCGGATCCAGACCCGCGCGATCAAG
>JBKPAI010000144.1:0-63559 GCA_046726355.1 Acidobacteriota bacterium | reverse complement strand
GCTCCGCCCCACACCCCGGCTCACACCACTCCACGGCGCACAGTCCGCGCCGTGGGGACCCCGGGGTCCCTCGCGGGGACCCCTGTGCCCCGCTCCGCTCCGTCCCACCCCACGATGCACAAACCGCATCGTGGGGGCCCCGGCTCGCGGGCGCGCTGCGCGCGCCTACGTGGGGCTCTGCGCCATACCCCGGCTCACACCACCTCACGGCGCACAGTCCGCGCCGTGGGGACCCCGGGGTCGCTCGCGGGGAACCCCTGCGCCCCGCTCCGCTCCGTCCCACCCCACGATGCACAAACCGCATCGTGGGGGCCCCGGCTCGCAGGCGCGCTGCGCGCGCCTTGTCAGAGCGATTCGGCGGTGCCGTTCGTTGTCAGGGCGGACAAGGCCAGGGCCGACCAGCCAAAGTGCACGTGCATGCTGCCGATCTTGACGTCGACGTCCACACCCAACGCTCGCGCGCGAGACTGCTGGATCGCCGCCGGATCAAGTCGAAACAGGACGGGGTGCACCGCAATCGAAAACGCGCTGTCCTCCGGCGCGGTGACACCAACCGACACGAGCGCCGTCACGATAATAAGCAGCCCGAGGGCCGCGCGTGTCAGCAGCTGGCGAAGGTGCACGGAGGGTCAAAGGCCAATCCCGTGCCAGAAGGGGTCGCTGAATTCCGCCGATTTACTGCAGTAAAAGCCCCGAAAGCCATCGCGACACGCGTGAGGTGTTCGCTCGTGGGACGATTCCGTTCGGAACCGCGACACGATGGTCAACGCCGAAACCGCAGAGCACGCAGAACTTCATGACAGGTGAACGCCGCGGACCGCAAAAGACGCAGGATCCTGCGCGTTCTGCGGTGATTGTCGTCGTCAGACGGTCAGTCCCGGCCGAAGTCGCGTACGCCCTGCCGGACTTGGATGTTGACAGTGGCCGCTGCCAGGGCCCGGTCGCGGCGTTTCAGACGAAACATCACTTTGTAGGCGCCGGCGCGAAACACGTGCTCAACCGTGAAACGACGCTTGATCTCGCTCTTGCCCGGTTCGTACGGCGCGCAGTCGAGGGTCGACTCCGAATGCGTTCCGTCGCCCCAGTCCCACTCGACTGACGGGCAGTAGAAATCTTCGTAGTCGTCGGCGCCTCCCTGCAGCTCCGCGGTGAGAACGACGCGCGCCGGCGACATGCTGACAACGGGCTGCGCTTTCAGCGTCACCTTGGGGCGCCGGGCGTCTCCGTCCCTGGTGTCCCGCTCGGGTTTCTGGGCTGACAGAACGGCCGTCAAGAAGAGACACGTCACGCCCGACCACGTCAACCGTCGCAAGTGGTTCATCGCAAGGGCCCTCTGCGGAGCTGGCTGAGGGAAATTGTAATCGTCGGATACAGCGCTCGCAAGCGGGTTTAGTGATAATACTGGGATGCCCACAGCCCAGATCACCATGCCTATCTCCTGCGTCAGCGATCCCCTGCACGCCATTGCCGCCGACCTGCTGGTCGTGCCCTGGTACGAGGGGGAGACGGCGGGCGCCGTGCCGGGGCTCGATGGGGCGACCGGCGGCGAAATTGCCCGGGCCCTGGCGTCAAAGGAATGTCAGGGAAAGGCGTTCGAGGTGTTCACCGCGTCCGTCATGGACCGGACCTGGCAGTGTCGTCGCGTTTGCCTGGTCGGGGGCGGACCGTCGGAGGCGGCCGCGGCCGACCAGATGCGGAAGGTGGCCGCCGCTGCCGGCCTCACGGCCCGGCAGAAGCGCGTCGGCCGCGTCGCGCTCCTCGTGCGGGGGCAGGGTGGCGTCGCGGACCTCGCGCAGGCGGCGGCCGAGGGGTTGACGTTGTCTGAATTCAATATCGGCAGCTACAAGACCGCTGAGCCCGCGCCGCCCCCGGTCCCCTTGTGGACGATCACGGTCGAAGGGACGGCGGATAACCGGGTCGCCGACGCGGTCAACCGCGGTCGAATCCTGGGCGACTGCAGCAACATGGCGCGCGAGCTTGCGAATGAACCAGGCAACACGCTGACGCCGCGGGAGTTCGCCAGGCGCGCCGCCGCGGTGGCCGCCGACGCGGGCGTGCGGGTCGAGATTCTCGACGAGAACCGGATCGGCGAACTGGGGATGGGACTCCTGCTCGGGGTCGCGCGCGGGAGCAACGAGCCGCCGCGGCTCATCATTTTCCGCCACGAGCCGGCCGGCGCCCCGGAGACACCGGTCCTGGGGCTGGTGGGGAAGGGCATTACCTTCGACACGGGCGGCATCTCGATCAAACCGGCCGAGGGCATGGAGCGGATGAAAGACGACATGGCCGGCGGCGCCGCCGTCGCCTGCGCGATGCGCGCCATTGCGCTGCTGAAAGCGCCGATCCGCGTCATCGGCGTCGTGCCGACGACAGAGAACATGCCGGGCGGACGCGCGATCAAACCGGGCGACATCCTGAAAAGCGGCGCCGGGAAGACGGTCGAAGTGATCAACACCGATGCCGAGGGGCGGCTGATTCTCGGAGACGGCCTGTGGTACGCGCGTCAACTCGGCGCCACACACCTCGTCGATGTCGCCACGCTGACCGGTGCGGTCGTCGTGGCGCTGGGCAAAGGCACAACCGGGTTGTTCGGCACGCCCGACGACTGGGTCGATCGCGTCCGCCGCGTTGCCGATCGCGCCGGCGATCGGTCGTGGCCGATGCCGCTGTTCGACGACTACCGCGAGCAGTTGAAGAGCGACATCGCTGACATGACGAACACCGGCGGCCGCCCGGCCGGATCAATTACGGCGGCGATGTTCCTCAAGGAGTTCACCGATGGCTTGCCATGGGCGCACCTTGACATCGCCGGAACCGCATGGGCCGATGACGCGAAGCCCTACCTGCCGAAAGGGCCGAGCGGCGTCGCAGTCCGAACGCTTGCGGAGCTGGCGTTCGCGATGAAAGATCCGCGTACATGAACGAGCCGGCTTCCCCGCTCATCGTCAAGATTGTCGACACGCCAACCGATCCGACCGGCCTCAGCGATGTGCTGATCGCGTCGATTGGCCTGACCGGCGTGATCGTGCTGCTGGCGCTCCTCCTCGGCCTCGTATTCGGCGCGGTTCTTTTCTGGCTGCGATCGCGGTCTGCGTAACGTCGGAAGAGAATCGAAATTCGATACGCCAGCAAGCACAAAGGACACCAGGGACACAAACGTTCGGCCCTGATCTTCTTTTTTGTCCTTGGTGTCCTTCGTGTCGGCCCGCAGGGTGCGCCAAACCTCACAACTCATAACTCAGAACTGTCTGCTCACTGGTTCGCCACCGCCGTCCTCGTCGTCCGCAGCGTCCCCTGATATTTCCGGATCGCGTTGAACAGCGCCTCCGCGATGCGCTGCCGGTAGGCACTGCTCTTGAGCAGCCGCGCTTCCTGCGCGTTGGTCACGAACGAAATTTCGGCGAGCACGCTGGGCATCGCCGCACCGATGAGGACGACGAACGGCGCCTGCTTCACGCCAAGATCCTTCAGGCTCCGGTTCGTTCCCCGCAGCCGCTCGAGCATCGCCCGCTGCACCTGGCTCGCGAAATCGCGCGACTCGTCCAGCTTGTTGTTCAGCGCGATCGATTTCACGATATCCGGCAGCGCGCCCATCGCCTGGCCCGAGGCGGCATTTTCACGCGCCGCCACGGCGGCCGCGCTCATCGTGTTCGCGAAATTCAGGAAATAGGTCTCCACGCCCCGCGCCTGGCCGTTGGCGCTCGCGTTGGCGTGAATCGACAGGAACAGATCGGCGCCTTCGCGATTGGCGATCGCCGTTCGCTCCTGCAGCTGAATGAACTCGTCGGTGCGGCGCGTCAGAATCACCTCCACGCCGGGCACGCCCTGAAGCAGCTTCTCGACGCGGAGCGCGACGTCGAGCACCAGCTCGGCCTCGTTCACGCCTTTCCCGATGGCCCCCGGATCGTGCCCGCCGTGCCCTGGATCGATCACGATCCGTGATACGCCCAGCCCGAGCTGCCGCGCGATCGAGAAGGTGCCATTGAGATTCTTCGGCGGGGCAGCCGTCGGCACCGGCGGCACAACCGGCCCGGTGGGCGGTCCGTCGGTGACTTTCGCCGGCAGATCTCCGGAGCCCGCCGGCACCGTTGTCTTCACTGATGGCACGGGCGGCGGCGTTCTGGACGCCGTCTCCGCGCTCACCGTACGCACGCAGTCGATCACGAGACGGTACGGGCCGTAGAGCGGATACACGCTGTAGCTCGCGACACCGGAGGCGTCGAGCACGACGCGCGTGGTGTTCCTCGGATGGCGCCCGATCCGCACTTCGTGCACGATGTCGTCATCCGGCTCGAACCTCAACGTGCGATCGAGCAGTCGCGGGACCGCGCGGGTCCCCGGCAGGTCGACGAACACGCGCTCCGGGCGGGCGATCTGCTCGTCGTGAAACGGCACCTCGCCGTCGAGCTCGATGGTGATGCGAACGGCGTCGGGGAGGACACTGCGGCGAATGTCCTTGATTGTCGTCAGCCTGGCCGCGCGCGGCGCGGTGGCGCCGGCCGCGTGTTCTTCGTCATGCACTTCGACGGGAGCGGAGCCGGGATCCGCCGGCACCGGCGGCTCGCGGGCGTCGCCGGGCGCGGCATCCGCGTTGAGGCGCGCGAGCAGCGCCGGGACTTTCGCGGCCAGGCTGCTGCTCACATATACGCTCGTCAGCCGGTGCAGCAGGCGGATCGCTGCATCGCGGTCCTGCTGCTGCCCGAATTTCGCGTAGGCATCCAGCGACAGCGTGCCTGCCTGCCACAGTGCGTTGTCGCTGTAGCCGCTGGTCGAGTGGCGCTTGACGACAGCTTCGTACGCCGCGACGACGCGGCGGACATCGAGGAGGATCTGCGGCTGCGGATCCGGACTTGACAGAGCGGTGCGCACCGTGCGCTCGCGCGCGAGCGCGTCGTTGTACATCGTCCGCGCAGGCGGTGCCGCGTGCGCGGAGGCCGTCATGAGCATGAAGGCCACGGCTGTTCGTCTGATCATGTCTCCATCGCTCGCGGTGAGGCCAGGGTAGGTAGGGGCGGCTCGCCTGCCGCCTACCAGTGCCGCCCAGGCGCCGGCCATTACCGCAGTTGAGCGTCGACTTCGTCGAAATAGCCTTTGTCCACCAGCACTTCGCGCGGCTTTCCGCCGGTCGCGGGCGAAACCAGACCCTCCATTTCCATCATGTCGACGAGACGTGCGGCGCGGCTGAAGCCGATGCGCAGACGCCGCTGCAGGTAGGAAATCGAGGCCTGGCCGCTCTGAACGACAATGCGCGCCGCCTCGTCGTAGAGATCGTCCTTCTCCATCTCGAGCGCGTCGGCGGCGGACTTCTCCTCGGCGGTAATGGTCTCGTCGTAGGCCGGCTTCCCCTGCTTGCGGAGGTAGCTGGCCAGCCGAGCGCTCTCCTGTTCGGAAATGTACGGGCCGTGAAGACGGATGAAACGCGACGTGGCCGGCGGCAGGAACAGCAGGTCGCCTTTGCCGAGCAGCTGTTCGGCGCCGTTGCCGTCCAGGATCGTCCGCGAGTCGATCTTCGAGGCGACCCGGAACGCGATGCGCGCGGGAAGGTTGGCCTTGATCAAACCGGTGATGACGTCCACCGACGGCCGCTGCGTCGCGAGAATCAGGTGGATACCGACCGCGCGCGCCATCTGCGCGAGACGCGCGATCGATTCCTCGACCTCGTTGCTGGCCACCATCATCAGATCGCCCAGCTCGTCGATGACGACCACGATGAAGGGAAGCGGCCGCTGTTCCGCGCCTTCCGGCGGCGTCCGCTTCTCGGCGATCGCCTGGCGCACGTTGCGGTTGTACTGCTCGATATTCCGGACGCCCTCCGATGCGAGGGTCTTGTAGCGCTCCTCCATCTCGCCCACTGCCCAGCGCAGCGCATTCGACGCCTGCTTGGGATCGACGACGACCGGCGTGAGCAGATGCGGGATGTCCTCGTAGATGCCCAGTTCCAGGCGCTTGGGATCGATCAGGATCAGCCGGACGTCGTCAGGCGTGGCGCGGTACAGAATGCTGGTCAACATGCCGTTGAGCCCGACCGACTTGCCCGCGCCGGTCGACCCGGCGATGAGCAGGTGCGGCATCGTCGCGAGATCCGCGACGTAGGGCTCGCCATGAATGGTCTTACCGAGCGCGAGCGCGAGCTTGGACGTGGAGCGGCGATAGTTTTCGGATTCGAGCAGCTCGCGCAGTGAAATCTGCTCGCGGCTGTGATTCGGGATCTGCATGCCGACCGTCGATTTGCCCGGGATGCGATCGATCAGGACCGACTCGGCCTGCATCGCGAGGCAGAGGTCGTCGGCCAGGCCGGTCACCCTGGAATACTTGACGCCTGCGTCGGGCTTGAATTCGTAGGTTGTGACGACCGGCCCGGGGTGGATCTGCACCACCGATCCGTCGACGGCGAACTCGCGGCACTTTTCCTCGAGCAGACGTGCACCGTCCATGAGCTCGCGTTCATCGATCTTCTGCTCCGTCCGAGGCGCGTCGAGCAGCGCCAGGGGCGGGAGCGTGTAATCGCCGCGCCGCCGTTCGGCCGGCGCCTTCGCAGCGGGCTCGAGGTCGGGCAGCGGCAGCGGAACCGCGACATTCACTCGCGGCGGCTTCGGTGGCGCGGCTGCGGGCGGGCGGTCATCGTCATCGAGATCGAGATCGACGCGGACGGAGGCACGCGGGTCGTCGGTGAACCCGCGGCCGGGGTCGAGATCCCGCCGGCGTTCCGGCCGGCTGGCTCCTCGGGGCGCCTCTTCGCCGCCGGAGCGAGCGGCCACGCGCGAGCCGGCCCGCGGACGGCGATCCTCGTCGTCCAGCGCCGCGGCCGCCTTCCTGATTTCAGGAACCGGCGCCCCCTTTTTCGTGTGCTTGGCAATGACCTCGCGACGCTGCTGCTCCCGGCGGCGTTCTTCACGCCACTCGCGACCGGCCGCGATGGCGCGGCGCGAGCCGGCACTGATCGCCACGAGAGCGGCGCGGAAGAAGCGCCCGAAGGAGAACTGGGTCGACATGATGATTGCCAGGAAGATCAGCGTCAGGATGACGATCACCGACCCGCTGCGATTCAGGTACTCGGACAGCTCGCTGGCGACCAGCTCGCCGGCATAGCCGCCGGCCCGGAACGGTTTTCCTGAAACGGCCAGCCGGCGGAACACCAGGCTCATAAACGCGCTCACGCCCGCCATCAGGAAGCCCGCGCCGACGACCTTGGTCACCGCCGCGTCGAGCCGGCGACACCAGAAATAGTTCCACCCGGTGATGACGAGAATGGCCGGAATGAGGTACGAGGCATAGCCAAAGAGCTGGAAGGAAAGCTCGGCGAGAAACGCCCCGATGCGTCCGGCGAAATTGGCGGGCGTGGCGTGGGAGCCGGTGCTGAAGAACCAGACCGGGTCGGCCGGCTCGTAGCTGGTGAGCGAGATGATCCAGATGAGCGCGGCGGCGAACAGCAGCACGCCGGCGAATTCGCTGACGCGACGCGAGAGAGTCGATGCCACCGGTCAGATCTCCATGATGACGGGGAGCACGAACGGCCGCCGCCCCGAACGCTTGCGAAAAAACCGGCGCAGCTCGACGCGGAGCTTTTCCTTGATCAGCCCCTGGTCGGTGCGCTCTTCAACGCTCGCGTGCTCGACCACGTCGACCAGAACCCGTGCGCCGTCCGCCAGCAGCGCCTCGCGCTCCTGCATGACGAAGCCGCGCGTGATGATGTCGGGAACGCCTTCGAGAACGCCGGTCTGCTTGTTGATGGCGACGACCGGCACGACCAGACCATCTTCCGCCAGATGGCGGCGATCGCGCAGGACCTCGTCGCCGATCTCGCCCGTCCGCGTATCGTCAATGAGCACGCGCCCGACCGGCACCTTCCCGGCAATCCGCGCCCCGGCGGCGTCGAAGACCACGAGGTCGCCGTTCTCGGCCAGCAGAATGTCCGGCCTCGGATCGCGGCCGGCGAAGACCCGCCTTGCGATCCGGGCGTGCTGCGACAGCTGCCGGTACTCGCCGTGGATCGGCATGAAATATCGAGGCCGGACGAGGGACAGCATCAGCTTCAGCTCTTCCTCGCTGGCGTGCCCGGACACGTGCACGTGCTTGATCCCCTCGTGAACGACGTCGGCGCCGCGCCGGGCGAGATGGTTGATCACGCGGCCGACCGCTTTCTCATTGCCCGGGATCACGCGCGCGGAAATCACCACTGTGTCGTCTTCCTTGACCTTGACGTGTCGGTGATCGTCGATGGCAATCCGCGACAACGCCGACATCGGCTCGCCCTGCGAACCGGTGCTGAGGCAGAGCACGTCGCGGGGCGCGTAGTTGCCGACATCGGCGTCGCGAATCTGAACGCCGGACGGTATGCGCAGGTGCCCCAGCCGGAGAGCGATCTCCGAGTTCTGGATCATGCCGCGGCCGACGAACGCCACCTTGCGGTCGAACTGCGCCGCCAGATCGACGAGAATCTGCACGCGGTAGAGGCTCGAGGCGAAGGCGGCGACGATCAGCTTTCCTGTCGCACTGGTAAAGATCTCTTCGAACGCTTCGATCACTTCGCGCTCGGAGCCGGTGTAGCCGCGGCGGTCGATATTGGTGCTGTCCGCAAACAGCGCGAGGACACCCGACGCGCCGAGCTCCGCAAACCGGTGGACGTCGAAGTGGTCGCCGTCGATCGGCGTGTGATCGATTTTGAAGTCGCCGGTGTGGATGATCACCCCGGCCGGCGTATGAATGGCGAGCGCCACGCAGTCGGGCATGCTGTGCGTGACCCGGATGAACTCCACGGCAAACGGACCGATAGTGACCCGGTCGCGGGGACGAACGGGGAGCAGCGGGATCGTACCCTTCAGGCCGTGCTCTTCGAGCTTCGGCTCGACGAGCGCCAGCGTCAGGGGCGTCGCGTAGATCGGCCCCGCAACGAGCGGCGCCACATGCGGCACGCCGCCGATGTGGTCTTCGTGGCCGTGGGTCAGGACCAGCGCCGCCGGACGGCCCTTCTGCTGCAGGTAGGTCAGGTCCGGAACGATGCGGTCGACTCCGAGCAGCTCGGGGTCGGGGAACATGACACCGGCATCGACGACAATAGTCGTCTCGCCCCAGGAGAGGGCGAGCATGTTCATGCCGAACTCACCGACGCCGCCGAGCGGCACCACTTCGAGCATGCTGGATTAGAAACCCTGCCTTCGCGGCGACACTCCAAGCGGAGCGATCCGATTCGAAGGGAGCCGCGCTCGGCGGCTCAACTCAGGCGGCTGGGAGCGCCTGACACCTGATGGCGGGTTGAGCGTTCGCGGACGGCCAACCTTAAGACCCGGTCCACGTACAACTTAGCTGCGAAATATTAGCATAGCTGCCTGCCCCACGGCAGGCTGCGGCCGCAGGACGCTGCGCTGAGTCGATTCCGAAGCGGCGCTGAGCCAACGCAGGCGCGTGTGCCAGGCTTCGCATTGCAAGTCTGGATCACGTCGCGAGGGCGGCGTACGCGTCCGCGAGCCTCCCGAATTCGTCGATCGCCAACGTTTCGGGCCTGCGGCGGCCGTCGAGGCCGGCCTGCTCGAGGGCGGCCGCTGATGACGGTGCCGGCGCGGTGCCGCGCTGCTCGAACGCACGCAAGGCATTCGCAATGGTTTTTCGACGGCGGGTGAAGACCGCCTGCACGAGCGCTGCGAACATCTCGCGGTTTCGAACCGGCGGGTCGGGTGCATGAAACCCCAACCGGACCAGAGAAGATGACACCCTGGGCGCTGGCCGGAACGCCCCGGGCGGGAGGTTGAGAAGCCGGTCGACGCTCGAACGATGGCCGACGAGCACGCTCAACACACCGTATTCACGCGTGCCAGGGCGGGCGATGAGACGGTCCGCCACCTCGCGCTGCACCATCACCACTGCATCACTCACCGGTGAGCCTGGAGACCAGGCACCGGAAATGTCGATCAGCTTGAAGAGAATGGGCGAGGCGATGTTGTACGGCAGGTTCCCAACCACACGGAGCCTGGAGTCGGTCTCAAAGCTCAGCCAGTCCGTGTCCCGGTCCAGAAAATCGCCTGCGATGACATGCACATTCTGGGGGGCCTCTGCCTGAAGCATTTCCGCGAGATCGCGATCGATCTCGTAGGCCGTCACAGCTTTGGCACGCGCGGCGAGCGGAAGCGTCAACGCGCCGTGCCCGGGGCCGATCTCAATGAACGTTTCATCCGGCTTCGGATCAATGGCCCGGATGACCTTGTCGACCCACGCCGGCTCGAGGAAATGCTGGCCGAAGCGCTTTCGAGCGCGGTGCGCTGTCATGCGGTCCACGGAATTTTTCAACCACGGAGGACGCGGAGGAAAAAACCTGTTGTTTCACGATTTGACGCTCAGCGTCCCTCCGCGTCCTGCGTGGTAATTCCTACTCACCCTCGCCGCGCCAGTACTTCTCTTCGATTTCCTGGATCTCTTCCTCGCTCAAGCCGAAATGGTGGCCAATCTCGTGAATCAACGTTTCGGCGATGGCGACAACGAGATCGTCTTCGTCCTCGGCTTCGCGCTCGTGCGGGCCCTGGAACAGCAGCACGCGATCGGGCAGCGCGTTGCCGAATCCCCACGTCCGCTCGGTGAGAGGCGTACCCTGGTACAGGCCAAACAGCGTGTCGGGCGGTTCGATGTCCATCTCGGCAAGGAGGTCGGCGGAGGGCTCGTCTTCGACCACGATGGCGACGTTCTGCATCGCCTTGCGAAAGTGGCGTGGAATGGATGCGAGCGCCTCGGCGACGTGACGCTCGAATTCGGCCCGTGTCATCGCCGGTTGCGGGCGGCCTGTTTCCCTGCTCGTGCTGCCTGGCCGTGGAGCCGGGACGCCGCGGTCGTTCCGGCGGCCGATCGGGACGCGCGCTTCTTCCTCGGCGCCTTGCCCTCGCGGGCTCGCGCGATGACCAGGTGGTAATACGCACAGTCGTCGCGCACCAGACACTGATCGCACAAAGGCTTGGGTTTGCAGACCCGCCGGCCGTGAAGAATCAGCGTGTCGGAAGTACGCGTCCATCGATCCTTCGGCATGGCACGGCACAGCTGCTGCTCGACGATCTCAGGATCGTCGGACTCCGCAATGCCGATACGGTTCGAGACGCGCAGCACATGCCGGTCCACCGGAAGTCCCGGCACGCCAAGCGCGTGACCCAGGACGACGTTCGCCGTCTTCCGGCCGACCCCGGGCAGCGCAATCAGGGCGTTCAGATCCGCCGGCACCTCGCCGCCGCGCGTCGCGACGAGCGCCTGGGCCATCCCGATGAGGGCCTTCGATTTCGCGCGAAAGAACCCGGTCGAATGAATCTGCCGCTCGAGCTCGCCCTGATTCGCCCGAGCGAGGGCGGCGGCATCCGGATAGCGCGTGAACAGGGCTGGCGTCACCAGGTTGACGCGCTGGTCCGTCGACTGAGCGGACAGAATCGTCGCGACCAGCAACTCGAACGCGTTCGAGTGATGCAGCTCGGTATCAGCATCCGGATGCTGGGTCTCGAGCTTGTCCAGGATACGGCGGGTGTCGCGAGGCGACTTCACTTTTAATGGTCTTTGGGTCATTCGTCGTTGGTCGTTGGTCATCATCGCGACCAACGACTAACGACTGATGACTAATGTACTGGTCCTTTGTTCCACCCGACGTTGCTGTACGACTCGGTGAAGACGCGCCAGTGCTCCTGCAACGCGGCAATCAGGTTCGGCACGAACTGCACCGGGACGACGATTCTCGTCCGAACGGGCGCGCGGACCACGTGCTCTGATTCGGCTTCTTTGATCTCCTTGTCCGACAGCGGCATCACCTCGCAGAACGTCAGGGTGAAGTCGAACGGCGTATGCGCGATCGAGCAGAAGTTCGAGTACGTCCGCGGCACCGCCGGACTGTCGTCTGGAACAATTGTGAAGTTGATCTGCTTGGGCTGCGGCTGGTCAGGCATGCCCAAGTGTAAGATGGAATCGGGAAGCGCTGGCGCACCGATGTGCAGACGGCCAGAAAACCCTGTGGCGCGCTTCCCGCTGGCCCGACGACGATGCGTCCCGGCCTCCACCTCGCCCGGCCTGACCACGCCACGCTACGGCGCGATGTCCGCGCCGGAGGCACGGCGGGGCCGCGTGAGCCCGCTTCCGGCGTCGGGTCCAGTCGGGGGCAGGCGTGCTTTTCAGTACTTCCTCATCACACCGACAACCACCCCCTGAATCTGCACCTGGTCCGGATCGGCAAAGATCGGCTGCATCGCCGCATTGGCCGGCTGGAGGCGGATTCTCCCGGTCGTATCGCGGTAGAACTTCTTGAGGGTCACGTCCGATCCCCGCAGCAGTGCGATGACCATTTCGCCGTTTTCGGCGGTCTTGCGATCCTCGACCACGACGAAGTCGCCGTCCCGGATCTGCTCGTCGATCATCGAATCGCCGCGGACGCGGAGAACATACGTGTCCCGCTTGCCAGCCAGATCTTCGGGGACCGCGATGGTTTCGCTGGTCGCCACGGCCTCGATGGGCAATCCGGCAGCCACATACCCGAGCAGCGGTAGTTCGACGGCGCGGCCACCTGCGCGCGTCGGCACCATCTCGACCGACCGGCTCCGGTTCCACGCGCGCTTGATAAATCCCTTCTCCTGAAGGTTGGTCAGGTGCTTGTGCACCGTGGCCAGCGAAGACAGGCCGAAGCGCCGGCCGATTTCTTCGAGACTCGGCGCGTACCCATGCTCGCTGATGAACTCGTTCAGATAGTCGAGGATTTCCCGCTGACGCTTTGTGAGAGGAAGCATCGGTCGTCTCCTGCCTTGCACTGAAGCCCCGCCGCCGCGCCTGCCGGGGCCGCACACACCGCGTTCGTGGAAAGCCCATTGGGGTGCCTAGACCCGACTATACGCAAAAGAAAGGCGAAGGTCAACCCGTGTCCTTGAATGCACTGAGCAAACAGCTGGCAGACTGATACGATTCGTGACCCCGTGAGAATTCCATTCCGGATTCCCAGCACGTCTGAAAAGCCTTTCGATGTGGTCGGGTTCGGTCTCAACAGCATTGACCTGGTCACGGTCGTCGCCGAGTACCCGGCTTCGAATACCAAGCAGCGGCTCCAGCGATTTGCCCGTCTGCCCGGGGGGCAGATGGCAACGGCGATGGTCACCTGTGCACGACTCGGCTGGCGTGCCCGGTACATCGGCAGCTTCGGCGATGACGAGCTGGGCGCGCTCTCGAGGGAAAGCCTGACGGCCGCCGGCGTCGACCTGAGTGCAGCGCGGACCGTGGAGGGTGCGGCGAACCAATTTGCCGTCATTCTCGTCGACGGGCGTTCCGGCGACCGGACCGTGCTGTGGGACCGCGACCCGGGGTTGATCATGGAAGCGGCCGATGTGCCCAGAGAAGCGGTCACGTCGGGCCGGTTTCTGATTGTTGATTGCCATGAAACGGCCGCCGCCGCCCGGGCCGTCCGCTACGCGCGCGAAGATCGGGTTCCAACGGTGGTCGACGTGGAAAAAGTCCGCCCGGGTATCGCGGAGCTTCTCCAGAACGTCGATGCGATCATCGCCGCAGAGGAATTTCCCGCGGCCCTGACCGGTCACGAGGATCTTGGGCGGGCGCTGGGCGCGATCGGCCGTGAATTCGGCGCGCCGGTCGTCTGCGTCACGCTGGGGAGAGAGGGCAGCCTGACCTGGTGCAACGGTCGCGAGATCCGGACCGCTGGCTTTCAGGTGGACTGCGTCGACAGCACCGGCGCAGGCGATGTGTTTCGCGGCGCTTTTGCCTGCGCCTGCCTGCGCCGGCCCGACGACGATCTCGAAGAAGTGCTCACGTACGCCAACGCCGTTGCGGCGCTGAACTGCCGCGCCCTCGGGGCCCGCGGCGGCATCCCGACGCCCATGGAAGTGGAGCAGCTGAGGCTCGCCCGGTGTTGAGGGCGCAAGGGTGAAGAACCGTGCACAGGTAACGCACGATCAACTGCTAAGATAGGTGTGTGCGGGCTCTCATCCTGGCGTGCGCGGCGCTCGTGGCCATCACGGCGGTGCTGTCAGCAGACCAGCGGTTGTCGAAACGCGATGCCGAGACGTTGAAGCAGAAGGTCGCCACAATCACTGCATTTGGCGATCGCCCCTCAAACCAGGCGCGCCGGACGGCAGTCACGGAATCCGAGGTCAACTCGTATCTGGGCTATGACGGGCGGGCGCAGCTCCCGACGGGGGTCGTCGATCCCGCAGTCAGCATCCTCGGTACGGGCCGGCTCTCGGGCCGGGCGGTCGTCGATCTCGACGCAGTGCGCCGGGCGAAGGCGTCGCAGAGCTGGTTCGACCCGACGAACTATCTGACAGGCAAGCTGCCCGTCACGGCTACAGGGCGGCTGCAGACGAGCAATGGCGTCGGCCGTTTCGAGCTGGAGTCGGCGAGCGTCGGCGGCGTGCCGGTCCCGAAGATGCTCCTGCAGGAGATTGTCAGCTACTACTCGCGCACCCACGAGAATCCTTCCGGCATCAACATCGACGATCCGTTTGCGCTGCCTGCACGGATTCGCGAGATCCAGGTCGAGCGAGGTCAAGCCATAATCGTGCAATGACCCGGAAAGGGGTCGACTCCGTTTCGGACCCGCCGGGGTCCAGCGAGTCCGAGGCCTTTCTCGCGACGCCGCTGCAGTTCCTCAAAGGCGTGGGCCCGCGCCGCGCCGCCGACTTCGAGCGTGCCGGCCTGCGCACGATAGAAGACCTGCTGTACCGGTTTCCATTGCGATACGAGGACCGCAGCCGGCTCCAGTCGATTCGAACGTTGAAGCCGGGCCAGACCGCTTCGGTCAGCGGGCAGATTCTCTCGTGCGGCATCCGCTCCACGCGACGGCCGGGATTTCAAATCTTCGAGGCAATCATCGACGACGGCAGCGGATCGCTGCGAGTCGTCTGGCTGAACCAGCCCTTCCTGCGGGATGTCTTCACGCGCGGTCAGCGCGTCGTGCTGTATGGCGTCGTCGAATTGTACGGGTCGGCGCGTCTCCAGCTGACCAATCCGCAATATGAAATCCTCGACGATGAGGAGGGCGAGACGGTGCATACCGGCCGCATCGTGCCGGTGTACGAGAAAACCGGCGCGGTCACGACCAGAGTGCAGCGGACGATCGTTTTCCACGCGCTCGAGCGCCTGCCTGAGATTCTGCCGGAATCGCTGCCGGGCGACCTCCCCCAGCGGCTGCGGCTGCCATCGCGGCGCGCCGCGCTCGCCGCGGCGCACTTTCCTCCGGAGGGCACTTCGATCGCGGCGCTGAATGCATTCAGCACGCCGGCCCAGCGCCGGCTGATTTTCGAGGAGGCCTTCCTGTTTCAGATGGGAATCGTGGCCCGCCGGCGGTTCGCCGCAATCCAGCCGAAGGCGGCGACGATTCGCGTCGACGACCGCATCCGCGAATCGGCGAGGCGCGTGTTGCCCTTCCGCTTGACGAGCGGACAGAAGCAGTCGCTCAAGGAGATCGTGGAGGATCTTCAGCGCCCGCACCCGATGAACCGCCTTCTGCAGGGCGACGTGGGTGCCGGCAAGACGATCGTCGCCCTCCTCGCCGCCCTGGTGGCGATGGAAAACGGGCAGCAGGTGGCGTTCATGGCCCCGACCGAGATTCTCGCCGAACAGCACTTCGTGAACATCTCACGGCTGCTGCAGCCGTCGCGGTTCCGGGTGGCGCTCCTGACCGGCGCCACGGCCGCGCCGGCGCGCCGCGAGGAACTGGCTGAGATTGCCGCAGGGACGATTCACCTCGTAGTCGGTACACACGCGCTGGTTCAGGGCGAGGTGCGGTTCCACACGCTCGGGCTGGTCGTGATCGATGAGCAGCACCGGTTTGGCGTCCTGCAGCGCGCCAGCCTCCGCGGCAAAGGACTGCACCCCGACGTGCTGGTGATGACCGCGACCCCCATTCCGCGCACGCTGGCGCTGACGGTGTACGGCGATCTCGACGTCTCGCTGATCCGCGATTCGCCGCCGGGACGGCTGCCGGTGAAAACTGTGGCAAAGCCCGAATCGCGCCGCGATGCGGTGTATGAGTTCCTTCGCGGCGAGCTGGATACCGGACGTCAGGCCTACGTGATCTATCCGCTCGTTGAAGAGTCTGCGAAAGTCGATCTGAAGGCGGCGACCGAGATGGCCGATCATCTGGCCGCAGAAGTGTTCCCGGCGCACCGCGTCGGCTTGCTGCACGGCCGGATGAAAACCGACGCGAAGGATCGGGTGATGAAAGCGTTTGCCGCCGGGGATCTGCACATCCTGGTGTCGACGACGGTCGTGGAAGTCGGGATGGACGTGCCCAACGCGAGCGTGATGCTGGTTGAACATGCCGAACGCTTCGGGCTCTCGCAGCTGCATCAGCTCCGCGGCCGCGTCGGCCGGGATCGACACCAGTCGTACTGCTTTCTCATGTATCAGTCTCCGCTGTCGGATGACGCCCGGGATCGACTGCACGCGATGACGGAAACGACCGATGGCTTCGAGATCGCCGAGCGCGACCTGCGGCTGCGCGGACCGGGCGATTTCTTCGGCACGAGGCAGGCCGGCGTGCCGACGTTCCGGATGATCGACCTGTTGCGCGATCGCGACGTGCTCGAGGTGGCTCAGCGCGAGGCGACCGCATGGGTCGCCCGGTTGCAGCCCTCATCGGCCGCCGTCGAAGAGCTGCTGGAAGCCTGGGCGGGCCGCTTCAAGCTGATTGAAGTGGGATAGGGCTAGTAGGGTCGGGTCGGTCATGTGGGCCGGCCAGGTCGCGTGGGTAGGTACAGATGGGCCAGGTAGGGGGAGGACGGACACGGACAGCGCGTGCAAGAGACCTACGCCGTCTCCAACTCGACCCACATGACTCACCCTACCTGCTAGACCCACCCGACCCACTCGACCCACCAGACCCACCCGCGTTTTGACTCACGCGGGCAATGAATCGTGCGCATCATCGCAGGCACACTGAGAGGCCGCCAGCTTGCCGCGCCGACGTGGCCAGGCTTGCGGCCGACGTCTGACAAATTGCGCGAGACGCTGTTCAATATCGTTGCGGCGCGCGTATCTGGCGCGCGCGTGCTCGACGGTTATGCCGGGACGGGGGCAATGGGCATCGAAGCGCTCAGCCGGGGTGCGGCGCAGGTGACGTTTGTCGAGCGCGATCGGCGCGCGCAGGCGCTGATTGCACGCAATCTCTCGCGATGCGGCATCCGGGACGGCTATGTTATTATTCGCGGCAGCCTTGCCCGAGCGCTCACAAGTCTGAGGGGCGCCTCGTTCGATCTCGTGCTGCTTGATCCGCCGTACGACGAGGACGCCGGTGAGCCGATCGCTATCGCTGGCCGGCATCTTGCTTCCGGCGGCCTTCTCGTGCTGGAGCACGCGCGACGCTCCGGGACGCCGGCTGCGGCCGGCGGGCTGGTCCGGACGCGACAGGTAATCTCAGGCGATTCCGCTTTGTCAATGTACGAAGCCGGTCCAGCCCCGGACGTCTGATTGCGATGCCCATCTTAGCCGTGTACCCGGGATCGTTCGATCCCTTGACCAACGGTCATGTGGACATCATCTCGCGGGGGGCGCGGCTGTTCGATCGGATCGTTGTCGCCATCCTGGTCAATGCCGAGAAGGCGCCGCTGTTCACGATGGACGAACGGGTGGAGATTCTGCGTCAGGTGTTTCAGGAGCACCGGAACGTGGAAGTCGACACGTTCAACGGGTTGCTCGTCGATTACGTCGAGCGTCGTCAGGCGCAGGTGATTGTCAGGGGACTGCGGGCGGTATCGGATTTCGAATTCGAGTTTCAGATGGCGCTCATGAACCGGCGGCTGCGGCCGCAGATTGAGACCGTGTTCATGATGCCGGCGGAGCAGTACACGTACATCAGCTCACGGCTGATCAAGGAAGTATTTTCGCTCGGTGGCCGCGTCCACGGTCTCGTGCCGGAACTGGTGGAGCAGCGGCTGCGCGGGAAGGTATGAAGCGGAGATCATGATGAGACTGGCGGACCGGACCACGCGAATTGCGAGCTCGCCGACCATGAGCGTGACTGCCACCGTCGACCGGCTGCGGCGCGAGGGCATTCAGGTCATCGACTTCGGCGCCGGGGAGCCGGACTTCCCCACGCCCGCACCGGTGAAAGCGGCGGCGCGCGACGCCCTCGACCAGAATTTCACGCGGTATACGCCGCCTTCGGGCATTGTCGAGCTGAAGCGGGCGATTTGCGATCGCTATCGGACCGACTACGGCGTCCAGTTCTCGGAATCGGAAGTGATTGTCACGGCCGGAGGAAAGCAGGCGTTGTACAACACCGCGCTGGCGCTGTTCGGGCCGGGCGATGAAGTCATCACGCACACGCCGTACTGGCCGACGCTGACCGAGCAGATCAAACTGGCTGATGCGACGCCGGTCCTCGCGCCGACGCACGCCGACGACGGCTTCGCGATTCATGCCGGCGCGATTGTGGATCGCATCACGCCGCGGACGCGAGGCATCATCATCAACTCCCCGTGCAATCCCACCGGCGCGTTGATTGCCGAAGACGATCTGGCGGCCGTCGGCGACGCCGCCGCCAGGCAGGGGATCTGGCTCATTGTCGATCTCTGCTACGAGAAGTTGATCTACGACGAGGTGGCGCACAACCTGCCGCGCGCGCTGGCCGCGCGGTGCCGCGATCTGACCGTGCTCTGCGGCTCGGCGTCCAAGGCCTATGCCATGACCGGATGGCGCTGCGGCTGGGCGATCGGGCCGGCGGCGCTCATTGCCGCGTGCGGCGCGATTCAAAGCCACGCGACGTCGAACGTCACGTCGATCAGCCAGAAGGCGGCCATCGCCGCCCTGACCGGATCGCAGGCGCCGGTCAAGGAGATGCTCGACGAGTACCGGCGCCGGCGCGATCAGCTGTGTGCCTGGCTCGGCGCCGACGCCCGTCTTCGTTGCCGCAAGCCCGCGGGCGCGTTTTACATGTTTATCGATATCGGTGAGCTGTTGTCGGTCAACGGGTTCCGGACTTCGCTCGATTTTGCCGACGCGCTGCTGAAAGAGGCGCGCGTGGCGGTCACGCCCGGAGAGGCGTTCGACGCGCCCGGATTCATCCGCATCTCGTACGCCACGTCGCTCGAGAACCTGCGCGAGGGCAGCACGCGGCTGCTCGATTTCGTGCGCGCACATCAGGGACAGGCGGCCGCTGTGCGTTGATATCACGCGGTATACTCGGATCGATGGAGAAGGTCGTCGCCGTCATCGGCGCGTCGAACGATCCGAGGAAGTTCGGCAACAAGGCGGTGCGCGCGTACCGACAGCAGGGCTACACGGTGGTGCCGATCAATCCGCACGAGACCGAAGTTGAAGGGCTGAAGGCCTACGCGTCCGTCCTCGACGTGCCTGGCCCGATCGACATGGCATCGTTCTACGTCCACCCTGAAGTCGGCGAGCAGGTCATCGGTGAAGTCGCCCGAAAGGGGATCGCAGAGGTCTGGTTGAATCCCGGAGCTGAGAGTGATGCGCTCATCGACCGCGCCCGCGCGCTGCATCTCCAGCCCATCGTCGCGTGCAGCATCATGGCGATCGGCCGGAATCCGTGGGCGCTCTGAACCGAGATTGTTCGAGGTCGAGCCTCGATCGTTCGAGGCGCAGCGGCACTGGAATCATCGAGATTTGAGGCATCGTCCGATCTCGACCGATGAACACGTGAGGATCTGTTATACTCAGCGCGAATAGCACACCTCGGCAAGCGTGGGCCTTCTGCCCATCGGAAGAGTTTCAACACAACCTGCACACGAGTTCCCATGCCCAGCAATCATAAGCGCCATGCTCCGGCGCGCACGTCAAACGGACCTGCCGCACCAGAGCCCGCCGTCACCACCGAATCCCCAGCCGCCGCTCCCGAGCCACAGCCACAAAAAACCGCACCGCCGGCGCAGCAGCGCCGCGACGGCCTCAACATCACCGATCTGAAAGACATGAGCATCCAGAAGCTCACCCAGATCGCGAAGGACCTCAATGTGGGCGGCGCGACCGGCATGCGCAAGCAGGAGCTGATCTTCCAGATCCTGAAGGCCCAGACCGAACAGAGCGGCTTCATCTTCTCGGAAGGCGTGCTGGAAGTCCTGCCCGACGGGTTCGGTTTCCTGCGTGCGCCCGATTACAACTATCTGCCCGGGCCCGACGACATCTATGTGTCCCCCTCGCAGATTCGCAAGTTCGATCTGCAGACGGGCGACACCGTCTCCGGCCAGATCCGGCCGCCTAAAGAAGGCGAGCGGTACTTCGCGCTGATCAAGGTCGAAGCGGTCAATTTCGAGGCGCCGGAACAGGCGCGGGACAAGCTGTTCTTCGAGAATCTCACGCCGCTGTACCCGCAGGAACGCATCACCCTGGAAACGAGCGCCGAGAACCTGTCGGCGCGCGTCCTGGATCTCTGGACCCCGATCGGCAAGGGACAGCGCGGTCTCATCGTCGCGCCGCCGCGAACCGGCAAGACGATGCTGCTGCAGAACATCGCGCAGTCGGTCTCGAAGAACCATCCCGAGGTGTATCTGATCGTGCTCCTCATCGACGAGCGGCCCGAAGAAGTGACCGACATGCAGCGATCGGTCGACGGCGAAGTCATCTCGTCGACGTTCGACGAGCCGGCGCAGCGTCACGTGCAGGTGGCCGAGATGGTGATCGAAAAAGCCAAGCGGCTGGTCGAGCACAAGAAGGACGTGCTCATTCTGCTCGATTCGATTACCCGCCTCGCGCGCGCCTACAACACCGTCATCCCTCCCTCGGGCAAGGTGCTGTCGGGCGGTCTCGATTCGAACGCGCTGCAGAAACCGAAGCGCTTCTTCGGCGCCGCGCGGAATATCGAAGAGGGCGGCTCGCTCACCATCATGGCGACCGCGCTCATCGACACCGGATCGCGCATGGACGACGTCATTTTCGAGGAGTTCAAGGGCACCGGGAACATGGAGATCCATCTGGATCGCAAGCTCACCGACAAACGCGTCTTCCCGTCAATCGATGTGCAGAAGAGCGGCACACGGAAGGAAGAACTGCTCATCCCGCGCGAAGACTTGAACCGGATCTGGGTCCTGCGTAAAGTCCTCAACCCGCTCTCGCCGGTCGAAGCGATGGAGCTGCTGCTCGACAAAATGGGCAAGACGAAGTCGAACTCGGAGTTCCTCTCGTCGATGCAGAAGATGGGCTAGGCCCGGCGGTCCCGGAGGCATGTGTGGCGAACATCAAGGTGCGGCAGAACGGACCTTACCTGGTCGAGGGTGACGATGTCACCCTGGTCGACTGGAACGGTAATCCTTACACCATTCCGAAGCGGCCGTTCGTCTTGTGTCGCTGCGGCGGGTCCACGAACAAGCCGTTCTGCGACGGAACCCACAGCAGAATCGGCTTTGCCGCCGCCGAAGCGGCGGTGCCCGGCAGTGAGGAGAAACCCGCGACGCCTTAACCAGACCGGGGGGCGGCGCCCCGCCGGACCGCCCTCGCCGTCGCTCGCGCGGACCCCCGCAAGCCCCGTTTCCGCCTCCGCCCGCCTCCGCTCTTCGGAGCTTCGGCGAGGTCGCGCCGTAGCGCCTCGGCGCGACGCTCCGGCGGGCGCGCTGTGCGCGCCTAAAGGCCGGTTGCCCGCTGCCGGCGCGTTTGCTCCACCGGCTGGCCGCTGCGCAGACCGGCAACGATGATCTCGATTGAGGTCCGAATTTTGCGCTGTGCCTCGCAGTCGGCAATCCAATCGTTATTATCTGCGGCCGCTCCACATCCGTTGACATGCCACAGCAGGTCTTCGAGGATGCTGGCGGCCAGCGCGCGATTCCCGTTCTCTGACGCCTGCTCCGCCTCGGCGAGGGCGTTCAACATCGGCCGCCGATGGCTTGCGTTCGCCTTCTTGAACGCGCTTGGCGGAAGTGCGGCGATGTCGATGTGGACTGCTTTCAGGGTGACGCCGCGGCCGAGGAAGACGTCGGCAACCCCACTCGTGTCGTCAAACCACAACACGCAGATGTGCCCGCTGGTGTTGGCGATGATCTGTGGAAGGAACGCCCCGCCGCCGTTCTCCGAAAGACTCTGTGGAACAGAGAACGTGGCTCCGCCATCGCTTGAACGGCTGAAGAAAACACCGCGCCCCTTGGCCCAAACCAGGTTGATGTTGCCGTCGGCGACGGTGACGAAGGGGTCTTCGGAGGACCCGTCCGGAGCCGGCAGCACGTTCTTCGGCGTGGAGAAATCCGCGCCGCCGTTGACGGACCGGCTGAACGCGATGCCACCCATCGCCTCGTCGAGCCACACGACGTTGATGTACCCGAAGGGGTCGACGCCGACCTGAGGAAAATAGGAGAGCCCTGGATTGCTCGAGAGATTTCTCTTGCTGAACGTGGACCCTGCGTCGGCGGAGCGGGTGAAGAAGACGTCGGCATTGCCCGACGACCAGTAATTGCCCTTGCTCCAGACTACGTTTAAGTTCCCGCTCGAGTCCGCGACGATTTCCGGCACGGTGATGAGCGACTCCGTGCTGTTCGAAAGGTTTTGGGCAGCGGAAAATGTGGCTCCTCCGTCACGGGAACGTCTGAAGAACACGTCGTAGGCGCAGTCGGCGCAGTCGGCCTCTGCCCAGACCACGTCAATCGAGCCGCCAGGTTCGACCGCGATCTGCGGCCAGTTGCAGATCGCGGCATCGTCACACATGGGCTGCGGATCCCGGAAACTGCGTCCTCCATCGGTGGAGCGACTGAACCAGACGTTCCAACGATTCAGGTCGGCAGCCTGCTGCGTCTGCCACACGACGTTGAGGTTACCGAGACGGTCGACGGCGAGCTGCGGATCCACCGCCGCTCCAGCGTAGTTCGAAATGACTTTTGGAGTCGAGAACGTGGCCCCGCCATCGACCGAACGACTGTAGAAGATCTCCCAGCTTCCGGAAACGACACTCTCCCAGACGACGTTGATGTTGCCGCCGCCGTCGACGGCCAGTTGGGGGCGGAACAGCGGGTGACCGCTGGGGAGGTTCGAAATCTCGCGCGGACCCGAGAATGTCCCGCCGCCATCGACCGACCGGCGATAGAACAGATGCCACGTGCAGGTGTACGGCCAGACGGTGAGGCAATTGTTATCGGCCCACAGAACGTGGATGTTGCCCTTGGTGTCCAGCGCCGCTCGGACGCTGTATGCCAAGGCATTCTGCGGGTTGCGCGATAAGTTGACCGGAGGCGCGAAGAAGACGTTCGGGATCTCGGCCCGCAGCTCGGACGCACTGAGCAGCTGTCCGAGCAGGGAAGACACGATCAGGACGGCATGTGCGCCTGACAGCTTCATGAGGATCTCCGGAATCAGTGCGACGCGGGGGCACCCGAGGGCTGGCTGGCTGTCATGGCGCCGAGGTAAATCAATCAGTCACATTGGTGACATTGTTATAGCACAGCTTCGTCTGGGAGTCGAGCAAGAGTCGCGCACGTGACGGAATACTAATTGCTTCACACACGTCCGCCGTGTTGCTGACCATTGCCGCGGACGTGGCCGCCGGCCCTGTCGCGTTCGCGCCTGTCTTTGCCCGTCTTCAGGCCGACGCGGCCGCGCTGTTCGGGAGCGCGATTCGACGCATCGATACAGGCAGGGAAGTGGTCGGTCAATCGTGCCGGCTGCTGCCGGTACGCGTTCAGACCCAGTCGACGACAGTCGACCTGTTTGTGAAATGGTTCGTCGGGTCCGGCGAAATGTCAGACGAGCGGGAGCGCCTCTCGCGCTATTTCCAGTGGGAATCCGAGCGCACGCTTCAGGCGGCTGCCGCTTTCGCGTCCTCAACGACGTTGGGTGTTTCACGGATCATCGCGTCGTTCCCCGACCTGCTCGCATTGGTGACGGAGCGCTCACCGGGCGCCGGCCTCGACCGCGTGTTGAGACGGCTCGCCCTCATTCGCAGCGTGAAGACTGTGAACGCTGCCGCCGCGGCGCTCCATCGGGTGGGGGAGTGGGTGCGCGGATTCCAGCGCGGCGTGCCCGTCCGTAATTCCGCGTTTCGGAAAGACTACCGCGAATACCTGGACATCCGGCTGCGCGCGCTCGCCGCGTCCGGTCGCGGCGGCTTCACCGATGATCATCGGCGCGCGTGCCTGGCCGCGTTCGAAGCGTTCGCACGCCAGATCAATACCACCGATCTGGCGCTCGTCCCGATCCATGCCGACCTGTGTCCCGCAAACGTTCTGGTCCGGAACACAGGCATTACCGTGCTTGATCTCGCGATGTCGTCCGACGGCAACAAGTGCGTCGATCTTGCGCACCTGGCCTTTCACGTCAGGCTGCTTGGACAACGGTGGCGCCTCGGGGCCGCTCTTGTCGATCGTCTCGAGCGCGCCCTGCTCGGCGGCTACGACCCCGATCTGCGAGCGGATGCCCCACTGCTCAAGCTCATGATGCTCCAGCACGGTGTCTGTCACCTTGCCGCGTGCGCCGGCAGGGTGGATGGATGGATTGACGAGCGCCGCCTGCGCCAGCGCGTCGACTGGACGCTGCGGACGTTCGCCTGAAAGGCCGTGGGACCGCAAAGGCCGCAAAGAAAATAGTGTGCTCCTTTGCGTCCTTTGCCGCCTCTGCGTTCACTCGTGAAACTCACCGCTCGACGCGGTTCCCGGCGATGTACACGTCCGCGATCTTCCGCGCGTTGCTGATGTTTGCCAGCGGATCGCCGTCGAGCACGACGAAGTCGGCCCACTTGTTCGCCTCGAGGGTGCCGAGATCGCGATCGAGTTTCTGACAGCGCGCCGCATCCCGAGTCGCCGACAGGAGCACCTGCTTCGGCGTCAATCCCGCCTTGGCCATCAGCTCGAGCTCCATCAACTCGAAGTATCCCTGGAACCGCGCTGGGGGGCCGGTATCGGTGCCCATCGCGATTGTCACGCCGGCGTCCGACAATTTCTTCAGGTTCCGGCTGGCCTGCTCGAGCGCGACCTTGTAGCGCTGCGCCGACTGGCTGTTGCGCATCTGCTCCTGGCGCGCGGGCTCCTTCAGCTGCGCGATCGTCTGCGGATCCGCGCGCTTCAGAAACAACGGATCCGAGAACCAGGGCGGGGTCGATTCGTAGGCGAAGGTCGAGACTTCGCGCATCAACGTCGGGCAGACGCAGACGTTGCGCCGCTTCAGCATGGCGATCACCGCGTCGTCCACGTCCTTGTCGCGAATGCTGTGGGCGATGAAGTCCGCGCCGGCGTCGAGGACCCCCTTCGCGTCTTCCAGGTAGAACAGGTGCACGGCCGTGCGCATCGATTTCTTGTGCGACTCGTCGATGACCGCCTGATAGATCTCGGGGGGCATCTTCGGCGTCGTACCGAGATTGTCGTCGACGCGGATCTTGATGATGTCGGCCTTCATCGCGGCGACCTCGTCGACGAGCTTCCGGGCCTCCTCCGGAGACTTCGGCGCCAGGACCGGACCGGCCACGAACAGCCGCGCGTGATCGAGCGACGGCGTATTCTGCGCATCGCGGATCTTGAACCCGGCTTCCTGGTCGTCGCCCAGCGAAAACACGGTGGTCACGCCGTAGGTCGCGTAGGTTTTCAAATCCCGGAGCACGTTGTCGGCGGAGTAGCGGCCCTGCTGCAGACCGACCGTGTTGCCGACGTGGCCGTGGGCGTTCAGCAGCCCCGGGATCACGGTCTTGCCGTTGAGGGCCACGCGCTGCGCCCCTTCCGGCACCTGGACACGCGCCGCCGGGCCGACGGCGACGATGCGGCCGTCGCGGACGATGATGGTGGCGTTATCGACGGGCGCGCGATCGGTGCCGTCGATGATGCGGGCGCCCGCGAACGCCTTGACGCCGCCCGGCGATTGCGCGGGAAGCGTCGCGACGAGCGCGGCGGTCAGGACGAGTGAAAATGCGGCGAGGCGAAGAGGAGTCATGCGGAACAATATAGTGCAATGCGCCGCGAGCCCACACTGGCGATTGTTCTGGCCGGTTTTGTCGCGTTTCTCGGCCTGTATGCCACTCAGCCGCTGTTGCCGCTGCTCGCGCGCACGTTCGACGCCTCCACGTTCAGCGTCGGCCTGACCATCACTGCGCCCACGGTGGTGATTGCGGTGTGTGCGCCGTTTGTCGGCCGCCTTGCCGATAGCATCGGGCTGCGGCGCGTCATCATCGGCTCGTCGTTCGCGCTCGCCGTGGTCACCGCGCTTGCCGCGACCTCGACGACCCTGCGCCAGCTGGTCATGTGGCGGCTGGCCCAGGGCATCATGACGCCCGGAATCTTCGCCGGCACCGTCGCGTATATCCACGAGGAATGGCCGGCCGAACGCGCCGGGCGCGGCACCGCCGCGTACATGAGCGGCACGATCCTGGGCGGATTTACCGGGCGTGCGATGGCAGGGCTTGTCGCCGCGGACGTGAACTGGCACATGTCGTTCGTCGCGCTCGCGATCGTGAACGTGATCGTCGCAACGGCGCTGCTCGCGTGGCTTCCGCAGGAGCGCGGGCGGCTGCACGGCCATTCCGCGCGCGGCCAGCGTCTATCGGCGTGGGAGCATTTTCGCAACCTGCAGCTCGTGACGACCTACGCGATCGGGTTCTGCGTGCTGTTTACCCAGGTCGCGATGTTCACGTATGTGACCTTCTATCTGGCCGCGCCTCCGTTCAGGCTGAGCACCGCGGCGCTCGGATGGCTGTTCGTCGTGTACCTGCTCGGCGCCATGGTGACGCCGTTCGGTGGGCGGTGGATCGACCGGTATGGCCATCGCTCCGGTCTTGGCCTCGCGATGGGAGTTGGCGGAATCGGCGCGCTGCTGACGCTCGTCGCCTGGCTGCCTGCCATCGTGGCCGGGCTCGCGCTCTGCTCGACCGGCGTGTTCATCGCCCAGGCCGCCACCAGCAGTTACATCGGCGCCGTCACGACCAGCGACCGCGCCCTGGCCGTCGGCCTGTATTCGACCTTCTACTACACCGGCGGCAGCATCGGCGCCGCGGCGCCGTCCGTGCTCTGGCGGCTCGCGGGCTGGCCCGCCTGCGTCTGGTTGGTCGTCCTGGTGCAGTTGATCGGCGTCACGATCGCGGTGACATTCTGGCAGCGCAGGCCTGAACGGGGCGTGACGAAATCACCCGTCTGGCGCTCTTGAAAACCACGAAGCTCAGGCCGGCGGCACGGAATCCGGTGGCGCGGCGGATGTGGTCGGGCTCACGCCGAGCAACTGCCGCAGCTCATCGCCCTCCATGACTTCCACATCCAGCAGCCGGCGCGTGACCCGTTCGAGCGTGTCGCGGCGGTCGAAGAGGATCGTCCGGGCGGTGTTGTGCGCGTCGGTGAGGATGCGCTTGATCTCGGCGTCGATTTTTTCCGCTGTTTCTTCGGCGTAGTTGCCCCGTTCGGGGCCGATCGGAAGGTCGAGGAACCGCGTGCGCTTGTTCCCGTCGTAATTGACCGCGCCCAGCGCGTCGCTCATGCCGAACTCGGTCACCATCGCGCGGGCGATGTCGGTCGCCCGCTGCAGATCGTTCTGTGCGCCGGTCGAAATCTCGCCCAGCGCGATTTCTTCGGCGGTGCGGCCGCCGAGGAGCACGGCGAGCTGGCTTTCGAGATCGCGGCGCTGCATCAGGTAGCGATCCTCGAGCGGCAGCTGCATCGTGTAGCCGAGCGCGCCGAAGCCGCGCTGCACGATCGAGATCTTGTGGACCGGATCGAGGTTCGGGAGCACGCTGGCGACGATCGCGTGCCCCGATTCGTGATAGGCCACGATCTCGCGTTCGCGCCCGCTCATCACGCGCTTCTTCTCCAACCCGGCGATCAGGCGATCGATCGCCGCCTCGAAGTCGCGCATTTCGACTTCGGACTTGTCGTTGCGGGCGGCCAGCAGCGCCGCTTCGTTGACCAGGTTCGCGAGATCCGCCCCGGCGAAACCCGCGGTGCGCGCGGCGATCACCTTCAACTCGACACCGGGCGCCATCTTCACGCCCTTCACGTGGATGCGGAGAATCGCCTCGCGGCCTTTGACATCGGGCTTGTCGACGAGCACCTGGCGGTCGAACCGCCCGGGCCGGAGGAGCGCCGGGTCCAGCACCTCGGGACGGTTCGTCGCACCCATGATGATGACGCCCTTCCGCGAATCGAAGCCGTCCATCTCCGAGAGCAGCTGATTGAGCGTCTGCTCGCGTTCCTCATGGCTGCCGATCGGGCTCTGCACGCGGACCTTGCCGAGCGCGTCGAGCTCGTCGATGAACACGATGCACGGCGCCTTCGCTTCGGCCTGCTGAAACAGATCGCGGATGCGGGCGGCGCCGACGCCGACGAACATCTCGACGAATTCCGATCCGCTCAGACTGAAAAAGGGAACGTGCGCCTCGCCCGCCACCGCCCGCGCCAGGAGCGTTTTGCCGGTGCCGGGAGGACCCACGAGCAGCACGCCTTTCGGAATCCGCCCGCCCAGGTTCGTATACTTTTTCGGGTTCTTCAGGAACTCGACGATTTCCTTGAGCTCGTCTTCGGCTTCGTCGACGCCGGCGACGTCGGAAAACCGGACCTTCACCTCGTCGTCGGCATAGATCTTCGCGCGGCTGCGGGCGAACGACATGACCCCGCCCTCGGCGCCGCTCATGCGCCGGAAGAAGATGCCCCAGATGGCGACGAAGAAGAGCAGCGGAACGATCCAGCCAAGCAGCTCCGGTACCCATCGGTTCGCGAGCTCGCCGGTGTACTTGACGTTCCTCGCTTCCAGCTCCTCGGTCAGCTTCGGATCTTCGACGCGCGTGGTGCTGAACTGCCGCTTGTTGTCGTCGCCCGACTTGAGCATGCCGCGAATGACCTGATCGCCGACGGTGATTTCAGCGACCTGCCCGCTCTTCAAGAGCGACTTGAACTCGGAGTACGGGACGGTGCGGCCCCCTGGCGCGAAGTAGTACATCTGCACCAGGCCGAGCAGCAGCAGAAATGCGAGCCCGTACCACAGCGACGACACCGGCCTGGTAGGAAGCGGCCGCTGACCGCGGCGGTCGCTGCCGCGCGGATTGAAACGGGGGGTCGGCTTCGGAGCTGCCATGATTCACCGGGGAAAGGCAGCAGGGGCAGGACAGGCAGAAGGGGGCGACGCTGTCGATGCTGCTCCGGCCTCGTTGCGGCCCGCACGGCGTCTTCTGCCTATCCAGTCCGCCCGGCCCATGTGAGGCCTCCTATTCATTGACCCGTCCTGCGCACCGCACCCTTACCGCCTTCCTGCCCTCCCCTTGCTCCTGCCTGGCGATCCCGCCCTTCCTGCCTATCCCGCCCGTCCTGCCCGTCCTGCCCATCTTACGCCGTCACCACCTGCCGCTTCTCGAACTTCAGCGCGTCGCCCTCGGCGGCCTCGACCACGACCGTATCGCCCTCACGGAACTCACCTTCGAGCACCCGCATGGCGAGCGGATCGAGGACACGCCTCTGAATCGTCCGCTTGAGCGGCCGTGCGCCGTAGGTCGGATCGTAGCCTTCGCGGACCAGACGCTCCTTCGCCGCGTCCGTCAGCTCGACGTGGATCTTGCGCTCTTCGAGCCGCTTCACCAGCGCCGCGATCTGAATCTCGACGATCTGCTTCAGGTGCTCGCGACTGAGCGAGTGGAAGAAGATGATCTCGTCGACGCGATTGAGGAACTCGGGCCGGAAATGCAGCCTCAGCGCATCCTGTACTTGCCGCCGCGCGCCTTCGGTCACCTCGCCGCCGAGGTATTCGCTGCCGAGATTCGACGTCATGATCACGACGGTGTTCTTGAAATCCACGGTGCGTCCCTTGCCATCCGTCAACCGGCCGTCGTCGAGCAGCTGCAGCAGCACGTTCAGCACCTCGGCGTGCCCCTTCTCGATTTCGTCGAGCAGCACGACGGCGTACGGACGCCGCCGGACGGCTTCGGTGAGCTGGCCCGCTTCTTCGTAGCCGACATACCCGGGAGGCGCCCCGATCATCCTGGAAACGGTGTGCTTCTCCTGGTATTCCGACATGTCGATGCGGATCATCGCGTGCTCGTCGTCGAACAGGAATTCCGCGAGCGCGCGCGCCAGCTCAGTCTTCCCGACGCCGGTCGGACCAAGAAAGAGGAAGCTGCCGAGCGGCTTGTTCGGATCCTGCAGTCCTGCCCGGGCACGCCGGATCGCGTTCGAGACCGCCACGATGGCTTCGTCCTGGCCGATGACCCGCTGGTGCAGACGCGTTTCCATGCGCACCAGCTTCTGGACTTCGCCCTCCATGAGCCGGCTCACGGGAATGTGGGTCCACTTGCTCACGATCTCGGCGATGTCTTCTTCGTCGACTTCCTCCTTCAGCATCCGGTGATCACGCTGCAGCAACGCCAGCCGCGCTTCTTCCGCCTTGATCTCACGTTCGAGCTCCGGCAGGCGGCCGTACTGCAGCTCCGACGCGCGCGTGTAATCGCCGGCCCGCTGCGCCCGCTCGATCTCCGGCCGCAGCGCTTCCAGTTCTTCTTTCAGTTTTCGTGATCGCGCGATGGCTTCTTTCTCCTGCTGCCAGTGGGCGGCGAGGCGGCCGCGCTCTTCTTTCAAATCGGCCAGCTCCTTCTCCAGCCGGCCGAGGCGATCCTTCGACGCCTGATCGGTCTCCTTCCGCAGCGCCTCACGCTCGATCTCGAGCTGCATGATCCGGCGCTCGAGCTCGTCGAGCTCGGCCGGCATCGAATCGATTTCCATCCGCAGCCTCGACGCCGCTTCATCCACGAGATCGATCGCCTTGTCCGGCAGGAACCGATCCGTGATGTAGCGGTGAGACAACACCGCGGCCGCGACGAGCGACGCATCCTTGATCTTGACGCCGTGGTGGATCTCGTAGCGCTCGCGCAGGCCGCGGAGGATGCTGATCGTGTCCTCGACGGTCGGTTCGTCGACCATGACGGTCTGGAAACGGCGTTCGAGGGCGGCGTCTTTCTCGATATGCTTCCGGTACTCGTCCAGCGTGGTCGCGCCGACCGTGTGCAGCTCGCCGCGGGCGAGCATCGGCTTCAGCATGTTCGACGCGTCCATGGCCCCTTCGGCCGCGCCGGCGCCGACGACGGTGTGGAGCTCGTCGATGAACAGCACCACCTGGCCCTGGGCGTCGGCGATCTCCTTGAGGACCGCCTTGAGCCGCTCTTCGAACTCGCCGCGATATTTCGCGCCGGCGACCAGCGCGCCCATGTCGAGGGCGACGATCCGCTTGTTCTTCAACCCTTCGGGGACGTCGCCGCGCACGATGCGGCCGGCCAGACCTTCGACGATCGCGGTCTTGCCGACGCCCGGCTCGCCAATCAGCACCGGGTTGTTCTTCGTCCGCCGCGACAGCACCTGAATGACGCGCCGGATCTCTTCGTCACGGCCGATGACCGGATCGAGCTTGCCTCGGCGCGCGAGCTCGGTCAGGTCGCGGCCGTAGCGTTCCAGCGCCTGATACGTCCCCTCCGGGTTCTGGCTCGTGACGCGCTGCGAACCCCGGATGGCCGTCAGGGCCTGCAGCAGTTTGTCGTGCGTGATCCCGTGCTGTTGAAGGAGCCTGGCCGCGGGCGAGCGGCCGGTTTCAGTGGCAATCGCCACGAACAGGTGCTCGGTGCTGACGTAATCGTCCTTGAGGCGGACCGCTTCGGCCTGTGCCAGATCGCCAATCAGCCTGAGACGCGGCGACAGACCGGGCTGCGATCCGCCGTACGCCTGTGGAATCCGCGCGAGCAGCTCGCGCGCGCCGTGCGCGATGATGGCCGGATCGATCGCCATCTTCCGCAGCAACTCGGGAACGATGCCGTCGCGCTGTTCGGCCAGGGCGGTGAGCACGTGCTCCGGCTCGATCTGCGCGTGGCTCATCTGCTCGGCGAGCCGCTGCGCGGAGAGGATCGCCTCCTGCGCCTTTTCCGTGTACTTGTTGATGTCCATTTCGATCTTCAGTCCTGTATCAATCACCGATTCCCGTGGCGCCGCCCTTCAACTGTCGTCCGTGATGCCGGGCCGAAGTGAAGCGAAGGGGTGGCGGCCTGCGCTGTGAGCGGCCGCGTGTTCATACACGATCACGCCGCGGAATGCGTCGCGCCTTTTTCCAGCCGTTGCAACTCCTCGAAATGCTTCCGTTGTTCCGGCGTCAGCGTGCGCGGCAGCTGGACGTCGATCGTCGCGTAGAGATCGCCGCGCTCGTCCGGTTTTCCGGTTACCGGCATCCCGTGGCCGCGCAGCCGGAAGACCTGGCCGTTCTGCGTCGTCGGCGGAATCTTCAGACGCAGAGACTTTCCCGAAAACGTCGGAACGTCGGCTTCGCCGCCCAGGACGGCCGTCGTCAGCGGCAAAGCCACGTGGGTGTACAGGTCCCGGCCTCTGCGTTCGTAGCGCGGATGCGGCGCGAGACGAATCCGGAGGTACAAGTCGCCGGACTGCGCCCCGCCGGTACCCATTTCCCCTTCCCCGGCGACGCGTACGCGCGAGCCGTCGGCGACACCCGCGGGAATCCGGACGTCGACGGTGCGAGCGTGGCCGTCGTGCTTGATGGAGAGGCGGCGCATCGTACCGTGATACGCGTCCTCGAGCCCGAGCTCAATCTCCTGCTCCACGTCGCGGCCCGCCCGCGCACCCCGCGATCGGCCGGCGCGCCCGCGGCGCGCGCTCTCGCCGGGTGCCGCGCCGCCGAAGAAGGTCTGGAAGAAATCGGAGAATGGATGCTCTTCGCCGAACATCTCCCGCATTTCATCCTCGGTCATCGTGCGGAAACCGCCGCGTTCCGAACCCTCGCCGCCTCCGCCGAAATTCACGGTCCAGCCGCCGAACTGGCTCGGATCGAAACCCGGACCGCCAGCGGCCTGCTCGTAGGCGCGCCAGTTCGCTCCGAGGTCGTCGTACTTCTTTCGCTTCGCCGGGTCGCCGAGCACCTCGTACGCTTCGTTGATCTCCTTGAAGCGTCCTTCGGACGCCTTGTCTCCCGGATTCACGTCGGGATGGTACTTGCGCGCCAGCTTGCGGTACGCCTGCTTGATTTCCTTGTCGGTGGCGGTCTTCGCGACACCGAGCGCCGAGTAGTAGTCCTTGAAGTCCATAAGATAACTGCCCGATCAGTCGAACCCGAGCATCCGGCTCAATTCGTCGATCTCCTGCGCCAGCCGGCGGCGCGTGTCACGCGCCGACAGCGTTTCATCGCGCATCAACGGCCGCAGGCGCTGCACCACTTCGGCGATCGACAGCAGCCGTTGAACGCCGGCCAGGTTGATCCCGGCATCGTCCACCAGACGTTTGATCAGCTTGAGCCGCTCGAGCTCGTCCTGCGAATACAACCGCATGCTGCCAATCGTGCGCGTCGGCTGCACAAGTCCGAGCCGCTCGTACTTCCGCAGCGTCTGCGGATGCATCCCGAGCATCCGCGCCGCCATGCTGATGAAGATCAGGTCCTGGTCGACAGCCATTTGAACAACTTGCGTCGATTCAAGTATAGGCCTTGATACGACACATGTCAATGTGGCGGCACGCTCGCTTCCGAACGTGAAATCAAGGAAGAAACCGCGTGCCATGCGGGTTGATCTATGGGTGATGAGGCTGACCGGCTCACACGTGCCGCCAGTTGTGTCAGCCGGGATCTTGTTCGATGATCGGTAGGTGCTGACGCGCGACTGCCTCCCACCTCCTGCACAGCACCATTTCTGTGATTGAGCCCTCCGATTTTCTCACCATTCTCCTGCTCATCGCGCTGGAGGGACTGCTCAGTGCCGACAACGCGATGGTATTGGCCGTGCTCGTGCTGGGCCTGCCCAAACGCGAACAGCGCCAGGCGCTGCGATACGGGATCGTTGGGGCGTTTGCCTTTCGAACGGTCGCAACGCTGCTGGCCGTGTATCTCATTCAGCTCGGGTGGGTAAAGCTGGTCGGCGCCGGCTATCTGCTGTATCTCGTCTATCGACACTTTGCCGGCGGCCAGGGCGCAACTGAACGGCGCAGACCGCGCGCGGCGCAACCGTGGATGGGGCTCACCGCCTTCTGGGGCACGGTCGTCAAAGTCGAGCTGACGGACGTGGTGTTCGCGATCGATTCCATCCTCGTGGCGGTCGCGATGTCGCCGAAAATGTGGGTAATCCTGAGCGGCGGCATTCTCGGCATTCTCATGATGCGCCTCGTGATCGGCCGGCTCCTGTCGCTGGTTGAGCGTTATCCGCCGCTCGTGGACGGCGCATTCGTCATCATCGCGTGGGTCGGCGCGAAGCTTCTGGTGGAGTACTTGCACGCGGAGGGGTACGTCGGTCTGGAGATCCCCAAATGGTTTTCGCTCGGGTTGATTGTGCTGATCTTCTGCGTGTCCTTTTTCTACGCACGGCGCCAGGAAAAGCGGCTCGTGCGAACTGGCTCCGAGCGCGCCGCCGCCGACCTGTTGATGGATGAAGGAGGCGACCGCTGAACCTGGTGCGGCCCCGGCGCTGGTCGGACTGGATCGCGGTCACACTGATCGCCCTGCTCGTCGCGGGCGGGGCGATCTCGGTGTGGTGGATGTCGCACTACGCCGTCGCCGTGCACCGCCTCGCCCGCGGCGTCGGGGATACCGTCTTCTACAGCGCCGACGGAAAGCCCTGGTTCCGCCTCGACGAGCAGCGTCACGACGTGGCTCTCGATCACATCGCCCCCGACCTGCAGCACGCCGTCGTGGCAGTAGAGGATCGGCGGTTTTACTACCACCCGGGCATCGATCCGATCGGTCTGGCGCGGGCGATGGCGCGCGACATCCGCCACCGCGGCCGCGTCGAGGGCGGCAGCACCCTCACGCAGCAGCTGGCGCGCACGCTGTTTCTGTCGAACGTACGGACCTGGGGCCGCAAGCTGAAAGAAGCGGGCATTGCGCTCATGATCGAGGCACAGCTCACGAAATCCCAGATTCTCGAGCTGTACCTGAACCGCGTGTACCTCAGCGCCGGCGTCTACGGCGTGCAGACGATGTCGGAACACCTGTTCCGGAAGCCGGCGAGCGCCATCACGCTGCCTGAAGCGGCGTTGATCGCCGGACTCATCCGCGCGCCTTCCGCGCTGTCCCCCTGGTCGAATTACGAAGCCGCGCTCGATCGCAGCCGCGTCGTGCTTGCACAGATGCGGGAGCTCCGCTTCATCACCGCACAGCAGGAAGAAGCGGCCAGACGCGTCCGCCCGCGCATCCAGCCCTACCGGCAGTCGAAGGATGTGCGGGCTGGCTGGGCCAAGGAATACCTGCGGCAGCAGTTCCGCGGCGAGTTTGGCGGCGATCATCCACCCGACTGGCAGGTGCATACGACGTTCAGGCCCTCGATACAGGACGCCGCCGAGCACGCCGTGGCCGGCGGCCTCGATCGACTGAAGCGTCCCGGCCTCGAAGCGGCGCTCGTTGCGATCGATCCGGCGACCGGCGATCTCCTGGCGATGGTGGGCGGTGCCGACTATCAGCGGAGCACGTTCAACCGGGCGACGCGGAGCCGGCGCCAGCCCGGTTCAGCGTTCAAGCCATTCGTGTACGCGGCGGCGCTCGAGGCCGGCTATTCGCCGGTCTCGGTGCTGAGGAACCTGCGCCGCGTTCCGGCACCCGACAACCCCGAATGGAATCCACGCAGCGCCGAGGGCGAGCAGCCCGATGCATTGACGCTCCGCGCGGCGCTGCTCGAATCGAACAATGCGGCTGCCGCAAGCCTGCAGCAGGAAGTGGGCACGCGAAACGTGCTGCGGCTGGCCGGCAACGCCGGATTGGACGATCTGCCAGACGTGCCCTCGCTCGCGCTCGGCACCGGTCTCGTCTCGCCGCTCGACCTGACGGCGGCGTTTACCGCATTTCCGGGCCGCGGCGAGATCGCGCGCCCGCGCGGCGTCACCGCGGTGTTCGACGAAGCGGGCGATCAAGTATGGGATCGGCCAGTCGACCGGCGGCGCGTGATTCGCGAAGAGGTGGCGTTTCAGATGACCTCGATGCTGCGCGACGTGATCGAACGCGGCACCGGCACCGCCGCACGGGCGCTTGGCGTTCGCGGCTCCGTCGCCGGCAAGACCGGCACGACGGACGAGTACCGCGACGCCTGGTTTGTCGGCTTCTCGCAATCCGTGGTCGCCGGCGTGTGGGTCGGATTCGATCAGCCGTCCCCAATCGGCCGCGACGCGTACGCAGCGCGGATTGCGTTGCCGATCTGGGCCGACTTCATGAAGCGAACGGCGCGTGAGCTTCCGGCGCCCGATTTCGAGCCGCCGGTGGGAATAAGCAGCGAAGAACTCTGCAGTATCTCGTATCTTCGTCCCGTCGAAGAATGCCCGACCTATACCGAGTCCTTCAAGAATGGGGATAAAGTGCCTTCTTCACTCTGTCCGATTCACCGGGGCACGCTCAAGCAGCGGGCGGCGCGAGTGGTCGACGGCTTCCTCCGCGGGCTCGGCCGCCGGATCGCCGGAGTGTTCGGACGCTGACGTATGCCGCAACCGGCTCGAATCCTCGTGGTCGACGATGCGCCCGAGTACGCGGCGATGGTCGTCGAGCTGTTGCGCTCGAGCGATGCCTGGCAGGATGCCGACACCAGAACCGCTGTGACGTACGAACAGGCGCTCCGTGCGCTGGTGGACGAGCCGTTCGACATCGCCCTGTTCGATTACATGCTCGGCTCACGCGACGGTCTCGAGCTGCTGCGCGACGTCCGCGGCCGCGGGATCGACACGGCCGTCGTCGTCCTGACCGGACGCGGCGCGGAAGAAGTCGCCGTCGAGGCGATGAAGGCCGGTGCCGCAGATTATCTCAGCAAGGCGAATGTCTCGGTCGAAACGCTGGAGCGCGCGGTGCGGCACGCCTTCGCCATCCACGCGCAGGAGCAGCAGCGGCGCCGCGCCGAGGAAGCCCTGCGCGCGAGCGAAGAGCGCTTTCGCGCGCTGGTCGAGAACAGCTCCGACGGCCTGCTGCTGATCGATCGCGAGGGCCGCGTCACCTACACCACGCCTCCCTCGGAGCGCCAGCTCGGATGGAAGCCCGAGCAGATGATCGGACGATCCGTGTTCGACTTCCTCGCCCCCGAGGATCGCGACACGGTCGGCGTTCGGATGGCCGAAGCGCTTCGCGAGCCGGGCCGGGTGGTCACGGCCGAAGGCCGTTTTCAACATGCGGACGGATCGTGGCGCATCCTGGAGGGCGTCGCGGTCAACCGGCTCAAAGATCGGTCGGTGCGCGCCATCATCGTCAACGTGCGCGACCTGACCGAGCGCCGCCGGCTCGAGGAGCAGCTCCGGCAGTCGCAGAAAATGGAAGCAGTCGGCCAGCTCGCCGGCGGCATCGCGCACGATTTCAACAACCTGCTCACCGCCATCCTCGGGTACTGCAGTCTCATGCTGGACGACATGCCGCTCGACAACCCGCTGCGGTCCGATCTTGAAGAGATCAGGCTGGCAGGCGAGCGCGCGGCGGGGCTGACCCGGCAGCTGCTGGCGTTCAGCCGGCGGCAGATGCTGCAGCCGCAGATCGTGGACATCAACACCATCGTCAAGGACCTCGAACGGCTGCTGCGCCGGCTGATCACCGCCGATGTGCAGCTCGTCACCGTTCTGGCGCCGGAGCTTCCTTCCGTCCGCGTCGATCCGGCGTCGATCGAACAGGTCCTGATGAACCTCGCGGTCAACGCGCGGGACGCGATGCCGCAAGGAGGACGGCTGACGATCGAAACGGGCCGAGTTCAACTCGATGAGGACTACGCCTCCAGCCATGCGGGTGTCGTGCCGGGTCACTACGTGATGCTCGCCGTTTCGGACACCGGCAATGGCATGGACGAAACGACGCGCGCCCGGATCTTCGAGCCGTTCTTCACGACCAAGGAACAGGGCAAAGGCACCGGCCTTGGTCTGGCGACGGTCTACGGCATCATCCAACAAAGCGGCGGGCATATCTGGGTGTACAGCGAGATTGGGCACGGGACGACGTTCAAGGTCTATCTCCCGGAGACCGAAGCGGCCAAGCCGGCGCACGTGGCCGATCGCGAGCACGCCGTCGCCAGGGAGAGCGGATGGGAGACGGTCCTTCTCGTCGAGGACGAGAACGCCGTGCGCGCGCTCGCGCGCGAGGTCCTGCGGCGGCACGGCTATGTCGTGCTCGAGGCGCGACACGGAGTAGATGCGCTGCGGCTCGCAGAGCGGCATCCGGACGACATTCATCTGATGGTGACCGACGTCGTCATGCCGCACATGGGCGGCCGCGAGCTGGCTGAGCGCCTCGCTGCGGTCCGTCCGAAGATGAAGGTGCTGTTCATGTCGGGCTACACCGATTCGGCTGTGATGCACCGCCATCTGACCCCCGGCTCGGCCTTTCTGCAGAAGCCATTCACGCCTGAGACTTTTGCGCGCAAAGTGCGAAGTGTGCTGGACGAGGAACCGAGCGCGAAGCTGGGATCCGCCTCGACGAAGGGTGAATAGCGGCACTAAACGTGCACCTGGCCAGCGTCAAATAATGTCGGGCTCCGCGATTTCTCTCACGAATCGAACGCCAACTGCGCGCTCGTACCAGCGCCGGCTGCCAGTCGGGGCAGAACCGGCAGGCGACGGCTTTACACACGTCCGTGTATGGGCACCAGTCGCGAAGCGTGTTCAGGTTGTGTTGTCGTCGAACGTCTCGACCGATCTGGTGCGCGAGGAGGGTGGGTACTTCAGCGGGCTTGTGGAGGCCGGAGCCGGCGCCCGATACAAGTTCCGGTTGGATACGGCAGACCGTCTCCTGCCGGACCCGGCATCGCGGTTTCAGCCCGAAGGGCCGCACGGGTGGTCGGAAATCGTCGACCCGCGTGCATTTCAGTGGACTGACGATGCGTGGCGGGGCGCGACACTATCCGGCCAGGTCATTTACGAGCTGCACGTCGGCACGTTTACGCCCTCGGGCACGTGGGCCGCAGCCGCCGGCGAGCTCGCCGAACTGGCGCGCATCGGGATCACGACCATCGAGGTGATGCCGGTCGCCGAATTCGACGGCCGTTTCGGCTGGGGGTATGACGGCGTGGATCTGTTCGCGCCGACCCGCTTGTACGGACGGCCCGACGATCTCCGGCGGTTCATCGACGCCGCTCATGCTCTCGGCCTCGCCGTCATTCTGGATGTCGTCTACAACCACCTCGGTCCGTCCGGCAATTACCTGGGCATGTTTTCGCCGGCGTATTTCACCCGCAAATACGCCAACGAGTGGGGCGAGGCCCTCAACTTCGACGGCCCCGACTCAGAACCGGTCCGCGAATTCTTCACTGCGAACGCCCGGTACTGGATCGAAGAGTTTCACTTCGACGGCCTCCGGCTGGACGCCACGCAACAAATCTTCGACAGCTCGCCCGAGCACGTCATCGCCGCGATCGCGCGCGCCGCGCGCGCCGGCGCCGATGAACGGGCCGTCCTCCTGGTCGCCGAGAACGAACCACAGGACACCCGGTTGGTGCGGCCGCGCGAAGCCGGCGGCTACGGGCTGGACGGCCTGTGGAACGACGATTTTCATCACAGCGCGATGGTGGCACTGACCGGACGCGCGGAGGCGTACTACACCGATACGCGCGGTGAGCCGCAGGAATTCATTTCGGCGAGCAAGTACGGCTATCTGTTTCAGGGGCAGCACTACCACTGGCAGCAGCACCCTCGCGGCGTACCGGCCTGGGGCATTCCGGCGGCATCGTTCATCTGCTTTCTCCAGAACCACGATCAGGTGGCGAATTCGGCGCGCGGCCTGCGCGGACATCAGGTGACCAGCCCCGGCCAATGGCGCGCGATGACCGCGCTGATGCTCCTGATGCCAGCCACGCCGATGCTCTTTCAGGGGCAGGAATTTGCGGCCTCGACGCCGTTTCTCTACTTCGCCGATTTCGAGCCCGACCTCGCCGAGGCCGTGAAGAAGGGCCGCGCCGAGTTTCTCACGCAGTTCCCGAGCACGGTCGACTTCGAGCAGCGATCAAGCCTGGACGCTCCGGCCGACCCGGCCACGTTCGAGCGGTGCAAGCTCGATCTCAGCGAACGACAGACGCACGCGGGAGCTTACCGCCTGCACATCGACCTGCTGCGGCTCCGGCGCGAAGACAGCGCATTCCGATCGCAGGCGGCGTGGGGCGTCGACGGGGCGGTGCTCTCTGCATCCGCGTTTGCGCTGCGGTTTTTCACACCACATCATCGAGACGATCGGCTGTTGATCGTGAACCTGGGCGCGGACCTCGATCGACTCTCGATCGCCGAGCCTTTGCTGGCGCCCGCGCCCGATACCGACTGGGCCGTCCGGTGGTCGAGCGAAGATCCCGTGTATGGCGGGATGGGAACACCAGACTTGTGGCCTCTCGAGGCCTGGCACATTCCCGGCCGGGCTGCGATCGTTCTGTTTCCCGGACCGCGGCGAACACGAAGCGGCCCGAAATGGAACCGGACGGCCTGAGGACGAACTCGCGTCCGGATTGGTGAACCAATCCCCGCGGGGCGAACCACATAGCCTACGCCGAAGTCGGCGCGCCATTCGTCATAGATCATGCGCATCGCTGAACCCATTCGCCGAATTCCATGGCCGGTCGTCGACCCCGGCGATCCCGAGGCACTCCTCACACGTGAATGGATCTTCACGAACGGCCTGGGCGGGTACGCGTCAGGCACCATCAGCGGCGTGATCACGCGGAGGTACCACGGTCTGCTCATTGCGGCCCTGCCCGCGCCGTTCGGCCGCACGGTGATGTTGAGCCACGTCGCCGAGCAGGTCAGGTTCGCCGACGGACGCCGCGTCGAGATCGGGGGACGTGAGCATGCCGGTGATACACCTGACGCCCACGGGACGGGCTGTCTCACCGAATTCCGCCTCGAGATGGGCATGCCCGTGTGGCGCTATGACGTAGAAGGCGCAATCATCGAGAAGCGCGTGTTTCTGCCGCACATGCAGAACACGGTCCATCTCATGTACGAGCTGCTGTCCGGAGCCGAGGGCGTCGAGATCGCGTTGAGGCCGTCGGTGAACTTCCGCGCCCAGGAGCTCTCGGTCAGCGCGCCGCTCGGCTGGCCGTACGAGTTCCGTTCGGTGGGCGGCCAGCACGAGATCGTGCTGAAGGACAGTCTGCTGCCGCCACTGCGGATGCAGGTGCATGCGCGCGACGCCACCTTCACGCTGAAGGGGAAACGCATCGAGAACGTGCAGTACCAGGTCGAAGAGAGCCGCGGTTATCAGGCGCGCGGCGATCTCTGGAGTCCCGGGTTCTTCAAGTTCCCGCTGCCGGCCCGCGAGCGCGCAGCGCTGGTGGGGTCCACCGAATCGATTGAAACGATGACCGTTTTGACGCCGCCGCTCGCGCTTGACGCCGAACGGCGCCGGCGCCAGCGGCTGATCGCCCAGGCCGCCCCTGAGGCGCGCGAAGGAGCGGCGGCGGAGCTCGTGCTGGCGGCCGATCAGTTCATCATCACGCCCGCCGGCCGGACTGAAGAAGTCGCGCGCGCCCGCGCGTTCGGCGACGAGGTGCGGACCGTCATCGCCGGCTATCACTGGTTCACCGACTGGGGCCGCGACACGATGATCAGCCTGGAGGGGCTCACGCTGGCCACCGGCCGACACACCGAAGCCGGCTACATCCTCAGGACATTCGGCCATTACATGCGCGACGGTCTGATCCCGAACATGTTTCCGGAAGGTGAGAAACAGGGTCTGTATCACACGGCCGACGCCACGCTCTGGTTCTTCCACGCCGTGAAGCGCTACGTCGACTACTCGAGCGACTCCCTCACGCTCGCGCTCCTGTATCCAAAGCTGCGGCAGATCATCGAGCATCACGTTCGCGGCACGCACTTCGGCATTCATGTCGACGATCGTGACGGCCTGCTGGTGCAGGGCGCGCCCGGGTATCAATTGACCTGGATGGACGCGAAGGTCGACGAGTGGGTGGTGACGCCGCGCCGTGGAAAGGCCGTTGAAATCAATGCCCTGTGGTTCAACGCCCTGAAGCTGATGGAGGAGTGGGCCCCCGGGCAGGACGACGATCCGTCCGAGTACGCCGCCCGCGCCGAGCTGGTGCGGCGATCGTTCAACAGTCGCTTCTGGTTCGCGGCCGGCGGTTACCTGTACGACGTGGTTGACAGCGAACAGGGCGGAGACGATTCGAAGTGCCGGCCGAACCAGGTCCTCGCCATCGCCCTGCCGCATCCGGTGCTCGCCGAGTCCCGCTGGGAACCGGTGATGCGAGTCGTGCGCGATCGCCTGCTCACGAACGTCGGCCTCCGTTCACTTGCGCCCGGCGATGAGGAGTTCAAGCGGCGCTACTTCGGCGATCTCAGGACTCGCGATGCCGCGTATCACCAGGGGACGGTGTGGGGGTGGCTCGTCGGTCCGTTCATCGATGCGTGGCTCAAGGTCTACCCGGACGACGTTGCGGGGGCCCGCCGCGCACTTTCCGGCTTCCTCGATCATCTCGACCAGGCCTGCATCGGATCGATCAGCGAGATCTTCGATGCCGATCAGCCGTTCACACCGCGTGGCTGTATTGCCCAGGCGTGGAGCGTCGCGGAAGTCCTGCGCGTGTGGATAAAACTCGAGCACGCCCTTGACCTCGCTCGACGCGAACCGTATCGCGAGGCTGGCACCCCCCTTGCGACTCTAGCGAGAGAGAGGAGCGGGGCGTCGGGTTCCCCGCAAGCGAGCGAGCCCGCGTGTGGGGAGAAGCCCACCGTGGTTCAGCAGGAGAGTGGAGATGGCAAAAAACGAACGTATATTGAGTGGCATTCTCGGCGATATCCGTCCAGACCAGCCCAGCCGTCCAGACAAGAGCGGCCGTAGCCGTGACGAGATACGCGGTCACGAAAATAATGACGAGGCGATGCACGGCGGCTCCCGCCACGACGACTCAGAGCATTCGGGATCGCGCGACGTCACTGAAGGCATGAGCGGCGGCCTCGGCCCTGAGGTCGGCGGTACGCGCAATTACCGGCAGGGGAGCGGCGCATCCGGCGCCGACATCGGCAACCGGCCGGAATAGTCATGGCCGAACGCGGTTTGCGGGTTGCGGATTGACATCCGCGATCCGCAAACGCCCTACGATTCCCATTACCGTCCACGCCCCGCGAACCGATTCATTCGTCACGTCCTCGCAACCTGCGCAGCGCGCGCCGCTCGCGCTTGTCCGGTGCACGCGGCGGCGTCATCGCGGCGCGGTACAACCGCTCCAGCCTTCGCGTCTCGATTTCCTCGCGTGTCGGGGCTGGCGTCAGGTCCTCGTAGAGCGCCCGTGCCTCTGCCTTCGCAAGATGTCTCTGCGCAAGAGCCAGCACCTTCACCTGCTGGCGCCGGCCGAACGGCCGGGCGATGTCGACGACGTCGCCAACCCGCAGCCGGCGATTGGGCTTGGCGGGTTGACGGTTTACGTCGATCCTGCCGGCCCGGCACGCATGCTGCGCTTCAGATCGCGTTTTGAACAGGCACGCAACATCGAGCCACACATCGAGGCGAACGCCTTCGGCGCTCAGCGCGTCAGAAAGGGCGTGATCTCCGCCGTTCACCATCTCGTCGGATCATTCTACAGTGGCCGCTGCGACGAGCGTGTCTCGCCAGCTGATGCCGCAAGTAGGTCCAAAAATCGACTCGAAAGGACACCGAGAAGGAAACCACAATCAACGCAGAAACCGCAGAACTCGCAGAGCCGTGTCACGCGGAAGAATCCTGTGGGTCGTCAGGATTCCAACCTTCCTCCGCGTCCTCCCGTCCTCTGTGGTAATCCTTCCGGCTCCGCTCGATACTATTTCGGTGCCGCGACAGGAATCCAGCCGGGCACGACGTACGCAAACGTCAGCGCGACCAGGCCCATCAGACTCATCAGCAGGATGCTGTGCTTGATCGTGAAGCGAAACAGCCGGCTTTCGTCGGCCCGCGCCATTCCCGTGGCTGCGACTGCCACGGCGATGCTCTGGATGGAAATCATCTTTCCCATCACGCCGGCCGCGGAGTTGACCGACGCCGTCAGCACCGGGTTGAGCCCCAGTGCGTTCGCGGTCACGACCTGGAGGTTCCCAAACAGCGCGTTCGCCGACGTATCGCTGCCCGTCAGAAACACGCCGAGCCAGCCGACCACGGCGCTGAAGAACGGAAACGCGGCGCCGGTCGCCGCGAGCACCAGCCCCAACGTCGACGTCATCCCCGAATAGTTCATCAGCTGCGCCAACCCGAGCATCAGCGCGATCGTGACCATCGCAAAAAACAGCTGCTTGAACGTGGCTTTGTAGATGTCCACGAATTTTGCCGGGCTGACGCGCAGAAAGAGCGCGGCGGCGACCGTTGCCAGGAAGCACGACGTGCCTGACGCCGTCAGCCAGTTGAGAGTGAACACCGCCGCGTAGGGCGCAGGCTGCGGCGTGACCGGCGGGATTCTCGTGATCAGGTTGTGCAGGCCGGGAACATTCAGTCCATTCAGCACGGCCGGATTCCGCGGCGACCATGCCGGGAGCAGGCCGTTGGTCCAGCGGTCGAGCGCACCCTTGATCGAGGGTTCGCCCCACGCCAGAACGACCACGACCAGCAGCAGGTACGGCAGCCAGGCCATGAAGATCTCGCTGCCCGCATGCCTCTTTCCAATCGCCGTGGCCTCATGGTCAGCGTCGAGCCGCATGATACGTTTCGGCCGCCACAGCTTCAGCACGGCGATCATCACGATGATGCACGTGAGTGAGCTCATGATGTCGGTGAGCTCGGGACCGAGGGTGTTCGAGACGAAAAACTGCATGCCGGCAAATGACACGCCGCACGCGAGAATTGCCGGCAGCACTTCCAGCGCCCGCGCGGGTCCGGCCATTACGACGATGAGATAGCCCGGAATGAAGACGGAGATCATTGCGCACAGGCGACCGACCATCGCGCTCAGCGGAAGCACCGGCAAGCCGGTGACATTGGCGAGGGTGACGACCGGGATGCCAATCGATCCGAAGGCCACGGGCGCGGTGTTGGCGAGAAGACAGATCCCCGCGGCATAGAACGGATCGAAGCCGAGTCCGGCCAGCATCGCCCCCGAGACCGCGACCGGCGCCCCGAAGCCGGCGGCGCCTTCGATGAACGCGCCGAACGAAAAGGCGATGAACATCGCCTGCAGGCGGCGGTCGTCGGTCAGCGTGCCGACAGAATCTTTGATGATCTCGAACTTGCCGGTGTCTACCGCCAGGCGGTAGAGCATGATCGAACTGAAGACGACCCAGGCGATGGGGAACAGTCCGTACGCCGCACCGTAGAGCGCCGACAGAATGGCGAGCCGGGCCGGCATACCGTAGACGAGGAGCGCGACCAGCAGCGCCGACACGAGCGCGCTCAGGGCTGACACCCAGGCCGGCCGGCGCAACACTCCCAGCATCAAGAACAGCACGGCAATTGGAATGGCGGCCACGAGGGCGGAAGCGCTCAGGCTGCCAGCAACGGGTTCGTAGTTGTGCTGCCACATGGATGCGATCGCTCCCTCGTTATACGGCAGAGTTGAGCGGCGGATTATATACGCGACCGCCAAGAGAAGGCGAACTTGAGGCCAAGACGGGTCCCGTCCTTGCTTACTCTGACTGACATGGAGGAACCGGCGACGGTAGCGGTGCTGAACACCAACGACGACATCGTGGAAATGCTCCGCGTGGCGCTCGAGGAGGTGGGCCTAGTCGTGGTGTCGAATCACGTTGATGCCGTCCGCCGCGGGCAGCGTAGTCTCCACGACTTCCTCGCCGAACATGATCCGCGCGTGGTCATTTACGATCTGGTACCCCCGTACGATCGCAACTGGCGGTTCTTCGAGCATCTGCGGCGCCAGCCTGGTATGCAGGGGCGAAGCTTCATCGTCACCAGCACGAACGCCCGTGTTGCTCGGGAACTCAGCGGCAGCACGTCGGAGGTGTACGAGATCATTGGAAAGCCGTACGATCTCGAGGTCATCGTGAATGCTGTGTGCACAGCGGCCGGAAAGAAACCTCCATATTTCCCCCACCTGGTCGAGCCTGCAACCGGCAGGCAACCTTGAAGCGCCCGCCTCCGGACGCCGAGACCCGGTTCGAAGACGCCGACTCTTGACCGCCGCCGAGTTCGGGTGTATACGGCCATACGCACCGATTCAGGGATGCTGAATCCACTTCAGCGCCGTTAGCCGTACTTGCACGGCGTGATTGTGTTCAAGCGTGTCAAGTTTGCCGTTGCAGGCACGGCCGAGGCGCGCGCAGCGCGCCTGCGAGCGCCGGGGCCCCCACGGCGCGGGCTGTGCGCCGTGGGGTGGGACGGAGCGGAGCGGGGCAAAGGGGTCCCCGCGAGCGACGAGCCGGGGGTGCGGCGGAGCCCCACGTTAGAAGAAACGAGGAGTTCATGCGGCGGACTGCCTTTGTGGTGGTGGCCGTGGCAGCCATCGCGCTGTCCCTTGGCGCGGAGCGCTTGGCGCCCGCTCAGGATCGCGCGGCGGCCCGCGCGGAACCACGCCCGACGAAGAACCCGCTCGAAGGGAACCGGCAGGCCATCAGCAACGGCGGCGCGATGTTCCGGACCCGGTGCGCGGGCTGCCATGGGCCGGACGCGCACGGATATGTCGGGCCCGACTTGACCGGATTCTGGGCCGCGGGCGGCACCGATGATCGGATGTTCGACATCGTGCGACGCGGCGTGCCCGGCACCGAGATGACGGCCGCCGATCCGCTGCGCGTACCCGACAAGGACATCTGGCAGGTCCTCGCCTATCTGCGCACCTTGAGCGCGGTGCCCCCGGCCGCGCCGGCCGGCGACGCCGCCAACGGAGAGCGGATCTTCAGGGCCAGCTGCAGCGGTTGCCACATGGTGAACGGCCGTGGCGGCCAGCTTGGGCCGGACCTCTCGCGCATCGGATCCGGCCGGCCGCGCGCAGGCCTTCTGAGCAAGCTGCGCGGTTCGACTGATGTCATCAGACCGGGGTACGAGCCGGTGACCCTCGTCACCCGTGAGGGAGAGCGGATTCGCGGCATCAAGAAGAACGAAGACGAGTTCTCCGTCCAGATCATGGACACGCGTGAGCGCCTGCAGGGCTATCTCAAGGCGAACCTCACAGAATTCAAGATCGAGAAGCAGTCCCTCATGCCGGCCTACGGTCCCGAGCGGCTGAATGATGGCGACCTCGATGATCTGCTGCAGTATCTGACCACACTCCGCGGAGCCGACTCGACGCGAAGATAAGGAGGCCGCTTGCGCACTGAGATGGTCCGGCTTACTCACGCGGTGCTTGTGGCCGCCGCCCTGTCGTGGCCGGTTGCCGCCCAGCAGCCAGCCTCATTCCAGGTCACCGCGCAGGATCTCCGCGACGGTCTCAAGAATCCGACCCGCTGGCTCACGTATGCAGGCGACTACGCCAACCATCGGCACAGCCCGCTGACGCAGATTACGCCGGCGAACGTGAACCGCCTCGTCGCGCAATGGCAGTTCCAGACCGACACGCTGGGGAAGTTCGAAGCCGCGCCCCTCGTGCTCGACGGCGTCGTCTACGTCACCGGACCGCTCGACACCGGCTGGGCGATCGATGCGCGCACCGGCCGCCAGATCTGGCGCTACCGCCGCGATCTCCCGTCCGGACTCATTGCCTGCTGCGGGCTGGTGAATCGCGGGTTCGGCGTGCTCGGCGATCGCCTGTTCAAGACAACGCTCGACGCGCATGTCGTCGGCATCAGCCGGAAGACCGGCGCGCTCGAATGGGACACGCCGATGGCCGATTTTCGTCATGGCTACAGCGGCACGACGGCGCCGCTGGTCGTGAAGGACAAGGTGCTCGTCGGCGTGGCCGGCGCCGAGTACGGCGTGCGCGGCTTCATTGATGCCTATGACGCGCAGACCGGCAAACAGGTATGGCGGTTCTACACGACCGCCGGTCCGGGGGATCCCGGTCACGGGACCTGGCGCGGGACCGACGCCCGAGCCTGGGAACACGGGGGCGGGTCGATCTGGGTGCCCGGTGCGTACGATCCCGAGCTCAATCTCGTGTACTGGGGCACCGGAAACGCGGGACCCGATTACAACGGGACCGAGCGCGAGGGCGACAACCTGTACACCGCGTCGATCGTGGCGCTCGATGCCGACACTGGCGCCCTGCGCTGGCACTATCAATTCACACCCCATGATATCTGGGACTACGACTCCACCCAGATGCCGGTTCTTGCCGATCTCACACTGGGCGGGGAGCTGCGCAAGGTCGTGCTGTTCGCGAACCGGAACGGGTTCTTCTACGTGCTCGATCGTGCGACAGGCAGACTGATCAGAGCCAGGCCCTTCATCGAGACGAGCTGGGCGAAGGAGATTCGGCCGGACGGCCGGCCGATGCTGCTGCCCGACAGCGTGCCCAGCGAGGAAGGCACGAAGGTGTGTCCGGACCAGTCCGGCGGCACGAACTGGATGCCGCCCTCGTTCGATCCGGCGCTCGGCCTGTTTTTCGTGACGGCGCGCGAGTCATGCGGTGTCTTCTTTTCATGGAAGGACGACTACAATCCCGGAGACGGTTATCGGGGAGGCGCGGTGCAGCGCCTCATCGAGCATCAGTACAGCGCGCTGCGCGCGATTGACGTCACGACCGGTGAACGGCGATGGGAGTTTCCCTATACCGCCCAGTCCTGGGCCGGGGTGCTGTCAACGGCGTCCGGTCTCGTCTTTGCCGGCGGGTCCGGCAACCTGATGGCGTTCGACGCGAAAAGCGGCAGGAATCTCTGGCATTTTCAGACCGGCTCTTCGTTGTATGCGGGCGCAATCACCTACATGGTGGACGGCCGCCAGTATGTGCTGATGCCGGCCGGCACGACGCTGACCGCGTTCGCGCTCGCGGACTTCTAACGTGGGGCTCTGCCCCACACCCCGGCTCACACCACCCCACGGCGCAAAGTCCGCGCCGTGGGGACCCCGGGGTCGCTCGCGGGGACCCCGTTGCCCCGCTCCGCTCCGTCCCTCCCGACGGCGCACAGCCCGCGCCGTGGGGGCCCCGGCTCGCGGGCGCGCTCCGCGCGCCTAAGCGGTGCTTGCACGGCGAACTTGACGCACTCGTACACATTCAGGCCGTGCAAGCACGGCTAGCGATCTCGAACCGCGGGCCAGCCTTCCACGCCCGTGGCTTCGCGTACTCCGCGGACGATGGCTTCCGCCATGACCTCCGCGGCGAGCGCGCCGAGAACCGTCAGCGAGAGGTCCGGCCGCTGGACCCTGCCGGTCGAGAGCGCGAAGAGCTGATCGCCATCGCCGGTCGTGTGATACGGCCTGACCGCGCGCGCGGCGCCACAGTTGGCCATCATGGCGATTTTCGTGAGGCCGGTCTTGGCGACATCGACATTGGTGGCCACAACCCCGAGCGTCGTGCTGTGAAGCGCGGCATCGTCCGGGGCGGGGCCGCGCGGCTGGAGAAGCACCGACCGCATCACCTCGACGCTGTCGGCAAAGGATCCGTCAGCGCGCTGCGCCCCGGCGACGATTCGACCCGTTCGCCAGTCGAGCACGTCACCGGCGGCGTTGACCACAGCCAGCGCGCCGATCACGACGTCACCGAGCTTGAGGCTCGCGCTGCCGAGGCCGCCCTTCATGCCGGTCATGCCGCGCGCGCGATACATTTTGCCGACCGTTGCGCCGGCGCCGGCGCCGACGCTGCCCTCCACGACCGCGGCGGTGGACGCGTTGGCGCACGCTCTGTACGCCAGCGCCGCGTCCGGACGGATTCGCGCGTCGCCCACGGCGAGGTCGTCAATCACCGCTGAGACGACGATCGGGATGCGCACCTCCGGCGTGCCCCAGTCGAAACCGACCTTGCGCTCTTCGAGAAACCGCAGTACGCCGTCGCAGGCGGGAATCGCAAGGACCCCGCCGCCAGTCAGAAACAGCGCATGAATGCGGTCGACAGGACTCACCGGTTGGAGCAGGACGACCTGGGATTCGCCCGGGGCCGAACCGTTGTAGTCGACGCCGGCTGCCGCAGGGGAATCGAAGAGAATCGCGGTGCAGCCCGTGGGGCGGCGTGCGTCGGTGGAGTGGCCCACCGAAATGCCGGGGACGTCTGTGAGGGATCCCGCCGTCGTCGTCGACTGTGCGACGAAAGCCGGCAGCGTCGCCCCGACCCTCTCGCGGCGCGCCATGCGTGAGCCGCTCGGCCGCAAGGCGGCTAATGCGGTCACCGTTCGACCAAACTCACGACGGGTGTAATCGCCCACGCTTGCTTCCTCCAGCATGAAATGCGTCAGGGCCTGCACAAGTACCACCTGGCGATCTTTTCCGCGTCGGGACAGGCGGTTTCGCTGATGACAATAGCGTCGTTCATCTGGTGCAGGAACAGATCCTGGTACTCCTGGATGCGGACGAAGCCACGTGAAGCGACACGGACCTGTTCTTGCGCGAGAAACGTGACGAGGTATGCCTGCCAGTAGCCGGCGATAGCGGCAGGGACGTGTCGCTCGACGAGCCCGTCCGCCAGCGTCCGAGCCTCGTTCGAGGGCGGACGCTGGACAAATGTTCGCAGCACGGTGGCGTGATCCAGGATCGCCACGGCGGTCCAGGCGAGCACGAGCACGGTCACGACTTGCCGCACGAAGACACGCCCTTCGAGCTGCAGGAGCGCCGCAGTCAGGCCGATCGGGAGGAGCAAACCCAGGATCGCGTAACGTGAATATCCGGCAATCGCGGGCCTGCCGGCCATGAAGACCAGGAGTGCAACCGCGCCAATGCCCATCATGTAGAGTGGAAATTGCGCACGAGACATGTGCGCACACAGATTCCGATTCCAGAGCCGGTTGCCGTCGGCATCCTTCTCAAACGGTCCAAGCAGCATGAGCAGCCGGCCGGACGCAAGCACAATGCCTGTTCCGCCTGCGCGCAACAGCCACGGTCGATCGTGCAGGGGCAGAACGGTGTCGACCTGAGCCGCGCCCGTGAACCACGCGAGCAGTAACGGACCGAGTCCGGCTATCCGTTCACTCAGGCTACGGCCGCCCCAATTGAACCGGTTGATCAAGTTCTCTACCTGCGAACCGGCAACCCCGCCAGGCAACAGGCCGCGCGTGCCAGGCCCGAGCAGATCGGCGGAGCGTTTGAGCGCTTCAACCGCCTCCCACACCGCGAAAAACGTCACACTCGCAATGAGCCAGTCGCGAATGCGTCGCTGGTTCAGTTCGCCGGTCGCCAGTTCGAGTATCAGCAGAACCGGTAGCGCGTAGAGCGTGAATTCCCGGTTTCGGAAGCCGATTGCCAGAACGGCGCCGAACCAGAGCGGCCACCGCCGGACAAACCAGAGAACCGCGATGTACACGAATGGTTCGATGATGCCGCCTTGCGCGACCATCAACTGCGTCGAGACCGACGCCGGCGCGGCCGCGAAGAACATCGACGCGGTGAGCGCAGACAACAACGACAGACCGGCGCGTTGCAAGCCCTTCACGAGCAGGATGCCGAACGCGATATTCCAGGCCAGCATTGACAGTCGCAGTGCGAAGACGGTGGGACCGGCCACCAGAAAGAACGGAACGGCTGCCCACGCCTCGACGCCGAGCATGAACGTCTGCCCATAGAAGAACAACGGGAAGGAGCGTCCTTCACTCAGATGCTTTGCCATCAGGCCGATGATTGACTGGTCGGAATCGAAGGCGAGTTGCTCGAACAGCAAGTACACGAGCGCTCGAAACACGATAACCGCGGTGACGATGCTGATGACGATCAGCTCGTGAGACGAGGGCAACGCAGCCCGGAGTCGAGTGTGCAATGGGCTCGCGTCAGGCACGCGGACGGAGCCGGCCAGGCGCAGTGAAAGCACATGGTAGTATAGGACCCCGAACGGCGTGTCCAAGTCCGATGGCCTGATTGTCGTCGGCCACCGCGTGCTTCCCTGGGTCGTCGGTCCGGCTGTGCTCGTCCTTCGAGCACGTCACGTCGAGATCGTCCCTCCTTCACGGTGCCCTGGTCTCCTGGAGATCGCCTCGATCGCCGCCGTTCGCCTGCGCCTCGATCTGCACATCGGCACGGTGTTCGATCTGCTGCAGGGACTGGCGATGACCGTGGGCCTGGCAACGTTCGTCGCACTCGCCTTCCGGGCCACTCAGAGAATGACGGTCGCGGTGGCGACGGGATTGGCTGTCGGGGTCAGTCCGCTGTTCGCGTCGAGTCTTGCTCCCGGATCCGATGCCGCGGCGTTCGCCGTGTGCGCGGCGGGTGCCGTGGCAGCCGATGCGCTGATAACGGATCGAAGGCGAAGACCGGGTGCGTACCTGGGCGTTGGTGCAATTCTGCTGGCTGCGTCGATCGTTCCGTCGTGGTCCACGCCTGCCGCCCTCGGTGCAGGCACGATCGTGTGGGTCGCCGTGCCGCGGGTTGATTTCGCGGCACGGGTCGGGGCGGCGGGCGCGACGGCAGTGGGCGTACTGGGTCTCACGTTCGCGGCGCTCGGTCTATCACCACCGAACGCGTTGAGCGGATCTCCGTCGGTGCGGACCATACCGCCGTGCATGCTACCGCTACAGACCGGGACGGCGGCCCACGCACGTGCGGCAATTGCCTCGCTTGGCGAGTGGGGACCATTTGCGCTGGCGCTCGGGGCTCTCGGTGTGTTCGTGGAACTGCGCCGTTCGGGATGGAAATCCATCGCCCTTGTGGCCATTGGAACCGGGTGTTTGATGCTGGCAGCCATCGGCGTCGCCGATTCGCATGTGGCGTCAGCGCCGGTCGCGGTTGCAGTCTGGCGGCTGATCGCGATCGGGTTGGCCGAAGTTGTCGACTTTGCTGGTACGGTTCGCGTTGGTCAAGCTGCCGCTGGTGCGTTGGTGTGCCTGATGCCCGTTCTACAAGTCGCTCGAATCGGCATGGACGAACGCGACGACTGGCAGCGTCCGCAAGGCCACGAGCGAGGTACGCTTCGTCACCTCACCGCAATGCTCAACGTCGTCGCCGCGAATGCCAGGCTGGTTGAAGACGATGCAACGATCGACGTGCTGCTGCGCGCGGCGGTCTTCGGCGGGCGACGCGCGAGCAAACCGTTCATGGTTATACGCGACGACCCCGACCTGGTCAGGCGTGCGATGGCACTTGGTACGGTGTACGCGTTTCCGCACGGCCAGCTCGATCTCAGCCAACGTGGCTTCTCGATCGAACCGGTTGCCGTTCCGATCTATCGGAGCGGCCGGCGGCGCCAGACGATCGACGGCCTTGCCGCCGTCACGGCGCTGAGGCCGTGTCAGATCGTCGGCAATTCCTGGAGGGATTTGGCGGGCGCTTCTGGCGGCGGGCGCCTGTCGATGGCGGCCGACGCCGAGTGGGTGCGGGGTCCCGTCACGATTTATCTGGGCGGGTCAAGTGCAGCCGAGCCCAGACCGGACGGGTGGCCGCCGCGAACGACACCCGGGTTCCAGTTCTCGGTCTTCGATCAATCGCGGGCGGATGGTTCGGAACAGCTACGGTCCAGAGCACGTCACGAAGGCGTACCGGAAGGACATGCGGTGATGACAGCGCCGTTCGTGCAAGTGTTAACGCTCGAGCGGACGCCGCGAGCGCCACTGGCGCTTGCCGTCGCGCTCGGCGCACCTTTTCCGATCGGTCTGGCCCGCCTCGAGCGACCGGGCGTGGAGGCCGGTCACTTCACGCTGTGTGACGCGCCGGCCCTGTCAATCCGTCCGCTTGGCGTGCGAGTCGAATAGTGAAAACAAGTTACGGCTTGAAACGCATCCGCCGTGGCTCGGACGGATCTTCTATCGAATCACCGGAACCGTCCTGAAAAATTCCCCCATTGCAAGGAAACGAACGCGCTCAAATCCCCGCGTGCAGCCTGGCCGATTCCACCGTTCAGCAGTAGGACGGCAGCGACTCCTCCGGGGAGGAGGGTAGCATCTCGGCCGGATGCAGCAGGTCTTCGCCAACGTTCTGTCCAACGCCGTGAGGTTCACACCTGCGAATGGCCGCATTCGAGTGACAGTGGGCCGAGACTCCGAGACCGCCGCCGTCGTGCGTGTCGTGGACACAGGTGAGTGCATCCTGCGCAGTTCCTTCCACACGTCTTCGACATCTTCCGTCAGCAGGAGGAGGGGACGCAGCGACGCCATGCTGGGCTCGGCATCGCGCTGGCGCTTGTCAAGCGGCTCGTGGAGCTGCATGGAGGTCGTGTAGAAGTCGCCAGCGCTGGCGTCGGGCATGGAACGAAAGTCACAATCCGGCTGCCCCTGACCCGTCACTTGCCACGTACCCGCACCGGCACTTTCCGTGAACAACGGGACCTCCGCCCGCTTGATGACCTCGAGATCCTCGTGGTCGAAGACACGGAGGACTCGCTCGACGCGACGCGGGTCATGCTGGAGATGCTCGGGGCCAATTTCACACGTGGTGCTCCTTCAGAATCGCATCGTCGCTTCCGCCGCGGCCGGGCTTTTCGCCCGGCCGCTCGGCGACTAAGGCGGCCCGACGAGCGCACTCGGTAGCGTCGTGGACCCATCCGACAATGGTGCGGCACTCCCCGAGATAGTCGAACAAGGCGACGACCGTGACATGGCCGACTTTCGTCCCGGAGGGGTAGACGGAGACTTCCTCCCACTGCACTGGGCGGCGGGTGGCGATGGCCTCCTCGTATTTGCTGAGCACGAGGTCGTGGGCGGGACGGGGGACGACATCGATGACGCGCTGACCGAAGACGGCATCAGGCTTGAGCCCGGTGGCTTCGAGGAACCGCTGGTTGACCATCGTGAACCGCCACGCGCCGTCCGGGTCCCGCGCAATGCTGAACACGATGTCACTGATCGTGTTCAGGATGTCCATCAGAGCGGGCTGGCTGACGCCGAGTGTCCAAGGCGCATTGCTCACGGGTGGTCCTCCTGCAGGCGCCGGTCCACAACACGACGCTGGTGCTCTTCTGCCTGCGGGACGAGCGCTTGGAGGGCTGTTAGGTGGTGGCGAGGGGCGGAATCGAACCGTCGACACTACGATTTTCAGTCGTATGCTCTACCAACTGAGCTACCTCGCCACTCGGGCAGCCAACCCCAAAATGTTAACGTCTATTCGCGGCAGAGGGCAAGCATCAGTTCGAAGCGGACGCGTGGATGGCCGACACCATCGTCGCGACGAGGGCAACGACAACGAGGAGCGACGCGACGCGGCGAAGGTTCCGAACACGAACAGGGCAAAACGAACCCGACCGCGCGCCCAGGACTGATCGGTACTGGGACGAAGATGTTCGACGTGCTACTTCCACAGCCCGCCGTTCTTCAATCGCACGAGCTCTTCAGGATCGGTCGTCTTGAATCCGCGCGCGCGTGCATGGTTCACGAACCCTGGCGTGACGCCGTGATCGCGCAGCCGCACGATCTGGGACAGCGTGAGATCCTTGAGGCCGAGCTCTTTCATGTCCGCCACGTAGTCCGCCGAGACGCCGTGATCCCTGGTGCGCACGAGATCCTCGATCGGCACATTCTTGAAGCCCTGCGCCCCCAGCTCACGAACGTACGCCGCGGTCACGCCATGATCATGCAGGCGGACGAGCTCTTCGGGCGCGAGCTTGTCGTAGCCGGCGGCTTTCAGTTCCTGAACGAACGATTCGCGCACGCCGTGATCGCGCAGGCGCACGTACTGATCGAGCGTTGACACGCTCAGGCCCAGGCGGCGGATCTCCTGAACGAATTCAGGCGTGACGCCGTGATCCTTTGCGCGCACCAGCTCGTCGACGGTCGCGCTGCCGAAACCCGCCTGCTTCATGCCTTGGATGTACGCCTGTGTCACGCCGTGATCGCGCGTTCGCACGAATTCGTCCAGCGTCGTGCCGGTATAGCCTTCGGCTTTCATGGCCTTGATGTAGTCGGGCGTGACGCCGTGATCGCGCGTGCGAACCAGCGTGTCGAGCGATGCGGTCCTGAAGCCCTGGGCTTTGATCCCGCGGATATATTCGATATCGACGCCATGGGTCTTTGCGCGTTGAATCTCGTCGAGCGTGAGCTGGTCGAACCCTTCCGACCGCAAGTCGCGGATGTATCTGGGGCCGACGTTGTGGACGGCCAGTTGATATCGCCGCCACAGCGGCAGGTCGTCGTTATAGCCCAGCGACTTCATCTCGGCGACGTAGGCTTCACGCGGAGCGAACGTGAACAGGCCGGCACCGCGTCCGTCGCGGAACGACCCCTCGAAGGAAAGCGTCCCCGCCTCACGCCGCAGATCGAACCGGACGCTGGATGCTGTCAGCTGATCGTTGTTGGCGGGCAGCCCCGACAGCTCGTCGATGGGGAAGCTCTGGCCCATGTTCCAGTCGCCGTTCCAATTGCCTGAGCGGTTCCAGTCGGGCGGCGGCGTGGTTCGGACCTGGAGAAATACCTTTCCAGCTCGGATTTCAGCCGTCCAGGTGCCGTGAATGTCCCCACCGGTCTGAGCACGAACCAGCAGCGGTGCGAAGAGGAAGAGAAGGGCGGTTAACCCATATCGGGCACGGAACATACGGCTCCTCCGGATCTTCTGCCTTTTGACGGCAGGAAGAGTAGAAAGGTTGAAACGGTCGCGGGAAGCCGAGCAGGGCAGGTCAGGAGGTGGGTCGCGCAGGGCAGGTGGGTCGCGCGGGTTGTACGGATCGAGCACGTTCAGTCCGGCGCAAAAGGGGGGACGCGCGGACGTCCCCCGTACGATCAGTTCACTCCTTGGCTGTCGTCAGACGGCCGCCGCCTCCGCTTCCCTCGTCATCCCGAGCTCACGGCGGACGCGATCCTCGATCGCCTTGCACACGTCCGTGTTGTCGCGGAGGAACTGTTTGGCGTTCTCGCGCCCCTGGCCGAGCCGCTCGCCGCCATACGCGAACCAGGCGCCGCTCTTCTCGATAATGCGCTTGTCGACGGCGAGATCGAGCAGGTCGCCCGTCCGCGAAATGCCCTCACCATACATGACATCGAACTCGGCTTCGCGGAACGGCGGCGCCACCTTGTTCTTCACCACCTTCACGCGCGTGCGGCCGCCCACGACCGCGTCGCCGTCCTTGATGCTCGCAATCCGGCGGATGTCCATCCGGACCGAGGCATAGAATTTCAGCGCGCGCCCGCCAGTCGTCGTCTCAGGGTTCCCGAACATGACACCGATCTTCTCGCGCAGCTGGTTGATGAAAATCAGACAGGTCTTTGATTTCGAAACGACGCCGGTCAGCTTCCTGAGGGCCTGTGACATGAGCCGCGCCTGCAGTCCCATCTGCGCTTCGCCCATCTCCCCCTCGATTTCGGCCTTGGGCACGAGCGCGGCCACCGAGTCGACGACGACCACGTCGACGCCGCCGGATCGGATGAGCACCTCCACGATTTCAAGCGCCTGCTCGCCGTTATCGGGCTGCGAGACAAGCAGGTTGTCGAGATCGACGCCGAGCTTCTGCGCGTAGCTGGCATCGAGCGCGTGTTCCGCATCGACGAACGCGGCCATGCCGCCCAGCTTCTGCGCCTCCGCAATCACCTGCAGCGCCAGCGTCGTCTTGCCTGATGACTCGGGCCCGAAGATTTCGACGACGCGGCCGCGGGGCACACCGCCGACGCCGAGGGCGTAATCGATGCTGATGGCGCCGGTCGGAATGGCGTCGATCGGCTGAATCGCGCCTTTCTGGCCCAATCGCATGATCGAGCCCTTCCCGAACTGTTTTTCAATCTGCCCGACGGCGAGATCCACGGCCCGGAGACGCTCGCGATCCTGCCGATCGTCACGTTCGATCTTCTCAATTGGCGGCATGTGCTGAATCCTCCGTGGGCTCGGCTATTCTAGAAATGTGCCGGGCGAAAGTCAAGGGCTAAATCGTGGTCTTATTCATACAAGTCTATAATATTCATGATGTTACGGCTTGAGAGACTTTCGCCTCAGGCGCTGTGTGTACGCAGAATCTGCCATGATAGAGCCCCTATGCCGAGCCCGATTGGCCATGCCCTTGCCGGCGTCCTCACCGCATGGGTCGCGGATATGCCCGCGGGGAACGCCCAGCACTCGAACGCCTGGCGCAGCGGCGCCTTGGACGCTTCGAGGTCTTATGCTCCGATGGGCGGCCTCGCGCTGGCCTGTGCTGTTCTGGCCGTCACACCCGATCTGGATCTCCTGTTTACCGGTCACCGAACGGTCACGCACAGCATTGGAGCCGTGTTGCTGGTCGGCACAACGGCGGCCATCGTCGCCGCACGCTCAGGGTGGCCGGTGGCCCGTGTCGCGTTGACGTGCGCCGCCGCGTATGCGTCGCACGTCTTCCTCGACTGGCTGGCGGTTGATCGGACGGTACCGCGCGGCGTCCAGGCGCTGTGGCCGTTCGATCATCACTGGTACATTTCCGGTCTGGACCTGTTCAGGCAGACCGAACGGCGGCACGTGTTCACCGCGGCGACGATCAAGCAGAATGTCGCCACGATCGCGCAGGAAGTCTTGATCATTGCCCCGCTCCTCGCCGCCGCATGGCTAGTACGCATAAAAGCCCTTGCCCGACTTCCGACCGAGATGGCCCGCTGCGACGAGGCGCCGCAGTAACGGGCAGGGGCGGTACTTGGGATCACCAAGTCCATCGTGGAGCACGTTCAGGATGGCCAGGCAGACGTCGAGGCCGATGAAATCGGCCAGCGCCAGCGGGCCCATCGGATGATTCATCCCCAGTTTCATCACCGCATCAATCGCCTCCGGAGTGCCGACGCCTTCCATCACGGCAAAGATCGCCTCGTTGATCATCGGCATCAGGATGCGATTGGCGATAAACCCGGGGTAGTCCGCGGCTTCAATCGGCGTCTTCCCGAGGGCCATGCACAGCGCACACGCGGTCTGCATCGCTGCGTCCGAGGTCGCCTGGCCACGAATCATTTCGACCAGCCCCATCAGCGGCACGGGATTCATGAAGTGCATCCCGAGCACGCGTTCGGGCCGCTTCGTCGCGGCGCCGAGTCGGGTGATGGAAATGGACGATGTATTCGACGCGAGAATCGCTTCCGGCTTGACGATGGCGTCGAGGCTCGCGAACAGCGCAGCTTTTGCCTCCGCATTCTCCACAATCGCCTCGACGACGTAGTCAACATCGCTCAGTTGATCGATCGAGGTCGTGGTCGTGAGTCGCTTCAGCGCGGCGTCCTTATCAGCCGCCGTCAGTTGTCCCTTCTCGACAAACTTCGCCAGGCTTTTCTCGATCGTGCCGAGCGCCTGATCGAGCATCGGTTGTGCGACGTCGACGAGGCGCACGGTGAATCCGGATTGCGCGAAGACCTGGGCGATACCGTTGCCCATCGTGCCCGCGCCGATCACGCCAACACTCTTGATCATGAGACAACGCTCGCCGCAAAGCCGGTCGGGTGTTCTGCCAGTCTCGGCGTGGCTTCAGGAATCACGTGCCGCATTCTGAATAGGCCCTCCTGTAGCATGCCTGGCGCTGCAAATCGCGTGTGCCCACGGGCGCGTCGACTCGACCGCACGAGCTTGAATCGCTGCGATCACTTGGGCTAGTTTCGCGTCCTCCGTTTCACCAGACTGAGGTAAATTCCTCCGAACGGGCTCAATCGGTCGGTGGCGTGTGCTCGGTGCGTCCGTGGAGTGTCGGTCTGCACGGCGTGAACACGCGATGTTCACGTGCAATGACGGCGAGACACCCTGGACGTGGGGAGCGGACGACACCCGCAGGCACGTGAGCCGCATTCCGGAGTTCGCATGACGAATCATACCGCCGGTGTGCATGCGGATGCCGTTGGCGGACCGCTCGGCGAGCTGCTCGAACGCGTCAGCGACGCGTTTGTCGCCCTCGATCGGGACTGGCGGTACACCTATGTGAACCGGCAGGCCGCCGAACTGTTCGGCCAACGGCCGGAAGATCTTGTGGGAAGGCACATCTGGACGGTCTTTCCTGAGGGGAGGGGACAGCCGTTCCATCTGGCGTACGAGAAGGCGATGGCCGAGCAGGTCGTGGTGCGGATGGAGAACTACTATGAACCCTGGGATCGCTGGTTCGAAAATCGCATCTATCCCTCTCCGAACGGGCTGTCGATCTTCTTCCAGGAGATTACTGAGCGCAAACGTGCGGAGCAGGCCGCGCGCGACAGCGCCAATCTGCTCAAGGGGCAGAATCAGGTCCTTGAGGCCATCGCTCGGGGCGAACCGCTCCAACAGACACTCGATCGACTGCTGCGGGTGATCGAGGCGCAATCCCCGGGCCTGCTCAGTTCAATCCTGATCCTCGATCCGGACCAGGTGCACGTGCGCCACGGCGGGGCGCCGAGCCTCCCGGACACATTCACCCGGAGTGTTGACGGCCAGCGCATCGGACCGCGTGCCGGTTCCTGCGGCACCGCCGCCTTCCGGGGCGAGCCGGTCGTGGTCGAAGACATCGCCACCGACCCGCTGTGGGACGATTATCGCGACGTCGCGCTGGCGCATGGTCTCCGTGCCTGCTGGTCGACCCCCATCTTCGACGAACAACACCGCGTGCTCGGCACCTTCGCGCTGTACTTCCGCACTCCGAGCCGCCCGGATGATCGGCACTGGAAACTGATCGAGCTGGCCACCTCCACGGCCGCTATCGCGATCATCAGGCATCGCGAGACCGAGGCTCTGCGCGCGAGCGAGAAACGCTTGCGGCTGGCCGTCACTGCGGGGAACGTCGGCATCTGGGAGTGGGACGCCGTAACGGGTCGGCTCGTCTGGAGCGCCCAGCTCAAGGCGATGTTCGGCTGGCCGGCGGCTGCGGGCGATCTGACGCTGCAGATGTTCGTCGACGCCGTTCACCCCGCGGACCGGGCCGCCGTCGAGGCGACGCTCCAACACCCGGTCGCCGGACGCGCCAACATCAGTCTTGAGTTTCGGATCATTCGGCCCGACGGGTGTGTGCGCTGGATCGCCGCTACCGGGCGCCATGCAGACTACGATGCTGCCGGACGGCCGGTGCGGGTGCTCGGCGTCGCGACCGATATCACCCATCGCAAACACGCCGAGGAAGAGATCAACCGACGCGAAGCGCAGCTCGCTGAAGCGCAGCGCATCGCGCATCTCGGCAGCTACGAGTGGGACGTCAAAACCAACACCGTTCACCGCTCAGAAGAACTGCTCAGGATTTTTGGCGCGTCGCCGGATCAATTCGAGCCCACCTTCGAAGGGTATCTCGAGCGGGTCCATCCCGACGACCGCGGCACCACCCGAACGATCATCGAGAACGCCTTCCGTACGCATGTGCCGTTTGAGTTCGAGGAGCGCATCGTCCGGCCGGATGGCGCGATCCGGGTCCTCCACAACCAGGGAAATTGGATGCGGGACGACCTCCAGCAGCCGGTGCGGCTGGTGGGCATCTGTCAGGACATCACCGAGCGGAGGGAAGCGGACGACCAGCTTCGACGGACCGAAGAACAGGCACTCGCCCTGCTGGAGCAGCGGGTGGCGACGCGCACGGCCGAACTGCACGAAAAAAACCGCGAGCTGGAGCACGAAATCCGCCGGCGGCAATTCGTCACCGACCTGTTGCGATCACGAAACGAGGAACTGAAAGCGTTCGCGTACACAGTGTCGCACGATCTGAAGGCACCGCTGCGGGGGATCGCCGGCTATGCCCATGAACTCGAGCGCAAGCATCGGACCGGACTCGACGAGCGTGCCACGTTTTGTATCCGGCAGATCCTGACCGCCACCCACAATCTCGATCGTCTCATCGAGGATCTGCTTCATTACTCGCGCCTCGATGCTGAAACACCCACCCGCACCGATATCGATCTGGCACACCTCGTCGAGGTCATTCTCAAAGATCGCAAGCAGGTCATCGGCGAACGGGGAGCTGAGGTCAGCGTCAGCCTGGCGGTCATACGCGTCTGTCTCTGGCAGCGTGGCCTGCTGCAGACGCTGACCAATCTGATCGACAACGCCTTGAAGTACACGCGGGATGCCAGACCTCCGCGGATTCACATCGGGAGCGAGCAGCTATCCGATGCCGTACGAATCTCGATTGCAGACAACGGAATCGGGTTCGATATGAAATACCACGATCGGATATTCGGCCTTTTCAGCCGGCTCGTCAGACAGGAGGATTTCGAAGGCACTGGAGCCGGACTTGCCATTGTCAAGAAGGTGACCGAAAAGATGGGCGGCACGGTCCGCGCAGAATCGTCGCCTGGATCGGGAGCCACATTCTTCGTCGAATTGCCCGATGCGGAAGAGAACAGGCCCGGCCGGTAATGGGACTGAAGACGCAGGTGCGGCCGATACTGCTGGTGGAAGACAATCCCATGGACGTCGACCTCACGCTGCAGGCGTTCGACGAGCACGGGGTCGCCAATCCGATCGTCCTGTGCCGGGACGGCGAGGAGGCGCTCGGCTACATGGACGCGCACTGTCTGCCGTCCGATCCTCAAGTGGCGACTCTGGTGCTGCTCGATCTGCGCCTGCCGAAAGTCGACGGCATTGAGGTCTTACGGCACGCCCGGAGCAGCGAGACGGCCTGGAAGCAGGTCCCGTTTGTCGTCCTGACCACATCTCGCGAGAATACGGACATCGAGGCGGCGTATCGGCTCGGGGTGAATTCTTACATCGTCAAGCCGGTGGATTTTCTCGCTTTCGCCGAGGTGGCGAAAACGATCAAAATGTACTGGCTGCTCACCAACGAGCCGCCGTTTCGGGAAGGCTACCTCAGGTAATCCATGAGCGCCCCACTGCGCGTGCTGTACGCCGAGGACAGCGCCGTCGACGCAGACCTGACGAAGGTACATTTCCTTCGCGCTGCTCCGGACGTCGACCTCGAGGTTGTTGACAGCGGCGCGCAGTGTCTGGCTCGGTTGGCACAGCGGACGTACGATGTAGTGCTGCTCGACCACCATCTGCCGGACATGGACGGCATCGATGTGCTGAGCGAGCTGGCGGCGAGGGAGGTGTCGCCGCCGGTGGTGATGGTGACGGGTGTCGGCGATGAAGCGCTCGCCGTTCGCGTCCTCGGCCTGGGCGCGTGCGACTACGTTCCGAAGCACGGAAATTATCTGGACAGCCTGCCTGCCGTATTGCGGCATGCCGCTGCCGAGCACCGGAGCGTGCAGACGGTGCGTCATGCGGCCGGACGGCACAGCCGGCGCATTCTCTACGTCGAAAACCATCTACCCGACATCGACTTGACGTCCAAGCACCTTGCCGACGTCGCGCCGCATTTCCGTCTCGAGGTCGTCCGTTCCGCCGCCGAGGCCCTGGCGCGGCTGGACAGCGACGCTCCTGTCGACCTCGTGCTATCCGACCTGCGAATGCCGGATATGAGTGCGCTGGACCTGCTGAGAGAAACCAGGCACCGCGGCCTGCGTGTGCCTTTCATCGTCATTACCGGCCGCGGCGACGAAGCAGCGGCGGTGGCGGCATTGAAACTGGGAGCGTACGACTACATCGTCAAGCGCGACGAGTACCTGACCCACCTGCCGTTCGCCATCGACAACGCGATCGGTCGTTTCCAGCTGGCCCAGCTCAATCAGCAGTTACAGGCGGAGCTCGTGGAACGGAAGCGCTCGCAGCAGGCGACGGCGGAATCGCTCGCGTTGCTCGACACACTCCAGCGACATGCCCCGATCGGCATCGGGTTCACGGATCGGAACTATCGCTTCCAGCGGGTCAACGACGAACTGGCCGCCATCAATGGACTCCCGGCGCAGGCGCACTTCGGTCGTACGGTCGCCGAAATCGTACCGGCACTCTGGCCACAGCTCGAGCCGATCTACCGCAGGGTGCTCGCGGGCGAACCGGTTCTGAAGGTCGAAATGAGCGGCGAGACGAATGCCAGGCCCGGCGAGGAGCGTCATTGGGTTTCCAGTTATTACCCGGTTCGCCGTCTGACGCAGGAAGTCATCGGCATCGGCGTGTTCGT
>JBKPAI010000143.1:0-26517 GCA_046726355.1 Acidobacteriota bacterium | reverse complement strand
GGCTCCTTCATCTGATTCCCGCCGCCCCCACCACCGCCACCAGGGCCAGGCTCGCTCAACCATACGATCCGCTCATTCGGTTGATCCGGCAGAATTGCGGCCGCAGTCGCCGGGGTCGGCGAGTACCTAATCAGCAGCACGATCCCCACTGTCAAGACGACGTGCGTGACGAATGAGGCGATGGCGGCGGGCGCGGCACGTTTCTCCTGCCGTTCGAAGAGAAACGGGACCTCCCTCGGGTGACCGCCTTCGATGTGGACAGACAGATGGCCGGCGGACGTGTTCGTCGAAGCCTGAGCCGCCTTGGAGCTGTCAGTCATTTGGAACGGGATGCCGGTCGAAATATTCTCGCGCACGAATTCCAGATGTGCAACTGCAAAAGGAGTGCCTCAAAACCGTGAGTAAATCACGGGCCGTACTTTCATTCTATCGGCGCGGACGTCCTCTAATGCAGTCTGTTTCACCCGAAACTCCGACCTGTTGGCCCCTGCTAGCCGTGCAGGCACGGCCTGAATGTGAACGAACCTGTCAAGTGTGCCGTGCAAGCACGCCTTCGGCGCGCACCGCGCGCCTGCGAGGGAGCGGGGCGATGGGGTCCCCGCGAGCGACCGAGCCCGGGCGTGGGGGCGCGGACCTTAAGGCGCGCGCAGCGCGCCCGCGAGAGAGCGGAGCGGGGCAAAGGGGTCCCCGCGAGCGACCGAGCCGGGGTGTGGGGCGGAGCCCCACGTAAGCTTAGACCCTTCCGGTCCACGCGCCGATGGCGGCATTGCCGCCGCCGTACGAGTGCAGCAGCGCCAGTGCATCCGCAGCGCGCGGCTCATTCCGGATCGCCACCAGCACACCGCCGCGGCCGGTGAGCGCTTCGAAAATGCGGCCATCGTGCGGTTGAAAGCCGACGCGGTTCATGGTGCCCGCAATGCCTCGAGAAGAAAGATCTTTCGCCGCGCCCTGCAGGGCATCGATGAGCGGGCCGCACGCGGCCACGCGTCCGACAGCGGGCAGGTCCAATCGCTCCCCGGGCATGCCGAATGTGTTTTGAATCAGCGAGGACACTTCGGGCGCGTCCTTCGCCAGAATCGTGAGGGACTCGGCGGCGAAGCCGGCGCTCTTCAACGCGTCCAGTCCCTTTGCGGCCCAGGTCGTGTCCTGAAATACGCCTATCGTGAATCGTCCGGTGCCGGCGTCAATCATGTCAGGAGTGAGTAATCTAACACGATGGGCGGGAATTCTTCAGCGCTGCGTGTCGACTCTGTGTCCTTTGTGTCCTTTGTGACCGTTGTGGTTTCCCGCGGGCGTCACCCGTGAAATCAGATGTCGCGATCGTAGGAGCCGGACCGGCCGGCGCACGCGCCGCGTACGTACTGGCCCGCCAGGGCGCGCGGGTCGTGGTGTTCGACGCGTCGCATCCGCGTGAGAAGCCCTGCGGGGGCGGCATCACGGGACGCGCGTTGTCGCTCGTACGGGATGCGCTGAGCGTGCACGAGCTCGAGGCGGTGGCGATAACATCCGCGCGATTCGGGCGACGGCCCGCGCCTGCCGGCGCGCCGCACGGCGACGACGGGGCGTCGCGCGTGCCGCTGGGCGACGGCCTGTTGATGGTATCGAGCCGCGCCCATTTCGATGCGAGCCTGCTCGGCGCCGCGATTCGTGCCGGCGCACACCATGAGCGCGTGCGCGTCAGGGATGTCGCCGTCGCGCGGGATGGCGTGACACTCGCGACCGCGCGCGGCAGCCGGCACGCCGATTTCGTCATCGGCGCCGACGGACCAACCAGTCTGGTGCGCCGCCGGCTCGCGCGTCCGTTTCGCCGGGACCAGCTGTCAATCGCGACCGGATTCTTTGCGCATGGAACGACCGGTACCGAGATCGAGCTCGAGCTGCTGTCCGACCCACCGGGGTACATCTGGTCGTTCCCACGCACGGATCATCTGGCGATTGGCGTCTGTGCCCAGGCGGATTCGGGCGTTTCGGCCGGCGCGCTCCGGCTCGTCACCGCGGCCTGGATGAACGAGACCGATGCTGCGCGAAGCGCGCGCTTGACGCCATACTCCTGGCCCATCCCTTCGCTCAGCGCCCGCGATCTCGCCATGCTGGATCTCGGCGGATCGCGCTGGTGTCTCGCCGGAGACGCAGCCGGACTGGTGGACCCGATTACGCGCGAAGGGATCTTTTTCGCGCTCGCTTCGGGACAATGGGCCGCGGAGGCCCTGGCGAACGAACGCGCCCGCGATTACTCGGGACGCGTGCACGACGAAGCCATATCCGAGCTGGCCCGCGCGGCGCGGCTGAAGGATGGCTTCTTCCGGCCGCAGTTCACGCGCCTGGTCGTGGCCGCGCTCCAGGAGAGTGCCGCGATTCGGCGCGTCATGGCCGATCTCATCGCGGGACGACAACCGTATGCGACGCTCAAGTGGCGGCTGCTCAAGACGCTCGAATTCGGACTGGCGTGGAAGTCGCTCGCGGCATGGTGACGATCACACCACGGAGGACGCGGAGGATAGGAGGAAGAATCCTGTCGCTGTTCAACGGTTGATTCTGGACACTGATCGGAACCACCGCGCCACAGGAACGAAGGACACGATTGCACCTCCGCGTCCTCCGCGTCCTCCGTGGTGAGAGTTCACCTCGAGAAATACCCCTCACGCGCCCTGACCTTCGCATCGGCGCGAGTGACGCTCACCTCGATCGAGTGCCACGCGCCGTCGTCTCGGCGTGAGGGCACGTAGCCAAGCAAGTACTGGAACCGGAGCTCGCGTGCAATCGCCGCCAGCGCGGACCCGATTTGGCGCGGGTCATTTGCGAAAAACGACCGCCCCCCGGTGGCGGCGGAGAGCTCGGCAAACACCGGCGGGCGCGATCGGCCGAGCGCAATCGGATAGACGAGCACGTCGCGCCGGCGCGCCTGCTGCACGAGGTCGGCTGCGGAGCTCTCGCTATAGCGATCCGTGCCATCGGACAGCAGCACGAGCGCGCGCCGGCCTTTCGCCAGCTGAATAGCCTCGATTGCCGCGAGGGTGGCGTCATAGAGGGGAGTCGTCCCCCAGGCGTCCAGCGCGTTGATGGCCGCGACCGCCTGGTCGTGATCGGCCGACAGCGGCGCCACGACGGACGTCTCGCTCCCGATGGCCATCACCATCACCTGATCGCCAGGCCGGAGGTCCCTGACGAAGGTCCGCGCCGCCGCTTTCGCGACGGCCAGACGATCGGAGCGGCCGCCCATGCTGAAGCTGCGGTCGACGCCGACGCCCACAGCCAGAGGGAATTCGCCGGCCGCGAATGCCGTGATGGCCTGCGGGCTCCCGTCTTCGGTCACGTGAAAGTCGTCCGCCGTCAGGCCGGTCACCAGTTCCCCGTGACGATCCGTGACAGTGGCATAGACCTCAACCAGGCTCACGCCTGATGTAAATTGGCCGTAAGCGGCCGAAACGGCCCCGGCTGCTCCAAGGATCAGTGGTACAATCAGAAGGGTTTCACGTCGCACAACCTGCTGGAGTTTCATATGTTTGGTTCACTCGGGCTCCCGGAACTGCTGATTATCCTCTTCATCGTCATGCTCATCTTTGGAGCAAACCGCCTGCCCAGCCTGGCACGGGGGCTGGGGAGCTCGTTGAAGAACTTCAAGGAAGGGATGAAGGAAGGATCGGCCGAGCACAAACCATCGGATCCCGCCTCATAGGATCAATCGCGCATCGCCCACCCGGCGGGTCAGGCGCTCGCGATCCAGGTACTCGAGCAGGGGGATCGCGAACTTGCGGGTCACGCCGAAGCGCTCCTTGAACGTGGCAACGTCGATGCGCGCGTTCGCGCCCGCCGACGTCTTCAACGCCGCGACGTCAGTTTTCAATTGCTTCAACGCGTCTTCGTGGAACAGCAGCGTATCCACGCGCACCAGCACCTTCTGACGCTGCAGCAACCGCAGCACCCGATCGGCGACGGCGGCCGAGACATTCACGGCCGCGGCCATGGCTGCTGCGTCAGGCGGCTTGAGACCGCCGTTGCGAAATGCGGCTTCGATCGCGGTACGCGCCCGCGCCTCTTCTGGCGAGAGCTCGACACGATGCGTCGCCAGCGCCACCCGGTCGCGGACAACAATCGATTTCTCGTCGACAAGATCGTCGAGCGCACGCGTGAAGACGTCGGCATGACCCCGGCCGAACAGCCGTTCACGAAGCTCGTCGCGTGAGAGACCCTCAGCGAGCGGCTGGGCGCGATGGTGCTCCGCCAGAGTCGCGACGATCTGCTGTTTCAGCTGTCCGACGATTGCCGGCGTGACGAGGACGTCGCCGGCGCGGATCGCGGCGCCCGCGCGCGCCAGCGCGTCGATCCGTGCACCAAGCGCCGGTGGATCGATCGCGGCGCGCGTCGTCAGCGCGCGAACCGGCAGTCCGGCGGCCGCGGCGTCGTCGATCATCGCGCGGGCCGCATCGATATCGGCATCGGCGCGGCTGGGCGCCGGATCGATCGCGAGCCGGCGGCATCTGGCCAGGGCCGCGGCAGTGCGAATGGCCGTCTTCGGCGGAGCCGGATCGAGGATGGTGCCGCCGGCGATGGTCACGGTCGGTGAATAGGCCCGCAGGATGTACCGATCGCCGCGCGTGAGCACGGCCGGGCGTTCGAGACGAAGCCGGACGAACGCCTGCGAGCCGGGCGCAACCGCCGGCACGGCCGCATCGCCGGGCGCGAGCGGCCCGATGACGGCAATCCGGCCGAGCGTCTCGGCTGTGCCCTGATGAAACCGCACACGCGCACCGTGCTTCAGGGGCTTCGTGTCGGGCAGCAGTTCCACGACCGCATCAGCGACGCGCGTTTCCTCGAAGGCACCGGGCGTGACCAGGCTCTGTCCGCGCTCGATCTCCTCGACCTCGATTCCGCTGAGATTGACCGCGGTCCGCTGCCCGGCGACTGCCTCGGACCGCCGGTGACCGTGGACCTGCACCCCGCGCACTTTCACCGGCCGCGCGCGCGGCAGGATCGTCAGCTCCGCGTCCGTCGCCAGCCGCCCCGAGACGAGCGTCCCCGTGACCACCGTGCCGAACCCTTTCATCGAGAACACGCGATCGATTGGCAGCCGCGTGGCCCCATCGACGTTGCGTCCGGCAACGGAGGCGCTCGCCCGCGCGAGCGCGTGGCGGAAGTCGTCGAGGCCCTGGCCGGTTTTTGCGGAGACCGGGATGACCGGCGCGCCGTCGAGAAATGATCCGGCGACCAGCTCGCGGACCTCGAGACGGGCGAGCTCGAGCGTCTCCGCGTCGGTGAGATCCGCTTTCGTCAACGCGATCAGACCGGCTCGAACGCGCAGCAGCCGGCAGATGTCGAAGTGCTCGCGCGTCTGCGGCATGACCGACTCGTCGGCCGCGACCACGAGCACCACCAGGTCGATACCGCCGGCACCGGCCAGCATGTTCTTCACGAAGCGTTCGTGCCCCGGAACGTCGACGAACGCGATATCAGTGCCGTCGATCGTCGTGTGCGCGAAACCGAGATCGATGGTGATCCCGCGTGCCTTTTCTTCTTTGAGGCGATCCGGATCGGTCCCGGTGAGCGCCAGGACCAGCGCGCTCTTTCCGTGATCGATGTGACCCGCGGTCCCGACGATGACGGATTTGGTCATGGATCGCTACGACGAACAACGACGATCAACGCGGAACTCGCAGAACGCGCAGAAGCAGAACGCATTATTTCTGCGGATTCTGCGGGTTCTGCGTTGAATGTCGTGCAGTCAGCTTACTATTACTGAGCGGTTGAGAGGGTCCAGAGCCGAGGCGAAGCCGATTCACCGCCGCCCGCGCCTCTTCACCGTCCGCTCACGCCGGCCGGGACGCTGCTTCCGCATCTTCTCCACTCTCGGCACCGCCTTGCTCCGGCGCGGCCCTCGCTCCCCTTCGCGCACCCGCTCGAGGATCTCGACCAGTCCCAGATCGACCTGGCGCACCTCCATGTTCACGCGAAGCACCTGCACCCGCACCCTGTCACCGAGGCGGTACACCTTGTTCGTGTTCTCGCCGCGCAGCAGATGTGCGCTTTCGACGAAGCGGTAATAGTCGTCGGCCATTGTCGAGACGTGCACGAGGCCTTCGACGAAATGCTCGATCAGCTCGATGAACAGCCCGAACGCCGCCACGCCGGTGACGTAGCCCTCGAATTCATCGCCGACCTTGTCGGCCATGAATTTCACTTTGCGCCACTGCACCAGCTCGCGCTCGGCATCGTCGGCGCGCCGCTCCATTTCCGACGTGTGGCGACCGCTTTCCGGGAGCTCCTCGATCAGTTCCTCGCGTGCTTCCCCGGTGAGCAGGCCATGGCGCGCCGCGCGCAGCGCGCGATGGACGATCAGATCGGGATATCGTCGAATCGGCGACGTGAAGTGCGTGTAGCTGGACGCGGCCAGACCGAAATGGCCGAGGTTCTCCGGCGCGTAGCGCGCCTTCTGCATGGTCCGCAGCATCAGAAACGCGATCGGCTTTTCTTCCGGCTTGCCGCGGATCCGCTCGATCAGCTTCTGAAAGTGCCGGGGCCGCACCGCCCCGAGCGGGGCCGCGAGGCTGTACCCGAATCCCGAGATGAACTCCTCGAACTTCTCCACCTTCAGGAGGTCCGGTTCTTCATGGATCCGGTAGAGCGCCGGCGCATTCTGGCTCTCGAGGAACGAGGCCACGGTCTCGTTCGCCAACAGCATGAACTCTTCGATCAGGCGGTGGGCCACATTGCGTTCGAGGGCAATGATGTCCTCGACCATCCCGCCTTCGTCCATGACCACTTCCGCTTCGTGCAGATCGAAATCGATCGACCCGCGGCGCCGCCGGGCATCGTTCAGGATCTGGAACAGCTCGCGCATCTGTTCGAACATCGACACGAGCGCGTCGTACCGTGCCATCAGGCCGGGATCACGGTCGGTCAGGATCGCGTTTACGGCCGTGTACGTCATCCGTTCGTCGCTGTTGATGACCCCGTCGTGAAATTCACTCCGGACGACGGTCCCGTGGCGATCGACTTCCATCAGGCAGGACTGAACCAGGCGGTCGACGTGCGGGTTCAGGGAGCACAGGCCGGTCGCGAGCTCCGCCGGAAACATGTGCACGGCGCGCTCAGGAAAGTAGACTGAGGTCGCGCGGTCGTACGCTTCCCGATCCAGCGCCCCTCCTTCCTGCACGTAATGCGAGACGTCGGCGATGTGAACGCCAAGCCAGAAGTGTCCGCTCGGCAGCTTTTGGATCGTGATCGCGTCGTCGAAGTCGCGAGCGTGTTCGCCGTCGATCGTCACGGTGGCCAGGGACCGGAAATCGGTGCGGCCACGGAGGTCGCGCTCTGAGACCGCGCCGCCCAGCCGGCGCGCCTCAGTGACCGCCTCACTCGAGTGCGCATCCGGAATGCCGTACTTGCGGATGATGATCTCCGTGTCGACGCCGGGGGCATCGATGTCGCCGAGCACTTCGGCCACGCGGCCGATGGCGCCCCGCGTGGCGGTCGGCCACCGGGTCAGCTCGACGACGACCATTTCACCCGGCGAGGCGCCGCCCTCCTGGCCGGCCGGGACGAAGATGTCCATGAGCACGCGGCGGTCGAACGGGACGACATAGCCCATGCCGTCGTTGCCGCGATCGTAGCGGCCCACGATCCACTCGTTGCTGCGTTCGAGGATCCGGATGATGCGGCCTTCGGCGCGGCCTCCATCCTTGATCCGCTCGATGCGAACAACAACGCGGTCCCCGTGCATGGCTTCGTTCAGATGCACCCCGGAGATGTAGATGTCGCCTCCGGCATCGAGCGGCCGCTCCGGCGTCACGAACCCGTAGCCGGCCGGGTGCGTCTGGAGCCGGCCCACGTACAGATCCATCTTCTCGGGCAGCCCGAAGCGGTGACCGCGGATTTGAATGAGATCGCCGGAAGAGACCAGCGATCTGACGTGCCGTTTGAATGAAGTGCGCTCGTCGCGCGGCACTTTCAGCGTCTGGAGAAGTTCCCGCATCCCTGCGGGATGGTGGACGCGCTCACGCATGAGCGCGAGCACCTGGTCGCGAGAGTACATCAATGCCGTCCCACCTATTCACCACCGAGGACGACGCGGAGGTTCAATCCTGAAACCGGCAGGATTTTTCCTCCCGTCCTCCGTGTCCTCTGTGGTGAGATTGTCTGGCCGGAAGAACGAGCCGGGCGCAAGCGCCCACACGTGACCATGATTCAGGCTAACAGAATTGCCTGGAGATCGCCGACATTGGTGCCGGTCGGGCCGGTGCGGACAAGATCGCCGAGCGCGTCGAAAAACGTGTAGGCGTCGTTGTCGGCAAGCGACTGCTCGGGCCTCAGCCCGAGCGACCGCGCGCGCTCGATCGTGGTCCGGTCGACCAGCGCGCCTGCCGCATCCGTCGGGCCGTCAATACCATCAGTGCCGATACTGACGACGACGGCGTCGAGACCGCGCTCGGCGATTGGACCGGCGAGGGCGAGCGCGAACTCCTGATTGCGGCCGCCCTTTCCCCGGCCGATGACATGAACGGTCGTCTCCCCGCTTGAAATGACACAGATGGGACGCGCCACGTTCTGTCCCATCGATACGATCGCGCGGAAGTGCGCCGCGGCCGCGATCCGGGCTTCACCCGTCAGCGGTCCGTCGAACGTCACGACGCGATACCCGAGGTTCCTGGCCTCGGCCCCGGCGCCCGCCATCGCGTCGACGCGCGATCCGATCAGGGTTGTCGTCGCGCGCGCGAGAGATGCGTCGCCCGGCTTTGGAGTTTCGTCGAGCGCGCGGCGAAAACGCTCGACGCACGCGGCCGGATACGCCGCTTCGCCACCGAACCCCGCGAGAACCTCGAGGGCGTCGCGAAACGTGCTCGCATCGGCGACGGTCGGCCCCGAGGCGATAACGCTCAGGTCGTCGCCGACCACATCCGAGATCACCAGCGCGCGGCACCCGCCGCGGCAGCGGGCCGCCAGGCGTCCTCCCTTGATCGCGGACAGGTGCTTGCGGACCGTGTTGAGGGCGTAGATATCGGCCCCCTCCACCAGCAGACGGCTCGTCGTCCGTCGCTTATCGTCGAGCGTGATGCCTTCAGCCGGGACGGCCATCAGCGCCGACGCGCCGCCGGACAGGAGCACCAGCAACTCTTCGCCGGAGCCGACCGAGCCGGCGAGCGCGAGCGCCGCGTTGCCGGCTTGTTCACTTCCGGCCGTTGGCGCCGGGTGTCCTCCCACGACGATCTCGAAACCCTCGGGTACAGGCTCGGCCGTCGCGGCCACCACGAGTCCCGCACGAACCGGCCGGTGCCGGACGGCGGCGCGCGCCATTGCGGCGGCAGCCTTGCCCGCGGCCAGGCACACCGAGGCGGTTTCACCCGGCCCGGCGCCGCGTTCGAGTGCCCTCACCGTCAGGGCTTCGGCGTCGACCGCACGAATACCGGCCCGGACGATGGCCAGGAGGTCTTGACGGCGATCTGCGAGTGAGCGGGTCAGTGGGTCTGTTTCGGGTCCGACCAGGCCGAAAGCCCGGTGACGACGTCGAATTGCTTGAGCAGGGAGCTGAGGAGTTGGGGGGCGTTGTCCTGCGCGGAAAGCTGTTCGATCTGCCCCAGGATGCGGGTCAAGGCAGTCTCGACGTCGGTAATCGCGCTCTCAGAATAATAGGGGCGATGGCGTTGGAGACATCGGTGATGTTTGATGAATTCTTCTCGGTAAAACTCAATGATGGGGTGAGTCGCGTTAATCGGCCTGGAGTCGCTCGCGATGCGTGGCATGCCGGCCCTCGAGAAGAACTGTGTACTGATGCTGCTTCAGTGTAAATCTTGTGAAAAACAGGTGTCAAGAATCTGTCCCGAATCGCGTGTTTTTTCAGCGGTGCCATGCGATCAGACCTCCCAGGCATCCCACGGCCATCCCCCCGGCCAGCACCAGCAGGCATATTCCGGCCGGGAGGAAGCCGATTGACGTGAGATTCACGGCGGCCGCGAGCGGCGCCAGATAATGGTTCCGCAGCGCCAAGAAAACGGCAGCCAGAGCCAGGAGCGCGGCCAGCGCCCCCACGCCGCCCTGCAGCAGACCCTCCATCACGAACGGACCCTGAACGAAGGCGCGCGGCGCTCCGACGAGCTGCATGATCTCGAGCTCGTCACGACGGGCGTGCAGCGAAAGCCGGACCACATTCGCGACCGTAAGCGCCGCAGCCACGATCAGGACCGCGCCAAGGGCGAATCCCGCTGCCCGGATTATCGAGATGGCCGCAAGCAGGCGGTCCAGCCATTGCCGATCGTACCGGACATCGGCCACACCCGGCATGTGCCGCAGGCTGGCCGCCAGGCTCTCCACCCGCCCGCCCGCGCCATCGTCCTCGCGCCCGGTGGACGCGCCGGCGCGCAGCCGCACTTCGAACGACGCCGGCATCGGGTTCTCGCCAAGGCTGTCGACCGCGGCAGCCAGGTCGCCGAACGTCTGCTTGAACCGCCCGAGCGCGTCCGCCTTGGACACATATTCGCGCGACGCGACCGTCTCACCGGGCGCGAGCAGGCCCTCAATCGCGCCGCGTTCCGCCGCGGAGATGTCATCCGTCAAGTACACGGACATCTCCGCCGTGCGGCTCCATTCGGCGCCGAGCCGTTCGAGGTTCGTGGTGAGCAGCAGAAAAATGCCGGGCACGAACAGGGCGGCCGCGATCGTTGCGGTCGAAAGCACGCCCGACTGGCGCCCGAGCCAGAGGCTCCGGACTGCCTCATCGAACGCGTACCGCAGGGCGCGCATACCTAGCCGACCTCGACGATGCGGCCGTGATCGAGGGTAATGGAGCGGCGGCCGACGCGGCGGATCAACTCGCGATCGTGGGTGGCGACGACCACGGTCGTGCCGCGCGCGTTGATCTCCCGGAAGAGATTCATGATCTCGAGCGAGAGATCGGGATCGAGGTTCCCGGTCGGCTCGTCGGCCAGCACGAGCTGCGGATCGTTGACGAGCGCTCTCGCAATGGCGATCCGCTGCTGTTCACCGCCGGAGAGCTCGTGAGGATGCGCGTTCATGCGGTGCTGCAGGCCCACCCACTTCAGCACCTGAAAGGTTCTACGCTGCTGCGTCGCGAGCGGCAGTCCGAGCACGCGCATGACGAACGCGACGTTGTCGAACACGCTGAAGCGAGGAATCAGACGAAAATCCTGGAAGACGAACCCAATCGAGCGGCGGTAGCTCTGCACCTGGGCCGGACCGAGCACCACGAGATCGCGGCCCATGACGCGCAGATCTCCTTCGCTCGGCAGTTCCTGCCGGAGCAGCAGCCGGAGGAGCGTCGACTTGCCGGCGCCGCTCGGCCCGGTCAGAAAGATGAATTCGCCTTTGTTGACCGTAATCGACAGGTCGCGCAGCGCGTAAACGCCGCGGTGGTAGAGCTTCGACAGGTGACGACTTTCTATCAAGTACGGGGATCCCTCCCCTGCTCACCCTGCCTGTGCACCAGCGGCTGCGGCCGATAAATTGTCCCGTGAAGAACCTCAGTATACCACACGACGAATCTGACACTCACGTCTTCTCTAGCCGTGCTGGCAGTGCGTGAACATGGACGAACGCGTCGAATTGGCCGTGCAACCACGGCTCGGGGAACAGAATTGCACAATTTGGCAACAGCCGAGCGCAATCGATCCGATCTCCGGGCCAGCAGCTAGCGCGCCACGTGTTCTTCCGAGCCTCCGGTGAGCGCTTTCTTCAACAGCTCGTTGACGCGTTTCGGGTTCGCTTTTCCGCCGGTCGCCTTCATCACCTGGCCGACGAGAAAACCGAAACTGCCGGTCTTGCCGTTTCGATACTGGGCGACCGCGTCAGCGTGTCTGGCAAGGACTTCCGACACCAGCGCAACGATCCGAGAATCGTCGTCGATTTGAGCCAGCCCGTCGGCCTGCACGATCTCATCAGCGCTCTGCGTCGACGCAAACATCTTCTCGAATACCTCTTTGGCGATCGACCCGCTGATCGTGCCCCGATCGATGAGCATCAGCAGACCGGCGAGCCGCTCCGGCCCGAGCGGCGAGCTGTCGATGCCGTGGCCGCCCGCCTTCAGCTTGCGCGCGACCTCGCCCATGATCCAGTTGCTCGCCGGCTTCGGCGGCGCACCGGCGGCCACGGTCGCTTCGAAATAATCGGCAGCCGCGCGCGATTGCGTCAGCTGGCCGGCATCATAGTCAGGCAGCGCATACTGCTCGACGAAACGGCGCCGCCGCGACTCGGGCAGCTCGGGCATCGACTCGCGGATCGCCGCGATCCGCGCCGCATCGACGACGGTCGGAGGCAGATCCGGCTCCGGAAAATAACGATAGTCGTGCGCTTCTTCCTTGCTGCGCATCGACACGGTGCGTCCGGCCCCGGCGTCCCACAACCGCGTCTCCTGCACGATCCGCCCGCCGTCCTCGAGCACCGCGATTTGCCGCTCGATTTCGTGCTCGAGCGCCCTCTGAAGGAACCGGAACGAGTTCAGATTCTTGACTTCGGTCTTCGTGCCGAGCGGCTGCGAGGCATCCCTTCTGACCGACACATTGGCATCGCAGCGCAGGCTGCCTTCTTCCATGTTCCCGTCGTTGATGCCAAGCCAGACGAGCGTCTCACGAAGCCGGCTGAAAAAGTCGGCGGCGTCGGCGGCCGACCGCAAATCCGGATGCGTCACGATCTCGATGAGCGGGACCCCGCTGCGGTTGTAGTCGACCGCAGTCTTGCGCGCCGCGTCACTGAAGCCCTCGTGGAGCGACTTGCCCGCATCCTCTTCCAGGTGCACGCGGATGATGCCGACGCGCCGTTTCCCGCGCACGGTCGTGAGCTCAACGGCGCCGTCGGTCGACAGCGGAAGCTCGTACTGCGAGATTTGATAGCCCTTCGGCAGATCCGGGTAGAAGTAATTCTTCCTCGCAAAAATGGACGTGTTGTGGACGGTGCAGCCGAGCGCGAGAGCGGCGCGGATCGCGAAGTCGACGGCGGTGCGGTTCAGCACCGGTAACGCCCCGGGCAATCCGAGACACACAGGGCAGATATGTGTGTTCGGCGGCGCGCCGAAGGCCGTGCTGCACCCGCAGAAAATCTTGGAGGCGGTCAGGAGCTGCGCGTGAATCTCGAGGCCGATGACGGGTTCGAACTGCATGAGGTCTGACCGAGCGGGCGGAGTGACGGCGCCAGTCAACGAAGAATACGGAGGTAACGGTATAACACAGAGAAGCAGAGAAACGGGGACAAACGGAGAAGACAAAGTCCGTTCTGAGTCGTGAGTTTCAGATTTTCGTTCGTGACACGGGAGTCATCACTCACGACTCGCAACTCAGCCCTTTACGATCATCTCTGCTCGTCTCTGCTTCTCCGTTTCTCCGTTTTATACCGTTGGCTCCGTCAGCTCCGTTCTCCGTTTCCTCCGTCGGCTCCGTTGCCCGCGGGCTCCGTCCACGCGTACATGACGGCCCTGCCCGTCGACTCTACCCTCTCGGGCCGGCGGCGATAACGTCGGCTGATACCTCCTCTCCGAACGTCTTGAAGTTGTCGATGAACATCCGGGCGAGCCGGCCAGCCTGAGTGTCATACGCAGCGCCATCGGTCCAGGTGTTGCGCGGCCGGAGGACCTCCGGCGGCACGCCGTGGCAGCTCGTCGGAATATCGAGATTGAACATCGGATCGCGTTCGTACGGGACTTCATCAAGCGCTCCCGACAAGGCAGCCCGGAGCATGGCCCGCGTGTACTCGATCTTCATCCGGTTGCCGACCCCGTACGGGCCGCCCGTCCATCCGGTGTTCACCAGCCAGACGCGCGACCGATGCTGGGCGATGCGCTCACCGAGCATCTTGGCGTAGCTGCTCGGCGGGAGCGGCAGAAACGGCGCGCCAAAGCACGTGCTGAAGGTCGCTTTCGGCTCGGTCACGCCTTTTTCGGTTCCCGCGACCTTTGCCGTGTAGCCGGACAGGAAGTGATACATCGCCCCTTCGGGCGACAGCCGCGAGAGCGGCGGCATCACGCCGAACGCGTCCGCGGTCAGCATCACCACGTTGGCGGGATGGCCGCCAAGGCCCGACGCGACGGCATTGTCGATGAACGAAATCGGATAGGCGGCGCGCGTATTTTCCGTCAGCCGATCGTCGTCGAGGTCGAGCCTGCGCGATTCGGGGTCCACGACGACGTTCTCCAGCACCGTCCCGAACCGGCGCGTCGTCTCGTAGATCTGCGGCTCCGCTTCGGCCGAAAGCCGGATTGTCTTCGCGTAACAGCCGCCTTCGAAATTGAACACGCCGCCGTCGCTCCAGCCATGCTCGTCGTCGCCAATGAGCATGCGCTCGGAATCGCTCGAGAGTGTCGTCTTTCCCGTGCCCGAGAGGCCGAAGAACAGCGCCACATCGCCGTGCCCGCCGGCATTGGCCGAGCAGTGCATCGACAACACGTTTCTGAGCGGCAGCATGTAATTGAGCACGGTGAAGATCGATTTCTTCATTTCGCCGGCATAGCTCGTTCCGCCGATCAGCACCAGTTTCCGGCCGAAATGGAGGGCGATGACGACGTCGGAATTCGTGCCGTGGCGCTTCGGGTCCGCTTTGAACGTCGGAGAATCGATAACGGTGAACTGCGGCAGGTGCGGCGCGTCCGGATCCACGATGAACAGGTTCCGAACGAACAGGCTGTGCCAGGCGAGTTCCGTGATCACGCGAACGGGAAGACGATATTTCGGGTCAGCGCCCGCAAACACGTCCTGCACGAACAGCTCGCGGCCCTCCAGCGTGCTGATCAGATCACGGTAGAGCGCGTCGAACTGCGCCGTTTCCATCGGCCGGTTCACCTTGCCCCACGCAACGTTCGCCTCGCTCGACGGCTCGCGGACCACGAATTTGTCGTTCGGAGACCGTCCCGTGTGCAGCCCCGTGCGGCACACCAGCGCGCCTCCGGCGGCGATGACGCCTTCCTGCCGGCGGACAGCCTCCTCGTAGAGCGCAGCCGTTGGGAGATTCCATCGCACCCGTTCGGTCCGGATCCCCTCGACATCGAGGCTGCGACTGCGCTCAACCTCGGTACTCATCCTGTACCTCTAAAATATGACGCTCCAGTAACATACGCAGAATTCGAGCATCCTATCCCCGCGTCCCCGGAAGAGTCAAACTAATGTGGGGCTCCGCCCCACACTCCGGCTCCGTCGCTTGCGGGAACCCCTCCGCCCCGCGCCGCTCCGTCGCAGGCGCGCTGCGCGGCCTACGTAGGGGCACTGCCTTGGACCCGGCTCGGTCGCTCGCGGGGGCCCCCGCAAGCCCCGCTCCCGCTCGCGCCGTGGCGCTTCGCGCGAAAGCGGACTGAAGCTATCGGCGTGGCGCGCCGTCGCGCCTCCGGCGCGAAGGGGGCCGCTCCCCTTGCGTGCGCTTGGAGTGTCCTACATCTGCGTCAGCGGCCTCGTGTAGCGCAGGCCTTCAGGCCTGCCTGACGGGCCACCAGGGCAGCCCTAAGGGCTTCGCTACGTGGGACATGCAGAACCGACGGGGCGCGTAGTGCGCGCCTCGCGCAAACCGTCTGTCCTGCTCGACGTCGAGCGAAGCCAGAATGACCAATACTGTAAACTTGTAAACGCCTGCCGGCACAGTTCGTAATCCTCTATGAGTCGTGAACTGCCAACTGTTCGTCGCCGCGGACCCGACCCGAGCGGCTCTGCTCTCTCCGTGGGGAGCACGAGCCATCGAGCGCCGGCACCCGTTCTCGCCGAGGACTCGCAGGTTGCCGTCCAGGTTCGCGGTCTGGTCGAGCATGACGAGATGGATGAAGCGCGCGAGCGGTTTGGTGCGCTTGTCGCGCTCCATCAGCGCCGTGCGGGGCGGATTGCGTTCCAGTACCTGCGCGATCGCGCCGAAGCCGACGAAGCGGTGCAGGACGCGTTTGTCAAAGCGTTCACGCACATCACCTCTTACCGCGAAGCCTGGCCGTTCGACGTCTGGTTCACGCGCATCCTCATCAACGGATGCCTCGATCGGCGCAAGGCGCGGGCTCGCCGGGACCGGTGGTTTGTCCCCGCTAGCAGGTCGGCTGCCGATGACATGCGGCTGGCCGAGATCCGGGCGGTGGCGCCCGACCCGGAACGGGCACTCCTGGCTCACGAGCGGCGGGCGAGAGTGGCGGCTGCGGTCGACCGTCTCGAAGGACGGCAGCGGAGTGTTTTTGTGCTGTGTCACTACGGCGACTGGACGCCGCGCGAAGTCAGCGTCATGACGGGCTTGAAGGAATCCACTGTCCGCGTCCATTTGTTTCGAGCGGTGCGCCGCCTGCGCGCGCTGCTGGGAGGCGAGCTGTGATCCGTCGCGCGCACCATCTTCCGGAGGCCCGGCTGCTCGACTGTTATCTCAACGAGCGGGATGGGACGGCCGTCGATCCACGAGTAGCCGAGCATCTTACCGATTGCAATCTCTGCGGCGCGCGATATGCGGACCTGACGCGGTTCATGGATACGCTGCGATCCGACACCGAACTCGAAGCCGACGCCGCGTTCACGCCTGAACGGCTGCGGGTCCAGCGCGAGCAGATTGCCCGGCGACTCGAACTTGTCAATCCTCCCGGGCGGGTTATCAGGTTTCCAAGCCAGATCGCTCGCCGCGGCATCACCGTTTCGCCTGCACGCGGCGCTCCCCGGTGGACGGCGGCGGCTGCGGCCGCCGGCTTGTTCGTCGGGGCCGCGCTGGGCGCGGCCTATCAATGGAACGGTGCCAGTCTGATGAAAGGACCCTTCGGTCGTGAGATCAACGCCACCCGGCCGGAGCAGGCACCGGCGCTGACGCGCGTCACCTCTCCGCAGGGCGGCACGGACGATGCGTTTATGCTGGAGCTCGAAGTGGCGATCGATCGGCCGCGGACCCGCGAGCTGATCGCGATCGATGAGCTCACTCCACATTTCCGTGAGATTCGAACCACCCCCTGAAGTCACGACCGGTCCACGGATTCGATGCCGGCACTGATCTTCCGCAAGGGTCTGGACCTCAAGCAGGCTGTCGCCGGCACGCTTGCCGACAACTATCACAGCGCGCTGGTCGATCGAATCAAGGCCGACGACTTCGTGTACCGTTCCGGGCGGCTGACGCTGCACCTGGCGCGGGAGTTCGGGTTCTGTTATGGCGTGGACCGGGCCGTCGACTACGCCTACCAGACGCGGGAGCGCTTTCCCGACCGCAACGTCTTTCTGACCGGCGAAATCATCCACAATCCACACGTGAACGAGAAGCTCCGCTCGATGGGCGTCCGCTTCCTGAGCGATGATCCCGGCGCGATCGGCAACCTGGGACCGGACGACGTCGTCATCCTCCCCGCGTTCGGCGTCACGGTGGCCGCAATGCAGCAGCTCGATGGCCTGGGCTGCACGCTCGTCGATACGACGTGCGGTTCCGTGTTGAACGTGTGGAAGAACGTTCGGCGGTATGCCGAAGGCGGTTACACCTCGATCATTCATGGCAAGGTCTGGCACGAAGAGACGCAGGCCACAGCCTCCCAGGCGGCAGCATACGGGGGCAAGTACGTCGTGGTTCTCGACAAGGCCGAGACCGGCATCGTCTGCGACTACATCCGCGGGCGGCGCGACCGTGAGGCGTTCGTGAGCCGGTTTGCTCGAGCCGCGTCGACGGGGTTCGACCCCGACCGCGACCTGCAGCGTATCGGCCTCGCCAACCAGACGACGATGCTGATGTCGGAATCGCTCGAGATCGGCGAGATGATTCGAAGTGCCATGGGCGAGCGGTACGGAGAGGCCGGGCTCGCCGAGCGCTATCAAGCATTCGACACGATCTGCAGCGCCACCCAGGATCGGCAGGACGCTGTCGTCGCTTTGTTGCGTGACCGGCCCGTCGACCTGATGATCGTCATCGGCGGATACAACAGCAGCAACACTGCCAACCTGGCGCGCATCTGCGCGGCGTCGCGGCCGACATTTCACATTGCCGAGCCAGCGTGTCTGGTGTCGGCCGGCGAGATCCGCCACCGGCCCATTGGGTCAAAGGACGAGGTGGCGACCGCCGGGTGGCTGCCTGCGGAAGGTCCGGTCGCCATCGGCGTGACGTCTGGTGCGTCGACACCGGATAATCTGGTGGGGGCGGTTGTTGCGCGCCTGTCGGAATACTGCGCGTAGCGCTGTGTCTCCCGTGACGGCACCCTGGAACGCAAAGGCCGCGAAGGCCGCAGAGAAAATTTGTCTTCTTTGCGCCCTTCCGCCTTCACCAAGGCTACGGCGGACCGCCGTAGCTTCAGCGGAGGCGGTTGCGGCCTCTGCGTTCAATCGTGACAGCTCCCCGCCAGCTCCTGCCTTCGTAAAAAGTTGTCTCTCGCTAAATAGCACGGCTGCCACTGTCGTAACCCAGTAAGAACCGTTTTGTCAGAGGTTTACGAATGAGGCCGACGTGGCGTTTCCGCGCGTTCGCAGCTCTTTGGCTGCTGGCAGCCGCCACTGCTGTTCACGGACAATCTTTCGGGTTCCCGTGGTGGCGGGATGCCCAGTTTCAACACGAGCTGTCGTTAACGGCCGATCAGACTGCGCGAATCGAGAACGTGTTTCAGTCGACGATCTCGCAACTCCGCGCGAAAAAGGCCGAGCTGGATCAGCAGGAAGACGAGCTGTCGCGATTGATTGCGGCCAATGCTGACGAACCGCAGGTCATCAAGCAGGTCGACCGCGTGGAATCGATCCGCAGCCATCTGAACAAGATGCGCACCCTTATGCTCCTCCACATCCGGCAGGTGCTGACGCCGGAACAGCGCGTCACGCTCAACAAGCTGCACGGCAAGTGGGAACGCGACCACGGACGCGGCCGCGGTGACAACAGGAGAAATGACGCAGGGAGAAATCAGCGATGACACGGACTGACCGGATCGGCGTACTCGGCACTCTGTTTGTGACCGGCTTGGTGGGAAGCGCGCAGGCGCAGCCGATCACCGATGCCCGGATTCGCGAGTTGATCCAGGAAGCGAGCCAGCAGGCCGGCCGCATCGCGATAACGGCTGACGCGCAGCAACCAGCGGCAGGCGAATCGCGGAGCGTCGTTCGGCTCACGCTCGAAGATGCGGTCAAGTTCGCGCTCGACCGCAATCTCGATATCGCGGTCCAGCGGCTCAATCCGCAGATCAACGACATTGCTTATGCGAGCATTCGAACTGTGTATCACCCTTCGTTGACTTCGACCCTCGCCGCGCAGGCCAACACCAACCCGTCGACGACCACGATCTCGGGCAGCCAACGAGCAGGTGACCCGGTGTCAACTACGCTGGACACGTACAACGCCGGAGTTGCCCAGAGCGTACCCTGGGGCGGCGGATCATTCTCGGTGCAGCTCAATAACAGCCGTTCGACGACGACGAACCTGACGAGTTTCTACAACCCGACATTCAACACGAATTGGTCAGGCTCGTTCGTCCAGCCGCTTCTGCGCAATTTCAGGATCGACTCGACCAGGCAGCAGCTGCAGGTGACCAAACTGAACCGGGACATCAGCGATGTCCAGTTGCGCTCCACGATCACCAATACGCTTTCAAACGTCCGCAATGCCTATTGGGACTACGTGTTTGCGACCGAGGCGGTTGAAGTGGCGCAACAGTCACTCGATCTGGCGAGCAAGCTGGTTCAGGACAATCAGACCCGGGTCGAGGTCGGTACGATGGCGCCAATCGATGTCGTGCAGGCCCAGTCCGAGCAGGCGACCCGGCGGCAGGCGCTGGTCACCGCGCAGTCCGTGCAACGCACCACGGAGCTGGCGCTCAAGCGGCTGATCGTCAGCGGCACGTCGGACCCCAATTGGAACGCACAACTGGATCCGGTCGACCGCCCCGACTTTCAGCCTGTGAACATCGATCTCGAAGGTGCGGTGCGGCGTGCGCTCAGCCAGCGCACCGACGTGGAAATCGCCAAGAAGAACATGGAGTCGAACGACGTCACCCTCCGGTTCCTGCGCGACCAGATGAAGCCGCAGGCGGATCTGGTGGCGACATACGGGTTCGTCGGCTTGGGCGGACGACAGCTCCTCACCGAGGGTCAGGGAGTGAACCGCACGGTGTCCGGCAGCCTGCCCGGCGGGTACCTGGATGCGTTGCAATCCTTGTTTCGAACGAACTTCCCCCGCTGGACCGTGGCGATGAATTTCAGCTACCCGCTCGGCTTGAGCCAGCAGGAGGCGTCGGTCGCACGTGCACGCGTCCAATTGAATCAGGTCCAGGCTCAGATCAAACAGGTCGAGCTTCAGGTCGCCACCGATGTGACGAACGCGGCGATCCAGGCGAGCAACACCGCGGAAGCCGTGCAGGCTGCGCAAGCGGCGCGCGAGCTTGCCCAGAAGAAGCTCGAAGCGGAACAGAGCAAGTTCGAGGTCGGCATGTCGACGAACTACTTCGTCGTCCAGGCCCAGCGGGATCTGGCCGATGCACGAAATTCGGAGCTGCGCGCGATTCTCACTTACCGCAAGTCGCTGGTTGAGCTCGAACGGCTGCAGGAGACAACGCTTCAGAACCTGAACATCACGGTACTCAACGCTGGCGGCGGCACCGCAACAACCCCGGCGCGTACCACCGGTGGCGGCGGCACCGGCGGCCAGGGCGGTGGCGGCGGGCAGTAAGCAGCCGAATTTTGCCCCGAACGGGACACGAGTGACATGAAACGACGAGCCATTACAGGTTTCCTGCTGATCGCGGCCATCGGCGCCGGAGCGGGCGCGTACTACATCCGCCGCGGCGGGCCGGAGATCCAGGTCAACACCTCACCGGTCACCCGCGGCGACATCATCGACTCGGTCGGAGCGACCGGCACGCTGCAGGCGGTGACGACCGTCCAGGTGGGCAGCCAGGTGTCCGGAAACATTTCGTGGCTCGGCGCCGACTTCAACTCGATCGTCCGCAAGGGGCAGCAGATCGCGCGGCTCGATCCGTCGCTGTTCCAGACGCAGGTCGAGCAGGCGCGCGCGAACCTCACGCGCGCGAAGGCTGACGTCGAGCGCAACCGCGTCGCGGTCGAGGATGCGCAGACCAAGTTCACTCGTGCAACGGAGCTGGCCGAGCGCAGTTTGCTCCCGCGGAGCGAGCTCGATGCGGCCAAGGCCGCGCTCGACGCGGCACGCGCGATGCTGCAGTCCGCCGAAGCGCAGGTCGTCCAGGCCCAGGCCGCCCTGAACCAGGCCGAGGTCAGTCTTGAACACACGGTGATCACCGCGCCGATCGATGGCATCGTCACGTCTCGAAGCGTCGACGTTGGTCAGACCGTGGCGGCGAGCCTCTCGTCGCCGACGCTCTTCGTCATTGCCGCCGATCTCACGAAGATGCAGGTGAACGCGAACATCGACGAGGCCGACGTCGGCCGCATCCGACCGGCACAGCGCGTCACCTTCCGCGTCGACGCCTACCCGGCCGAAGAGTTCACCGGCACGGTCGCCCAGATCCGCCTGCAGCCGGTCGTCGTCCAGAACGTCACGACGTACGGGACGGTGATTGACGTGCCGAATCAGGAATTGAAGCTGAAGCCCGGCATGACGGCCAACGTGAAGATCGAAATTGCGCGGCGCACCGATGTCCTGCGCGTGCCGAACGCGGCGCTTCGATTCCGTCCCACGCCCGAAGTATTCGCCGCGCTCAACCAGCCGGTCCCGCCGGAAGCCCAGTTGGCGGGCGGAAGCGGACGCGCACGCGGCCCGAAGGGGGCGCAGAGCCCCGCCTCGCCGGAGAGTCCCGGCGCCCCGAAGACCGAGGGAGGCGCCGCGCCGCAAGGTTCGACGCCGGCCAACGGCAGTCCGCGCGGAGGTCAGGCCGACGCCCGCGGTTCCGGTGCGCCAGTCCAGTTTCGTGGAGGCGACGAGAACGCCGGCCACCGCGGTACGGCGGCACGTGCGAACCCCGGCGAACCCCTTCACAACGGCGAAGGCGGCGAATCCCGGAAAGGCGACCCCGGTGGATCGGGCGGCCGCGGCGGATTCAGCGGCGACGGCGGTCGCGGCCGGTTCGATCCGGCCCGCATGATGGAGCGGTTCAAGGGTCTGTCGCCCGACGAGCAGCGGCAGTTCGTCGAGCGGATGAAGGGGCGCGGGATGGATGTGAGCGCGTTCGAGAAGGAGATGAAGGCGAAGGCGCCGGCAACCGTGCTGAAGCCGAAGTACGGCGCACCGCAGTCGGCCCAGACCATCGACGCGCTCTTCGCGCCGCTCCCTGTTGTTGAGTCGCGCGGCCGGGCGTGGCTCTACATGGATCGGCAACTGAAGCCCGTGTTCCTTCGGCTCGGCATCTCGGACGGGACGAACACGGAGCTGCTCAGCGCGGAGCTCCAACCGAACATGGAGGTCGTCACGGGTGTCACTGGCCTCGGCGCAACGCGCACGCTTCCGACTGCGGGTGGAACCGGCAACCCGTTGATCCCTGCCGGAGGCCGTGGGCCTGGCGGATTCGGTGGCGGAGGCCGGGGGCGATAGGGAGCGCCCCGATCGCAATTGACGAGCACGTTGGAGCACGGCAATGTCACCACGGAGAACACGGAGGATAAATCCTGTGTCTCTTGAGGATTGAACCTCCGCGTCCTCCGCGTCCTCTGCGGTAAACGAAAAAATGTCGACGGTCATCTCGGTCAGGAACCTGATCAAGATCTACGAGGTGGGCGAACATGTCGTGAAAGCGCTCCGCGGCGTGAACCTGGAGGTGCGTCACGGCGAATTTCTCGCGGTCACCGGACCATCGGGATCGGGCAAGTCGACGTTCATGCACATCATCGGATGCCTGGATCGTCCGACGTCGGGACAGTACCTGCTCGATGGGCAGGACGTGTCGCGGATGTCGAAGGATGCGCTGGCCGCGGTGAGGAACAAGAAAATCGGGTTCGTGTTTCAGGGCTTCAACCTGCTCTCGCGCACGTCGGCGCTCGACAACGTCGAGCTGCCGCTCCTGTACGGTGGGGGCGGGATGAAATCGTCGGAGCGCCGCAGGCGGGCAATGGATGTCCTCACCGCGGTCGGACTCGCCGATCGGTCGGATCACCATCCGAACCAGCTCTCGGGTGGACAGCAGCAGCGCGTCGCGATCGCGCGCGCGCTCATCAACAATCCGTCGATCCTGCTCGCCGACGAGCCGACCGGGAATCTCGACACGCGGACCAGCATCGAAGTGATGGGGATCTTTCAGCGGCTCAACCAGGAGCGCGCAATTACCGTGGTGCTGATCACGCACGAGGCGGATATCGCCGAATACGGAACCCGCACGGTGATGTTCCGCGACGGACAGGTGGTCGCCGATCGCGCGGTGGCGCGGCGGCGCAACGCGGTTGACGAGCTCGCGGCGCTGCCGCAGCCGGCCGAGGCGGTATAGGGATGGATTCGAACAAAGACTACTTAACCGCGGAGGACACGGAGGACAGGAGAAAGAATCCTGTTGTCTTCAGTCCCGATCACGCTCGGCACGTCCTAAGCGACCGGCGAAGGGCAGGATTAAACCTCCGCGTCCTCCGCGTCCTCCGTGGTGAACCATAACCATGTCGCTCATCATGATCCTCCGCATCGCCTTGAAGGCGCTGGGCCGGAACAAGATGCGCACGGCGCTGACGATGCTGGGGATGATCATCGGCGTCGCGGCCGTGATCACGATGGTCGCGCTCGGCACCGGCGCGCAGACCTCGATCGAGGCCCAGATCCAGTCGGCGGGGACGAACCTGATCATCGTGTCTGCCGGCAATTTCATGCAGGGCGGTGTGCGCATGGGTCAGGGCAACGCCAGCACCTTGATCCCGGAAGATGCCGCGGCGATCGCCCAACTGCCCGGCGTCCAGTACGCCGCGGCCGGCTCGAACGTGCGCGGCCAGATCATCGCCGGCAACATGAACTGGAACACGCAGGTCCAGGGAACCGATGTCGATCTGCCGCTGATTCGATCGTGGGTCGTGAAGGAGGGCGCGTTCTTCACGAGCCAGGACGTCAACAGCGCCGCGAAGGTCGCCGTCCTCGGCAGCGTCACGCGGGATCAGCTGTTCGCGCCCGACGCGAGCCCGATCGGTCAGATCATCCGCATCACGAACCAGCCGTTCACCGTCGTCGGCGTCATGGCGAGCAAGGGCCAGTCGGGCATGGGTCAGGATCAGGACGACGTGATTTTCGTGCCGTATATCACGGTGATGAAGAAGCTGCGCGGCGTCACGTTCATTCAGCAGGTCACCGTCTCCGCGGCGTCGGCGGGCGAGACGTCGGCCGTGGCCGACAGTATCGCGGCGCTGCTGCGCGTGCGGCACAAGATTCAACCCGGCGACCCGGACGATTTCATGGTCCGGACGATCGAGGAAATGGCAAGCGTGCGGAAGGAGGCGACGCAGACAATGACGGCGCTGCTGGCCAGCATCGCCGGCGTGTCGCTGCTCGTCGGCGGGATCGGGATCATGAATATCATGCTGGTGTCGGTCACCGAACGCACCCGGGAAATCGGGCTGCGGATGGCGATCGGCGCGCGCGGCCGCGACGTGCTCCTGCAGTTTCTCGTCGAGGCCGTTGTCCTCAGCCTGTTCGGCGGCGGCATCGGGATCGGGCTCGGCTTCGCCGTGGCGCGCGGCGTGACCCTCTGGCAGGGCTGGCCGACGGCGGTGTCGCCCGACGCGGTGGCGCTGGCGTTCGGCTTCGCGGCGGCCACCGGCGTGTTCTTCGGGTTTTATCCCGCGCGGAAGGCCGCCGCGCTGGATCCGATCGACGCCCTGCGGTTCGAATGATGAGAGGAGTGCGTCCGGGGAAATGACACTCTCACCACGGAGGACACTGAGGACACGGAGGAAGGATCCTGCTCTTTTCAGGATTGACCCTCCGCGTCCGCGAGGAGCGGTGCGGGGCGGCGGGGTCCCCGCGAGCGACCGAGCCGGGGTCCGGGGCAGAGCCCCGTCCAGTTCGTGGTGATGCCCTAGGTGACGGGACGGGTTGAGATCCCTCAAATGAGGAATGGCGTTCGAATGTCTCCTGCTGTTTGTGCACTAATCCCGATTCTTGCGTGCGCCGCCTGCTCCGGCGAGGCGGTGCAGTCGACGCCCGCGGTCTCCGGACGCGGCGGCGGCCCCCAAGGCGCTGCGGCGGTGCCGGTCGCCACCACTGTGGCGGTTCAGAAATCGATGCCGATCGCCATCAGCGTCATCGGCTCTGCCGAGGCGTTTTCCACCGTCGCAGTCCGCTCGCAGATTACCGGCGAGCTGACGTCGGTGACTTTCAAGGAAGGCGACGACGTCCGGCAGGGCCAGGTGCTCTTCACGCTCGACCGGCGTCCGCTGGAGGCCGCGCTGCAGCAGGCGGAGGCCATCCTCGCGCGCGACCTCGCGCAGTCCGCGAACGCCAGGAGCCAGGCGGCCCGCTACGAGGATCTGACCAACCGCGGCATTGCCACGCGGGAACAGCTCGATCAGGCGCGCACCGCGGCGGCTGCGCTCGATGCGACGATCGGCGCCGACCGGGCCGCGGTCGAGAACGCGCGCATTCAGCTGCAGTACGCCACCATCGCGGCGCCGCTGTCGGGCCGCACCGGCGCCCTGATGGTTCACGCCGGCAATCTGGTGCGCGCCAACGACACGACGCCGCTCGTGGTGATCAACCAGGTCACGCCGATCAACGTGACGTTTGCGCTCCCGGAAGCGCGCCTCGCGGAGGTCAAACGCTATATGGCCCAGGGCACGCTCACCGTTGATGCCCGCGCGCCGAACGACCCGGCACCGCCGTCGAAAGGCCGGATCGCCTTCGTCGACAATCAGGTCGATGCCACGACCGGTACGATCCGGATGAAAGGGACTTTTCCCAATACCGATCGGCGGTTGTGGCCCGGACAGTTCGTGAACGTTACCGTCACCCTCACGACCGATCCGGCGGCGCTCGTGGTTCCCACAACGGCCGTCCAGAACGGACAACAGGGCCTGTACGTGTTCATCGTGAAGCCGGATCAGACCGCGGAGCTGCGGCCCGTGACCGTGGCCCGCGCGGAAGGCGCTGAAACCGTGATCGCGACGGGCCTGGCGGCAGGTGAGACCGTCGTCACCGACGGACAACTCCGGCTCGTGCCCGGCAGCCGGGTGAGCGTGAAGTCCGGGTCGGGACAACAGGCCACACCATGAATCTCTCCACCCTGTTCATCAAGCGGCCGATCACCACGACGCTCGTGATGCTGGGCATCCTCGTGTTCGGCGCGATGTCGTACCAGCAGCTGCCGGTCAGCGATCTGCCGACGGTCGATTTCCCGACGATTCAGGTCGGTGCCGCGCTGCCCGGCGCGAGCCCGGAAACGATGGCGTCGTCGGTCGCGCTGCCGCTCGAGAAGCAGTTCGCGACGATTGCCGGGCTGAACTCGGTCAACTCGACGAGCACGCAGGGCAACACGAACATCACCCTGCAGTTCGACTTGAGCCGCGACATCGATGCCGCGGCGCAGGACGTGCAGGCGATGATTGCGCGGGCAGCGCGGCAGCTGCCGCCGCAGATGCCGGCGCCGCCGTCGTACCAGAAAGCCAATCCGAGTGATTTCCCGGTCCTCTTCCTGGTGCTCCGCTCCGCGACGCTGCCGCTCTCCACGGTGAACGAGTACGCCGAATCGACCATCGCGCAGCG
>JBKPAI010000142.1:0-18332 GCA_046726355.1 Acidobacteriota bacterium | reverse complement strand
AATAGGAGGAAATAAGGGCACCAGGGGAAACGAACGAGGAAACGCAGCGGCCGCAACCGCCTCCGCTGAAACTACGGCGGTCCGCCATAGCCTTGGCGAAGGCGGAAGGACGCAAAGAAAAACAGGATTCCTCTGCGGCCTCCGCGCTTGCCAGACCGTAGCTCGCCGGAATCACCGTCGAGCGAAGGCTGGGCCTTTGCGTTCCGGGGCAGCGTCAGTTATTTGGACAGGCTCGTACCTTAACTAGAACTCGAACCGGAACCCGATCTTCAACACCCTCGGCGCCACGATCTCCTGCACGCGGCCGAAGTACGACGTCGTCAACCGCGAGGCCTCGAATGCCGCCTGGCTCAAATTGCCGCGCGTGACGGTGCCGAAGCTGTTCTGACCGGCGCTGGAGTTCAGCGCGTTGTGCAGCTCGGCGATGAACGATACGCGACGGGAGCCGTTGATCCGGAAGCTCTTGTCGGCCCGCAGGGACAAAAGGCTCAACGTATCGGCACGGTAGGTGCCGCGCGGCTCGACGCGAATGCTGGCGGTCCCCTGTGTGAAGCCCACGCTGAGCGTGCGGTCGCGGGGCAGCCCGCTCAGCGCCTGATAATTCGCGCCGACGGTGATGCCCAACGGCGCCTGATAGCTGCCGAGCAGCTTGAACGCATGCGTCTGATCCGGCGACGTGGTTGTTCCCTGAGGGGCGGTCGCGCCCCGACCGACGAAATCGAGCCGGTTGTTCGGATCGGTGAAGTCGAGCGCCAGGTCGCCGTCCATGCGTGACCAGACATAGGAGCTCTGCATCTGCCAGCGGTTCGACATCCGCTTGACCACCGACAATTCCAGCGCCTTGTAGCGCTGCGTGCAGTTCACCGGAACGTTGTTGCCGCAATTGGTGTGCAGGAACGTGTCCTTGCCCAGGTACTGCGACCGGACGTCATAAAAAGTCAGCTGGCGATCATCCGATGTGTTGCGGATATTATCCGGTCCGAAATCGGGCACGATCCGCGTCGGCGCGTAGACGGTATCGGCGACGGCGTCGCAGGGCAGGCCGAAGCAATCCTGGTTGACCGTCTGATCGTTGAACCAGCGCTGGATCCAGTCGACGTTGAACGAGACGTTGCTCATCACCTCGCGCTGGTACGCGAACATGATCTCGTCGTTCTTCGGATCGCGCAGGTTCGGATCGATGGTGTTGGACTTCGGCGTGAACTGGAACGTCTGGGTCAGCTCGCTCGCTTCCGGCTGAAGATTGCCGTTGGCGTCTCTCCAGGCGTATTTCACCGGAATACTGTCCGTGGCCGTGCTGATGATATTCGGGTTCACGCTGTTGAACTCGTCGATGTACATCACCTCGTAATACCGGCTGTAGCTCACCTTGGCGACGTTCTTACCGTCTTCCGTGATCTTCCACACGATGCCGGTCCTTGGCGCGAGCGTGTTCCAGTTGTAGCCAGGGTCGACTTCGGGATAGGTCGTCACCGGGAACCACCGTCCGCCGCCGCCCGTCTGCTCGGGGATCCGGCCGTCGTAGTACGACCAGCGCAGGCCGAGGTTGATCGTGAACCGCTGGTAGCTCAAACGATCCTGGACGAACGCTGCAAAGTTGCGCATCCTGGTCCGCTGCGTCAACGGCGTGGCCCACCCCCAGACCTCGCTGGCGGTGCAGCCGGTCTTGCTTGTGAAATTGCACGTCGCCGCGGGTCCGGTGACGCGCAGCCTCGTGTCGTTGAAGATCTCGAAGCCGTCCGATCCCCAGCCCCACCAGTTCTCGAAGCCCGTCTTCAATTGATGACTGGCGCCGAGCAGGCCGTCGATGTAGCGCGTCAGCCCGACGTTCGTCTGCTGCCGGTAGGAGTCGCGGAACCGCTGCCCGGTGGGCTCCGGCCCGTCGATGTAAACGCCGGAGTCGATATTGAACATCGACGAGTGCTGCCCAGAGGCAGGCAGCGCGTTGAACTCGTCGCTCCAGGTGCTGGGCCAGTGCATGTGGAAGTAGCTCGACGACACTTCGAGGAACGTGTTCTGACCCATCACCGACGTCCAGTTGCCGTTGAAGAGGTTCTTCGGCGACCGCTGTTTGAGTGTGGTCGTCGGATCCGGCTGACAGGTCGTACCGCTGCAACCGGCGTTGCGGTGCGGCTGGAACTTCTTGTTGTAGGTCCAGAACGCCGACAGCTGGTTGTTCTTGTTGATTTGGTATTTCGAGCTGAGCGTGTAGTTCCGCAGCTGCGAATCGAACGGGTTCGTGAGACTATCACCGTTCACAATGGTGTAGTTGGGTGTCGCCTCGACCGTCTTGTAGTTGCGGATCGAGCCGAACCACCACAGGCGATCCTTCACGAACGGCCCGCCGGCGTTCGCGTTGAAGTCGTTCAGTTTCCGCAGCGTCGGATCGGTGATGCCCTGAGCCCGCAGATCGGCCGTGATGTTGTTGCCTGTGAAGCTGTCCCAGTAGCCTTTGCCGGTGATGCTCTCGGTCACTTCGCCCTTGAACTCGTTGCTGCCCGACTTGGGGACGACGTTGATGTTCGCGCCGCCGCCGCCGCCGATTTCGGCACCCATCGCAGCAGTGTCGACGGAGATCTCATCGGCAGATCCGAAATCCATGTAGTACATGGACCCGTAGTTCGCCGGGGTGTCGGCGGTGACCCCGTAGTAGTTCAAGTTGTAGTTGCCCGCGCCGTGCGCCGTCATACCGGTCGATGTCGCCGCGTTCAAGCCGCCGGGATCCTGCCGCCCCATCGTCATTCCAGGCAGCACCGTGGTCGACCCGAAAATCGTCCGCGAGGTCGGAACGGCTTGAAGGATTTCATGATCGAGCCGCGCGCCGACTTTCGTGTTCTCGACGTCGACCGTCGGCGACGAGCCGCTCACCGTCACTGTTTCCTGCAGCGACGCGAGCTTCATCGACGCATCGACGGTCACCGTCTGCCGCACCGGCACGATGATGCCTTCGCGGACGAGCGGAGCAAATCCGGCCAGCTCGAACTTCAGTGTATAGGTGCCGTTGTTGACGGCGGGGAAGCGGTACACCCCGCCCGCGTTGGTCGTCGCGGTCGGCGTGCCCATCGCGGCCGGACCGGAGAGCGTCACAGTGACCCCGGGCAGGACGGCGCCCTGATCGTCGGTCACCTTGCCTACCAGTTCGCCGAACATCTGACCCGTCTGCGCCGCGGCCGGTGCCAGCCCGAACGCCAGCACGATGGCCACGGCAGCGAGGGCCCGAAGAATCGCACGTGTCACAGGTAACCTCCTGACGAGAGCGGACGGAATGACTTACCCGCCAGAATATTCGGGTTCCGTCCATGCCGGCGCTGGAAAAGTTTTCGCGTTCTCATCGCGCGACGCTCGCGATTCGGAGATTTGGATAACGACAAAACGCAGCCTTTCGGCACTCCCCATGCGCTACCATTTCCGCGCACAGCGCGCTTGCTTGCCGGGAGCGGACTGGTGCGCCGCGGGGGCGGTCTGAGCCGGGCAGCGCCCCGTGTAAGTGAGGGAATTGTGCGTCGAGTCACCGCTGCCGCCGGAATGGTTGTCGCGCTGGCTTGGAGTGCCGGTACGGCGCAGGACAGTGCTGGACCGCTGGCCGAGTTACTGCGGAATGCGGCCGTCGGGAGCGCGCTCGCTGCCGCGAAGAACGACGAAGCGCGGACGATCGAGGATCAGATCCGCTTCTGCGAAATCCCGGCCCCGCCGTTCAAAGAGACTGCCCGCGGGGAAGAGTTGAAACGCGTGTTTCAGCAGCTTGCGCTGCAGAACGTCCGCGTCGACAAGGCGGGCAACGTCCTGGGCTATCGGCCGGGGATGGCGGCGCGCCCGCACCTCGTGATCGCGGCGCACCTCGACACGGTGTTTCCGGAGGGCACCGACGTCCGGGTGAGGCGCGAGGGTCCGCTGTTGCGCGGTGCCGGCATCGGCGACGACTGCCGCGGGCTGGCGGTGCTCGTCGCGGTCATCCGGGCGATGAAAGACGCGGGCGTGAGCACCGCCGGCTCGGTCACCTTCGTCGCGGACGTGGGTGAGGAAGGACTCGGCGACCTTCGCGGGATGAAGCAGTTGTTCAACGAGACGCTGAAAGGTCAGGTGGACGCGTTCGTCTCGATTGACGGCACAGGCCTCGGCATCTCGCATACCTTCGTCGGCAGCCTGCGCTATCGGGTCACGTTCAAGGGTCCCGGCGGGCACAGCTTCGGCGCGTTCGGCCTGGCCAACCCGATCGACGCGCTCGGGCGTGCCGTGGCGAAGATCGCAGATTTTCAGGTGCCTGCCCGGCCAAAGACCACGTTCAACGTCGGAAGGATTGGGGGCGGGACGTCGGTGAACGCCATCCCGTTCGAGGCGTGGATGGAAGTGGACATGCGGTCGGAAGATCGCGCGGCGCTGGCCTCGGTCGATGCGAGCTTTCACAAGGCGGTTGATGCCGCGCTCGCTGAAGAGAACGCGCGTTGGGGCCGGCCGGGCATGCTGACGGTCACGAAGGACCTCGTTGGTGATCGGCCGGCCGGGGCGTTGCCGGCCGATGCTCCCATCGTGAAGGCGGCGTTCGACGTCACCCGCGCGCTGGGGTGGACGGCGGCCCCGGGCACAGGATCGACCGACGCGAATTATCCAGCCAGCCTCGGAATCCCGGCGCTGAACATCGGCGGCGGCGGCCGCGGCAGCGAGGCGCACGCGCTCGGTGAGTCGTTCGACACGACTGATTCCTGGATGGGGACCCAGCGTGCACTCCTCTTGACGATCGCGCTGGCCCAGAGGTCGCCGTAGGAGCGGACTAAAGTCGCACCGGGCGGTGCATGTGAAGAAAAAGAGAACACGGCTTCCCGAGGTGAGGAAGTGACACCTGGAAGGCAGATCCGTGCCGCCGTCGCACCCGGCCATCTCGGGACGGCCAGCCGCGTATCCGGCGCGTGACAGCTGTCGTCCCTGCAGAGCCTGTTGGGAACGGCTGTGCCGCCGATACTGTAACTGACGAGCGCAGCCAAGAGTGAAACCGGTTGTGGCACAAGAATTGGTTAGTGGCTCGTGCGTGAGGTCAGCCGTCAGGCAGGCTCCAACACGTCCATACGGCGATAATTCCCTTGCACACAAGGGATTGTCTGCTACAATGACCTGCCACCATCGGTTTAGCTGGGCTCGGTGAATCGTCTGTGAACGGAAAATCAGTTTTCTGGGTTAGTCCATTTCTGCTCCTCAGCCTCGTCAGTATCGGTGTCACGCCGAGCGACGCGGCGACGAGAGCTCGTGCGAAGAGCGCCGCCACCCGCCGAGCCGCGACGCTCAAGCCGATCTATTCGGCCGAACGATCGCGCACCCGCAAGGCGAAGCTGGCGCGGGCGCGCGCCATCGCGACCGCCCGAGAATACGCCGACACGGTGCTCCCGCGCTTCAAGGTTGACGCGAGCGGGGATCTGGTTCCCGACATTCGTGCTGCCGCCGCGATTATTTACAACCCGGAAACGAACGAAGTGCTCTGGGAGTCGAACTCGCAGGATCAGCGTTCTATCGCGAGCATTACGAAGGTCATGACCGCGACGGTGTTCCTCGAGAGCGATCCGGACCTGTCGCAGCCGATCACGATGCAGCGGAGCGACGTGTTCCAGGCCTCCACGACCCACCTGCGGGCGAACGACCAGGTGACGGCCGATGACCTCCTGCACCTGTTGCTGATTGCGTCCGACAACGCAGCCGCTCGGGCGCTGGCGCGCGTGTCCCCGTACGGTTCGGAGGGCTTTGTCCGGCGCATGAACGAAAAAGCTGCCGAACTCGGCCTGCAGAGCACGCAGTACGCCGACCCGTCGGGACTGTTCTCCGAGAACGTGTCATCGGCGTACGACATGGCGCGGCTCATCACCCACGCGTCGGGCGACGAACGGATCGCCTCGATCATGCGCACGTCGCAGTTCACCGTCGTCACGGCCCGGCACCGCGTCATCCCGTTCCACAGCACGAATCATCTCCTCGGGCGTTCGGATGTCGATGTCCGTGCCGGCAAGACCGGGTTCATCACCAAAGCCGGTTATTGCCTGGCCACGCTGCTTCGGCTGCCGACAACCAACCAGCAGGTGGCCGTGGTCGTGCTCGGCGCGCACTCCAACGCCGGCCGCTTCATGGAGAGCCAGAACCTGTTTCAGTGGGTGTCGACGAAAGCATCGACGATCTTCGCGCGCAAGACACCCGAGCAGCAACAGCAGCAGCAGCAGCAGTAAACACTGGGTCGAGTCGGTCAGGTCAGTCGAGGAGGTCGCGTGGTGGGTCTGTCAAGGCCGACCGGACTGGAACCGCCCGATCTACTTGACCCATTCGACCCGCGCGCCCTACCCCACGTAACCCCGCTGCATCGCCGCCGCATCGAGCGGCAACGTCGCGATTGAATCAACCGCCACCATGACCGGACGCGTGGCATGCCGCGTGTCGTACGCCTTCAGATAGCGTCGGCAGACATCGCACGCGTACACGCGGTACTTTCCGTCCTTCGTCGCGAACGATGTGATCAACCCGCGTTCGTCGTTCGAGCAGAACGGGCAGGCGACCGAGGGAAAGGCCCATTGGCCGAGGCAGCGGCCGCAGATCAGCCGGCGATCAGCGGCCGGAGTGATGACGGCGAAGTCGGGCTCCCATCCACAAAATGGACAATGCCCGTGCGTCCATGAGGACAGGTCGGTGCGCTGTGTGAGCGCCTCGGCACAACGCGCGAGGAACGGCCGCAGCGCGAGCACCAGCACCTGGTCGAGACCGGCGGGCGTGTCCGGCCGCGTACGAACCTCGCTCTTTCCGCCCACACCGGACGTGCTGTCGTACCAGTCCTTCACCAGCGGCTCGAGCGCGTTGCCCTCGCGTCCCAGCGCGACAATCTTCTGGTAGTCGGCGCGCTCGATCGCTTCGTACCGGTGGAGAATGTCGGCAGTCTGGCGGAACGTCAGCCGGAAGTCGCTCCATTCGAGCGGGACATCGTTGAAGCGGACGAGCGGCCGGCCCGCAGACTGCTGGGATTGGACCCACGCGGGATCCGCCTGGATCCACGGCAGCGGCACGCGCGCCTGCACGCGCCGCTGCATTTCGACGAGTGCGAGCTGCATGTCGACGGCCGATGCCAGTTCCGGCTGTGCGGTCCGCAGCTGTTTCAGTTCGACGACTTCGCGCGGTTCGGCCCGCGGCGGGCGCAGCGGACGCTCCGTCACACCTGCGATTGTAGGTCAGGTCTGGTTAGGTCAGGTGGGTGAAGCGGTCGAGTGGGGCGAGTGGGGCGAGTGGTCGAGTGGGTAGTGTGAGTCGGGTACGTCAATAGGTGACCACCAGACCAGGACGCCTACAGACCTGCCAGACTACCTGACCCACCCGACCTATGACCCACCCGACCTACTTGACCCACCCGACCTACTTGACCTGAAACTACCGCGCGCCGAGCGCCTGCGCTCGGGCGCGCTCCTTCGCCGCTTCCCCGGCGTTCCCGTTTTTCTCGTAGGCATCCGCCAGGAACTGGTGCGCCTCGGCTGATGAGGGTTGTATATCAGCCGCGACGCGGAGATGAGGGATTCCCGCCTGTGGCTGACCCTGCAGCGTCAGAATTCGTCCGAGGAGCAGATTCGCACGGTAGTGCCGCGGGTCCAGGTCCAGCGCCGCGCGCAGCTCCCTGACTGCGTCGGGTACCCGATCGATTCGCGCCAGAACCGATCCCAGCGAGTAGCGCGCATCGGTCCATTCCGGCATCCGCGTCGCGACGATCTCGAACTGCGCGGCAGCGCTCCTCAGATCGCCGGTCTCGTACTGGGCCACGCCGAGCTCGTAGTGAGCGATCATCACGTCCGGCTGCAGCTCGATGGCCTTTTCGAGCGGCGCGATCGCGCGCGCGTACTGGCGCTGGCGCACGCGCGCCACTCCCAGGTTCAGCTGCGCAATCTGGATGTTCGGTTCGCTTGCGGTCACGCGTTCGAGCAGCGGAATGGCACGATCGAAGTCGCCGTTCTCGACGCTCAGCACCGCGGACTGCAGCGCGTTGGCAACGTCGATGCGGTCTTTGGGATCGGCACCCCTGCCGACCGATGCCGGGCTGCGACCGCCGCTGACATACCCAAGGGCCGCCAGGCGTTCGGCCACAGCGGGGTCGACGGTTTCCGATGACGCGCGGCCCACGCCGCTTGTCCGCCGGATGAACTGCTCGAGCTCCGCGTCGATCGCGTCCGCAACGCGGGCGCGCGTGTCGGCAATGTTCTTTGTCTCCTTTGTGTCGGCGACTACGTCGTACAGCTCGCGACGCGGAGCGCGCACGAACAGAAACCGATCGGCGCGCCACGACGCCAGCGGGCTCCAGCCAAAGGCGCGGCGCGGGTAGTCGGTCTCCGCGTAGGCGGGCCGATCCTCTGCGCGGACGTCTCTTTTCAACAACGGCAGGAGGGATTCCCCCTGCATCGCTGCCGGCACCGGGACGCCGGCAGCCTGCAGCACGGTCGGGGCGAGATCCACCAGCCGGACGCGCGTTGTAACGCGCGTGCCGGCACCGGCTGCACCGGGTAGCCGCAGCAGGACCGGCACATGAAGCGTCTCGTCGTACAGAAAGACACCGTGCGTATTCTCGCCGTGATCGCCAAGCGCTTCGCCGTGGTCGGCCACGACGGCGAGCACGGTGGAGTCGAGTCTCGCGTTCGCGCGCAGCGCCGTGACGAGCCGGCCAAAGACCCGGTCGGCCGCCGCAATCTCCCCATCGTAGGGCGCTCTGGCGAACCGCGCGCGCAGATCGGCGGGCGGATCGTACGGCTCGTGCGGATCGAACAGATGAATCCAGGCGAAGAACGGAACCGGCGTGCGGTCGATCCACGTCACAGCGCGCCGCATCACCTCGTCGCCGCGCCGTTCGACCGTCTGATACCGGTTGTCGGCGGGCCGCTTGATGCGAAAGCCCGCGTCGTACAGATCGAAGCCCCGGTCGAACCCCGGCGCCAGCCCGGCGCGCGGATCGAGAACCAGCGCGCCGACGAACGCGGCGGTGCGGTAGCCGGCGTCGTGGAGAACGGCAGGCGCGTAGGCCGCGGCCGGCGGCAATGGCAGACCGAAATCGGTGACCCGATGCGCCGCTGGATACAGTCCGGTCAGGATGGTCGCGTGCGAGACCGGGGTGATGGGCGCCTGCGCAAAGGCGCGTGTAAAGACGACCGACTCGCGGGCAAGCGCATCCAGAGCAGGCGTCAGGCCGCGCGTCGAGCCGAGAAAGCCCATGCGATCCGCGCGCGCCGTATCGAGCGTGACCAGCACCACATTGGGCCGCTCTGACGCCACGCTGACCCGGGCAGTCGCGACGAGATGAACCGACGTCGCCCGCGAGGCGAGCAACTGTGCGAGCACTACAGCGACGGACACGAGGCAGCGCACCCAAAAACGGCGGGCCCGGGAGGGTTCGCCGTTGATCGTCATCCGGCACGCTGACTGGCGATTCAGAACAACACCTTGACCGCCCACTGCATCGCTCTCGGGCCTCCTTGGGCGATAACCGGGTTGCCGGCATCGACGTCCGGCGTCGACGCGATCGTGCCGAAGACGCCGCTCCGCACGTTCGTGCTCTGAGGAGTGCCGAGGTTCACGCGATTGAGCAGGTTGAAAATCTCCCAGCGGGCCTCGATCCGGGAGGTCCCCGACAGATGGAACCGCTTGAGGATGTTGAAATCCCACTGCGCGAGGCCCGGCTGCCGGGCCGAGTTGCGGCCGCACGTCCCGAGCTGGCCGGGACCCGGGACCGAGAAGACGGTGGCCGCGTTGGTGATGAACTTGTCGGGATTCTGGAAGTCGTACTGGATCGGACCGTTGCAGTTGGCGCGCAGCGACCCGGTATCCTGTCCCGACTGATCGCGGTTGCTGATGTTCGGCGTGAACGGCCGGCCGGTCAACGCGGTGAAGACCGAGCCGATGGACCATCCGCGACTGACGGTTCCGAGGACGTCGCCGCCAGGCAACGCGTAGATGCCCGCGAGGTTGAAGTTGTGCCGCCGGTCGTAATCGCACGGCCCTTTGTTCGCGCTCGGGTTGTACGGATTGTTCGCCTGCGGGAAGTTGTTGCGGCCGCGGGTGTTGTCCGAGTTGTAGTCCTGGCACTTCGACAGCGTGTAGTTGTACTGCGTGTTGATACCGTGCCAGTTGTTCTGTCGATACGAGAGCTGCAGCGCGTCGTACCAGGACTTTGCGTCGTTCGTCATCTCAATGATGTGCAGCAGATCGGGAGCTTGACGGTAGAACGGCCGGCTCTCCTGGATTCTATTGAGCGGCGTGCCGAGCGGCGGTCCGTTGATGTCGCGGAACCAGTTGAGATCGCGACCGCGGGACATGACGTAGGAGGCGGTCACGGCATTGGATCGGAACAGCTCGCGCTGCATCGTCACGTGATAGTAGTGAACCCTCGGGGTACGGTAGTTGTCGATGATCGTGTAGGCGTTGAACGGCGGCTGTCCGGTGGGGCTGCTGCCGTACAGCGGCACACCGGGCTGGGCGCAGACATAATCTCCACGCGCTCCGGTATTCGGATTGAGACAGGTTGCGAGCGGACTGTCGGGCACATTCGCCGTATCGCCGACGAGGTTGACGGAGTAGATGGCGAGATCGGGATTCGTGAATGCGCCGGCGCGGGCGCCCAGACCGCTCCACGTCGTGTTCGGCGAGTGGATGAACTTGAAATCGGGCAGATCGTAGGTCAACGCGTACCCGGTTCGGAAGCTGGTTTTCCCATCCCCCGTGATATCCCACGCCAGACCGGCGCGGGGCCCGAAGAGATCCTTGTTCGTCTGATAGAGCTGGTCGATTCCCTGGCCGATGCGGACGAGTTTTCCCAGGCTGGGGACGAATTTCGACGCGATGTCATCCGTCTCGTTGACCGGCCAGTGAATCTCGTAGCGAAGGCCGCCGCTGACCGTCACGCGCGCCGAGATCTTCCACTCGTCGTTGATGAACACGCCGAACGAGGGTTGTCTCAGGTTGCGCGAGGTCGAGCCGAACGATCGGCCGGCGCTGTCGAAGCGGCCGAGGAGCAGGCCGACGAGCGAATCGACGTTGTCGAACGTGCCACCGCTGATCTGAAGCGTGGTCCGTGCGCGGTTGCGCAGACTGTGGTTCTTCCCCATGTCCCAGCTGCCGCCCAGCTTCAGCGTATGCTGGCCGCGCGTATGCGTGAACGCGCTGGACACGCTCCACGACGACGTGGGATTCGTCGAAATCGGGTATCCTCCGACGCCGCCGATGTAACCAAAACTCGCCAGATACACGGCCGGTATTCCGAGATCGGCGGCATCGAGCGGACCGGTGTCGAGCCCCAGGCTCTTCGGATCGATCCGGTTACCGGGGATGGCAAGCGTCTGGCCGATCCTGTTGTAGCCCAAGCGCGTTTCGAGCAATGTCTTCGACGACAGCGTGGCGTTCCACACGAACCCGACGAGCGCCGTCTGCTGTGGGGGGTCGATGACGGTGTTGAACATGTCGGCGGGGCCGTTGGCCGGCGTCAACTCGCCGGTGTTGCCCGCAGGTCCGGACTGGTAGGTGTGGCCGTAGAAGACGCGGCCGTTGACGAGATGGTTCTGATTGAACCGGTGGTCGATCTTCGCCGAGAAGGTCGACATCTTCGCGACGTTCGGCGCATTGACGGTCAGCTTGCCCGCGTCGTTGAGCGGATAGAACTTCAGCAGCGCCTCGCCGATCGGATTGGTCGACAGATTCGCTCTCGCAATCCGCGCCCGCGCGGCGGCAATCTCGGCCGCGGTCGGCACGGCGACATCGTACGGAGAAATCTGGCTCAGCCTCTGTCCCTCGAAGTAGCCGAAGAAAAACGTCTTGTCTTTGACGATGGGGCCGCCGAACGTGCCGCCATACTGCTGGTTCTTCACCTGCGTCGTGTCGCCGCCGCTGCGCTTGACAAAGAAATTCGGCGCGTCGGTCCAGTCGTCGTGGCGGAAGTAGTAGCCGGTCCCGTGCAGCTGATTGGTGCCGCTCTTCATCACGACGTTGATCGCGGCCCCGCCCTTCACGCCGAATTCGGCCGACGGCGTCTGCTGGACCGTGAACTCGGCGATCGCGTCCATCGGCACGAGCGTCGCCGGTACGCCGAGGATCCCGACCTGGTTCATCACTGAGTCGCCGTAGTAGCGGTCGTTGTTCGAGATGCCATCGATCATGTAGTTGTTCGACGTATGGCGCATCCCGCTGATGCTGACGGCGATGAACCCGCCACCGGGCTCGCGCTGCACGCCGGGCGTGACCGCGAGCAGCGAGTTGAAGTCGCGGCCGCTCAGCGGCATCTCGACGATGCGGGCGGTGTCGACGTTGTTATTCAGCTTGTCCGAGAACTCGACCAGCGGCGAAACGCCCTCCACCGTAATCGTCTCCGATTGCGTGCCGACTTCGAGCTTGAAGTCCACCTTCGCCACCGTGTTGACGGCGACCTGTGTGTCGCGCGCGACCGTTTTGAAGCCGGGCAGCTCGGCGGTTACCTTGTACACGCAGATCGGCAGCTCCGGCAGGCTGAACCCGCCCTGGGCGTCGGTCGTCGCCGTGCGACTGAAGTTGGTCGGCGGGCACGTGGCGGTCACCGTCACGCCCGGGAGCACGGCGCCCGTACTGTCGACGATCGTGCCGTTGATGTCGCCCGTGGTTTTCTGCGCGCGCGCAGGCGCCGCAAGCGTGACGGCGAGCAGCCAGGCAGAGAAAAGTGGGAGACCGAGTCGGACGTGCCGCATCCCTGTACTCCTTTCAGAACAACACCTTCACCGCCCACTGCATCGCGCGCGGGCCTCCAAAGCCGATGACGGGGTTGCCTCGATCGACATCCGGCGTCGACCCGATCTGGCCGAACGAGCTGCTGCGCACGCTGGTGAGGCCGTCGCCGGTGACGTCCCACGCCAGCCCGGCGCGCGGTCCAAAGGTTGTTCTTGTCCGCGTTGTACAGGCGATCCAGCCCGCCGGTGCCGAGTTGCACCAGCCCGCGGTCGGGGAAGAAGTTCGTCGCGAGGTTGTCCCTCTCGCCGACCGGAGAAAGACCTCGTAGCGCAGCCCGGCGCTCAACGTCAGGCGGGCGCCGGCCTTCCAGTCGTCGTTGATGAACACGCCGAACGACGTCTGAGTCATGTGCCGGTCACCTTGTAGACGCACACCGGCAATTCGGCCAGGCGATAGCCGCCCGGAGCATCGGTCACCGCCGTGCGCGTCAGGTTCGTTTCCACGCAGACGGCCGAAACCGATGCGCCGGGCAGGACCGCACCGGTCGCATCGGCGACGCTCCCGGTTCCGACGCGGATCGGTCCTTTCATGTCGGCTCCTCGCAGGCCCCGGAAGCGCGTGACGCTCCGGCGATGGTCTGCGGCGTTGTAATCCGGTATCGGCAGAGTGTCAAGCCAGTTATTCTAGGTTTCAGACAGAAAGAACATGGCGCGCCGCTCACGATCCGGACGGCTGAAATCCAGGCAGGCGACTGTCACCGCCGGTGATGCAGCGAGCAGGACCCGCCGGCACGTTCTGCTCATTGGATCGGAGGCGCTGCCGTTTGCAAAGACCGGGGGCCTGGCCGACGTTCTCGGCGCGCTGACGTCGGCGCTCTCGCGCCTCGGATGGGACGCGACCCTCGTGCTACCCCGGTATCGCGGCGTGGCGGCCGGCTCGCTCGTGGAACGCTTTCCGCTCACAGTCGGCGGCTTTGTTCGCGAGATCGGCTTTTTCGAGGTCGGGCTACCTGATGGCGCGCGCGCTGTGCTCGTTGACTGCCCGGCCTTGTTCGATCGAGACGCGTTGTACGGCTTCGATGGCACTGATTATCCCGACAACCCGCGCCGCTTTGCCCTGCTCGTACGTGCGGCGCTCGAATTCGCCGCACGCCGCGGTCCGCGCCCGTCGGTCGTGCACGCGCACGACTGGCAGGCGGCGCTCGCGCCCGTGTATCTCGAAACCCTGTATGCCGGTCATCCTGTGCTTGGCGGCATGGCCAGCGTGTTCACGGTTCACAATCTGGCCTTTCAGGGGATTTTCGAGGCCGATTGGCTGCCGCGCCTCGATCTGGGCTGGGACCTCTTTACGATCGATCGCCTCGAGTACTGGCATCGCATCAGCCTGCTGAAGGGCGCGATCGTCTACGCGGACGTCATTACGACGGTCAGCAGTCGCTACGCCGAAGAAATCCAGACGCCGCAGCTCGGGTTCGGATTCGATGGCATCCTCCGGACGCGCGCGGCCGACATCGCCGGCATCCTGAACGGCATCGACACCAAGGAATGGGACCCAGCGCACGACCGGTTCCTCCCGCAACCCTACAGTGCGCAGGATCTCAGCGGGAAAGCGGCCGCCAAGTCCGCTCTGCTCACTGAGTACGGTCTGCCGGCGTCACCCGAGAGCTTGGAGCGCCCGCTCGTGGGCATGGTCTCCCGGATGACCGATCAGAAGGGATTCGACCTCATCGCGGCCTTGGCCGACGATCTGCCGCGGCTGGACGCTCGGTTTGTCGTCCTCGGCACCGGGGACCCGCGGTATCAGGATTTGTGGACGACGCTGGCGTCGCGTTATCCCGATCGAATCGGGGCGCGGATAGGATTTGAGGAGCGGCTGGCCCATCTGATCGAAGGCGGGGCCGACATGTTCCTGATGCCGTCGCGCTTCGAGCCGTGCGGCCTGAATCAGATGTACAGCCTCAGATACGGCACGGTCCCCGTCGTCCGGGAAGTCGGCGGCCTTGCGGACACGGTCACGCCCCGCAACGGCTTTACCTTCAAGGAATACACGGCCGATGCGCTGCTCGGCGCGCTCGGACGCGCCCTGGCCGCCTACCGCAACCGTGCCCGCTGGCGGGCGCTTCAGCTCGCCGGGATGCGTGAGGATCATTCGTGGGACCGTTCAGCTCGCGAGTACGTCAAAATATATGAGCGGGCGCTCAGCAAGACGGGCGCAAACTGAGCGGGGAGTGGCGCGGGACGCCCAGCGCGTCACCTTCGTTGGAACCAAGGATTCATCGTCATTCGGGAGAAGCGATGGCAGGCAATCACGTGCAGACGTTTACCGACGGCAACTTCGATGAGAACGTCCTGAAATCCGGCGAACCGGTGCTGGTCGATTTCTGGGCCGAGTGGTGTGGACCTTGCAAGCGCATCGCGCCGACGATCGACGCGTTGGCCAGTGAATACAACGGTAAGGTCACGATTGGCAAACTGAACGTCGACGAAAATCCGAACGTCGCGTTCAAGTACCAGGTGCGCGGCATTCCGACGCTTCTGCTGTTCAAGGATGGCCAGGTCGTGGAATCGGTGGTCGGCCTCGCCCCGAAAGACCACCTCAAGAGCGTCATCGATAAACACATCTGAGCATCTGAATCTGGTGATTGGGTGATCTGGTGATTGATTGAACTGATTGCCAATCAAGCGCCGATTCCCCAATCTCGCCATCGATCACCAGATCATCAACTCTCCAGATCACCAATGCCATCGACTCATAACGTCATCATCCTCGGTTCCGGTCCGGCGGGCCTGACAGCGGCGCTCTATGCGGCTCGCGCGAACTTGAATCCGCTCCTCGTCGAGGGCGTCGAGGCCGGTGGGCAGTTGATGCTGACGACGCTCGTCGAGAACTTCCCGGGCTTCCGCGACGGCATCATGGGTCCCGACCTGATGGCCGGCATGCGCGCGCAGGCCGAGCGATTCGGCACAACCATCGTGCAGGGTAACGTGTCGGCGGTCGACCTCTGCGCGAACCCGTTTTCGATCAAAACGGCGGACGCCACGTATCAGGCGAGGGCCGTGATTGTTGCGACCGGCGCATCGGCCCGGCTGCTCGGGCTCCCTTCAGAGCGCGCGCTCATGGGCCACGGTGTTTCGACCTGCGCCACGTGCGACGGCTATTTCTTCCGCGGCCACGAGATTGCCGTTGTCGGGGGCGGGGATTCCGCGATGGAGGAGGCGATTTTCCTGACCAGGTTCGCCACCAAGGTCACGGTGGTGCACCGGCGCGACGCGCTTCGCGCATCGCGGATCATGCAGGACAAGGCACGCGCGAACCCGAAGATCGCCTGGATGCTGAACAGCGAGGTCGAGGACATCAAGGATACGGGACGCGGCGAAGTCACGGCGATGATCGTTCGCAACACCAAAACCGCGGTCCGGACCGAGGTTCCGTTGACCGCCGTGTTCGTGGCGATTGGCCACACGCCGAACACGTCACTGTTTCGCGGCCAGCTCGAAATGGACGCGAATGGGTACATCGTCACCCACGACGGTACGAAGACGAGCATTCCCGGCGTGTTCGCGTGCGGCGACGTGCAGGATCACATCTACCGGCAGGCGATTACGGCGGCTGGCACCGGCTGTATGGCCGCCCTCGACGCGGAGCATTACCTCGACAACATTCCCGAACACCTGGCCACGGTGCCGTCAGTCGTCAGTCCCCTAGTCGCCAGTGATCAGTCCCGAGTAGTCCCCAGTGATCAGATCCCGGTCGCCAGTGATCAGTCCTTGTCGTCAGGCGGCAGTCCCCGAACGACCGGCGACTGAGACTGAGGACTAAAGACTGACGACTGAGACTGACGACTAACGACTACCTCAGTTCATTCAATCCATCCCCCGCCAACGACTCGATCTTCGTCGTAGAAGACAACCGCCTGCCCGGGCGTGACCGCAATCTGCGGAACGTCGAACACGACCTCGGCGCGCGACTCGCCGATGGCGCGCACGGTCGCCGCCGCCGGCTGGTGGCGATGGCGGATCTGGGCGGCGACGTGGACCGGCTCGCGCGGCGCAGCGACGATCCAGTTCACCCCCGATGCCTGCAGCCTTGTGCGCTCGAGCGAGCGCTTCGGACCGACGACGATCTGCCGCTCCGCGGGGCGCAGCGTGAGGACGTACAACGGCGCGCCGGTCGGCGAAGCGCTCAGACCCAGCCCCTTCCGTTGACCGATGGTGAAGCGGTGAATGCCGTCGTGGCCTCCCAGCACCCGGCCATGCTCGTCGACGATGGCGCCCTGAGACGGCGCGGCGGCCGCCTGACGGTCGATGAACGTCGCGTAGTCGTGATCGGGGATGAAACAGATCTCCTGGCTGTCCGGCTTGTTGGCGACAGGCAACCGTCGGTCGCTCGCGTACTCGCGCACCGATCCTTTGGTCCGCTCGCCGACTGGAAACAACGCGCAGGCGAGCTGATCCTGTGTCAGCGAGAACAGGAAATACGACTGGTCCTTGGCGGCATCGGCGCCGCGCCGCAGCAGGTAGCGCGCCGAGACGGCATCGCGCGCCACTCGCGCGTAGTGGCCGGTCGCGACAGCATCCGCCCCGAGGGCGCGGGCGCGCTCCAGCAGCGTCGCGAACTTGAGGTCGCTGTTGCAATGCGCGCAAGGCAGCGGCGTTCGTCCCGACGTGTACTCGCGGACGAAATTCGAGATGACGTGCTCACGGAACTGCCGCTCGAAATTGACGATGTAGTGCGGGATGTTGAGGACGGCGGCCACGCGGCGCGCATCGTGCAGATCGTCGAGTGAGCAGCAGCTGCCGAAGGCTGGCTTCCCTTCACTCTGATCGTACAGCTGCATCGACAGACCGATGACATCGTGGCCCTGATCCGCGAGGAGGGCCGCCGCCACGGACGAATCGACGCCGCCGGACATTGCAACCACGACGCGCATCAGGACACTGAATGACACAGGCCACGCGGCCTGCAACGACTGTCAACACAAAGGCCGCGAAGCCCAAAAAGAATCGTCAACCACAAAGCCGCAAAGAAGGGTCACAGAGTCCACAAACGAAAACCCTTTCTTTGTGGTCTTTGTGTGCGTTGTGGACCGGTGATCTGAGTGCGTTGTGGTTCCTACGCCGTCTGTGCCTTTCGACTCAACGCTCTCAGCTTCTCGACCAGCCGCGGAATGATGTCGACCACGCGGTCCACTTCCTGTTCGGTCGAGAACATCCCGAGACTGAATCGCAGCGAGTTCTGCGTCCGGTGCGGCGGCAGCCCCATCGCGCGCAGGACGTGCGACGGCTCGAGCGATCCGGACGAACACGCCGACCCGGTGGAAACGGCGACCCCTTCGAGATCGAGGGCAATGAGCAGGCTCTCCGCCTCGACTCGATCGAAGCTGATGTTGGTCGTGTTCGGCACCCGCGGCGTGATCGCACCGTTGACCGTCGTTCCCGGCACTCGGCGCAGGATGCCAGCCTCCAGCCGGTCGCGCAGCACGGCGATCCGCGCGGCTTCATCGCCGAGCTTGCGTCCGGCCAGACGTGCCGCGACCCCCAGGCCGGCGATTGCCGGTACATTCTCGGTCCCGGCACGGCGGTTCCGCTCGTGCTTCCCGCCGGTCAGAATCGGCTGGATGCGAGTACCTCGCTTGATCCAGAGTGCTCCCG
>JBKPAI010000141.1:0-12556 GCA_046726355.1 Acidobacteriota bacterium | reverse complement strand
GGCGAACCGGTCCAGGTTCATCACGTCAACGCGGACTACACGGACGCTCTCGGTATCCGTCTCGCCGCCGGTCGTCTGCTGATTGACGCCGACGTCGAGGGACGGCATCCGGTGGCGCTCGTCAACGAGCAGTTCGTCCGCAGCCGCTTGAACGGCCGCGCACCACTCGGGCGCGTGGTCAGAGTCGCGCGACTCAAAGAGCCGCCGTTCAACGTCGAGAACGACTCCTTCCAGATCGTCGGCGTCGTCCACGACAAGCTGAATGCCGGGCTCGCCGATCCGGTCGTGCCCGAGATGTATCTCCCGTTCACGGCGGCGGGCATCTCGAACCTGCTCGCCGTGCGCACGCACGGCGATCCCGCCGAGGTGACGCGTGCCGTTGTCAGTCAGGTGTATGCCGTGGACAAGACACAGCCGGTGACGGCCGTGATGACGCTGGACCAGCTGCTCAGGGACAACCAATTCGCGACGCCCCGGTTCAACCTGGTCCTGCTCTCGATATTTGCCGCCTTCGGGCTGGTGCTCGCCATCGTCGGGGTGTACGGCGTGATGTCGAGCGCGGTGGCACAGGCGCGCCAGGAGATTGGTGTCCGGATGGCGTTCGGCGCGGAGCCCGCGGCGATCGTCCGAATGGTGATCGCGCGCGGCTCGCTGCTGCTGCTTGCCGGGATTGCCATCGGTCTGGTGGGGAGCGTCGCGGCGGGCCGCTGGCTTGCCGGCGAAGTCTGGAGGGTTGCTGCCGTCGATCCCGCCGCGTTCGCCGGCGTGTCGCTAATCCTGCTTGCGGCGGGATTGCAGGCGTGTTTCTGGCCTGCACGGCGCGCCGCGCGCACCGACCCGCTGGAGGCGTTGCGCGAGGAGTAGCGAGGCTCATCGTCGATCAACACCCCGCTACCGGCTGAGGCCCGGATCCCCTTCGATGATCCGCTGCTCGAGGAGCGGACGCTCTCCTTTCCGCCATAAGCGACAGCGGTGAACGAGACGATAGAGGACCGCGCTGCCGTCCGCTCTCTCGCTGCGCTCGAGCGGGCGCGGGATGCAGACGAACTCACATTCCATTGCGTCGGCCGCCAGGCGGACCGTCGCATACCCGTGACCACCCATGTCGACGAAGGACAGGTGGGGCGCGAGATCGGGATTCGAGACGCGGCGAGCGGCGGCGAAGTCGCGCGTCCGCGCGTATTCGAGACACGATCGTACGCCGTGCCGCAGGAGCATGTTCACCGTCGGCTGTGGTCGTCCGCCGTTCTGCGAATCGACCAGATACAGAGACCGGAGCGCCAGATCCTGTGCCAGATTGTGCTCGAACGCTTCGACGAGGCCCGCTGACGATATCGAGCCGGTGATGAAGGCGACGCCAACGGGGTCGAACCGCTTCGGCGGGAGGCTCTTCGACGCATACCCAGCCCAGAAGCTGTGGCGATCGCCTGAAACGGTGACGAACCCGGTCACGCCGGCGGCACGCACGGCATCGTAGATCTCGCCGCGTTCGGTGTAGGCGCTGCCGAAGTCTCCGCCGCCGAAACTCGCGTAGCCGCGCCCCGGCCAACGGCGTGCCAGTGTCGCCGGCACGTTCTGGGGATCGGCGCGCCAGTCGAGCGTTCCCAGCGAGCAGCCCCATACCTTCCAGGTCGCATCAGAGCGGCGTAGCGCGTCGATGAACCATGCCTTCTGTTCGGCCCCGAGAAGGGTCTGCGCCGGCGTCGCCTTGCGGAAGTTCGGGAGTGTCGAGCCACCGAATGCAATGTGGTCCGGCGCACGGCCGCCATCGAAGGTGCGCCCGGCGTCCAGGATTTCCAGAGCCTCCTCAGGAACGAGCTCAGGAAAGTCGGGACTGGCCAGCGCGCGCGCCTCAGGGCCGCTTGTCGGCTCTTCGGCCCGGTAACTGTACTGGTCCGTGATGAGCAGCTCGAGGTGCCGGCCCCATCGCAATGATCGGTACGCGGTCAGGCTGCGGACAGCCGCGAGGTTGTTCGGTTCAAGGCCGAGACCCTGATCGTCGAAGGCGGTGATGGGCGCATCGTGCACCTCCGGCGCAACGAACCGTTCGACCGTCGCCGGGCGTGGTCCGGTGATGCGCGCCGGCTGGTATTCGAACCAGGCCTGATTGGCGGCCACCTTGAGCGTCTGCGCCGGCCGCGACTCTCCGCGGAACCGGCGCAACGACTGCCACCCCATCCAGGAGAACTCGTGATTGTCCCAGATCACGACAAAGGGCCACCGGGCCCGCGCGTCCTGAATGTCCGGGTCGCGCAGGTACGCGCGATAAAGCGCCCGATAGTCGGCCAGCGAGGCGGCCACGTGCGACGTCGCGGAGATCCGCTCGCCGTCAGGGAAGCGGATCGCAGCGCGAAGGCGCCGGTCGTAGCGGCGTCCGCCCGGCCGATCCTCCGGATAGTCGACGACTTCGTAGACGAAGTCGCCCAGGTGCAGCACGAAGGCGAGCTGCTCGTCGGCAGGGGCGTGTTCGTCCTCATAAATCATCCGCTTGTAGGCGCTCTGGACGCCTTCGCAGATGTTCTGGCAGCTGACGAACGCAAATCGTACGCGGCGCTCGGCGTCGGGCGCAGGGGCGGTCTGTGTACGTCCGACTCGCGTTCCGCGCCCCTCGGCATCCATGAACCGATACCAGTAGGTGCGATTCGGCTGCAGGTTCGCGACCAGCACGCGGCAGGTGTAGTCCGCTTGTCGAAGCGCCCGCGGCGAGGCAGTGGCTACGACGCGGGAGAACGCGGGATCTTCGGCGACTTCGACGGTCAGATCGACTGCGTCCCCGCTGCCCGACGATGCGCGGGTCCAGAGCAGGACGCTGTTCGAATCGGGATCGCCCGAGGCCACACCCTCGGCAAAGAGATCGCGTCGCTCGACCCACGTGCGCGTGGAACGCTCGGGTTGACCGCCAAAGGCCAGCGACGCGCCGAGAGAGCCGGCCAGCGTGACGAACTCGCGTCTGGTGATGTGCGTCATAGGAACTGCGCGTCAACGCATGCCGCAACTCTGAGACCCTGTGAAAAACCGTTGTAGTGCAGGCCTTTAGGTCTGCCCGTGTCGGGCGGACCGAAAGGTCCGCACTACACGACAAGCGATTTTTCACAGACTCGAGACTTGAGCGTCACTCCACGCGCAGTGTGGCGACTGGATTCAGCTGCGCCGCGCGGCGCGCCGGCCCATACGCAGCCGCCGCTCCAACGGTGAGCAGCAGCGCGGCCGATGCGCCGAGCGTGACCGCATCAGAACTCCGCACACCGAACAGCAGGGTCTCGACCAGCTGCGCGAGCGCTGCCGCTCCCGCGAGCCCGGCGCCGACGCCGGCCGCCACGAGGATCATAGACCGGCCGACCATGAGGCGTACGACGTCGGCCCGCTGCGCTCCCAGCGCGAGCCGGATGCCGATTTCGGCGGTTCGCCGTGACACGTCGTACGCCGTCAACCCGTACAGCCCGAGACACACCAGCACGACTGCGGTCAGACCGAACGCCGCGGAGAGCTGCGCCAGCATCCGGTCCTGCGCGATGGTGCCGTCCACGAGATGCGTCTGGGTCGTGACTCCACGCCAGCGGAGATCGCCGACCTCGCTGCGCGCCTCCTTCCAGACCACATCCGCCATTTTTTCGGGATCGCCGGCCGTTCGAATCGCGAGACTTGCTTCACCGACCGGTCCCGGCTCCTGCAACGCGGGCAGATAAATCATTCGCGGCGCCGGATCCTTCAAGCTCCGGTACTTCGCGTCCTGGACGACACCGATCACGCGTATTTGCGGCGCGGAGCTCGGATCGCCGAGGTGGAATGTCTGGCCGGTCGCATCGGCGGCGCCGAAATAGTAACGGGCCGCTGCTTCGTTCACGATCGCAACTCTCGGCGCCTGTTCGTGGTCGCGCGCTTCGAAGCGGCGCCCTTGAAGCACGCGCGTCCCCATGGTCTCGAAGAAGCGCGGAGAGATGACGAGCAGCACCGCATCCCGATCCTGTCCCGGCCGCGGTGTGAATGTTGGTGCGATCACCGGTTCCGTCCAGGTGCCGGTGCCGAACAGCCGTTCGCTGGACAAGGCTGTCGAGTGAACACCGGGAACCGCCGCCAGCCGCTCGAGCACGCGGTCGTATGTTCGCACTCGTTCCACCGGGGAACGGGGCCTTCCCTCATCGAGGCCGACGCCGAGGAGCAGAACATTCTCAGGCCTGAAGCCGGGGTCGAGATGCGTCAAGGTCCGCAGGCTTCGCGCGAACAGGATGGCTCCGGTCAGGAGAATACAGGAAACAGCCACCTCGCCGGCGACGAGGAGCCTGCCGGGACGGGCGCGCCGGTCACCGCCTGCAGCCACGCACGAACCCTTCAACATCGAGTTCAGATCGAGCCGGGTCGCAGCGAGCGCCGGCGCCAGACCAAACAGTCCGACGACTGCCAGCGATGTCACGAGCGTGAATGCCAGTAATCGTCCGTCGAGAGGCAGGGCCAGATCGATCGTCCCCCTCGCCGAGGAAAGGAACCGCACGAGCGATGCCGCCGCGATCGGTGCGAGCAGCACTCCGAGCGCACCCCCTGCGCCGCCCAGGACGGCGCTCTCGGTGAGCAGCTGGCGGACGAGCCGCCAGCGGCTTGCCCCGAGCGACAGCCTGACCGCGATTTCCCGGCGCCGCGCGCCGGCGCGCGCCAGCAGCAGATTGGCCACGTTGACCGTGGCAATGAGCAGCAACAGCGCCACCACCGTCATCAGGACCCAGAGCGGCCGGGAAAACTGGCGCCGCAGCAACGTCAGTCCGCCGCTGGCGTCGGCAATCTCCACCTGCAGCGGCCGTTCGAACCCCCATTCGGCACTGAGCTGGCGGCCAATCAATGCCATGTTTGCGTGCACCTGTTCGACCGGCACGCCCGGCTTGCGCCGGCCGATGACCCGGAACATCAACGCGACCTTGTTCTGCAGGGATCGCTGGTCGAACCACGTGATCGGTACCCAGACATCGATCGGGTTCCCGGTGAGCACGCCGGTGAACGCTGGCGGGGCCACACCGACAACGGTGTAGTCCCGGCGGCCCACGCGCATAGTCTTGCCGAGCACGCCGGGATCTCCGGCGAAGGCGCGCTGCCAGAGCCGATGGCTGATGACCGCGACGTTCGAGGCGGGAAGGTCCTCTTCGGTCAGCCCGCGTCCAAGTACTGGTGAAGCGCCCACCACGGCGAAGTAGTCGCCCGAGACGGGCGAGTAATTGACGTCACCCGCGCTGGTCTGGCCGAGATACAGGCTCGCGACATAGCGTCCGGAGGAGGTCACGAGGACTCCGGAGAACACTTCGTTGCGGTCCCGGATCGCCTCGTACATCGGGTAGCTCAGTGTCCCTCCGCCGCCGGCCCGGTCCACTTCGACGAGTTGAGCGGGCTCCCGCACAGGCAGCCGCCGCAGCAGCACCGCGTCGACGAGGCTGAAGATGGCGGTGTTCGCGCCGATCCCGAGCGCCAGCGACAGCACGGCGGTGAGCGTGAAGCCAGGCGATTTCGTGAACAGCCGGCAGGCATACACGACGTCTTTCAACACATCCTGGACGACCGTGACACGGCGCATGTCCCGGCACTGTTCCTTGATGGCCTCGAGCGATCCGAACTCGAGCCGCGCAGCGCGGCGTGCTTCGGACGGGCTCATGCCGGCCGCGAGGTGCTCACGGGTGAGTTGCTCGAGATGCACGGCGAGCTCCTGCCGCATCTCCGCCTCGGCGCGCGACGATCGCAGCAGCGAGCGAAGGCGGTGCGCGGCGACCCTGACGAGGCGCATAGCCCCTCCTTATGCGTTGTCGAGCAGCAATTGGACAGCGGAGGAGAGCCGCTGCCAGCTTTTGAGCTCGCGATCGAGCTGCTTGCGTCCTTCGCGGGTCAGCGCGTAGACCTTCGCCGGGCGGCCGACGTCGGAGTCCTTCCATTCCGCCGCGATCCATCCCTGCTGCTCCAGACGGTGCAGGGCCGGGTAGAGCGAGCCCTGGCCGACCGACAGGACGTCCCCGGACAGGAGCTGAATTCGTTTCGAGATGCTCCACCCGTGCGCCGGTTCGCGCGCGAGCAGCCTGAGGATCAGCAGGTCGAGCGTCCCCTGCAGCAGGTCTGATGGCTTTGGCACGGCATGCCTCGACTATCGACAGACCATACCTCGATTATCGACAGTTCGTCAAGCGGGTGAGCAACGAGGACAAAGGTCCCGTATCCTTCTTTTCAGGCCGTCGCCCTGACACTCGGACCTCCGCGTCCTCTGTGGCAGCCATCAGGCTTCAGAACGCCTGTCCGAAGCTCACGAACCAGGCGGTCAACTTCTCGTCGGGACGGCGGTTCACTTTGAACCCGAGGTCGAACCGGATCGGGCCGAACGGCGACTTGTAGCGGAACCCGGTCCCGACGGCGCTGCGCAGCATCCCGAGATCCAGATCGCTGGCGCGCGCGAACACGTTGCCCGTATCGATGAACCCGACGACCCCGAGTCCGCCCGATACGGGCGCGCGGAGCTCGGCGTTGAAGATGACGAGTCCATTGCCACCGATCGGAATGCCGTCCTGATCGAGCGTCTTTCCAGGAATGCCGACGCGATCGAGCGCAAAGCCGCGGATCGTGGTGTCGCCGCCGGCGAAGAAGCGTTCGCTGGCCGGAAGCTCCGCGGTGCTGCCGAGGCCGGTGGCGATGCCGAGCCGGGCACTGCCGGCAGCCACGAGCCCGTTGGTGCCTCGAATGGTGTGGAACGTTTGGGCGGTGAAGAACGATTTCGCGAATGGGAACTCGGACCCGATCGCTCGCGCCGCGAACTGCGCGTTGGCGCTGACGTACCGCCCGCTGCCCGGTGCAACCGTGTCGTTACGCGTGTCGCGGATGATCGTCGCGGAAAACGACGACAGGCGAAACGGCAGGAAGATACGGTCGATCAGCGGCCGTTCGTCCTCGCTGATGCTGATGTCGAAGATCCGGGTTCGCTGAATCTGATAGCTGCCGCTGACCGACAGGTTGTCGCTCAGCCTGCGCGCGGCTTCCGCGCTCGCGCCGCGGCGTGAGAAGTTGAAGCTCGAGCGAATCTGCTGCTCGAAGGTCAGCGTGGCAAAGCCGTCGAACTCGGTGTTCAGGAGCCGCGGCTCGCGGAAGGTGCCGAGCAGGCGGTATTCCGGAAATCCATAGCCTCCGGTCCCCGTCGCCGCCTCATTCGCGAAGAACGGCTCGTCTTTCGGATGGAGGCTGATGCTGCTGAAGAAATTCACGGACCGCACCTTCCCGAACAGGTTACGCCGGCCGACCTCGAAAAACGCGCGCGGCGCGACCTCGAACTGTTCGCTGACGGCGCCGCCCAGCGCCTCGCTGCGGACCGGCCGCAGCCGGCCCTCGAGCCCGCCGCCGAACCCGATCGTCGTCGGCGGCGCCTCCTCGATCGTCACCAGCAGATCACGCGTCGTCTCGTCGCCGTGGCGCAGTTCCGCAATCCGGGCACGGCGAAACAGGCCGAGCGCGGCGAGCCGCCGCTGGCTCTCATTGATGGCGGCGAGGCTGAACGGATCGCCCGACTTCACCTGCAGCTCGCGTTCGATCGTCGCGGTCGCCGTGCGCACGTTTCCGACAATGAGCACGTGGCCGACAAAGACGCGCGGCCCCTCCTGAATCGCATAGCGCATCGTGACGTGAGTGCGATCGGCGCTGTACTCGGGCGTGGCATCCACAGTGGCGTTTTGATAGCCGAGATTGACGTACGCCAGCTGGATCGCGTCGCGATCGATCGCGACCTGCTCTGGAACGTAGGGACGGCCCGCCTTCAGCCCCAGCCTGGATTCCAGCGCCGCCCTGTCGACCGATCCGTTTCCGTCGAACACGATGCCGTCCACCGTGGTGCGCGGGCCCTCGGCGATCACGAAATGAACGGCCACCGTCACGTCGCCTGAGCCTGCCGGCGCCGGGACGGGATCCACTCCGGTCTGCACCCTTGCCGCAGCAAAGCCGCGGCGGTGATATAAGTCCGCGATGGCGTTCGCATCCGCGTCCAGTCGCGTATCCGAGAACGGCTGTGCTTCACGCGTCCGCAGCACCGTTTCCAGCTCGGTGCGGGGCACGGAATCGTTACCCGTAACGTCGATCGAGCCCACGCGGTGCTGCGGTCCTTTCTTCACGTTGAAGGTGACGACGAGCTCTCCGCCGGTGATCTCCCGTGCATATGGGGCTTCCGCGCCGCGGTACCCCTCCCCGCGCAGGTATTCCTGCAGGCGATGACTCGAGTCTTCGAGAAGGTCTTCGTCGACCGAGCCCTCGCGCGACACCGGGACGAGCTCGGCTCGCACATCCGCCGGCAGCGGGTCGCCGGCGAAGACGAGCCGGACGCGCGGGCCCGGCGTCACCGAGAGGGTGATGTTGGCGACGCGATCGTCGTCGACCAGCTCAGTATCCGCCGCGATCCGCGTCTCGAAATAGCCGCGGCCCCGGCGCTCCTCGACGTAGCGGTCGATACGCTGATTGATGGCGTCGCGGAGGAACGGCGCGCCGGCCGTGATCCCCAGACGGCGGAGCAGGTCGGCTGCCGCGACCGGAGGACGGCCGACCACCGAGGCGGCGCCGATGCGAGTGCGATCGCCTGGCTCAATCGCGAACACGAGCGTCGCCCGTTCGGGTGAATGGTGGGTCTCCGCGCGGATCGAGATGGAGCCGTGCAGGTAGCCGCGCTGGCGCAGCACATCGGCCAGCAGCCGCGTCATGTCGGCGGCGCGGCCGACCGGCGGCGAAACACCGTACCGATCGACAATGGCCTGCCGCAGGGCGCCGCGATCGAGGCCCGGCGCACCGGCGCCGACGAACCGCATCCTCGTGACCGGATGGATCGGACTGATCTCGTAGCGGAGCGCGACGCGTCCGGCCTCGAGCGTCGCGTCGACCTGCACGTCCTCGAAGCGGCCGAGGCTGAACAGGTGGGTAATGCTTTCCCGCACCTCGGTCATCATCAGCGGCTCGCCGGGCTGCGTCTCGATGACCTGCATGAGCGCGGGATCAGTGGTGTCGCGGCCTTCAACGACCACGCGCACTGAAGCGACGGGCTTGCCGAGAAACCCGCTGACATCGGCATGAACCGGAACCACACCTACGAGAGGAACCACAAAGACCACGAAGACCACAAAGAAGACAAAGAATGTTCGTCGTCTCTGCAGTCGCCGTGGCCCCGGTGAAGTTAGCAGACCAACCGGCGGCGGCGGCGTCCGCGCAGCATGGCTGTCAGCAGCAGCGGGCACCGCTGTTCGCAGCACGGTACGCGTGGAAGCCACACCGGGCACGAAGGATGGTCCGTGGTCGGTGTGAGCTTTGTGGTTCGCCACCACTCTTCTTTGTGATCTTTGTGAGCTTTGTGGTTCCCTCAACGCTCTTTGTGGTCTGTGTGAGCTTTGTGGTTCCTTTACTCTCCGCGACCTTGGTGGTTCGTGTTTATACCCTCGGCAGAGCTTCGATCTTCATTGTGGTCAGAACGTCCGCCGCAGCCGGATTTCCAGCGCGAACGTCTGTAGATCTTCATTGCGCGACAGGATCCACGACACGCGATCGCTCGACTCGATTTCGAGCAGCACGATCTGATCGTTGATCGTCGTGCCGAGGCTTCTCGAGAACGTCAGGTAGACGCGGTCCGAGATCCGCTTGCCTATCGTGAGGCGGGCTGTCGGGTTCAGCCGCGAGGGTTGCTGGCTGTACGGATCAATGAAGGAGGGGGTGAGCTGAAAGGTATTGACTCCGAAGGTCTGCTCGACGACCTTGCCGACCTCCGACGACAACGTGCCCGTAATCGCCTGCGTGGCGCGCGTCGTGAGAATGTCGGTCTGGACCTGCGTCGGGTTCTGTTTGGCCCGCAGTTCAGGAACATATTGGTTCGGCCCCGTCCGCGCCGTCCGCTGCACGTCGCTGAACAGCAAGGCCAGCACATCCGCAGTCGGCAGCGGCGGATCGGCGCTCAAAGTCGGCCGGAGTTGCGTCGACGTCCCGGCAAAACCAACGGTTACGCGGTAGGTCTGCCCGGGCACGCGCACGTTCGTTTCCGCCTCCACGTCGAAGAAAGGATCGATTCCCTGCGGATTCATGAATTCCATCGCGCCGTGGGTAATGCGGTAGCGGCGCCCTTCGAAGGTCACCTCGCCGTGCTCGATGTCCGCGTGGCCAGACAGCACGGGCCGATCGTACGTTCCGCGGAGCGACAGGTCGGCGTTCGCGACCATGCGCGCGAGATTGTTGTCGATGCGCAACGTCGACGGGACCAGGATCTGCAGGTCGAACCGGAGCGGCGTCGTACCCGCCGCCGTCTCGCCGCCGCCCGAGGCAGGCGTCGGGACAGCCTGGCGCCGTGAGGCAAGGTCGAAAATGCTCCCCGGCGTCTCGATCCGGCGGCTCCACACGGCGCTCTTGACGGTGATGGTTCCGCCGAGCGCCGGTGAGGCATAGCTGCCGCGAAGCGCCAGGTCGACGTCGACGACCGATCGAACGCCTTCCGGGTAACGCAGCCGCATGTCCTCGCCCCGGACCGTCAGGTTCAGATCGCCGGGCATGAACCCGTTCAACCCGATCCGGCCAGCGAACTGCATGCGGCCGCCGCCCAGCGTTGCCGACAGATCGTCGAGCCGCACCCCGCGGGCATCGAACAGGATTGTTCCGTTGATCGCATCGAGCGCGTTCGGTAGCGACAGATGGCGGATGCGCCCGTCGCTGACTGTAGCGCTGCCGGAGAAGAGCGGCTGATCGACCGGTCCGTCCACCGCCGCCGTCAATTGCGCGCGTCCGGATCCGCGAACGCTCCCGGGGAAGAATCCCTGCAGGATGCCGAGGTTCGCCTCGCCGGCCGCCTGCAGGGAGACCCGCCGTGCGGCGAGATCGATGGTGCCCGCGACGTTCAGCTCTGTGCCCTCTCCTACGACCCGAAGTTGTCCCACTTTCACCTGATTGTGCTCGAGCGAAAGGCGGATGGGGCCGGCGTTCTGGATCGCATAGTCGAGCAGCCGCATCTCCAGGGCGTCCACCGTTCCGTCGACCACCAGGTGATCGAGGTCCGCCAGCCCGCCCCCGACTCGCAGCGTGCCGCTGGTGACGGCGGTCGTATAGGGCGACAACTTCGGCACGAACACCCGCACATACGGATCCAGCGAGCTGTCGTGAAATCGGAACCTCAGATCGGCATCCGCTTGCGGCGTGAGCGCGATTCGGCCAGTTCCGGTCACTGCGAGACGGGGCGATGCGAGATCGACGTCGCCGGTCAGCACCTTGCCCCGCACGGCAAGGGTTCCCGTGAGTTGGCCGACGGTCTCGCCCGAAACTGATAAGTCGGCGACGCGGAACCTGACATCGTACCGGGGCATGTCGAAGGTGCCGTTGCCGACGGCCGTGAACTGCGCGGTGCCCTCCAGCGGGGCGTTCGGGTAATTGACGGCGGCAACCTGCCGGGCCGGAATTCGGCGGCCGTCGGCGTTGAACGAATACGCACCGTCCCAGCCGACGTAGGCAGCGCCGGTCACAGTGCCGCCGCTTTTGCTGATTTCCACGGCATCGAGACGAACGCCGGCGCCGTCGAAGCGCAGCGAGGAGGTGGCGCGTTCGAACGTTTCGCCATACGCCACGCCGTCGTCGATGGTCATGCCGCCAAAACCGACGGGACGCTGGTACGCGCCGGTCAGGTGAAACTCGCCGCTCAGCAGCCCGTCAACGGGATAGTCGTCGATCTGAAAGGCATGACGGAGGCTCGCGATGTCGCGCCGAATGATGCGGAAGCGCGCGTCGATTTCCTCGCCGCCGTCGCTGCGCGGATATCCGAGCGAAAAGACACCATCGGCATGGATTTCCGAGCCGGCCCGTCGCACGTCTCCGCCGCTGATCGACACGTAGCCGTTCTCGATGATCAGACGGCCCGCGGCGCTGCCCCACGGCGTGTCCCAGGCCACCAGATCCTCGCCGCTGAACCTGCCCTGCACCCGCGGCGCTCTGAACGCCCCTGTCATCACGCCGTCGAACTCTCCATGACCGCCGATCGGCACGGCGCGGGCGTGCGAACCGAAGTCGTTCATGATCCCGACGAGCACCTGATCGCTTTCCTGCCAGTCGCTGCTGATGACGTGGAACGGCAGGCGTGAAGCAGCGCCCCAGGCGGTCGTGCCGCCGAAGGTGACCAGCGTCCGCTCGGTCGCAAACCGGCCTTGTTCGACGACCACCTCGTCGGGTCCGAACTGGTAGACCATGCCGCCGCCAATCGGCAGGTGCGACGGCAGCGGCGGCGGCCCGAGCGGGCGCGGCGGGTATTCTGCTTCCAGCGTGTCGGCCGTGCGCTCGCTGGCAGAGGCTCGCGAGAAGCCGCGGCCTTCAGCGTCTGCCATGACCGCGATGCCAGGGGGCGGACTGACGCTGATGTGACCGCCACCGCTGTGTTCAGAGAACCGACCGAGCGGCCACTCCAGCAGGTTCTGCACGTCGGCCGACCCGGCGAAGCGAAGGCCGCGCAGCTGCTGGAAATCGGTGAATTGAGCCAGATTCGCGCCTCTCACCGTCGCATCGAGACTGGCCGTGGGCCGAACGTGCGCACCGAGCGGCTTGATCGAAAACG
>JBKPAI010000140.1:0-13213 GCA_046726355.1 Acidobacteriota bacterium | reverse complement strand
AAGGTGCTGGGAGTCTGACGCTGCAAGGTGCTGGGAGTCTGACGCTGCAAGGTGCTGGGAGTCTGACGCTGCAAGGTGCTGGGAGTCTGACGCTGCAAGGTGCTGGGAGTCTGACGCTGCAAGGTGCTGGGGTCCTGACGCTGCAAGGTGCTGGGCCTGACGTGCAAGGTGCTGGGAGTCTGACGCTGCAAGGTGCTGGGAGTCTGACGCTGCAAGGTGCTGGGAGTGTAGCGCAGGCCTTCAGGCCTGCCCGGCGCGCGGACCTGAAGGTCCGCACTACAGTGCATTATCCTGTCATCGCTTGTCTGGAGCGCTTCTAGAAACCGTCGGCATCACGAAGGCGTTCGCGGGTGTGCGCGCGCTGCGCGGCGTGTCGTTCGAGCTGCAGGCCGGCGAGGTTCACGCGCTCGTCGGCGAGAACGGCGCCGGCAAATCGACTCTCATCAAGATCATCACCGGCGCCGAGCGCGCGGATTCGGGCACGCTCGGCGTCGGCGGCCGCACGGTTGAGCACATGGACCCGGCAACCGCCCGCGCGTTCGGGATCGCCGCGATCTATCAGCAGCCAGTCCTGTTCCCCGGCCTGACGGTCACGGAAAACATCGCCCTGCCCCTCGACGGCGGCTCACACTTTCGCCGCATCGACTGGAAAGGCCGGCGACGCAGGGCGCTGCAGCTGCTCGAGCAGGTCGGCGCGTCCATCGATCCCGATCGGCCGGCCGAGGGCTTGAGCATGCCGGAACGTCAGCTCGTCGAGATCGCGAAAGCGCTCGGGGCCAACGCGCGGATCCTGATCATGGACGAGCCCACAGCGTCCTTGACGGAGCGCGAGATCGACCACCTGCTTCAGGTCGTCAGGCGGGTGCGCGCCGGCGGCGCGGGAATCATCTACATCTCGCACAAGCTCGAAGAAGTCTTCGCTGTTGCCGATCGGGTCACCGTGCTGCGCGACGGTGAATCGATCGCCGCGCGGCGGTGCGACGAGATCGACCGCAGTGAGCTCGTCCGCCTGATGGTGGGCCGTGAGCTGAGCGCCGTGTATCCGAAGCGATCGGTTCAATTCGGCGGTGTGGCGCTCGAATTGCGCGGCGTCTCGAACCGCGCGCGCGGCGTGCGCGATGTGTCGCTCGCCGTTCGACGCGGCGAGATCCTCGGTGTTGCCGGTCTGGTCGGATCGGGCCGTACCGAACTGGCGGAGACGATCTTCGGATTGACCCCATGCGACGCGGGCGACATCCTCGTCAACGGTGCAGCAGTCAGAATCCTCTCGACGGCCGATGCGATCGGGCTCGGCATCGGCTACGTCCCCGAAGACCGGCAGCAGCACGGCGTTATCGCCGACATGTCAATCGCGGCGAACATCACGTTGAGCAACCTGGCGGCCGTTTCGGCGAAGGGCCTCATCGATCGGGCCGCCGAACGGCAGGCTGCCCGGAGCCACGTGGACCAGCTGCGCATCAAGGCGCCGTCGGTCGAGGCGGACGTGGGTGATCTGTCCGGCGGCAACCAGCAGAAAGTGGCGCTCGCCCGCTGGCTGTCGATCGAGCCGGCGATCCTGATTCTCGACGAGCCGACGCAGGGTATCGACATCGGTGCGAAGGCGGAAGTTCATGAAATCATGGAACGGCTGGTGGGCCGTTCGGTTGCGATCCTGATGGTTTCCTCGGAGCTTCCCGAGCTGCTCGCCGTGGCGGATCGCATTGCCGTGATGCGGCGCGGCACCGTCGCGGGCATCCTCGAGCGGGACCAGGCGACGCCGCACCGCGTGATGGCGCTCGCGCTCGGCCATGCGGCGTGAATGGTCGGTCGCGATCGCTGTCGCGATCCTCGCCGCCGTCCTCGCTGCCGCCTCGCCGTCATATTTTTCCGCCGCCAACCTTCGCGACCTGTTCCTGGTCAACCTGCCGGTGCTGATCGTGGCGACCGGTGCGACGCTCGTGATTCTGTCCGGTGAGATCGACATCTCCGTCGGTTCTTCGTTTGCGCTGTGCAGCGTCGTTGCCGGAGTCGCCGCCAAGGCCGGCCTGCCGGCTGCGGCCGCGGGCGCGGTCGCGTGTGCGGCCGGCGCCGCGGTCGGCGCGCTGAACGGCGCGCTGGTGTCGTACGCGCGGATTCCCTCGATCGTCGTCACCCTCGCGACGATGGTCGCCCTGCGCGACGGGCTGCGCTGGACGACGCAAGGGACGTGGGTCGAGAATCTGCCGCCGCGCTTTCAGTGGCTTGGCCTGGGCCAGGCGTCATTTCCGCTGGTGACCGGCGCCGGCGTCGCCGCGACCGTGGCGGCGGTTGCGTGGTCGATGCGGAATCTTCCTGCCGGCCGCGCCGTCTACGCCACCGGATCGAACGCCGAAGCGGCGCGTCTGGCGAGCATCGACACGGCGCTCGTGAAGCTGTGGGTGTTTATTTCGGCCGGCGCGTTCACCGGTCTGGCAGCGCTGCTCAACTCGGTCCGGTTCAATCAGATTCCGAGTAACACCGGTCTCGGTCTCGAGATGAAGGTGATCGCGTCGGTGGTCGTCGGCGGCGCGGCGATTACGGGCGGGCGGGGAACCTTTACAGGAACGGTGCTCGGCGTGCTGCTGCTGGGCGCGATCGGGCCGGCACTGACGTTTCTCGGGACCAGCGCGCAATGGGAACGCGCGCTGCAAGGGGCCATCATCCTGGCGGCGGTGACGATTGATGCCGCGCGCACCGGTCGAGCGGCCCGGGTGCCGAAGAGGGCCATCGCTGGTGCCTAGCCGCATCCTGCTTGGTGCGCTCGCGGTCGAAATCGTCCTGTTCACCGCGCTGGCGCCGAACTTCGCGACGCCGACGAACTTCCTCGAGGTCGCGCGGCTGAGCGTTGAGGTCGGGCTGCTGGCCGTCGCGATGACGCCCATCCTCGTCACCGGCGGGATCGATCTCTCGGTGGGTGCGATGATGGGGCTTGCGGCGGTGATGTTCGGCGCCGCCTACCGGGACTGGAACCTGCCGATTGCCGCCGCGGCGGCGGTGGCGATGCTGACCGGTCTCGCCGGCGGCGTCCTCAATGCCCTGCTCGTGGCGGCCCTCGACATCCCGCCGCTGATCGTCACGCTCGGATCGCTCTCCCTTTTCCGCGGCCTCGCCGAGGGCATCACCCGCGGCGCGGTGAACTATTCCGGATTCCCGCCGGGCGTCCTCGCGCTCGGCCAGGGCTATCTCTGGGGCGTCATCCCCGCGCAGCTCGTGTTCTTTCTCGCCATCGTCGCCGGATACTCGGTGCTGCTGCACCGATCGATCATCGGACGCGCGTGGTATGCGATTGGATGGACCGCCTCGGGCGCGCGATACGCCGGCCTTCCGGTGGCGCGGCGCGTGGGCGTGGCCTACGTTCTGTCCGGCCTCGCCGCCAGCGTCGCCGCGATCATCTACGTGGCGCACCTGGGCCAGGCGAGAGCCGATGCCGGAGCCGGGTACGAGCTCGATGCGATCACCGCCGTCGTGCTCGGCGGCACGTCGGTTTTCGGCGGCCGCGGCACCCTGTGGGGGACGCTCGGGGGGCTGTTCGCGATTGCGGTGCTCCGGAACGGCCTGCAGGTGGCGGCGCTACCGTCCGAGCTGACCGGCGTGCTTGTCGGAGCGCTGCTGCTGGCGACCATCGCGCTCGATCATCGGCAGCGCGGCAGCCGCGCGGCCGCGGACACTATCGAAGGGGAAGATACCGTCGTGACGAACAGACAACTCGCCGTGCTGTGCGCCGCCGTCATCGCCGGCGCGCTCCTCGTCTCCGGCACGAACGTGTGGCTGGTCCGCTCGCTCGAATCGAACATTCGCGGCGCGACGGCAAATCGGATGACGCCAGCGGCGGCGGCCCGGCTCACCATTGCCGTCATGCCGAAGGCGAAAGGCGATCCGTATTTCGTCAGCTGCCGCGCGGGCGCCGAGGAGGCGGCCCGCGAGCTCGGCGTCGATCTGATCTGGGACGGCCCGACCAGCCTCGACGCGGCAAGGCAGAACGAGCTGGTGGAGAACTGGATGACGCGACGCGTCGATGTCATTGCCGTCGCCGTCGAGAACCGCGCCGGCATCTCCACCGTGCTGCGCAAGGCGCGCGACCGCGGCATCCGGGTGCTCACCTGGGACGCCGACGCGGAGCCGGACGCGCGCGACTTCTTCGTCAATCAGGCGACTGCCGAGGGAATCGCGAACGCGCTCACCGACGAAGCGGCCCGTCTTCTCGGTGGCCGCGGGGAATTCGCGATTATCACCGGGGCGCTGACCGCCGCGAACCAGAACGAATGGATCGCGTTCATCAGGAAGCGGCTCGCTGACACGCATTCCGCGCTGAAGCTGGCCACGATCCGGCCGAGCGACGATGACCGGGACAAGGCGTTTGCCGAGACGCAGACGATTCTCAAGGTCTACCCGTCAGTGAAGTTGATGATGGCCATTTCGGCGCCGGCCGTGCCCGGCGCTGCCGAGGCGGTGCGTCAAGCCGGCGCGGCCGACGTGCGCGTGATCGGGTTGTCGCTGCCGAACATCAACAAGCCGTACGTGCACGGCGGGATCGTGCAGACGGTGGTGCTGTGGAACACACGGGATCTGGGCTATCTCACCCTATACGCCGGCGCGTTCGCGGCGAACCAGACGCTCACGGCGGGCGCACGCTCGTTTCAAGCCGGCCGACTGGGCACGATCGAGATCCGCGGATCCGAGATCATCCTCGGGCCGCCGCTGCTGTTCAACAAGGAGAACATCGATCGGTATGACTTCTAGCTTCTGTAGTGCGGACTCTCAGGTCCACGCGACAGGGCAGGCCTGAAGGCCTGCACTACAACGTCGAAGGTAGTGCGGACCTTCACGTCCACCCGGCACGTCAGGCCTGCAGGCCCGTACGACAATCGAGTTCCTTCACCTGTGCTGCAACTTCGCAGCGGTGACGAGTTCCTCGCCTGGATGCACGTCCCCGCCGAGCAACTCCGTCCATTGACCGTCCGCAAGGCCTGCGTCCACCGGCGACGGCGTGAGTTGCTGCCCATCGAACGTCAAGACCTCTGCCGGCTCGGCGCGGATTTCGCCGTTCCCTTCAACAGGCGGCTCAACTCGCTGTGGCTGCCCGAGTGCCTTCAGCACTTCGAGTGAAGGGCGGAACGTCAACGCACCGTTGGGGATGCGGATCGCCCCGTCGCGGCGTGCGCCGGTCAGCCTGACCAGCGCGGTCATGCCCGGCCGCAACCGCTCGTCGGTATTCGGGACGTCGACGATGACCGTATAACTGACGGCCGCCGCGACCGTGGTGTTGGCGGGGAGACTGGAGGCTGCCAGTGTACCCGTGGTCGCAGCGACCGCCACGTCCGCCACCGGCTGCAGGCGGACCTGCGCCACCGAGCCACGGAACGTTTCGCCCGGATACGATTCGACTTCGAAGGTTGCCGTCCTGCCCGCCGTCAGATCGCCGACGTCAGCCTCGTCGACGTCGACGTGCACCTGCATGCGGGTGAGATCCGCGGCGATTCTGAATAACACCGGCGATTGGATGGCAGCGGCGAGCGTCTGCCCGACGACGACATTTCTCTCGATGACAAGACCATCGATCGGCGTCCGGATCCGTGTGTGATCGAGATTGACCCTGGCCTGGTCGACCGCGGCTCTGGCCTCGGCCTCGGCGGACTCGCCGCCGCGAAGATCGGCGGCCGCTTCGTCCAGAGCGATGCGCGCGGCATCAAGATCCGACAGCGGAACGAGCTGCCTGGCCGCCAGCGTCTCGGTCCGCGTCAGCTTCGTCTGTGCATCCTCGACCGCGGTCTGGAATCCGACCACCTGTGCCCGGGTCTGGTCAAGCGTGGCCTCGGCCTCGGCGAGCGCCGCCTGGTACGACGACGGATCGAGCCAGGCCACGATCTCGCCGGCGTGAACCTCTGAGTTGTAGTCGGCTCCGAGCTTTTGAACGATGCCCGACACCTGAGTGCCGATTTCGACGGTGATCACGGGCTGCAGGGTTCCGGCCGCGACGATGCGGCGAACGATGGAGCCGGTGGTGACAGTCGCTGTCGAGACGTGCACTTCCGTCGTCATCCGGAGCGTCGCAGCGATTGACCCGCCGAGCACCGCGGCCCCCAGGGTCAGCCAAAGCCACTGCGATCGAGACATGTTGCCAGATAATCGCCCGCGGTCGCGTCCTCGGTGCGCGAAAGGCCTGCGAATCCGGTGACATATCCGCGTTCCGTCTGCGCGGCCAGCCGCCCCGACACTGCGACTGTCAGTGCCAACGCCATCACCACGGTTCTCATGAGCGCCTCCTTCATTCAATGACTGCGTTGGCAACGCCAGTGCCACCGATGGGCCGCGAATGTGTGCGTGAAATGGCGAAAGGATTTCGGCGGATCTGTGGCGCATCTGCAGGCGCCGGGGCAAATCTGCCGGGCGTGTCGGATCGAACCCCTCGCGTCTCTAGGGGCGTGGTCGTGCCTGCGCGCGAACCCCTCGAGCGAAGTGTTGTTGATCAGCGGCTTCGGCACGCTCGACACGGCAGTGCAGGCGGTTCGGGCAAGTGCGTTCGACTACATCAGCAAGCCGTTCAACATCGCCGAAGTGAAGGCGACGGTCGAACGGGCTCTCACGCGGGGAGGTTCGCGCCCGGAGCGGCCGTCTGCCGATGCGCCGCCGCCCGAAGGGTTGGTCGGCCGGACCGCAGCCATGCTGACGGTCTACAAGCAGATTGCGCACGCCGCCAATTCAGCCGCGCCGGTGCTGATAACAGGGGAGAGCGGGACGGGCAAAGAGCTCGTGGCCCGCGCCATTCACGAGCACGGGACGCGCGCGTCGAGGCCGTTCATCGCGCTGAACTGCGGGGCGGTCGCCGAAACGCTCCTCGAATCCGAGCTGTTCGGCCACGTGCGCGGCGCCGTTACCGGCGCCATGTCCGACCGGAAGGGGGTCTTCGAGCAGGCGCACGGCGGGACGGTCCTGCTCGACGAGATCGGCGAAACGCCACCGGCCATGCAGGTGAAGCTGCTGCGCGTCCTGCAGGATGGCGAGGTGCGGGCCGTCGGCGCGAGCCGTGCGACCAACGTCGATGCCCGTGTCGTGGCGGCGACGAACGTCGATATCGAGCGGGCGGTGGCCGAGCAGCGCTTTCGCGAAGATCTGTACTACCGCCTCAGCGTCATCGTCGTGCGTCTGCCCGCGCTGCGCGAACGGCGTGAGGATATTCCGCTGCTGATCGATCAGTTCCTGGCGCCAGCCGCAGCGCGGGCCGGACGTGCCGTCGCGATCTCGCCGGACGCCGTCGCTGCCTTGACCGCCTATCGCTGGCCGGGAAACGTGCGCGAGCTCGAAAACACCATCGAACGTCTGGTCGTGTTCAGCCGCGGGCGGATAGAAGCGGAGGACCTGCCCGCAACGATTACCGCAGCGTCGCCGGAGGTGATCGGCTGTTCCAGGATCTGCCGTCGCTCGACGAGCTCGAACGGCGCTATCTGATCCACGTCCTCGAGTCGGTCGGCGGCAACCGTTCGCGCGCCGCCGAGGTCCTCGGCATCGACCGCAGAACGCTGTATCGCATGGCGGAGCGGTTTGGCATCCCGCTGAGAGACGAGGGCGAGCGGGCCGGGTGACCGACGAAACTGGTCTTCGGCCTTGGTACTTGGTTCTTAACAACGTAACCCATGGGCCTCTGCGTGGATGAAGCGCCTCCGAGGCCTGCGATGCGAATCCGATCAGTCCACGGGCACACCTTCGGCCATCCCGGCCGGCGTGGATTGCTGGCCCGCGAGACGCACGACACCCGCGTTCGCGTGATTGCTGCCCACCGTACGAACCTTCACCAAGATGAGCCTCGAGCTCGGAGCCGGCCGGCCACGCACAGACTCCTCGTCGACCGCCGGCAGCGCGGGTAACGCGATGTCGACGACAACGGTCCGCGCCGCAAGCTCACGAGCAAGCTGCACCGCGTCGGCTCCTTTCCCCATCTCGACCAGCTGGAACAACGTTCTCTGACCGTTGTCGTCGAGCATGACCCACTGGCCGCAATCGGCAGCCTTGCGATCACTCATTCCAACATCGTAGAGAGCGCCGCAGCGGGAAACAATTGGGTGAACGCTGCAATCGAATGGGAAAGACTCCTGATGCCGGATGTCGGAAGGAGAGTGCAGCGCGCCTGGCAAAGCGCCAAGCGGCACGGATTACGGGTGGATGAGCCCGCGGCGGATCGCGAAGCGGACCAGCCCGGCTGTGTCATGAATGTCCAGCTTCTTCATGATCCGGGTCCGGTGGCTGTCCGCTGTCTTGATGCTGAGCCCGAGGACGACCGCAATCTCCTTCGTCGTCTTGCCTTCGGCCACGAGTTGAAGGACCTGACGTTCGCGCGAGCTCAAGACATCGCCGGGCGGAGTGGACTTGTCGAGATAGGCCTCGACAACCGCGCGTGAAATCGTAGGGCTCAGGTAGATCGCGTTGCGGCAAACCTCGCGGATTGCCTGGACGAGGTCCCCAGCCGCCTGGGTTTTCACCACATACCCGTTGACCCCCACGCGCAGCGCTTCGAGGACGTAGTGGTCCTCGCTGTGCACCGTCAACAGAATCGTGCGGGTCTCCGCGGAGCGGCGCCGGATTTCCTGGGCAGCGTCCAGCCCGTTCAGCAGCGGCATCGCAAAGTCGAGGACGGCCACATCGGGGCGAAGTTCGCCTGCCAGCCGCACGGCCTCGTGGCCGTCGGCCGCTTCCGCGACAACTTCGAGTCCCTCGCGTTCCAGCAGGGCGCGGAACCCTTGCCGCACAATCACGTGGTCGTCGGCGAGGAGTATCCGGAGCGGCATGTCATCCCTTTGAGTGGAACCACGATCTTGAGCGTTGTCCCTTTGCCCGGACTCGAGTCAATCGAGAACGTCCCGCCAAGACTTGCAGCCCGCTCTCTCATCCCGATCAGTCCGAGGCCCTGGTTATGCGGATCGGCGGATCGCCTCGTCGTCTCGAGGCCTCGTCCGTTGTCGGCAATGGAACAGACCAGCGTCTCCGCATGACGCACCAGGTGAACAATGGCTTGTGTGGCCTGCGAGTGCTTGATCACGTTCGTCAGCGCCTCTTGCACGATGCGGTACATGGCGGTTTCGACCGGCCCGGGCAGCCGTTCGCCGATCGACGCAGTCACGACCACCACGCGCCCTGTTCGTTTCGATATTCCGTCTGCGAGGAATTCGAGCGCGGGTTTCAATCCGAGGTCATCCAGGATGGTCGGCCGGAGCTCGTGAGACAGCCGTCGCAGCTGGGCCTCGACCTGCTCGATGAGCGCGCGGATTTCGGTCAGGCGTTCGCGAACGCCGGGCTGGAGCTCGGCGAGCAGTGTGTCGAGCGCCAGGTAAACGGAGACGAGCAGTTGTCCTGCCTCATCGTGAAGGGCGTGCGCAATCCGCCGGGCTTCTTCTTCAAGACGCTGGTTCAGCGCTCGCAGCGCCTGCTCGGCCTGTCTGCGCGCAGAGAGCTCGCGGATCGCCTTCTGCTGCTGGCGGATGATCCGTTCACGTTCCTGGACGAAGCCGGCGCTCACCGTCGTGGCGATCCGATTCGCGGCCGGCTCGTATGCGTCCAGCACTCGCGTCAGCATGGTGCCGTCCCGCGCATACTTGGCGAACAGCTCGCGCGCCAGGACGTCGCGTAACAGCAGCACGATGCCGACGACCTCCCGGGTCTGGACGCCGCGTGGAATGATGCGCTCCGAAAGATTGCGCGCGTACCCTTCGAGTGCCTCGATGTCACCGGTTGCGAGGACCTCGAGATAACTGTCGTACATGGACGTCGTTTCGGCGCTGATTTCATCTGCCGACATCGCCGTGAGGTACTGACCGTCGAGAATACGGTGCAGCCAGAGCTCGCGCAGCCGGGCGCGATTGCGCCGCAGGTGCGTGATCAGTTCCTTGAGGACGGCCGAGGGGCGCCGAGCCGATGACGTCGATGAAGAGCTGATGCGAGGGGCGGCACGACCTGAAAAGGTTATGGCGTGAGCTCTCTGGTTCGAGTAACGGGTCGTGCGTGTCGACTTATCAGTGGTGTGAGTCTTCAGCCCGTGAGCTCTCGAAGTCTTGAAAGTTCTCAGTTCCGTCCTGACCTGCTGATCAGTCTACTGACTTCGGGTGGCAGCAGGCAATCAGGTAGGTTCTGTAATCCGCGGAGGCAATTGCCCGATCAGATCGGCATGCTTGGCCCGGCTCATTCCCGCCAGACAGCAACGCCCGCAGGGTTCAGCTGGCGGCTGCCGACAATCAACGTGGCGCCGGGCGGCGCTGGTGCCGTCTGACGTGCGGACGAGAAGTTCGACGCAATCCAGAAGCCATCGCGCCAGTCCACGAAGAACTGGTCCGGATAGTTCTCCACGGCCACGCCCGCTTCAGCGAAAACGCCGGCCAGGATTTCCTTTTCCAGATTGCCCGCAAGCGTCTCGACACCGATGTAGGTGACTGTCCCCGGGCCGAGGCCGCGAGTGACGGCCGCGGCGCGGCCGGCATAGAACTGATCGTCATACCGGGCCAGCACACGCGTGTCGCGCGCCGGCTCGATGACTTCGCCCCATGCCGCCCACTCGTGCGACGTTCCCGCTGCCGCCGAGCGGACGTGCCCGGCGTGCGGCGCCGGCAGGACATCGTACATCTCGATGCCCGCGCCGATCAGCGCTCGAATCGGCCATGCCCACGGCCCTTCCCACAAGTGACCATTGCGCGTCTTCGTGCCCGTTCTGACCGATAGAATCAAGTTTCCGCCGCCTTCTACGTAGCGCTTCCACCGCGCCACCAGGCCCTCGTCGACCAGCTGATACGCGGGCGCGACGACGAAGCGATACGGTGCGAGGTCGCGGTCCTCGGTGACGACGTCCACAGGCGCGCCGAGACTCTTCAGCGCGCGCTCGTACTTCAACAGGTGGCCGATGGTATTCCACCGGTTCGACTGCGGATGGTCGTCGATGTTGAAGCGGTTGTCGACGTTATAGAGAAAGGCGGTCCGCCGTGCGCGGTAGCGCGCGGGCTCGACCGGGTTTGCCGGCCGCGCCTCACGCAGCGTTCTGATCTCGCGCATGGCCTGCACCCATTCCTCGCCGCCGCGCGACAGCGTCACACCGTCCGTGCCGACGATGCCGGCGTGGTATTGCTCGTTGCCGACGAGGGGCTGCCGGTACCGATAGGTACAGAGCAGCTTCGCGCCGAGGGCAAATGCGCGGAAGATCCAGTTGCGGACGGCGCCCGGATACGGCTGCGGGTTGACGTCGCCCCAGTTCACCTGACCGGGCTGCAGCTCCATCAATCCGTGCGCGCCGTTGATCGCTCGCGCGAAATCGCCCATGAACGAGATCGCGGTGCCGTCGCCCAGCCGGAAGCCGAGCGGTCCTTCGGCCAGGTTGCCGTGCGCCGGATACAGCGTCCAGGTGATGAGGTCGAGGTCCCTGGCCGATAACGGCGGCGACACCTCTTTGTGCAGGTGCATGAAATTGGTCGTGATCCACTGTCCGGCCGTGTCTCGCCTGAGCAGGCCGGCCTGGAAGCGGATGAAATCGGCGGCCTCTTCCGCGAACCACCGCTCGAAGTCCAGGAGCGCGTGCTCGTTCGGCAGCGCCACCAGTTCTTCCGGGTTCGGGATATCGATCTGCGAGAAGTCGTTGTAGCGCTGCGACCAGAAGGAATTGCCCCACGCCTCGTTCAGGCGATCGATGGAGCCGTACCGCGCCCGCAGCCAGGCTCGGAACTTCGTCTGGTCGGGCTCGGCGTACGAGTATTGCCGACCGTAGTGACTGAGCTCGTTGTCGATCTGCCAGCCGACCACCGCAGGGTTGCGGCCGAACCGCTTTGCCAGCGCCGTCACGATCCGTTCGACATAGCGGCGATAGACCGGCGAGCTCCACGTGGCATGCTCGCGCGAGCCGTGGTTCATGCGCCGGCCGCGGGCGTCGACCATGAGGATCTCCGGATGCGCACGAGACAGCCAGACCGGCGGCGTCGCTGACGGCGTGCACAGGACGACTTTCAGGCCCTCGGCGGCGGCGAGGCGCACCGCGGCGTCCAGCCAGTCCAGATCGAAGCGGTCTTCGTCCGGTTCGAGGAACGCCCACGCGAACTCGGCCATGTGGACGAACTCGAACCCGTGACGCTTGATGTTCGCGAAGTCGCGCGCCCATTGCTCGCGCGGCCAGGCTTCGGGGTAGTAATAGACGCCGATCGTCATCATGTCGCGATCGGCGAAGGGGAGCTGGATGGCCACCGGTGCGACGGGGAGGAGAAGTAGCGCTCCGATCAGCGTGAAAAGACGGACAGACATCGGCTCTTCGGATGACGCATGACGCGACGCTGTTCAGCCAGCCCAGAGCAGAAACACGGAGGAGTGAAGCCTGAACAACCGAGAGGATTCTGTCTCCGCCCCTCCGGCTCGATCCACCGCCATCTTATTGTAACGAGCGGTGAACGCACAGGCCGCAAGGGACCGAAAGAAAGAGATCTCGCGATCGGGATGGATGCCGCGCAAGCGCGCCAGGCACCTGGCGGAGTTGACTATGCTCGTCGCAATGGTGACATGACCGCCCAGGTTGGTCTTGACCCCGCGTTCCTGCGCAGCTACGACGAATACTACGCTGCAAAGAACGTGTACATGATCGAGGGCAGGAATCACTTGTGGCCAGGGAACGTTTGTCACGACCAGATGCTGTGCCCGGAAGAGAAGCTGGTTCGCTGTGAGTTCTATCACGACTGGATGGTTCCGCAGCGTCTCGGGCACGCGATTTCCGCAACGGTTCTGAAAACCCGATCTCTGACAGGCTTGTTCGGCGTGATTCAGCCACTCTAGCGCCCACCAGCGACAACCTACGACGATGCAGCTAGTTCCAGCCACAACACAAAATCGAAATGCACGGGAGACACAAGGTCAGTCGAGGATCGGCCGTGCATTTCGGTGCATTTTCCTGCGCACGTATCCCGACTAATCGTTCATCTCTTTTTCAGGACCTCTGCAATGCAGATGTATTCCAGCCCTTGTGTGTCGGACAGAACTCCCAATCCCTCTTGTTGCACATACTCACGGGCGCTGTCGTTGGGGAAACCAAAAAGCACAGGCTCACCCCATCGTGCATATAAACTATGTGGATTGTTTAAAGAACGGTTACTCGTGCCAAAGTAATCGAAGGCGATTCGGCTCCCCGACGCAGAATGGTCCCGCACGAAGTGAAGTGTGTCCTTCACCGCGGATTCAGGCAGATAGTAGGTGACACCTTCCCACAGAA
>JBKPAI010000139.1:0-58697 GCA_046726355.1 Acidobacteriota bacterium | reverse complement strand
GTGCTGGGGGCCTGACGCTGTACGGTGCTGGGGGCCTGACGCTGTACGGTGCTGGGGGCCTGACGCTGTACGGTGCTGAGGGCCTGACGCTGTAAGGTGCTGGGGCGCCTGCCGCTGCAAGGTGTCTCGGAGCCTGCCCGCGCGAACGGCCAGCACCCTTGAACGTCAGGCTCCCAGCTTCCGCTGGATCGACAGTTTTCAGCACCTACAGCATCAGGCTCCCAGCACCCTGGATCGATAGTTCCTCAGCACGTTGAACCGTCAGACGCCCAGCACCCTGGGGCGTCAGGCTCCCAGCACCCTGGGGCGTCAGGCTCCCAGCACCCTGGGGCGTCAGGCTCCCAGCACCCTGGGGCGTCAGACGCCCAGCACCCTGGGGCATCAGGCTCCCAGCACCCTGGGGCGTCAGACGCCCAGCACCCTGGGGCGTCAGGCTCCCAGCACCCTGGGGCGTCAGGCTCCCAGCACCCTGGGGCGTCAGGCTCCCAGCATCCTGGGGCGTCAGGCTCCCAGCACCCTGGAGCGATAGTTCCCGGCGCGGTGCAGCGTCAGCACCCCGCACGCTGGAGCGATAGCTCCCGTTAGAGCGCAGGAGGACTTGCCGGATAGGCGGCCACGGCGTCGATCTCGACCCGCGCGTCCTTTGGCAGTCGCGCGACCTGGACCGTCGCGCGCGCCGGATACGGCTCTTCGAAATAGGAGCCGTAGATTTCGTTGACGCTGGCGAAGTCGTTCATGTCGGTCAGAAAGATGGTCGTGCGGACAACGCTTGCGAATGAGAGCCCGGCCGACTCGAGGACCGCTCTCAGGTTGTCCATGACGCGCCGCGTCTGGACCGCGGCATCGCCCTGGACAAGCGATCCGCTTGCGGGATCGAGCGCGATCTGGCCCGAGGCGAACAACAGCTGTCCCGCGCGGACGGCCTGCGAGTACGGGCCGATGGCCTTCGGGGCGTCAGCGCTGGATACCGCGATTTTGGTCATGTTCCGACCGGAGGGGACGCGGAGGACGCGAGGCGAAATCCTGTTCCTGGTCAGGATTGAACCTCCGCGTCCTCAGCGTCCTCCGTGAGGAGCTCTATCAGCTACGCGGCCTTCACGATTTTGTTCGACCGCAGGCAGCGCGTGCAGACCCGAACGCGTCGGATTCCGCCGTTGATCATCGCCCGCACCGTCTGCAGGTTCGGCTCGAACCGGCGCGAGCTCACATTGTTCGCGTGACTGTGCTGCCGTCCCACAACCGGGCCTTTGCCGCAGATTTCGCATGTTTTCGGCATCGATCCTCCAACCACATCGTCTGGTGATCTGGTGATCTGATGATCTGGTGATTGATTGAGAATTGTTGTGCGCGATTTCACAATCAATCATCAGATCACCAAGTCACCAGATCACAACACTTACCAGTTCCCCGCTGGCACGATCAAGCGTGGCGCGTTGTCCGGCGCCGGCGCCGACGACTCTCCCGATGCCCGCGTCATCACCCGTTCCAGCAGACTGAAAAAAGCGCGCCGGTCGTCCGGCTGCTGCGCGCGCGCATCGCGGACGCCTTGCTCGACGCGCCGGAGAACGAACGCGACGTCGCGATCGAACGGGGAACCAGCGCCTTTGCCGCTTTCGGCGAGCAGCGGTTTCAGCTCGGCGATCAGTCGTGCCGCCGAGCCGGACGCCGGCCGGTGTTCGTAGATCACGCCGCGGGTTGCCGTTTCGAATGTCGCCGCGAGCGCGGCGGCCGCCTCGGCGACGTCGTCGTCCAGGACCGGCTGCAGCGGCGGCGGCTGGTATCGTACCAGGAACGTGAACACCAGCATGAGGAGCTCTCGCTGCCGATGGTTCAGGTCGCGTAATACGTCAGCGACGACCTCGAGATCGTGCTGCTGCCGGCGCAGCGTCGCCGCAGGCGGGTGCTCCCGCGCGCTGGTGAGATACGCGCAGTCGGACGGACAGTGAATCTCCGTCAGCCGTTTGGTGCCGCAACAGACGGTACAGATGTCTTGACCCAGCGCCGGGCACCGGCGGCGCGCCTTTTGTCTCCGACAGATCGGACATTTCACAGGGGCTGCCATTTCTGCGACGGGCACTATTGTATAATCGCGCGCACAGCCGAGGAAATCCGCCGGAACGTACCTTGCAATTGCGGGCACCGTGATTGTCGAGACGGGGCGTACTGCATGACTGAATCGCTGTTTCGACGTGAATCGGCGGTCGAGTTCTTCAAGGAGTTGGTCGAGGGCGCGCTGGCGCATCAGGGCCTGGCCGCTAACGAGCTCACGGCATTCTACGTCGTGCAGCTGCTCGCCAGCTTCATCGAGCGCCCGCGCGGCGACGACACCAACGCGCCGCTCGCGGTGCGGCTCGCCTGCGCGCTCGAGAGTGGCGGCGCCGCGCAGCGTTCCAGCCTCAAACAGATTGGCGATTGCTCCCTCTTCATCTCCGGATTCTTCTCCGATTCGTTGAATCACAAACTGGTCGACGTCGATTACTACGTCAGCATCGGCGGGTGCGCGTACAACGCGCTGAGCCGCAACGAAACCGACACGTTCTCGCCCGTGTTTGCCGAGTTGTCCGAGAAATTCGTCGGCTTCGTCGACGTGTTGTCCGAGGTCAGCGAGCGGACCTCGTGCGCGACCAATCTCGATGTGCTCCGGCTGTACGAAAAGTGGCTCAAGACGGGGAGCCGGCGCAGCGGCCAGCTGCTCGTCGAGCGCGGCGTCGTGCCGAACGCCTCGGTCAAGACCACCCGGATCCAGTAGCGGTAGGCGCGCACGGCGCGGGGCGACGGGGTCGACCCCCGTCGACAGGCTCAGGGCGTCCCGGGCGAAGTCGAGGGACGCGAGCGACCGAGCCGGGGTTTTGGGGCGGAGCCCCACGTGAAACCGTCCGGTGCTGCCGCGTCACCTCTGATGCACCGGCGTGGCAAGATCGTCACAGCCCCCACGAGAAATCGACGCATCCTGTCCCCGAAAGTGGACGAGCGAAATCGTCGATATCAGAACCGTTCCGTAAGACGCGGCGTCTAACTAATCAACAGTTTTTGAACAAGCCGCCGGTGGTGGTTGAGTAATGCAGCTAAAACTTGAGTACGCAAGCACTTAATCGTATGCATGACACCCAGGCCCAGAGGGAATGTGCACAGCACGAGCTGAGGGTCTATTTGCTGACTGAACGGGTGGTGGATTCTGGCATATGACTCTAGTTACCGTTTAATGCTGGCAATTTATTTGCAGATCCACGGCCATCTTAATCGGCGGTGTGAGGAAGGAGCGGCGTAATGAAGGACACTCAACGGGCGGGCTCAGAGCAGCGGATGTCGCAGTCCCGCTATACCGAACTGAAGCAGATGCTGCAGGCGCGGCGGCGTGAAATTCAGGCCGAGGTGCAGGGCAAGATGCGCGGCGTTCGGGAAGAGGGGACCTGGGGCGGGAAGCTCAACGAAGTGCTCGATGCCGTCGAAAGCGCCGAGGCCGACATTCAGGAAGACCTCGAGTTCGCGCTGGTTCAGATGAAATCGGAGACGCTGAACAAGATCAACGACGCGCTCACGCGCCTCGAGCAGGGTGACTACGGCTACTGCTTCGACTGCGGGGAGGAAATCGCAGAAAAGCGGTTGCGCGCCCTGCCGTTCGCGGTCCGGTGCAAAGAATGCGAAGAGACCCGGGAGAACGCCGAACAGCGCGAGCGGCAGCTCGCGGCGCGGCGCTCGGCCAACTCGATCTTCCTCGACATGTAACACCTGGCGTCCCGAATCTGGGCTCCGCCGGTGGCGGAGCCCACCCTCCCCACCGGCTTTACGTAATTTCAGATTTCAGATTTCAGATTTCAGATTTCGGATTGCAGATTTCGGATTTCTGATTGCTGGTCGATTGGCGAGTGTCTGAGTTCCGGCGGCGGATAGGAGCGGTTCCGCTCGTCTGCATCGCCCATCGACAATTGCCAATCCAGGCTAGAATCTGAAATCTGCCATCAAGAAAAGGTTCGCCATGAGCGATCAAATCGAGAACCTCAAGCCCGAGGACGTCTCGATCGGCGATCGGCCGTTGGCTATTCCGTCAGAGCTGCCGATCCTCCCGCTTCGCGATACCGTCCTCTTTCCGAATTCGTTCATGCCGCTCGCGGTGGCCCGCGAAAGCTCGGTCCGGCTCATCGACGACGCGATTGCAAACGGCAAGCTGATCGCGGTGTTCACCCAGCGCGACGCCTCGATCGAGGAGCCCGTCCAGAGCGACCTGTTCACGGTCGGCACCGCCACGCACATTCACAAGATGTTCAAGCTGCCGGACGGCAGCCTGCGGCTGATCGTCCAGGGGCTGGCGCGGTTGAAGCTCGAACAGATCATCGCCACGCAGCCGTATCTGCGGGCGCGGGTCGCTGCGGCCCTCGAAGACCTCAAGGACGCCGACCGGCTCGAGATCGATGCGCTCGCGCGCAACATCAAGACGAACTTTCAGCAGGTCGTGTCGCTGTCGCCCCTGCTGTCGGACGACCTGCAGACGCTGGCGATGAACATCGCCGAGCCCGGCCGCCTGGCCGACTTCATCGCTTCGTCGCTGTCGACCATTACGACCGCGATCAAGCAGGAAGTGCTCGAGACGCTCGACATCCGCGCCCGCATGGATTCCCTGAATCGGATCCTCATCAAGGAGCTCGAGGTGCTCGAGCTCGGATCGAAGATCCAGTCGCAGGTGCAGTCGGAGGTCGGCAAGAACCAGCGGGAGTACTTCCTCCGCGAGCAGATGAAGGCCATCCAGAAGGAACTCGGCGAGGGCGACGATCAGACCAAGGAGGCCGAGGAGCTCCACCAGAAGATCGAAGCCGCCGGCATGCCTGAACCGGTGAAGAAGGAGGCGCTGCGCGAGCTCGATCGGCTCGCGAAAATGCCCGTGGCGGCCGCCGAGTACACCGTCTCGCGCACGTATCTGGACTGGCTGGTGGCGCTGCCCTGGGCGAAGCGGACCGACGAGGTCATCGATCTGCCGAAGACCAAGCATGTTCTCGACGCCGATCATTCCGGTCTCGACAAGGCCAAGGACCGCATCCTCGAATACCTCGCCGTCCGGAAGCTGAATCCCGAGGTCAAGGGACCGATTCTGTGCTTCGTCGGTCCTCCGGGAGTCGGCAAGACATCGCTGGCGCGGTCCATCGCCGAGTCGCTCGGGCGCAAGTTCGTCCGCGTGTCGCTTGGCGGCATGCGCGACGAAGCCGAAATCCGCGGCCATCGGCGCACCTACATCGGTGCGCTGCCGGGCCAGATCATCCAGGGCCTGAGGCGCGCCGAATCGAAGAATCCGGTGTTCATCCTCGACGAGATCGACAAGCTGGGCTCCGATTTCCGCGGCGACCCGTCGTCGGCGCTGCTGGAAGTGCTCGACCCGGAGCAGAACAACACGTTCCGGGATCACTATCTGGATGTGCCGTTCGACCTGTCGGAAGTGCTCTTCATCACCACCGCCAACGTGCTCGACCCGGTGCCGCCGGCGCTGCGCGACCGGATGGAAGTGCTCGAGATCGCCGGGTACACGGAGGAGGAAAAGCTGCAGATTGCGACCGATCACCTGGTTGACAAGCAGGTGAAGAACCACGGCCTGACGGGGGAATACATCCGTTTCACCCCCGAGGCGCTGCGGCAGGTGATTCGCGGCTACACCCGCGAGGCGGGCGTCCGCAATCTCGAGCGCGAAATCGGATCGCTGTGCCGCAAGGTCGCGCGGCGCCGCGCGGAAGGCAACGAGTCGCCGATCGAGATCACGCCGATCACGGTCGTCGAGATGCTCGGCGCGCCGAAATTCCTCGACGAGGAGATGGAGGAGCGCACCAAGGATCCGGGCGTCGCCATCGGGCTCGCCTGGACGCCGGCCGGCGGCGAGGTCCTGTTCATCGAGGCGTCGCGCATGGCGGGGACGGGCTCGCTGACGCTGACCGGCCAGCTCGGAGACGTGATGAAGGAATCGGCGCGGGCCGCCCTGTCCTGGCTCCGCACGCACGCCAGGGAGTACAACATCGATCCGGACTTCTTCAAGAACGCCGAGGTGCACGTGCACGTCCCGTCCGGCGCCATTCCCAAGGACGGACCCTCGGCCGGTGTCACCATGACGACCGCGATCGCGTCGGAGCTGACCGGCCGTCCCGTTCGCGGCGACCTCGCCATGACCGGAGAGATCACGCTGTCGGGACGCGTGCTGCCGGTCGGCGGAATCAAGGAGAAGGTGCTCGCCGCCCGCCGCGTCGGCATTCGCGAGGTGATTCTGCCGAAGCAGAACGCCAAGAACGTGAACGAGGATCTGACGCCGGAGCTCCGAAAGGATATGATCGTCCACCTGGTGGGATCAATCGACGAGGTGCTGGCCATGGCGCTGCAGCCGGTCTCGTCCGACGTTCGTCCCCTCCGCAAGGACCCGAAGGAGTCCAAGCCGGGCGCGCCCTTTGCGGCGCGTCCGTGATCGTCGTCTATTCCGCCGGATATCACATCGATATCGGGCTGCACGTCTTTCCCACAGAAAAATATCGGCGGGTTCACGCTCGTCTCCTGGAGACAGGCGTGATCCGCCCGACGGACGTCATCCCGCCCCGCCCCGCCGAATGGGAAGAGCTGTCGCTCGTGCACACGGCAGAGTACCTGGACGGCATACGCCATGGCACGTTGAGCGCCGAACTATTGGCGCAGCTGGAGCTGCCATGGTCTGAAGAGATGATGGAAGGGTTCCGGTTGATGACGGGCGGCACGATCGAGGCCGCGCTGCTGGCGTGCGGCCGACAGGAATCTGGAATCGGGAATTTGGACTCTGGAATGGCCTGTCATATCGGCGGCGGGCTGCATCACGCGTTTCCGAATCACGGCGAAGGGTTCTGTCCGTTCAACGACGTCGCCGTGGCCGTGCGCGTCTTGCAGCGGCGCGGGGTCGAACGCGCCGCCGTGATCGATCTCGACGTGCATCACGGAAACGGAACCGCCTTCATCTTCGAGTCCGACCCGCGGGTATTCACCTTCTCCATGCACCAGCAGCACAACTATCCGATGTGGAAACCGCGCGGCTCGCTGGACATCGGGCTGCCTGACGGCACCGGTGACGCGGCATTCCTGCGCGAGCTCGATCGGGCGCTGCCGCGGGCGCTGGCTCACGGCCCCGAATGCGTGTTCTATCTGGCGGGCGCGGATCCGTATGAAGAGGATCAGCTCGGTGGGCTTCGATTGACCAAAGACGGCCTGCGGCAGCGCGATCGGATGGTCATCGGCGCCGTGCGGTGCGCGAACGTGCCTCTTGTGGTCCTGCTCGCCGGCGGCTACGCCAGCCGGGTCGAGGATACGGTGGATATTCACGTGGCGACGATCGAAGAAGCGAGCCGTGGGACAACCACTTGATCTGACGCTCTGACTTCTGAATTTTTCTACTCAGTCGACGAACGGCGCGTCTGGAACAGCTGCGGCGCGAACTGGGTCAGGTAATCGCGCCAGTTCAACCAGGTGTGTGCGCCGCCGCTCTCGATGAACACGGGATTGAAACCGTGTCGCTTCAAGAGGTCGACGGTCTGCCGCGTCGTGGCGATCAGGCCGTCGTCTTTCCCGGTACTGAACCAGAGCAGACGGAGGTCGCGTTTCATCGTCGCGTGATCGAGACCCGCGAGGTGTTGTTTCTCCCATGCTTCGCCGAACGGTGCCGCCGGCGGGCCCGCGGGCGGCGCGCCGCGGCCGCTGATGACCCCCGAGCTGAAGACGCCAATGTAGGCGAACTTGTCGAGATGTGAGATCGCGATGTTCAGCGTCTGGTTGCCTCCCATCGAGAGGCCGGCGATCGCGCGGCTCTGGCGATCGGTCAACACGCGATAGTTCTTTTCCACGTACGGCATCAAGTCGGTAACGAAGTCGCCGGCGAACGGATCGGGACCGCTGCCGACGCCGGGGATGCCCTGAGACGCGGCAGGCGGCACATGACCACCAATCGCTGCGCCCGCCCCGTTGACGTGGCCGGCCGGCATGACGACGATCATCGCCTTCGTCTTGCCCGCGGCAATCAGGTTGTCGACGATGAATCCCGCGCGGCCGACGGACGTCCAGGAATCGTCGACGTCGCCGGCGCCGTGGAGAAGATAAAACACCGGATATCGATCACGACTCGTTTCGTATCCGGGCGGCGTGTACACGTGCATCCGCCGGATGCCGCCGAGCGTGGTGGAATAGTAGTGAACTGACGCGACCGCACCGTGCGGCACGTTTTTCGTGTCGAAGAGATCGGAGCCGGGTACGACGGCCAAACTGTAAACGGTGGTATTCGTCTGGCTGGTCAACGGGTTCCGCGAGTCGACGACGGTCGTGCCATCGACCATGAAGACGTAGCGATACGCGCCCGCGGGCACGGGCCCGAGCGTGGTCTCCCAGATGCCCTCGCGGTTCTTCGTCAACTGCGGCGGCGCCACGCCGCGGCCGCTGACACCGGGAATGTCGCCCGGACTCCGCAGTTCGACCGTTTGCGCCGCCGGAGCGAAGAGACGAAACGTGACGTGGCGGTCAGCGGCGATCTCCGGCGAGGTGACGGCCGGCGTCTGCTGGCCGCCGCGACCCTGAGCCGGAGGCTGAACGGCAGGTGCGGCCTGGGTCGGCGAGCGTTCTTCTCGTGCCGTGCCGGCCAGCGAGGCGATCAACAACACGGCCGCGATCGCACCCGATCGCAGGACCCTCAACACCGATTCACGCGGCGCCATACATCCTCCATGCTGCCGACTCCAGCCGCTCGGCGGGTGTGTTGCCGATTGCACGATGCCGGGCTGGACCGCAACAGCTTAGCGCACTTATTCACGGCTTCTGCTTGACATATGCCTGGTGCAGGTGCACCGGCGTGCCCCTGGTCCGTACCCGCAGGTTGATCATCTCCACGAATACCGAGAATGCCATCGCGAAGTAGATATAGCCCTTCGGGATGTGCATACCGAGGCCGTCGCCGACCAGCGAGACGCCAATCAGCAGCAGGAACGAGAGTGCCAGCACTTTCACCGTCGGGTGACGGTTGACGAACGCGCTGATCGGTTCGGCGGAAACGGTCATCACGGCAACCGCCAGGACGACCGCCGCGATCATCACTGCGACCTCTTCGGCCATGCCGACTGCGGTAATGACCGAGTCGAGCGAGAAGACGATGTCGAGGAGCATGATCTGCATGATGACGGCGGCAAACGACGGCGTCACGCGCCGCGCGCCATGGCCTTCCTCGCCTTCAAGGCGGTCGTGGATCTCAAGCGTCGACTTGCCGAGCAGGAAGAGCCCGCCGCCGATGAGGATGAGATCGCGCCCCGAGATGTCGCGGCCGAACATCGAGAAGAGCGGCCTGGTGAGCCGGATGATCCATACGATCGACAGCAGCAGCGCGATGCGCATCACCATTGCCGCCAGCAGTCCGGCCCGGCGCGCGTTCGGCTGCTGGTCCGCCGGCAGCTTGCCCGACAGGATGGAGATGAAGATGACGTTGTCCACACCGAGGACGATCTCGAGAACGGTCAGCGTAATGAGGGCGAGGATGCCTTCTGAGGTCAGAAATGCGCCCATAGCTGTCAAATCAGCGTCAACGCGAACGCCGTCTTCAAGTCGACGATCTCGCCGCGCCCCGACATTGCCCGGACCTCTGCCATGCTGAATGCCGCTGCGGTAATGTTCTCGTCCTCATCAGGACGATGGGGTGAGTCCGGCGGCGGGATCCGCAGACCCGAAACGCGATAGAAAATCATCTCTTCGTCGCAATAACCCGGCGTCGCGAACCAGGCGCCCAGCCGCTCGATGCGCTCCGGTGCGCGGCCGATCTCCTCTTCGCACTCGCGCCGTGCGGCGTCGTCCGCCGACTCGCCGGCATCCAGGCTGCCTGCCGGAAACTCCCACAGGTCGCGATCGAGCGCCGCGCGGTACTGCTTCACCAGCACGAGGCGTCCGTCGTCTTCGACCGGAATGATGACGACGCTGGGTGGGTGGCGCACGATGACGATGTCGCGCTCGCGCCCGTCCGGGCACCGGCGCCTGTCGGCGTCGACCGAGAAGACACGGCTTTGAAAGACGATTGCCATTGGGTCCTCCGTCCGTTATCAGATTCTGTCGCGCAGCCCTTCCGCCTTCGCCCCGCCTCCGCTCTTCGAGCTTCGGCGGCCGTGATGCAGGCCTGAAGGCCTGCGCAACCAGAGGCGCCAGCTGATTTCTTCACACGCCCTCCAGGCCGTCATGGTCACCCTTGAGGGCTGCGCTCCTCCGATTTCGTTGCGTCCTGGCGCCTCAGATCATCCAGCACTCGTTGCAAATCCTCCGGCAGCTCGCTCGTCAACATCATCGACCGGCCATCGGCCGGATGCTTGAACGCCAGGCGCGCGGCGTGCAGGAAGGGGCGATCGAGATGGGTGACGGCGCGCACGTCGCCGGGCACGCGCCGGTGCAGCCCGCCGTACAGCGAATCGCCGACGACCGGATGCCCGATCGCACTGAGATGCACGCGGATCTGATGGGTCCGGCCGGTATGAATGGCGACGTGAACGAGCGTCAGCGCCCGTCCGAAATGCTCAGCCCGGACGATGCGGGTGACCGCCTCGCGGCTTCGCCGTGCCCGGGCCGACATCTTCTTGCGGTTGGCCGGATCGCGGCCGATCGGCGCGTCGATGCGCCGCCCGGCCATGACTTCGCCCCAGACGAGCGCGACGTATTCCTTTTCGACTTCCCGGCCGCGGAACTGTCCAGCGAGCGCCTCGTGCGCCCGATCGTGCTTGGCCACGACCATCAGGCCGGAGGTGCCCCGATCGAGGCGATGGACGATGCCTGGACGCTTCTCGCCGCCGATGCCGCTCAGGTCGTCGACATGGTGCAGCAGCGCGTTCACAAGCGTACCGCCGGAATGCCCGGCGGCCGGATGCACGACCATCCCCGCCGGTTTGTCGACGACGATGATGTCCTGGTCCTGATAGAGAATCGGCAGCGGCAGCGCTTCCGGCTGCGGCACGGGATCGACCGGCTCCGGAATGTCGACGGTGATCGAGTGATCGGTTTTGACCGGCTGGTTCGGCTTTGCCGTGCGGCCATCGACGCGGACGCGCCCTTCCTTGATCAGCCGTTGGATCTGCGATCGCGATCGTTCGGCCAGCACCGAGACCAGGAAGTGATCGAGCCGGAGACCGTCACTGTCGGCCTGAACGACGATGGTGTGCGTCACGTCAGGTCGAGGATGCTGCAACCCTGCGTGGCGAGCGTAGCGTTGTCCATCGGAAGTCGAGCGATGCAGGCTTGAAGGCTTGCGCTACCAGAGGGCCGCACCGGAGTTGCGCCCAAAAGCCCAAAGCCCAGAGCCAAGATCAAGCCGCCCGGCGGGCGCGGCCCGGCTGCGGCGCTTCCGCCCGCGACAGGTACACGAGCATGACCAGCGCCAATGGAGCGAGCAGCAGCGAGATGAACTGCGAGGTCGAGAAGATGAAGACCGTACCGCGCTCGTCGCCGCGGAAAAACTCGATGATGAAGCGGGAGACCGCGTACAACAGCATGTAGAGCCAGAAGGTCCGTCCCGCGAACGGACGCCCTTTCCGTTCCGTCCAGAGAAGCAGGCCCAGGATCAGGAGCTCGGCGCCGGCTTCATAGAGCTGCGTCGGATGCAGCGGCCGGTTGAGCGGCGTCCCGACGTTGGCCGCGGCAAACGGATCGGTGAAGGTAATCGCCCACGGCACCGACGTTTCCTTTCCGTAGCAGCATCCGGCGAACAGACAGCCGAAGCGACCGACCGCGTGCCCGAGCGCGATCCCGGGCGCGAACACGTCGCACGTCGTCCACAGTGGAAGGCCGGCCCGCTGGATGTAGATCAGCGCCACGCTGACGGCTAGAATCAGCCCGCCGTAGAACACACCGCCTGACCGGACCAGGGTCAACAGTTCGGCCGGATCGGCCCGGAACGTCCTGAAGTCGGTGATGAGCAGCAGCAGCTTGGCGCCGATGAGCGCGCTGATGATGATGTAGATGCCCAGGTCGAGGACGCGGTTGGCGTCGAGGCCGCGATGTTTCGCCCGGACCATCGCGAGCTTCAGGCCGAGCAGATAGGCCGCGGCGAGCAGCACGCCGTACGTGTAGAGCGTGAGCTGCCCGACGATGGGAATCGACCTGAGCTCGAGGAGTTTTGGGTACATAAGTCGCTCGCCGGAACCGCTAAGGACGCCGGTTGATATTCGGCATCAACGCATGAACCACGAAAGAACATAAAGAAACAACCACAAAGATCACAAAGACGACCAAGAAGACAGCAGGGTTTCTTTGTGTGCTTCGTGCCCTTTGTGGTTCCCTCAAACTATGAATCGTGGGATGTTTTTCACGCGCCCTCTGCCTTCGCCGCCTTCCTGTCCAGGCCGAGCATGTCGAAAATCATGGTTGCGACCCCGATCGTAATCGCAGAGTCGGCGACGTTGAATGCCCAGAAGTGCCAGGAACGCCAGTACACGTCGACGAAATCAACCACCGATCCGGCCGCGAGGCGATCGATCAGGTTCCCGGCCGCGCCGCCGATGATGAGCGCGAGCCCGATGCGGGCCACGAGCTGATGATGCGCCAGGCTCGCCGCGTACATGCCGACCCCGATGAGCGCCGCGGTCGCGATGACCGCGATGAGCGCGGTCTTGAACGGAAAATCGACGGCGTTGAGGATGCCGAACGCTGCGCCGCTGTTCCGCACGTGCGTGAAGTCGACGATCCCCGGAATGACGGTGACGCTCGAGTGCAGCGGCAGCGTCCGGTTCACGGCAAATTTCGTCAGCTGGTCGAGCGCGACGATGACAATGGGCAACCAGACTTCGATGCGCCGCCGCGGCGGCGGCGCCGCCGCTTCGGCGTGTGCAGGTCCAACCGCTTCGTCCACCGCTTCAGCCATTGACCATTTCCGCCAGCGCCTGCTGGCAGCGATCGCACAGCCCTTCCGACCGTGCCGCGGTCGAGACCGATCGGACGTAGCGCCAGCAGCGATCGCATTTCACGCCAGGAGCGCGCTCGACCACGACGCCGAGCGGCGCGCCGTCCGGCACCCCGCCCTCGGCCGCCGGGCGCAGCACCACCTCCGAGACGATGAACAGCATCGGCAGATCGCGGGCGTAGCGCTCGAGAAACGTCCGCTCGGCATCCGCCGCTGAGATCACCACTTTCGCCTGCAGCGAGCTGCCGATCCGTTTGTCCTTGCGCAGCAGCTCGATTTCCGGGAGCACCTGCTCCCGCAGCTGCATGAGACGCCCCCAGCGCTCGAGGAGATCCCGATCGATCAGCGGCTCGAGCTCCGCAGGCGTCGGAAATACGGCCATGTGGACCGATTCCGGACGCCGCCCCGGCAGGTACTGCCACGCTTCGTCGGCGGTGAACGAGAGGATCGGCGCCAACAGCCGCATGAGACCGTCGGCCATCACGTACATCGCCGTCTGCGCGGAGCGCCGTTCGCGCGAACGCGCCGCGAACGTGTACATCCGATCCTTCGTAACGTCCGCATAAAAGGCGCTCACGTCGACAGTCGCAAACGCAGTCAGGACCTGGCAGACCGACGACCAGTTGTACGCGTTGTAGCCGTCGAGCATGCGGGCGGCGACCTGCGCGTAACGGGCAAGGATGTAGCGATCGATCTCCTCGAGCCCAGCGGCGGGCACGGAGTCGGCCGCCGGGTCGAAATCGTACAGGTTCATGAGCAGATAGCGCAGGGTGTTGCGGATCTTGCGGTACGCCTCGACGACGCGGGCGAGGATCTCGCGCCCGACCCGGATCTCCTCCTGGTAGTCGCTCATCGCGGTCCACAGCCGGATGATGTCGGCGCCGCTCTGCGTGATGACGTCCTGCGGCTCCAGTGCGTTGCCGACCGATTTGGACATCTTCTTGCCGTCGATGTCGATCAGGAACCCGTTGGTCACGACCTGACGGAAGGGCGGCCGGCCGCGGGTGCCGAGCCCGACGAGCAGCGAGCTTTGAAACCAGCCGCGATGCTGGTCGCTGCCTTCGAGGTAGATGTCGGCCGGCCAGGTCAGCTCGGGCCAGACCGAGAGCACCGCCTCATGGCTCGACCCGGAATCGAACCACACGTCCAGGATGTTCATTTCCCGCTCGAACGCGGTGCCGCCGCATGAAGGGCAGACGAGCCCTTCCGGGATGAAGTCCTCGATCGGACGTTCGTACCACGAATCGGCGCCGTGTGCCTCGTAGACCGACGCCGCGTGCTCGACCAGGGCCGGCGTCAGAATCGCTTCGCGACACCTGGTGCAGTCGACGGCAGGAATCGGAACCCCCCACGCCCGCTGGCGCGAGATGCACCAGTCCGGACGATTCGCCACCATGTTGTAGATGCGGTCCCGCCCCCACGCCGGGATCCATTTCACATCGTGGTCGATGGCGTGGAGCGCCGCCTGCCGCAGTGTGCGCCCCCCCAGCCGTCCCGCGTGTTGTCCGGCCGGCGGCTGGTCCAGCGCGATGAACCACTGCGACGTGGCCAGGAAGATCACCGGGTTGTGGCAGCGCCAGCAGTGCGGATACTGGTGCGAGAACGCTTCGCGATGCCACAGACGGCCGCGGGCATTCAGCGCTTCCTCGACCTTCGGATTGGCGTCGAAGACGCGCTGGCCGCCGAACAGCTCCACCGTCTCGAGGAAGTGCCCCGAGGGACCGACGGGCGCGTAGATCTCCAGGCCGTACTTCATGCCGGTGTTGAAGTCGTCGGCGCCGTGTCCGGGCGCTGTGTGCACCGCGCCGGTTCCGGCGTCGAGCGTCACGTAATCGCCGAGCACCGCGATCGAAGGGCGCGCGTACAGCGGATGCTGGAAGCGGAGGTGCTCCAGCTGTTCCCCCTTCATCCGCGCCGCCGGCGCCCCGAACGGCTTTCCAATCGCGGCCGAGACCTTCTCCTTCAGCGCCTCCGCGATGATCACGGTCCGCCGGCCAGTTACCCCAGCGCCGCCGGGGCCGTCGACCTCATACGCAGCATAGTCGAGCTCGGGATGGAACGCGATCGCGAGGTTCGATGGAATGGTCCACGGCGTCGTCGTCCAGATCAGGACAGAGAGCGCACGGCCGGAGAGCGATGGAAAGCGCGCCGCCACGTCCCCGGCGCTCTCCGGCGCCAGCGGAAACTCGACGTAAATGGAGGGCGATGAGTGATCTTCGTACTCGACCTCCGCTTCGGCCAGCGCCGTCCGGCAGTGGATGCACCAGTGCACCGGCTTCTTGCCTTTGTACACGAGGTCCTGCTCGACGAATCTTCCGAGGGCACGCGCGATCGCCGCCTGATATTTGAAGTTCATCGTCAGGTACGGCGCCTTCCACGTGGCGAGAATGCCGAGCCGCTGGAACTGCTCGCTCATGACGCCGACGAACCGCTCGGCGTAGGCGCGGCAGGCGCGGCAGAACGCGGCGACCGACAGGTCGCGCTTCTTCGGCCCGAGCTCGCGGTCGACTCTCAACTCGATCGGCAGGCCGTGGCAGTCGTAGCCGACGACGTACGGCGCGTCGAAGCCGGACATCGATCGCGACTTGACGACCAGCTCTTTCAGGATCTTGTTGAGCGCCGTGCCCATGTGGATATTCCCGTTGGCGTACGGCGGCCCGTCGTGCAGCACGAATTTCGGCGCGCCGGCGCGCGCCGCCCGAATCCTGCCGTAGAGGTCCATCGCGGTCCAGCGCGCGAGCGTCTGCGGCTCGGTCGCCGGCAGGCTGGCCTTCATCGGGAAATCGGTCCGCGGCAGGTTGAGCGTGTCCTTCCATTCGGGCATGGGTAATTCAACGATTTTATAATGGAAGTGATGCGGTCCACGACGCTCGCCAACGGGCTGAAGGTGCTCATCCAGGAGGAGCACACGGCGCCGCTGGCGTCGGTGTGGTGCTGGTACAAAGTCGGGTCGAAGGACGAACGTCCCGGCCTGACCGGCGTCTCTCACTGGGTCGAGCACATGAATTTCAAGGGGACGACGAATATCCCCCGCGACCAGGTGAAAGGCATCATCGAGCATTTCGGCGGGATGTGGAACGGGTACACGTGGATCGACCAGACGACATACCTCGAGACTGCGACGCGCGATGCGCTCGATCGCATGCTCTTCATCGAGGCGGAGCGGATGGCGAACTGCCTCTATCATCCCGACGACTGCGAGTCGGAGCGCACCGTCATCATTTCCGAGCTGCAGGGCGGCGAGAACGATCCCGATCAGTTGCTGGACCAGGAAGTGACGGCGACGGCCTTCAAGGCCCACACGTATCGTCATCCCACGATCGGCTGGCTGTCCGACCTCCAGACAATGACGCGCGACGATCTCTACGGTTACTACCGGCGCTATTACGTCCCGAACAACGCCACGCTCGTCATCGTCGGCGACGTCGACACCAACAGCGCGCTCCGGCTGGTGGACTATCACTTCGCCGCCATTCAGCCCGGTCAGGAGCTTCCGCGCCTGAAAACGGTGGAACCGGCGCAGACGGGCGAGCGGCGCGTGACGATTCGCAAAGAAGGAACGACCGCGTACCTGAAGGCATCGTTTCACGCGCCGGCGGCGACGGAACGCGATTTCGTGCCGCTCGTCGTCCTCGATGCGGTGCTCACCGGCGCCAAGGGACTGAATCTGTGGTCGAGTTTTCGAGTGGCGCCGCCGCAGCGCAGCGCGCGCCTCTACCGAGCCCTGGTCGACCGCGGTCTCGCCTCGTCGGTTTCCGGATCCGTCGTGCCGACGGCACAACCGTTTCTCTACACCGTGTCTGCGACTGCCACCGAGGGCGGGTCATTGTCGGGCGTGGAGGCGGTCCTGCTCGAGGAACTGGATCGTGTGCAGACGGACGGCGTTTCCGCGTCTGAGCTGGCGAAAGCCAAGGCCCAGCTCAAGGCGCGGCTCGTGTTCGAGAACGACAGCGTCACGAACATTGCCCATCAGCTCGGGTATTTCGAGACGATCGCGAGCGTCGACCTTTACACGACGCTGCCGCCGGCGATTGCCGCCGCCACGGTCGACGACGTCGTGGCTGCGGCGCGCCGCGTCCTGGCGGCGTCGAACCGGACCATCGGCTGGTTCGAGCCGCTGCGGGTCAGCGAGAAGGGTCGGTCGTGAAATCGGAGCTTCGTCCATCGGTCCGGCTGGCGGCGACCGGCCTCGCACCGACTCGCCTCAGGCTGGACAACGGCGCCGTCGTTCTCCTGAAACCCACCACAACGACGCCGGCGGTCGCCATCAATCTCGCCGTGCATGCCGGCTCGATCTGCGATCCTGACGGCGCGCCGGGCACGACGTGGCTGCTGTCGCGAGTGATCGACCGCGGTACGGTTCGCCGATCAGCCGGCGACATTGCGGAGGAGCTCGACAGCCGCGGCGTGACGCTCACCGTGAGCGTGACGCGGCACGTGATGTCGGTGGTCTGCACCGCGCTGGCCGACGACTTCGAGCCGGTGCTGGCGCTGCTCGGTGAGATCGTGATGGAGCCGTCATTGCCGGATCGTGAGATCGCGACCCGGAAAGGCGAGGTGATCACCGCCATTCGCCAGGACGAAGACAATCCCCTCGTCCGTGCGTCGGAAGCGTTGATTGAGCGGCTGTATCCCAACGGTCATCCCTACGGGCGCCGCACCAAAGGCTCCGTCGACGTTGTCGAGAGCATCACCCGCGATGATCTGTGGCGGCTTCACCACGAACGGTTTGCTCCCGGCGAGTCGAGCATTGCCATCGTCGGCGACATCGACCCGTCCCGCGCACAGGCGGTGGTGGAGCGGGTGTTTGGCGGCTGGCACAGGCCGGCGGCGCCGGCGCCGGCGCTGCCGGCAGTCGTGCCGGTCTCGTGTCGCACGCGCGTGATGATCCCGATGATGAACAAGGCGCAGGCGGACATCGCCTACGGGTTCACCACCATCCGCCGGAGCGATCCTCGATATTACGCGTTCTGGCTGATGAACAACGTGTTCGGCCAGTATTCGATCGGCGGCCGGCTGGGCGACAGCATCCGCGAGCGGCAGGGGATGGCCTACTACGTCTCGAGCACCTTCGATGCCAACGTCGCCGAGGGACCGCTGGTGGTCCGGGCCGGCGTGAGTCCGGCGAACGTGGATCGCGCCGTGTATTCGATCGACGATGAAGTGCGCCGCATGGTGGCTGAAGGCGTCACGGCGAAGGAGCTGGACGACTCGAAGCGCTTTCTGATCGGCTCGATTCCGCGCGCGCTTGAAACCAACGCGGCGATCGCGGCGTTTCTGCAGACTGCGGAGTTCTTCGATCTCGGGCTCGACTACGATGTCAGGCTGCCCGATCTGCTCTCCGCCGTCACGCTGGACGATGTGAATGCCGCGGCCCGGCAGGCGCTCAGCCCGGATCGCGCCACGATCGTCATCGCCGGACCCTACGTCGAGTCGTGAGTCTGTCCGCCGTTTTCTTCGACGTCGACTTCACGCTCATTTACCCTGGGCCGACGTTTCAGGGTGAGGGATATCACGCCTTCTGCGCCGGCCACGGCATCGACATCGACCCGGCGAAATTCGCGGAAGCGGTCGCGAAGGCCGCGCCGCTTCTCGATGGACCGGAGGACGCGTCGTACAGCGCCGACCTGTTCATTGCCTACACCCGGCACATCATCGAGCAGATGGGCGGCAGCGGGCCGCACGTCGCCGACTGCGCGCGCGAGATCTATGACGAATGGGCCGCGTGCCGTCATTTTCAGCTCTACGACGATGTGCCGGACGCCCTGCGGGCGCTGGCCGGCGCCGGTCTGCGTATCGGTCTCATCACGAACACGCAGCGCTGCCTGCAGTCGTTTCAATCGCACTTCGAGCTGCAGGGCCTGATTGCGGCGTCGATTTCGTCGTTCGAGCACGGCTACATGAAACCGCATCCGAGCATCTTTTCCGCCGCGCTGGCGCGCATCGGCGCCCGGCCCGACGAAGCGGTCATGGTGGGCGACAGCGTGAGTCAGGACGTCGAGGGCGCCCTCGGTGCCGGCATGCGTGCGATATGGCTGCGGCGCGGCGGCGCGGCGGAGGCGCGCAACAGCCACCTCGCCGGCCGGGGCGTGGCCGTCATCAGCTCGCTGCGCGAGCTTCCCGGGGTCCTGAATCTGGTAATTGGGTAGTCTGATGACCCAATTACCCGATGACCAGATGGAAACGATCACCTACCGCGATCTCACCTCACTGACCGACTTCGCGACCGTCGTCGATCTCGAGCAGGAGATCTGGGGACCCGGATATACCGAGCCGGTTCCGGTGCCGATTCTGGCCGTGACCGTGAAGCGCGGAGGCATTCTCATCGGCGCGTTCGAAGGCAGCCGCATGATCGGGTTCGTGTATTCGCTTCCGGGCCTCAAGGCCGGCCGGCCGATGCAGTGGTCGCACATGGCCGGCGTGGTAGACGCGTTTCGAAACGCCGGCATCGGTCACCGGCTGAAGCTGCTGCAGCGCGACCGGGCGCTGCGGATGGGCATCGATTTGATCGAGTGGACCTACGATCCGCTGCAGGCGATGAACGCGCACCTGAATTTCTGCAAGCTCGGCGTGGTCGTCGAGGAGTACGAGGAGAATGTGTACGGAGCTTCGCAGAGCCCGTTGCACAAGGGTAACCCGACCGACCGGTTCGTCGCGGAGTGGCGGATTTGCGAGGCGCACGTCGCGCGGCGCCTCAACGCGCCGGCTGTTCCGCTGCGGACGCACGAGATCGCAAGCCTCCGCCACGCCAATCGGGCTGTCGCGGCAGGGACGTGGCACGAGCCCGCCGACGTCTGCCTCGACATCGAGGATCGCCGGTTGATCGTCGAGATCCCCACGGGGTTTACGGGGATGCTGACCGAGGCGGCGGATCTGGCGCTCACCTGGAGGATGGCGACGCGCCGGATCTTCACGACCTACTTCGCCCGCGGTTTCCGCGCCGTCGATTTTCTTCTCGATCGTGCCGCCGGAAAGGGCGCATACCTGCTAGCGCGAAAGACCTCCACCACGGAGTTTCAGGATTGAACCTCCGCGTTCCTCGCCGTCCTCCGTGGTAGCTCGTCTACCCAGGCGGCCAGTGAAGGCTGCGGCCCCCAATCAAGTGCAGATGGATGTGGAACACGGTCTGGCCGGCGCCGCGGTTCGTGTTGAAGACCGTCCGGAAGCCGCTGATGGCGATGCCTTTCTCGCCCGCGATCGCCGCGGCGCGGCGCACAACCTCGCCAACGATCTGGTCGTCCTCCGGTGTGAGATCGTTCAACGAGGCAATATGCCGCTTCGGCACGACGAGCACGTGCGTTGGCGCCTGCGGATTGATGTCGTTGAAGGCCAGCACGCGTTCGTCCTCGTACACGATCGAGCTGGGTACTTCACGCGCGATGACTTTGCAGAACAGACAATCTTTCATAGTCGTTGGTCGTTAGTCGTTGGCCGTGCGGCGGGCAATCGCGACGCGCGGAATGTCCCGCAGGTCCCGCCGGAGCTCAATCAGCTCGAGGCCCGCGGTCGACGAGATCAGACCGGCGACCGCATCGTCCTGCCCGAAGCCAAACTCGAACATCAGCGCCCCGTCCTGCCGAATCAAGGCCGACGCCTGCGAAACGAGCCGCTCAATCGTCGCCAGGCCGTCTTCACCGGCAAAAATCGCCAACCCCGGTTCATGGTGCGCAACTTCGGATTCGAGCGCAGGTCGGTGACAGTAGGGGACGTACGGTGGATTTGCGACGATGGCGTCGAAGCGTCGAGCGATGCCGCCAACGAGATCGGTGCGGACGAAATGCACGCGATCAGCCACACCGTGCCGCCTGGCATTGCGGCGTGCGACCCGGAGCGCCTGGTCCGAGATGTCGGTGGCGATGACCTTCGCCGACGGCCGCTCTCGCGCGATGGCGATGGCGACACAACCGCTGCCCGTGCAGGCGTCGGCGATGACGATGGGCCCGGGCGGATGCGGGAACCAGGCGAGCAGCGATTCAACGAGGAACTCCGTTTCAGGCCGCGGGACGAGCACGGCCGGCGTGACCTCGAGGTCCAGACCCCAGAACTCGCGGTGGCCGACGATATAGGCCAGCGGTTCACGCGCGCCGCGGCGGCGGATCAGCGCCTCGTAGCTCGCCGCGAAGCCGTCCGGCTCGGATGCGTCGGCCGAGGTCAGAAACCGCTCGGTCGTCCAGCCGAGCAGATGCTGCGCAATCAGGCGGGCATCGAGATCGGCGGCGTCTGGCGGGATGCCCGCATCCCGAAGCCGCCGGCGCGCCGCGCTCACGCGGGCGCCGACCGACCCCTGTCCGTCCGTCCGACCCACGTGCTCCGCCGGCGGACGCTGCGCCCTCAAGAGACTGCCGTGGCGTCCTTCAGTCGTTCGGACTGGAAATGCGTGGCGACCTGATCGAGCAGCTCGAACAGGTCGCCGTTCAGGACATCGGTCAACCGATGAGTCGTGAAGTTGACGCGATGATCGGTGATCCGATTCTCGCGGAAGTTGTAGGTCCGGATCTTCTCCGAGCGTTCGCCGGTGCCCACCTGGCTGCGCCGATCCTTGGCGATCGCTTCCTGCTGCTTGCGCAGCTCCATCTCGTAGAGCCGGGATCGCAGGACCTTCATTGCCTTCGCGCGGTTCTTGATCTGCGACTTCTCGTCCTGCTGTGAGACCACCAGCCCGGTCGGCAGATGGGTGATGCGGACCGCGGAATAGGTCGTGTTGACGCTCTGTCCACCGGGCCCGCTCGAGCAGAATGTGTCGATGCGCAGGTCCTTCTCGTTGATCTGGACGTCGACTTCCTCGGCTTCCGGCAGGACCGCGACGGTGACCGTCGACGTGTGGATCCGCCCGCTGGCCTCGGTCGCGGGCACGCGCTGCACGCGATGCACGCCGCTCTCGTATTTGAGCTTGCTGTACACCCCGCGGCCCTCGATGCTGGCGATGACCTCCTTCAGCCCGCCGACGCCGGTGTCGCTGCTCGACATGACTTCGAGCCGCCATCCCTGCCGCTCCGCGAACTTGCTGTACATGCGGAACAGGTCGCCGGCAAACAACGCGGCTTCCTCGCCGCCGGTGCCGGCGCGAATCTCCAACATGACGTTCTTCTCGTCGTTGGGATCCTTCGGAATGAGCAGGATCTTCAGGTCGGCGAGCGCGGCATCGCGCCGCTCCGTCAGTGATTTCAGCTCTTCTCTCGCCAGCTCGCGCATGTCGGGATCGCCCGACGCGGCGAGCTCCTCGGTCTGGGTCAGATCGCGGACGATGGCCTTGTACTCGCGAAAGCGCTGGACCAGCGGTTCCACGTCGGCGAGCGCCTTCGCGTGTTTCCGATATTCGGGCGGATCGTTCTGCACCTCGGCGGTGCCGAGCAACCGCATCAGATCTTCGTATCGCCGTTCTTCTGCCGAAAGCTTGTCAAACATAACGTGCGTTCGTCCCGGCGGCCTCTTGTCGCGCAGGCTTTCAGCCCTGCCTCAGGGCCGCCGAGGCAGCCCTGAAAGGACTGCGCTACGGACCAAATGTAGAAACTCGAGAGGCGCGCTGCGCGCGCCTGACTTAACTAGATCCGGGGGCTTCGCCCCCGCGGACCCCGACGCCTTCCCACCCCACGGCGCACAGCCCGCGCCGTGGGGGCCCCGGGGTCGTCGCGGGGCCCCGCTGCCCCGCTTCCGCCTCCGCTAAAGCTACGGCGGACGCGCCGTAGCGCCTCCGGCGCGAAGGCGGGCCGCTCCGGCGGCTCGTCAACCTCCGGACACCGGCGGCAGGAACGCGATTTCGTCGCCCTCGCCCAGGACCTGATCCATCTGTGCGTACTCGGTGTTGACGGCAGTCGAAATCGAACGTTCGTACGCCGCAAAACCCGGAAATTCTCCGGCGAGCCCGCGCCAGACGGTGCGAATCGTCGCGCCGCTCTCCACGTCTCTCGCGAGCTCCGAGGCACCGGCGATGTCTCGCAGCCGCGCAAACAACCGCACGGTCACGCGCATGCGATCCGCTCGGCCTCGGCCCTGGCGCCGGCCGCGGCCGGATCGGCCGTCGCGCCTTCGATCCAGACGTCGCCGCCGTCGAAGAACTCGCGCTTCCAGATCGGCGCAATCTGTTTCACCCGTTCAATCGCGTAGCGGCATGCGGCGTACGCGTGTGCGCGGTGCGGCGACCGGGCCGCAATCGCGACGCTGGCCTCGCCGACCTCGAGTCGCCCGACGCGATGGTGCAGCGCCAGCCTGGTGTCGGGCCACCGCTCTGCGATCTCGGATACGATCCGCTCGAACGTCTTGAGCGCAAGCGGCTCGTACGCTTCGTATTCGAGATAACGGACGCGGCGCCCGAGGTTATGGTTGCGGACGAGGCCGACAAACGTCACCACGGCGCCGTCGACGCCAGCCTCCACGCCCGGGCTGCCCTCGAGCGCGGCCGCGATGCGTTCGAGCTCGAGCGGCTCGGGTCCGATCGCCAGCAGGGGCGTAGGCACGGATCCCAGTATACGGTCTCGGGGTGCTGACCGGTCCAGCTAAAGCCGGCACTGCACCAAACTGCGCGGTTCAGCCAGACTTCATCTGCCAGAAGTGATCGAGCACGCTGCGGCCGTGACCGGGTGTAATTCCCCGCGCGATGGCGCCGGCGACGTACTTCTGCGCCCGCTCGACCGCCTCGGGCAGCTGCCGATCGAGGGCGAGCTGCGCGGCGACGGCCGCTGCAAACGTGCATCCGGTGCCGTGGGCGTGCAAATCTGCAACCCGGGGCGTGCGGAATTCGTAGAAAGCGTCGCCGTCCAGCAGAACGTCAACCACTTCGAGGCGGTGCGGCGCATGACCGCCGGTGATGACAACGGCCATCGCTCCCTTGTCCTGGATCCGCTTTGCTCCGTCGCGCACGTCGGCGAGCGAGACGATCCGGTGACCGCCGAGGGCCTCTGCCTCCGGCAGGTTCGGCGTGGCGACACGGGCGAGTGGCAGCAGTCTCGAGCGCAGCGCCAGCACACCGTCGGCGTCGAGCAGCGGTTGGCCTTCGCCGGACAGCATCACCGGATCGACGACCACGAGCGGCAGGTCCAGCTCCTCGATCGCGGCAGCGACGGCTTCGACGATGGCCGCGGTCGCGAGCATGCCGGTCTTCGTGGCATGAACGGCGATGTCGCCGGCAACCGCTTCGAGTTGCGCGGTGACCAGGTCCGCCGGCAGCGGCAGCGACGCGCTGACCCCGACTGTGCTTTGCGCCGTGACGGCTGTGACGGTGCTCAGGCCGTAAACGCCCATCGCGGCAAACGTCTTCAGGTCGGCCTGAATGCCCGCGCCGCCGCTCGGGTCGCTGCCGGCAATTGTCAGTGCTGTCCGCATACGTTAAGATTTTCGCGCATGCAGCCCACGTTGCTCGCCGTCATGTCACACACCGCACACGCCGACACGGCGCGGCTCCGCGCCGCGGAGCGCGTTGCGGCGGTCGCCTTTGTCGCAGCGCTCACGGCCGTGGCCGCGCAGATCAGTGTGCCGCTGCCGTTTACGCCGGTGCCGTTCACGTTTCAGCCACTGGTGGTTCTCATCGGCAGCGCGGCGCTCGGAGCGCGTCTTGGCGTCATGAGTCAGGTGCTCTATCTCCTGCTCGGCGTGGCTGGGCTTCCCGTGTTTGCTGCGTCTCCGGTGCTCCCGCAGGGCGCCGCCCGTCTCCTCGGCCCGACCGGCGGATATCTGATGGCTTATCCCCTGGCAGCCTTCGTCGGCGGGTCGCTGGCCGAGCGCGGGTTCGACCGGCGCTATGCGACGGCCGTATTCGCGATGGCGTGCGGACTGGCCGTGATTTTTGCGGGCGGCGTGGCATGGCTGGCGCTGGTGGTCCAGCCCGCGCGCGGCTTCCGCTCGGCGCTCGCCGCCGGCTTCTTTCCGTTCATCGTCGCTGACTTGCTGAAACTGGTCGTGGCAGGCGGGGTGATGCCGGGTCTGTGGTGGCTTACCGGCCGAGCGCGTGAGGGTGACCGTAGCTGAAGCAGGGCGGGGCGAGCGGCTGAGGTTCGCAGGCCCTACTCCGATCGAACTCCGACTCAACTCCGATCGAACTCCGACTGAAGTCCGATCGCAGTCCGACTCAGGTCGTAGCCGACTCCGACTCCAGCTCAGCTTCCGACACGGTAGACCTGAAGGCCTGCACTACAACCGGTGTGTCTCAAACGGTCCGCCGGCTCAGCTTTTCCGCCCGAACACCAGCAGGAACATGAACGGCGGCACGTCCTCACGCTTGATCAGTTGAAGACCTGCGGCCTCTGCGGTCTGGATCTCGGTTTCCGGCGCGACGCGTTCCTCCGGCGCCGGACCGGGACCACCGCCGCCGGCGGTGAAATCGACGATGCCCACCCGTCCCTGCGGTTTCAGTGACGCCGCCACTTTTTTCAGGAGTTCCACCGGGTCATCCATCTCGCGGTACACCTCGACGATCAACACGCCGTCCAGGCCCCTGGGCAACCGCGGATCGTTCGGCGTGCCCAGCACGGTCCTCACGTTGGAGAGGCCTTCCTGCAGCACGCGCCGCCTGATGGCTTCGATCATTTCCGGCTGAATATCTTCGGCAAAGACCTTTCCGTTCGGCCCGACGCGTCGAGCCAGCCGAATCGTGAACCAGCCGCCGGCAGCGCCGATCTCGGCGACCTTCGATCCGTCCGCAATCAGCAGCGCGTCCATGATCTGATCCGGTTTCTGCCACTGCTCGCGGTCGGGCCCTTCGAGGAGGCCGAGATCAAGTGGAGCGAAGAGCTTCGGCTTGCTCGATCGTGATTGCCCAGTTTGCTGGGCGGGAGGGGCGAGAGAGGCAAGAAGGGCGGGATGGCCAGGATAGGCAGGATGGGCAGGATAGGCAGGATGGGCGGGATGGGTAAGAGGGGCGTAACTTCCCACGAGAACCGCGATCAGAACCTGTTTCATGGCTTTGAGGCTTTTCCAGCTTTGACACGTCCTTCCCGATCTGCCCCTTCTGCCCGACCCGCCCCTCCTGCCTCTCCCGCCCGTCCGTGTTGCCCGCCCACGACGCCCCCTCTCGTCATGGCATCGGCCGAAAGGATCGCATCCAGTTTTTCCGGATCCAGCAGGTTGCGTTCGAGGACGAGGGCGCGGATCGGTTTCCCGGTCCTGATCGACTCTTTTGCGATCTCGGCGGTCGCGGCGTAGCCGATGTGAGGACTGAGCGCGGTGGCGTCCGCCGTGCTTCGCTCGAGAAGCTGCCGGGCGCGATCGGCGTTGACCTCGAGCCCCTCGATCGTGCGCGTGTGAAACGCGCGCATCGCTTCGCGCAGGATTGTGGACGCGTGCAGCGCGTTCCAGGCGATCACCGGCATCATGACATTCAGCTCGAGCTGGCCCGCTTCGCACGCGAGGGCCACGGTCGTATCGCACCCGATCACCTGGAAGCACACCTGGTTCACCATCTCCGCCACTGACGGGTTCACCTTGCCGGGCATGATCGACGACCCGGGCTGCACCGCCGGCAGCGTAATCTCGGAGAGACCGGCGCGCGGTCCCATGCTGAGAAGCCGGAGATCGCTGGCGATTTTGCCGAGCTCGATGGCGAGCCGTCGCATCGCGCCTGAATACGCGAGCACGTCGCCCATGCTCTGCGTGACGCGAAACAGGTTCCCGGCCGGCTTCAGCGGAAGACCGGTATAACGGGCCAGGTTGGCGGCGACGAAACGCCGGTACTCGTCGCCGGCGTTGAGGCCGGTGCCGACGGCGGTGGCGCCGATGTTCAGCTCCTGCAGCTGCTCGGCGGCCTGCGACACGTCGGACGCGCCGCGGCGGATGCACTCGGCGAACCCGCCGAATTCCTGGCCGAACGTCATCGGCACCGCGTCCTGCAGGTGGGTCCGGCCGGTCTTGAGCACACCAGCAAACATGTCCGCTTTCTGCGCGAAGCTGTCGGCCAGGCCGCGCGCCACCGTGACGAGCGGGCCGGCGCACGCGAGCAGCGCCAGGCGCGTCGCCGTCGGGAACACGTCGTTCGTCGACTGCCCCATGTTGACGTGATCGTTCGGATGCACGCGCGTGTACGTCCCGCGGGCGGCGCCAAGGAGCTCGGCGGCGCGGTTTGCGAGCACCTCGTTCGCATTCATGTTGTGCGAAGTGCCTGCGCCCGCCTGGTACACGTCGACGACGAAGTGCTCGCGGAGCTGGCCACTGAGAACTTCGTCAGCGGCCGAGACGATCGCCCGGCCGACTTCGCCGTCGAGCCGGCCGAGCATCATGTTCGCTTCTGCCGCGGCCTTCTTCACCAGAACAGTCGCGGACACGAGATCGGCCGGCGCGTGCAGACCGCTGATTGGAAAGTTGGCTACTGCGCGCGCCGTCTGCGCGCCGTAGTACGCGTCGGCGGGAACCGGCACGTCGCCGAGCGGGTCGTGTTCGAGGCGGTACTTCATCTGGCGGCTCTGGGCTTTAGGCTCACGGTTCTGGGCTCGACCAACCGGTCCGGCTGAAGCCGGACACTACCAGAATCGAAAGGTAGTGTCCGCCGTCAGGCGGACCCGCAATTGGCATCCCTCACTGCAAAGTTTCAACGCTCGACCTCCAGGTGTCAAAGTCTCATATGGCCTGGCCCGGGTTAGACTTGAGCCCAAAGCCGAAAGCCTCAGCCCTGAGATGCCGTATGCTACCTAGTTTCTTCGACAGCGTCCTTCAGCTGATCACCCGCACCTCGACCGATCTTCCGCCCGACGTCCGCGCGGCAATGAGGACGGCTCTCGGCAGCGAGTCTCCCGAGACGCGATCGGCGCAGGCGCTGACGATCATCGCCCAGAACATCGATCTCGCCGCCGACACAGAGGGCGCGATCTGTCAGGACACCGGTATGCCGACCTTCGAGGTCCGCGTCCCGCTCGGCGCGAATCAGATCTGGATGCGGCAGCAGATTCGGGAGGCGGTGGCGGAAGCCACGCGGCGCGGCAAGCTGCGCCCGAATTCGGTCGATTCGATCACCGGGAAGAATTCCGGCGACAATCTCGGCCCAGGCACGCCGATCATCCATTTCGATCAGTGGGAGCGCGACGACATCGAGATCCGGCTCATTCTGAAGGGCGGCGGCTGCGAGAACACGAACGCACAGTACGCGCTGCCGGTGGAGCTGCCCCATGTCGGCCGCGCCGATCGCACGCTCGACGGCGTCAGGAAGTGCATTCTCCACGCGGTGTGGAATGCGCAGGGCCAGGGCTGCGCGCCGGGAGCCGCCGGGGTCTGCATCGGCGGCGATCGCACGTCCGGCTACGCCCACGCGAAAGAGCAGCTGTTCCGCACGCTGGACGATGTGAACCCGGATCCGCGGCTGGCGGAGCTCGAAGCCTCAATCATGTCGACCGTCAACGATCTCGACATCGGCACGATGGGCTTCGGCGGCAGAATCACGCTCATCGGCTGCAAGATTGGCGCGCTCAACCGCCTGCCCGCCAGTTATTTCGTCTCGGTTGCGTACGACTGCTGGGCGTTCCGCCGCCTCGGTGTCCTCCTGAACGCCTCGACCGGCGCGATCGAGCAGTGGCTGTATCGCGACCCGTCGCACCCGATCATCCCGATGCTCGATCAATCCGGCTTTACCCGAAGCGGCCGCGAGCTGGCGCTGAAGGCGCCGCTGTCGGCGGACGACGTCCGATCGCTGCGGATCGGGGACGTCGTGCTGATTTCCGGACCGATGTTCACCGGCCGCGATGCCGTGCACGCCCACTTGATGAAGCACGAGCCGCCCGTCGACCTGCATGGCTCGGTCTTGTATCACTGCGGTCCGGTCGTGATGAAAGAGGGCGACAGCTGGCGCGTGACGGCTGCGGGGCCGACCACCAGCATCCGTGAGGAACCGTATCAGGGCGAGATCATCCGGCGCTACGGCGTGCGCGCGGTCGTCGGCAAGGGCGGCATGGGCGCAAAAACTCTCGCCGCGATGAAGGAGCACGGCGCGGTGTATCTGAATGCGATCGGTGGGGCCGCGCAGTTCTACGCGCGCGCGATCAAGCGGGTCGACGGCGTCTCGCTGCTCGACTTCGGCACGCCGGAAGCGATGTGGCACCTGACCGTCGAGGACTTTCCGGCGATTGTCACGATGGATGCGCACGGGAACAGTCTGCACAAGGACGTCGAGCAGGAGTCTGGGCGGCACCTGGAAGCCATTGGGGTTCCGTGAACGGACGGACGACGATCAACGCAGAACTCGCAGAACAACCCGCAGAACCAAACAGGCTCGGCGAGCCCGTGTGTTCTGCGTGAATCGTGGTGATTTCGTCTACGTTGAAGATGACCGCTGGAAGTCTCTAAGCGGCGGCCTGGCGTACCCGCGCTCCATCGCCGCGGCGTCGAGATCCGTTGTCTCGAGGTCCGAGAGGGCGAGCAGCGGAAAGGGCGAGAGCTCCGGCAGATCAACCGTCTTGAGATATCCGCCGCACGCGCTGCACACCTCGATGCGGTGATCGGTTCGCTCCGCGCTCGGCGCAGCGGTCACGAATTTCTCTCCCGCTTCTTCACAGTAAATGCACGCGCACGACGGCACCTCCCAGGCGCACGAGCAATAGGAACACCGGAGCGTCCGATGGCCGCCGACCACTTCCGCCAGCGCCGGCCACGACCCGCAGGCCGGACAATAACCGCGACTCCATGCCTGCAGGGCGGACTGAAGCGTCTCGTCCCCGGCCGCCCCCAGCAACGTCGTCTGTAATTTGTGCGCGAAAGGGCTCGACGCGAGCTCGGCAATCAGCCACACGAGGTCCGGGGCGAGTCCACGATGCACCGATCCGGTGCGTATCGCGATCTGGTTGCGCATCAGCGAGGCCGTCAATAACGAGCCGATTTCGATGCTTCCGGACTCGACGGCCTCTTTGATATGCGCGGCCGCTTCACCGGCGCCGCCTTCGGCCAGCGCGGTGCACAATTGCAGGAGCGCCGGCTGCAGGACCGTCAGGGGCAGTGGAATAGGCTCGCCGGCGAGCGCCGGCACGCCCCGGGCGAGCTTTGCGGCCAGATACCTGGGAGGCAGGGACAGGCGTGGCAGCGGCCGCGGTTCTACCGTTTGCGCGACCCGTGTGACGATCGTCAAGAGACCCTGCTGCAGCCCGATCGCCGGAGCCAGATCGGGACGTGCGTCCATCACGGCTTGCCATCGACGTGCGGCGGCGCCCTCGAGATCGGGCAGGAGACCGGTCCCGACCGGCACATAGGTCATCGTCTTGCTATAATGGTGGCATGATTAACGTATCCGAAACGGCCGCGTCAAAGATCAACGAGCTGCTGACCGAAGAGAACAAGAGCGGAAGCGGTCTCCGGGTGTTCGTGCAGGGCGGCGGGTGCTCCGGCTTTCAGTACGGGCTCATGATCGAGGAAAACGGACAGGGTTCAGGCGATCAGGTCTTTGAGTCGCATGGTATCAAGCTCTACGTGGACCCCATCAGCGTGCGCTATCTGATGGGAGCCGAGGTCGATTTCGTCGACACGATCACCGGCGGCGGCTTCACCATCAAGAATCCGAACGCAACATCCACCTGCGGGTGCGGACAATCATTCTCGGTCGAGTAAAAGTGGCAGTTGGGAACCGACCGCCCTCTTCCTGATCTCGCGAGCCTGCGTCCCGCCGGCGGCAAACGGTCTTCCAAGCGGGATCAAATCCTCAATGTTTTCCTGCGGCAGCAGGGCCATCTCAGCGCCGACGAGCTGTTCGAGCTCGTCCGGCGCGAGAACGCGAGGATTGGCCGGGCAACCGTCTACCGGACGCTCCAGTGGATGGTCAACGCGGGCGTGGCCCGCAAAGTCGACTTCGGGGAAGGCCGCTCGCGTTTCGAGCCCTCGTACCGCCATCCCCGTCACTTTCACCTGATCTGCGCCAGCTGTCACCGGTCGTCCGAATTCCTCAGCTCCGATATCGAATCACTGATCGAAGAGATCGCCGCGGCGAGAAATTTCGCCACCACGCAGTCGGTCGTGCAGATCTACGGGACGTGCGAAGAATGCCGGACCGGCAAGAAGGCGCCGCTCCTTGACGGCGCGACCACCGAGCTGGTTTTTGCGCGCGACGCGCTGCGGATGGCAATTGCCACCGAACGCAGCGGCCTCGAGTTCTACACGCGTGCGGCGGCGATGACGAAGGACGGCCGCGGGCGGACGGTGTTCGAGCGCCTGGCGGCGGAAGAGCGCGAACACCTGGCGACGCTGCAGAAGCGATATCAGCGCCTCATGGCGCAGGATCCGCAGCTCGAGGGGCGCCCGACTTTTCTCTTCTTCAAGGGCGCGGCGAGCGGCCTCTTCGCCGCCGGCGCCGACAAGCTGCGCAAGGGCGTGGACGACGAACAGGCGCTGCTCATCGGCATCGAATGCGAGCGCGGCTCGCACGAGTTCTTCAAGCGCTACGGCGAGCGCTTTGAGGATTCCGAGGGCAAACAGGTCTTCCTCGAGTTCGCCGACGAAGAGCGCGCCCACCGCGACCTGCTCATTCACGAATACCGCGCCCTGCGGGCGCGACAGGGCGGGCCGCGGCGGGCCCGCCGGCGCATCAGGCTCGCGAAGCCGGCCCGTTGATCGATCTCCATACTCACACGACGGCCTCCGATGGGCGCTGCGCGCCTGCGCTCCTGGCGGCGCGCGCGGCGGCCTGCGGCGTCTCGGTGCTGAGCGTCACCGACCACGATACAGTTGCCGGATGCGCACCCGCCGCCGCGGCGTGCGCCGACCTGGGCCTCAGCTTCGTCCCCGGCATCGAGATGACAGCAGTGCGGGAAGCCGCCGACATCCATGTCCTCGGCTACTTCATCGACGTGGAGTCGCCCCAGCTGTCGTCGTTCCTCGCCGGGCAGCGCCGGATCCGGCTCGATCGCGTCCGCGAGATGATCCGTCGCCTCGCCACGCTCGGCATCGCGCTCGACGCCGACGCCATCGTGCAGCCGGGAATCGACGATCCGTCGAAAGCCGTGGGACGGCCGTGGATCGCGCGGGCGCTCGTCGACGCCGGCCATGTGTCCAGCACGGCCGATGCGTTCGATCGGTTCCTGTCGCGAGGACGGCCCGCATTCGTTCCGCGTACGGGCGCGGCGCCGGACGAAGTCTTCGCCTGTATCCACGATGCCGGGGGGCTTGCGTCAATCGCTCATCCCGCGCTCATCGGTCGCGACGAGTGGATCCCTGAATTCGCGGCGTCGGGCGTTGACGCACTCGAGGCCTATCACAGCGATCACGACGCCGGCGCCACGGAACGGTATCTGGCCGCCGCGGGGCAATACGGGCTGCTGGTCACCGGCGGGTCGGATTATCACGGCGACGAAACGCACGGCGCCGTCGCGCCCGGCAGCGTCTCGCTGCCGCGCGATGCGTTCGAGCGCCTGATGGCGTTGAGGCGACCCTGAGCGCAGAGCGGTGAGCCCAGGAGCCGTGGATCGCAAAGGCCCGACCTTCGCTCGCCGGCTGAAGGACGCAGAGGCGACGGAGATAACGGTATAACACAGAGGAGCAGAGGAACGGAGACGAAGCGGAGAAAACCGGACATCCTCTCTGCTCGTCTCCGTTGCTCCGTTTCTCTGTGTTATACCGTTTTCTCCATCGCCTCCGTTTCCCGACGTTGATTGAGGCTTGGTACGCGCGAAGGGCCGCAGCGTAATACTGTTGTCTTTGCGTTTGCGGCCTCTGCGTTCGCGTGTCAGTTTCGCCTGAAGCCGAAAGCCTTGAGCCAAGAGCCCAGCGCCTGAGAGATTGACACCATGGCCGCCGCCCTCCTGACCGCATCTTTCGTCGGATTCGCCGGCCTGGTTGCGACCGTGGTGCTCGGCTTGACGGGCGCGGACATCGGCCGGCATATCTCGTACGGCATCTTCTCGACGCTCATCACGCTGCTCGCCCACTCGATGACGATGTTCTATCTCATTGGAAAGGGCAAAGCGGTAAAGGACGCGCTGGCTGAGCACAAGGTGCCCGGCGACTATTACCGCCGGATCGCCGCGGCGCGCAAACCGGTCTTCTCGATAGGCACCCTCGCCATGGCCATGACGATGACGACGGCGATTCTCGGCGCAAGCGTCGATACAGGCGTCCTTCCGCCGGTCATCCACGGGATGGTGGCGTACGGCGCCATCCTCTCCAACCTGGCCGCGCTGAAGATCGAAGTCGCCGCCCTCACAACATCCGGCCGCATCGTCACCGAGGTTGACAGGCTGATCGGCTCGTAGCCCGTTATGCGGCTCGAAACGAGAATTTTGTACGCGTTCTTCAGGGAGCCGCATAACGGGCTAGGCGCGCCACGGGCGCGCCCGCCGGAACGGCCCGCCTTCGCGCCGGAGGCGCTACGGCGCGGGGCAGCGGGGCCCCGCGACGACCCCGGGGCCCCCACGGCGCGGACTGTGCGCCGTGGGGTGGGAAGGCGTGGGGGGGCCGCGGGGGCGAAGCCCCCCGGATCTTAGGCCGTGGGCGATCCGATCCTCACGCTGGCCGGCGTCTCCAGGCAGTATGGAGGCCTTCGCCCCCTTCGCATTCAGCAGTTGACCGTGGCGGCTGGCGAACAGGTCGCGCTCCTCGGGCTCGATCGCCCCTCGGCCGAAGTGTTCGTCAATCTGGTCACCGGCGCCATGCTGCCGGATACGGGACAGGTGACGCTGTTTGGCCAAGCGACGTCAGCGATTGCCGACGGCGCGGCCTGGCTCGCGATCGTCGATCGAGTCGGCATCGTGAGCGAACGCGCGGTCCTGCTGGATCAGCTGACGGTCAGTCAGAACCTGGCGATGCCCTTCACGCTCGACATCGAGCCCCCTCCCGCGGATGTGACGCAGCGCGCCGCGGAGCTGGCGTCGGAGGTGGGGTTGCCCGAGACGACCTGGAACCGGCCTGTTGCAGACCTTGACGCCGAAGGTCGTGCGCGAGCCCGTCTTGGACGGGCGCTTGCGCTGGATCCGGCGGTCCTGCTCCTCGAACATGTCAGCGCCGGCCTCGAGACGGAAGCGGCCCTCCGCCTCGCCCGCAGCATCAGGGCGGTTGCCGTCGCGCGCGGAGTGGCGACTGTCGCCGTGACGGCCGACGATCGGTTTGCGGCGGCCATTGCCCTGCGCGTGGTCGCCCTCGACCCGGCGACCGGCCGGCTGCTGGCGCGGCGCCGCGATTGGCTCAGGCGCATCCTCGGCTAGCCCGTCATGCGCCTCGAAACACGAATTCCGTACTCGTTTTTCGGGAGCCTCATGACTAGTAGGCGCGTCCGCCGTAGCTTTAGCGGAGGCGGAAGCGGGGCAAAGCGACGGCGTGGGGGGGCGCGGGGGCAAAGCCCCCCGGATCTGGTTAGAATGATTCGCGAAAGGAGCTGCAGAGTATGCATGTGAGAATCCAGCTCGGTTTGCTGGCTGCGGTCATGTTTGGGGCTCTCGGCGTTCTGGTCCACGCACAGGCCGCCAAGCCTGCTGCGAAGGCTGCGTCCAAGCCTCGCGTCTTCTTCATCGAGCCGAAGAACAATGCGACCGTCTCCAGCCCGCTGCACATGAAATTCGGGTCCGAAGGCATCAAGATCGAAGCGGTGCCTTCCCCAGACCCCACGACCGCGCGGCCCGGCATTGCCCATTACCACGTCGGGATCGATGAGGACTGCCTGCCAGCCGGCAAGAACATCGTGAAGGGCACGCCTTCATGGGTGCATTTCGGCGACGGCAAGGACGTCTTCGATACGCAGTTGACGCCCGGCAAGCACAAGCTGTCGGTGCAACTCGGCGACGACCTGCACAACACGCTGCCGAACACGTGCCAGACGATTACGGTGAACGTGAAGTAGCCGGTCTGTGGCTGACGTAGTGGCGTGCAGACCCTGGCGTCTTACGTGAAGTTTCCCGGTATCTGGTTCGCTCGAATATTGGAATTTGGAATTGTTTGCCATTTCGATTTTTGACGCTGCGCGGGCCACCACAAAGGGCACCGGGGACACAAAGGATTTCCCCTGGAATTGTCGGTTATGTGTCGTTTGTGTCCTTTGTGGAATGGCCCCGCCGGCGTGTGCACCCCAGGCGCCAACACACTCAGAACTCTGAGCCCGGCCGCCATTTTCTCGAACACCTGATGCCAGCGCGACCGTCATGTAGGCGTTGTGCCGCCCGTTTTTGGTACACGACCGTATGGTTTCAGGGTCCTGAGAGGACTCAGCTGTTGGCCGCCAACGAAATGCCTGCGAGAACGTAACCACGCCGGTGTGGAACGAGATTTGATAACTACTCCGTGGGCAAACGTGCGCGCCCAAGGAGACTCGGATGGCGACCGGCACGATCAAGCGACTCGTTCGAGACAGAGGCTTCGGGTTCATTCGCGACGATGGCGGACAGGAATGGTTTTTCCACCGGAGCTCGGTGCAGGGCAGCTTCGACCAGTTGAACGAAGGGCAGCGCGTGAGCTTCGAGGAAGAGCCGTCGGCCAAAGGGCCGCGCGCCGGAAACGTTCGCAGCGAAGGCTGAGCGCTCGCCGCTGACCACCCTCGTTCTGTTTGACATCGACGGGACGCTGGTGCTGACCGGCGGAGCCGGTATGCGTGCCATGTCGCGCGCATTTCAGGAGTTGTTCGCCGTCGACGATGCCTTTCGCGGCATTCCGATGCCCGGCCGAACCGACGCTGCCATACTCGCGGAGGCCGCCGCGGCGCACGGGATACCGCCTGACTCACCCGACCTGGCCCGTTTTCCCGATATTTACCTGCGATATCTTCCGATCGAGCTGGATCAACCTGGTCCGCGCAAGGGCATCATGCCGGGCGTCCGCGCGCTACTCGACACATTGTCGGTCCGCAGCGACGTCCACTTGTCGCTCCTGACGGGCAACTTCGAGCGCGCCGCGAAGGTGAAGCTCGATTACTTCGGCCTGTCGCGCTACTTCGTTGGAGGCGCATTCGGCGATGCGGCGCCGGATCGAAACACTCTCGTCGCGCAAGCCGTTGCGCGTGCCGCCGCAGGCGGTGCGCTGCCGGTCAGGATGTCGCAGGTGATCGTGATCGGCGATACGCCGCTCGATGTGGCGTGCGCCGCCGCGGCCGGTGCGCGCAGCATCGCGGTTGCGACCGGGAGCCACGGCATCGCCGATCTCGAGGCGTCGGGCGCAGATGTCGTCGTCGCGGATCTCAGCGACACGCCCACTGTGCTGGCGGCAATCGCCACGCTCGCAGAACAACCGCGTTAGTCAGGCGCGCAGCGCGCGCTCCGCCTTCGCGCCGGCGGCGTTACGGCGCGTGCGGCATCCCTGCGCGAGGGCGTTCGGGGGGCCGGCGGGGCGAAGCCCCCGGTGTCATACAAAGCCGGCGGATGTAAATGGCGGAAGCGCCTCGGAGTCGAACCGAGCCTCCCCGCGTGAGCGGGGAGCGACCGATTTTGAAGACCGGGAGGGCCACCGGGCCCCTTTCGCTTCCAGACTGAGATTGTAGTTTGAGGCGCGACGCCCGGTAGCGTCAGTCCGCCTTCGTGCGAAGGGCTGCTTCGTGACTTCGCGAAGCTCGAAGAGCGGAGGCGGAGCAGGGCGGAAGGGCTCGCCTCACCCCAGCGGTGGCGCATTGGGGATGCCGGTGCGGGCGGAGCCCCACGTTTGCTGAAGGCGTTCAGTATGCGCCCGTGGCCTCGACGAACTCGAAGGAAGAGAGGCGGATATCAATCGACGATTTCGATCGCGCAGAACACCTTCCAGGATCCGGCTTCCTCGATCCTGGATCGGCATCTGTCGTCTAGACTCGCTAGCCTTCGATCAGGCGAACGTCCCCGGCGCGCGGACCTTTCTGTGATTCTTCCGGCGTGAATTCCACACGCTGACCTTCGCGGAGCAATTCGAACACTGCGCCGCGCACCGAACTGCGGTGGAAGAAATGCTCGATACCGCTTTCGTCGCGGATGAAACCGAATCCCTTATCTATGAGCAGTCGTGCGATTGTCCCGCTTGGCATACGCCCTCCGTTCCGAACCTCGTAGGATATCCTACGAGGACTCAACCGGTATGGACGCCTGCCAATCTAGGGATCGCCGCGACGCGCGCCGGCCGAGTGAATCCAGCATCAGCTGAGCTGGAATGGCCAGTCTAGCACGTCAGTGCCCGAAGTCAAGGAGTGAGTAGGTTTTAGAGGAAAATCGTCCAGATCCCGTGAAACCTGCCATGTTTCAACGTCGTCGTCCCCGTTTTCTTCCTCCTCTTCGTCCTCCTCTTCCTCCTCCTCGAAATCGTCTTCATCATCCACATCGTCGTCGAGGTCGTCGTCGAGATTGTAGTGAGTCATAGCACGTCCGATTCCTATCAGCTGGCCGGCGCCGACTGTGGTGGACCGCCTGCGGGCTTCGGCTTTTCGCGGCTCGCCGGCGGAGGATATGTGGTCCAGAAATGTCTGCCGCACCGCGGGCAGACCCAAAATTGGTCAGGAGTCCAGGGCATGCCTGGCCCCGGATCGCGCAGCTCCATGTCGGTGCCACATCGTTGACAACGGATGTGGAGATTGCCGTCGCTCATCGCGGCGATTCTAGCCTATTTCATAATGACGCCGTGATCCCCGCTCTTGTGCTCGCAGCCGGCCGATCGACCCGGATGGGGCGGCCAAAAGCGGCGCTGCCGCTCGACCGCACCGACACGTTTCTCACACGCATCGTACGGACGTTTCTCGAGGCCGCGGTTGATGACGTCGTGGTGGTGGTCGGCCATGATGCCGACGCGGTCACCGCGGCCTTTGCGCCGAGCGGCCTGCCGGCGCGCTTCGTCGAGAACCGCGAGTACGATCGCGGCCAGCTCTCGTCGCTTCTGACCGGATTGTCTGTCGTGGATCGTCCCGGCGTGAGCGCCGTCCTGGTGACGCTCGTCGACGTGCCGCTGGTTTCCGCCGCGACGGTACGCGCTGTCCTCGACCGCTATCGGCAGACCCGCGCGCCGGTGGTCAGACCGATCTCGGGCGCGCGGCACGGGCATCCGTTATTGATCGATCGATCCTTGTTCGCGGGGCTGCGCACGGCGGATCAGGAGGCAGGCGCCAAACCGGTCGTGCGGGCCTACGCGTCGCCCGCCGGCGACGTCGAGGTGGCCGACGAAGGCGCGTTCGTCGACATCGACACGGAGGAAGATTACGAGCGATTTGTGATCAGCCGCGGCGGTTGTAGTGCCGACGGTCCGGCCGGCCATAACCGAAGGGGATGACGGGTTCGCGCTGTTGATCTTCGTCCGGGGTGCTGCGCATTTCGAGCTGTGCGTATCCTTCAGTGATCAACCACGCCGCCATGATGGGTGACACGTCGCGTACCATGCCGCGGAGGAATCCGTCCAGCCTGACACCGTCGAGTTCCTTATGACCGGGCGTTTCCGTAATCCGGACTCTCACTATCTACCCATAGTGTGACGACGTCTACACTGGCAGCGTGCGCTCGACAAGAAAAAGCAAAGCCGATGCCGGCGCTGATGTGGCGCTGTTCTGATATGGCACAGCGCCGGCCGAGATAGCGCGAGGTAAAGCACGGGCCTTCAGGTCTGCCGGCACTACAATCGGTTTCTTTCGGCTTCCCCGTGAGCGCAATCCCCGATTCTCCCGTGCCGCCGCCGCTCGAGCCCATGCTCGCCAGGCTCGCCGACGCGCTTCCGACGGGGCCATTTCTCTACGAGCCGAAGTGGGACGGATTTCGCGCGATCGTGTTTCGAGGCGGATCGGATGTCTTTACCCAGAGCCGCGATCTTCGACCGCTTGATCGGTATTTTCCTGAGCTGCACGAGGCATTTCTGGCCGGGCTGCCCGATCGTTGTGTCATCGACGGCGAGATCGTGATCGCCACGGCGAACGGGCTCGACTTCGATCGGCTCCAGCTTCGGCTGCATCCGGCAGCCTCGCGCGTCGCCAGGCTGGCGAAGGAAACGCCGGCGTCATTTGTGGCGTTCGACGCGATTGCCGCCGGTGGACTCGATCTGCGTGAGACGCCGCAGCACGAGCGGCGCGCGGTTCTCGAACAGCTGTTCAAAGATGTCCGGCCGCCGATCCACCTGACGCCGATGACCCGCGATCCCGCGATGGCGGCGGAGTGGCTCGCGCGCTTCGAGGGTGCGGGTCTCGACGGCGTGATTGCGAAGCCGGAGCTGGGGACGTACCAGCCCGGCAAACGGGCAATGATCAAAGTGAAGCACGCACGAACCGCCGACTGCGTGGTCGCGGGCTTCCGCTGGCACAAGGCGGGACAGCATGAGCGTGTCGGGTCGTTGCTGCTCGGCCTCTACGATGAGCGGGGTCAGCTGCAGCACGTCGGCGTGACCTCGTCGTTCACGATGGCCATGCGCAGGCAGCTCGTGTCCGAGCTCGCGCCGCTGCGAGAGCGGGCGTTGGAGGGGCACCCATGGGGTGACTGGGCGGAACCGGGCAGCGAGTCGGCGCGGATGCCCGGAGGACAGAGCCGCTGGAGCGCCGGTAAGGACTTATCGTGGGAACCGCTGCGCATCGAACGGGTCTGCGAGGTCAAATACGATCACATGCAGGGGCGCCGTTTTCGGCACGCCGCCGTTTTTCAGCGCTGGCGTCACGACAGACAGCCTGCGCACTGCCGCTACGATCAGCTCGAGGTCACCACGCCGTACGAGCTGGCGAAGGTCTTTGCGAACGCATTCCAAATTCCAAATTCCTAATTCCAAATTTCTTCGTCCGGATCGAGCGCTTCCTGTTCGGGACGCAGCTCGATCGGCACGTGTTGCAGGTTCACGCGAATGCGCGTCCAGCTATGGAACCGGCCGCGCATGGAGTCGACCAGGACGTCGGCCGGCGCCAGGTGCGCCGCCGCTTCCGGGTGCCGCGCCCGCCAGCGCTCGAGTCCCGCGAGCGCCGCGTCCTTCCGCTGGGCGCGGCCGATTTCAATCAGCGGATGCTTTGGCGTCCGCCGGCGGGACGGCTGGACGCGGGCCGGCTCGCGCGGCTGTTTGCGGTAGTGTGGCGGCCAGGGCGCGTCGCCCAGGCCTTCGCGATCGTGCCGCGCGGCAAGCTCCAGCAGGCTGTCGAGCGAGCATCGATGCTGATCCATGTCTGCATGGCGGTCGCCCTCACCGGTGATGCGCGCCGGCATTGTCGCAAGGGTGAAGTCCCCGGGATCACACGCATCGACTTCGTGCCACGCCAGCGGCGCGGACACACGGGCATCCGGCGTAGGCCGCACGGAGTAGGCGGCGGCAATCGTCCGGTCCTTGGCGTTCTGGTTGTAGTCGAGGAACACGCCGTGCCGCTCTTCCTTCCACCACTTGCTTGTCGCGAGCGCCGGAGCGCGCCGCTCGACTTCACGCGCGAACGCCAGGGCGGCCCGCCGCACCTCGTCGAACGTCCATCGTGTCTCGATACGCACGTAGACGTGCATGCCGCGCGATCCCGACGTCTTCGGCCAGCCGACCAGCCCGAGATCGTTGAGCGTTGCCCGGACCACGCCCGCGACCTCACGCACCTGCGACCAGGCAACGCCGGGTACCGGATCCAGATCCACGCGCAGCTCGTCCGGATGATCGAGATCGCCGGCGCGGACGGGATGCGGATGCAGCTCTAAACAGGCGAGATTGGCCATCCAGGCGAGCGCGGCGACGTCGCGAGGGACGACTTCCTCAGCGCTTCTCCCGGACGGAAACCGCAGCGTCGCCACCTCGATCCACGCGGGACGCGAGCGCGGCGCGCGCTTCTGGTAGAAGAATTCGCCCTCGATGCCGTTCGGATAGCGCACGAGCACGTTCGGCCGATCGCCTGCAGCTCGCAGGGCGCCCTTGGCCACGGCCAGGTAATAGCGCGCGAGGTCCAGCTTCGTGTAGCCGGCTGCCGGGAAGAGCACTTTGCGCGGATTGGAGATGACCACTTCGCGGCCGGCGACCTGCAGGAGCTCTTGTTCGGTCTTCGGCACCGCATTCACCACCTTGCCAACACTGGGTAGTGTCCGGCTTGAGCGGGGCCAGCCTCGGCCGGACGCGATAAATCCGTCTGAAGGCGGACACTACCGAACGGGGCGGAATCAGAACTTGTTCGTGCACTTCGAATGACACCGGCACGCAATCGTCTGCTCGCCGTCAGTCGCATAATCGTACGTGAGCTCTTCGCCCTTGCGGATCGGACGCGACGCGCGAATCCAGATGGTCTTGTCGACGATTTCAATCCAGCAGTTCGGTCGGCAACTGTGATTGATGAAGCGGGCCATGTTCCCTCCGACGGCTGCGTCGCGGCTCCAGGTCCGGTTGACGCGGAAGACCCAGATGCATCCGGCTTTCAGGTATTTTTCCTCGCGCGCCTCGCTGTCCCTGCTGCGAACAAGTTCGCCGGCGTAGTCAATGATTCGCGTGTTTTTGCTGATGGGTTCTGCGGCGAACACGCCGAAGCCGTGGACTCTCGATCGCCGGCGGACGATCTTCGGCAACCTCGGTGGCATCATTTACATTTCTGATCGATCAACACCGGATTCGTGCGTGCGCGACGGCTGAATCGACGGAAATCGTTTGCCGGTGCGCGGCACCGAGTTTGCCACATCATGAATTTGCATTGATTCGCAAGAAGCTGATCCTTATCACGGCCGCTACGCTGGCGGGAGCACTCGCCGTCTTCGCCATCGCGGTGTCGCTGCTGGTCAACATCGACCACTTCCGCCCGCAACTCGCCCGCGCACTTGGCGCCGCGCTGGGCCGCGAGGTGGCCATCGGGCACATCTCGCTGTCCGTGCTCTCAGGCAGCGCGGTGGTGGACGATCTCTCGGTTGCCGACGATCCGGCGTTCGCACGCGCGCCGTTCGTCACGGCGAAGTCGGTCCGCGTGGGCGTCGCGATGCTGCCGCTCATCATGCGCAGGCATCTGCGGATCGAATCGTTGCGGCTGCAGGAACCGCGTCTGATCATGCGGCGCTCGGGATCAGGCGCCTGGAACTTCTCCACGCTCGGCGCCGCTGCTTCTGCAAAAGCGCCGGCAGGTCCGCCGGCAGCATCCAGCCTGGCGCTGTCAATCGACCGGCTGGCAATCACCGATGGGCAGGTCGTGATTGAGACGGCTGCCGCACGTGCCGCCCGCGCCGCGTACGAGGACCTCGAGATCGACGTCCGCGATTTCTCCACGTCCGGCAAGTTCCGGTTCTCGGGCCGCGTGAAGACGCCCGGCGAAGGCACTCTGAAGTTGAGCGGCCAGGGCGGGCCGATCGATACCGGCGGACTCGGCTCGATTCCGTTCGAGGCGACCGTCGATGCCGCCGCTTTCGACATCAAGCGGTCGGGATTCGTCGATCCGGCCGCAGGTCTGGCCGGCCTCGTCAATCTGCATCTCCAGGCCACGTCGAACGGTGCCCGGTTGACCGCCTCAGGGACGCTGCGCGGCGACAAGCTGCAGCTGGTGCCCGGTGCATCGCCGGCCACGCAACCGATTGAGATGGCGTATGCCTCCGACTACGACCTGTCGAAGCAGGAAGGCGTCGTCCGGCGCGGTGACCTGCGCGTCGGCGGCGCGTCGGCGCGCATTCTTGGCCGGTTCAGCACACGTGCCGAAACGCCGGCCGTCCGGCTGACGATGGCGGGTCATCAGATGCCTGTGAGCGACCTGCAGGCGCTGCTCCCGGCCGTCGGGGCCACGCTGCCGAGCGGCGCTCGTTTCACGCGCGGCGCACTCGATCTCGACCTGACCGCGAAGGGGCCTGTGGACCGATTGGTCATCGACGGACCAGTTGTGATGACCGATGCTGCGCTGTCCGGATTCGATCTGGGCTCACACATGCAGAGAGTGGCTTCTCTCGCCCGGGTGCGGGGGAGCAGCGAAACAACGATTCAGACGCTTCGCGTGACGCTCCATGTCGCGCCCGACGGCATCCGCGCCGACGGGCTTAGCTGCGTCGCCCCGGCCGTGGGCCGCCTCGAAGGCGCCGGCACGATTGCGCCGAACAACGCGCTCGATTTCCATATGCGGGCGACACTGAATCACGCGCCCGGCGTCGCCGGCCAGGCAGCCAGGCTCGTCGCCTTCGGCCGTCCGGAAGCGGGTGTGCCGTTCCGCATCACGGGCACGACGACGGCGCCGGTGTTCGTTCCCGACGTCGGCCGAGCAGCGTCGGACGCGGTCAAGGACCCCGGAACCGTATCGAAGGCCACCGGGTTCATGCGATCGCTGTTTCACAAAGACAAGCCGTAAGCACTTCTCGGCGCGTCAGTCACAAGCACCCTGCAGCGGGCAGGCGCGAGCACCTTGCAGCGTCAGTCCGCAAGCACGATGCAGCGTCAGGTCCAAGCACGATGCAGCGTCAGTCCCCAAGCACCCTGCAGCGTTAGTCCCCAAGCACCCTGCAGCGTTAGTCCCCAAGCACGGTGCAGCGTCAGGTCCAAGCACGATGCAGCGTCAGTCCCCAAGCACGGTGCAGCGTCAGCCCCCAAGCACGTTGCCCGATCACTTAGAGTAAAGACCGGGGTTGGCATCGAACTTGGTTTTGCACACCTTCGAACAGAAGTAATACGTCTTGCCGTTGTACTGACTGCTGCCCGCGGCCTTTGCGGGATCCACCTGCATGCCGCACACCACATCCTTTTCCATTTCCCGCTCCTTTTATCCCAGTATAGCGGCGGGTTCGCGACTGGCGCCGACGCTAGGCGCGCCACAGGCGCGTCCGCCGTAGCTTTAGCGGAGGCGGAAGCGGGGCAACGGGGCCCCCGGGAGCGACGGCGTGGGGGCCGCGGGGCGAAGCCCGCAGGATCTAGTTATGATGATGGACTCATGAAGCACGGGTTGGCGCTCGGTATCCTCGTCGGCCTGGTAGCGGTCACGCACGGTTCATCCGGCGCACGGTCGATCGGGAAGCGTGTCACGCTTCTCCACGTGCCCAACGGTGGCATTCAGCCCGAAGCGATCGTGGACGATCGTGGCGTGCTGCACATGCTCTACTTTTCCGGCGAGCCGCGTGGCGGCAACCTGTTCTACGTCCGCTCGACGGATTACGGCGCCACGTTTTCGGCGCCCGTGCGGGCCAACAGCCAGGACGGAAGCGCGATCGCGACCGGCACGATTCGAGGCGGCCAGATGGCGCTCGGCCGCGGCGGCCGGGTGCACGTTGTCTGGAACGGATCGGATACCGCGCTTCCGCGCGGCCTCGTGAACCCCGTCTCCGGCGAGGCCGGTGCCCCATTTCTCTACGCGCGATCGAACGCCGAAGCGACGGCCTTCGAGCCGCAGCAGAGTCTGACGCGACACACGTACGGCATCGACGGTGGAGGATCGATCGCCGCCGATCGGTCGGGGGACGTGTACGCAGCGTGGCACGGCCTCGCGTCCGACGGTCCTTCAGGGGAAGATCACAGGCGGGTGTGGCTGAGCCGATCGCACGATGACGGTGCGACGTTCGCCCGCGAGGAATTGACGTGGCGCGAGCCGACGGGTGCTTGCAGCTGTTGCGGGTTGCGCCTGTTCGCAGGCCCCCCGGCCGGAGTAATTCTTCTCTATCGTTCAGCGACGTCGCTCACACACCGCGACATCTATCTGCTCGCTTCGCATGATCGCGGTCAGTCGTTCAGCGGCTCGCGCGTTCAGGAATGGAATATCGGCGCGTGTCCGATGACGAGCATGTCGCTCACAGCGGCCGGCGCGAAGGTGCTGGGCGCGTGGGAAACGGCGGGGCAGGTCCTTTTCGGCGAGGTCGATTCCCAGGCGGCTCGCGTGGCGACGCCCGTCGCGGCGCCGGGCGACGCGGGGACGCGCAAGCACCCGCGGATGGCCGTAAATGCCGACGGGCAGCTGCTATTGGTCTGGACGGAAGGAACCGCCTGGTCGCGCGGCGGATCCGTGGCCTGGCAGGTCTTCGATGAATCGCGCCGGCCGTCCGGCCCGGCGGGAAACGCACCGGGCATACCGGTCTGGAGCTTCGCGGCCCCAGTCGCACGGCCGGACGGCACATTCGCGGTGTTCTATTAGCGCGCCTCCCCACTTCGTCCCGGGTCCGTCCCCACTCCGTCCCGGGTCCGTCCCCACTCCGTCCCGGGTCCGTCCCCTGTCATTCCCGCGGTTACCTCGCTGTGGCGAGCGTGATCACGGAAACCGAATGGCGTGGAAGCTCCAGCGAGAAGCTGTTTCCAGCCGTCGCATCGCTGCGCGCGATCCTGACTGCCTCGGGCGTGGCGAACCCGTTCACGGCGTCGAGCGAATCGGCAACGACCTGCTCGACCGTCGCCTTCGCAGACACCTGCACGCCGCGCACGCTGACTTGCACGGTCAACGGCCGCTCGAGATCCGAGTTGACGGCCTTGATGAAAATCGTCCGGCGGTCCGGCGACCGGCTCGCGACCGCGTCAAGCACGGGAACCGCGCTGCCCTCACGGCCGCTCGCAAAGGTCGGACCGTGAACGCTCGCGGCGAGCCGCTCCGCGCCAAGGTGCGCGGCATACAGCTTGTTGACCAGGTAAATCGGCGTGACGAAGACACCATGGCTGCTCGCCTGGATGATGCCGCCTGGCCAGCCATTGACCAGATCGGATACCGCGGTCATCGCGACGAGATCGCTTCGCCGCTCGAACACATTCATCAGCCGCGCACCGTAGAGCGCCGCCACGATCGAGTATTGCAACGATTCCGGGACGTCGAGCCCCCACTCGTTGATCGCCAGCCGCGGCCGGCGGTCGGCCGCGAGCTCGCGCAATGCGACGTCCATTTCGCCGTAGAACCGTTCATAGCGCAGCGGGCGCGCCAGCAGGTTGCGCAAATCGCCGTCCATGTCGCGGTGGCTGTAGTAATGATGAATGGCCAGATAGTCCAGTCGTTCGCCAGCCAGGCGCAGAACGGTGCGGTTCCACGTCATGTCGTTGTCGGCGACCGCGATGACCTTGATTGACGGATCGGCCTGACGCATCGCGGCGACGTACCGGGTGAGGTGGCGTGCATAAGTCGCGGCGTCGGTGTGGCCGCGTACCCATTCGCCCCAGATCTCGTTGCCGATCTCCCAGTAGCGCACGCCGTACGGCTCGGGATGACCGTTGCCTGCCCGCACCGCACCGTAACGCGACGATGCCGGCCCGTTGCAGTAATCGACCCACGCCGCGGCCTCGTCTGCGGTCGCGCCCCGGCCCTCGACGTTCACCGTGATCGACGGCTCCGCTCCGGCAGCGCGGGCGAACCGGATGAATTCGTCGGTGCCGAAATCACCCGATTCGATTTCGTGTTTCCACGACAGGTTGATCCATGAGGGACGCTCGTCGCGCGGACCGGTGCCCCACTGCCAGTGGTAGTCCTGTGCCACGTTCCCGCCCGGCCAGCGGATGAACGCCGGCGACAACGCTTTCACCCTCTCGAAGACATCCGCGCGCACTTCGTCAACGGCGTCGAAGGGCATGAGCGACACCTGATCGACCCACACCGTCCCCGAGCCGGCAAGCAGGATCGCGAACCGCGCGAGCGGATCGGTCGCTGACGGCTTCAGCCGGAAGGGATATTGCTTCCAATCGCCGCTGATGTTCATGATCCGCGCCTCGTCGTAGACGGTGCCGCCGGTCACGTCGGCTTCGAGCGCCAGCGTGATGCCGCCGCTGAACCCGTCAGATTTGATCCACAGATAACCGTGATATTCGAGGCCTTGCCTGACCGGCACGTGCGACTGGGAGACACCATGGCGAGCCACCACACCAGGACGGAGCTCCACGCGCAGGGAGTGACGAGGGCCCGGTCGTTCCGGGCCACCTGTGGCTGGATACGCCGTGCCGGCGTCCCGGCTGAACGAGATCGCGTAATCGTCGTTGCGATCGTCAGGGTAGCGTTCCCAGTACCGCGAGATGCCGTTCGCACCGGGTTCCTCTTCGAAGCTGCGGTTGCGGATCAGCTCGGCGTGCAACCCCCGCTTGATACCTTCGAACATGAACTCGATGAACTGGCCGTAGAGCAGCGGGCTGATGCGGCCCTCGACCCGGTCTGCATCGATCTCGATGCCGGCCGTCGCCGCCTGCGGCGCGGACTGGTGCACGGATGCCGCGCTCACGAACAGCGCCGACAGCATGGTGAGGGCGGAGATAATGACGGCGTCCCCGGCGTTGGACATCGATCTTCCGGCGCTTGCCTTCAGCGTCCCGCAGAGAAGCAGAGTAACGGATAAATTCTATCGGTGCAGGGCGGTGCGGCCTGCCGTTCGAGAGTGCCGGTCTGAGGGCCAAAGCACGAGCACCCTCAACGATAGCCTCCCCGCACTCCGCAGCGATAGCCTCCCAGCACCCTGCCCCGCACAGCCATCAGATGATCCCCGCCCGCTTCATCGCGTTGTACCGGTTGACCAGCTCGATCCCGAGGCGCTCGGGTTCGGCGTCCACCATCAAAGCATCGCGGACCGCGAGCCGTTTGAAGGCGTCGCGCCGCGATTGCTCGTACAGGTGAGCACTGGCCACATCGATCACCGCGTCGCCGTTCGCCAGCGGCTGCGCCAGCAGCTCCCCGACGATCCGTTCACGCAGGCTCGCGAGCAGCACGAGATGCCGCGACCGCAGCAATCGGAGCGCCTGGCCCAGTTCCGTGCTGTCTTCGTCGCGAAAATTGGTGATGACGACGATGAGCGCGCGCTTGCGCTGCCGTCGCAGAAGATCCTGCGCGGCAGCCAGGTAGTCGGAATGCGTCGGTGTCGGCTGCACCCCATGGAGCTGACCCAGCAACGCATTCAGTGCGTGCGCGCCTTTGCGCGGCGCGAACGACCGTTCCTGTCCGGACGGTGTGCCGAAGGTCATCGCACCGACCGCGTCGCCCTGCTTGAGTGCCACATACGTGAGCAGCATCACGGCATTCAGAACCTGGTCGAAATGCGTGGTCCCGACTGCACCGCGCCGATCGTCTGCACGCATCCGCCGGCCACAATCGACGAGCAGCATGACACACTGGTCGCGTTCGTCCTGGAACTCGCGGACGATCGGTTTGCCCACCCTCAGCGTTGCCCGCCAGTCGATGTGCCGCACCGAATCGCCGGTGCGATACTCGGAGAGCTGTTTGAAATCCGTTCCCTGTCCGCGCTGCTGGTAGGTTTTGACGCCGATCTCCTGCAGGCGGCGGTCGCCCGCGAGCCATGCATATCGCGCGACCTGCGCGAAGTCAGGGTAGACCCGTCGCATCTCGTTCGGGCCAAGCCGCTCGACCAGCTCGCATAACCCCCAGCGGGAGCGGACGCGTACGTCCGCCGGCGCAAACGTCACCTCGCCCCTCATGGTCGGGATCGCTGTGTACGAGGCCTCGATACGCTTGCCGGCGGCGAGCGTCAGCGTCATCGGCAGGCCTTCCGTTACGAGGCTCGAGTCGGCATGGTCGTGCAGCGCGCAGTGCCATGTCTCCATTCCCTCGTTGTCGATCGTCAGGTGCACCGGCCGCTTTGCCCCGAGGGCGAACGCGGCCGGCAGGCGGCGCGTCATGCGCGGAGCCGACCGGCGCCAGGCGTGCACCGACGCGGCGTAGTCCCAGCCCGCAATCACGATCAGGCCGAGCAGTGCGGCGGCCGCGACCCAGGCCGCGATGCGGACCGGCATCCCGGCCAGCAACCCCAGAAGTAGCAGCACGGCGCATGCCGCGAGCGCGACGATGGCTGTCCGGCCCGGAATGAAGGAGATGTGCACGATCGAGCTCGGTAAGGGCGGCTCGCGAGCCGCCGCTACGACCGCGGTGCCGTCACGGTCTCGAGAATCTCATTCAGAAGATCGTTCGTCTTGCGCCCTTCGAGCAGCGCATCCGGCGCAAGCGCTACGCGGTGCCGCAGTGCCGGCAGCGCGATGTGCTTGATATCGTCCGGCGTCACGTACCGGCGGCCGTCGAGGAGCGCCGCCGCGCGGGCGCCGCGCACGAGCGCGAGGGCGCCGCGCGAACCACTGCCGATCGCCACGCCCGCATAGTCGCGTGTCGCCCGCACGATCCGGACGGCATAGTCGATGACCTGCTCGTCGACGCGCTGCTCGGCCGCGAGCCGCTGCAGGCTCGAGACCGCAACGCCGTCCAGACACGGCTTCACGTCCGCCAGCGGCAATTCGTCGCCGGCCCGGCCGTCGGTCGCGCGGATCACGACCGCCACCTCCTCTGCGCTCGAGGGATAGCCAATCTCGATTTTGAACAGGAACCTGTCGATCTGCGCTTCGGGCAGCGGATACGTTCCTTCGGTCTCGACCGGGTTCTGCGTGGCCAGCACCATGAACGGTTTCGGCAGCGGCAGCGTCTGGCCCTCGAGCGTCACCTGGTACTCCTGCATCACCTCGAGCAGCGCACTCTGCGTTTTCGCCGGCGCCCGGTTGATCTCGTCGGCCAGCAGCACGTGCGTGAACACCGGGCCGCGCACAATCCGCAGCTCGCGCGTCGACGGATCGAGCACCGCGTGGCCGGTGATGTCCGACGGCATCAGGTCGGGTGTGAACTGCACGCGCGCATGAGCAAGCGACAGCGCCTGCGCCAGCGCCCGCACGAGCAGAGTCTTGCCGAGGCCGGGCACGCCTTCGATGAGGACGTGGCCCGATGCGACGAGCGCGACGAGCACCTGGTCGATCACGGCCGACTGCCCGACCATCGCCTGACGGATTGCTCTCCGCACATCGTCGAGCATCACCGCAGCCTGCCCGACGACGTCCGATTCAGTGTGTTCCATTCGACGACCTCGTGTGCCCGATCAGCGCTCGGCGCCGCGCTGCCTCGACCAGCGCGATCGTGCTGCGCAGCTCCTGGGGGCGGCGCGCGGCAGGATGATGGATGGCCGCACCCAGCGCGTCCCGGTCGAACCCGGTCAGTCGGGCCAGAGCGGCCGTGCGCTCCGTGACGGACAGGAGCGTGTAGCCGGCCACGCGGCGTTGCGCCGCGTCGTCGAGCGCCCGGACCGACGCCGCATGAAGCGCGTCACCTCCACCGTGGCGCAGCGCGAACTGCCCCGTGCCGCGGATCTGCTCGGCCAGCGAGCGCCGGGCCCCTCGCGGCGGCGCCGCGAGGGGTCCGAACCGGACGCCGCCCCGCCACAGTGCCAGAGTGATGAGCCCGAGCGTGAGCACGACCACCGGTCCACCATGTTGCCAGACTAATGCAAGGAGGGACGGGTGATCGTCTTCCGAGAGGAAATGCACCTCGTCGCCGCGGCGCAGCTCGGTCACGGCCACGAACAACCAGCCGTGATCGCCGTCGAAGAGGCTCCGGTAGCGGAACGGCGTCGCGTTGACAACCGTCACGCGGCCTCGCCCGACCTGTCTGCGCATCGCCTGGACACCGGACTCGTCGGCGAGCGCCCACTGGATCGGCCCCTGGCTCGTGAGAAACGACCAGCGCTCGACATCGCACATCAGATAGCCGGTGGTTTCGGGGCTCTCCTCCAGTCGGTTTTGTTCCTCGCGGAACGTCCGGCAAGGATTCTCGTTCGCCGCCTCACTGGAGCCCGCGGTTTCGTCCAGTTTGCGAGATTCGCGGACGATGCCCGACCAACGCTCGAATTCATCTGTGCCGCCGGCCAGTCTGCGGTCGACAACCAGCCGGCCGCCCGATTCGACCCAGTGCTCGAGCGCCTCGCGCCGGCTCCTGCTCAGGTCCCAGTGCCAGGCGGAAAGAACGACGACCGAATCAGGGCGTGGTGTCGTGAAGACGCGATCCCGCGTGGTGTGCGCACCGAGCGCCTCCGCAAATCGTTGCGCGGCGTAGAACGGATTGGTGAACGCCTCGCCTTTCGGCGGCATCGGCACAGTCACGTCTGTCCAGTAGGTGTGGTTCGAAATCCAGAGCGCGAGCGACAGGAGACAGCTCGCTGCAGACAGCCAGATGATCGTCGTGCGCTTCATGCCGGCCCCGCGGCCGCATCGAGCGGCGTCACAGGACTCAGCGCGAACGCAAAGCCGTCACACAGCGCGTGCACCGCCGTTCCCGGCACGTCCTCGCGGCCGTACACAGCCCGCTGCCACACCTGCACGAGTTGCACGGCGTATTCGCGCTTCTCCCGCGGCAGATGCATCGCGGTCAGCGCCAGACAGTCGCCTTCAGTGCTCGAATCGCGAATCGGGAGGCGGTGAACATGAGCGAGCCGGGACAGCATGCCGCGGTAGAGCAGCGCAAGCGACGCGCGGTGCTCGCCGCGATCCCACAGAGCGCGTGCGGCCCGGCCAACGTCGTCGGGCAGGCTCTCCGGACGGATGTCGAGATCGCGCACGTGAGTGGGCGCGACGAACCGCTCTTCGCGAACTGGCTCGCCATATCGGTGCACGAGCCGACTGATGAAGACGACCAGCCGTCCGGCGAGCAGGATCACGGCCCCCCACACGAGCAGACGGGCGGACTCGGCGAGCCACCGGAACAGGCCGGCGATCCAGACGAGCCACGCAGGCGTGTGTGACCGCCTTGGTGCGGTCGAGGCACGCCATCGAAGGGTCTGGATCGTGCGCTCCGTCGCGAGGTTGGGATCCGCCTTCACCTTCTCGATCGCCTGCGTGATCTCCGTCTGTTCCAGGCGGCCGCTGTTCGCAGCGAGACGCGCAGGCTGGACGGGCGAGGCGGCAAGCGGCACCACCAGGGTCAGCAACGCCGCCAAGAGCGGCACCGCCAGCCGTGCTTGCACAGCCTGAATCTGTACGAACGTGTCACGTTTGCCGTGCAAGCACGGCGTAGACGCGCACAGCGCGCCCGCCGGAGCGGCCGCCTTCGCGCCGCAGGCGCTTCGCCGCGCCGCGCCGTCGCATCGGCGGAGGCGGGAGCGGGGCTTGCGAGGTCCCCGCGAGCGACGGCGACGGCGGGTCCGGCGGGCCGAAGCCCCCCGGTCTATATGTCCGTCAATGTGCAAACGCACGCCGGAACTCTTGTTCGATATCCCACGCCTCGAGCTGGGCCCGCCGGTTCAAGTACATCGCGAATCCTGCGGCCGCGTAGAACGGCTCGAGAAACAGCACCGCACTCGCGTAGGCCAGCGGCACAGCGAGCCGGAGCGCTCCCGCGCCACCGGTGAACAGTTCGTACGCCTGCGGAGCCCGCCCCGATGGTGCAAGCCAGAACACGAGCGAGACGAGTCCAAGCGTCAAAGCGGCCTCGGCAACCCCAAATGCGGAGGTCACCATCAGCGCCGATCCCATCCCTCGCTGCCGGATTTGGCGGACACGCGCGCCCGCTCTCCAGATCGACAGCCCTTCGAGCTGGTAGACAGGCTCAGTGAAGGAGCGCCAGGGCGACAGCCGCCGTGCGGTCCATGTCAACAACAGCTGGCCCCACCACACCTGCCGCTGCGCACGCCAGACGTCGGCGGGTGCGGTTTCCCGCCCGAAGGCGGCGCGCGAAAGAACAAACAGAATCGTGCGATCGAGCCACGGTTTGGCGCACCAGATGATCAGGGGCGGCAGCCAGCCGGCCAGGCCGAAGCAGGCGAGCGCGAACACCATCACGGGCAAGGCGACGATTCCGTAGCAGAGATAGACCGAGCGCGCCGCCTGCTGACAGAGGCGCACCCCGAGGTCGGCTGCCTCCATCGGCGTCCTCGGCCTCAATCGCACCGCCAGCGCTTCAACCTGCACGTCGCCCCTGCAACGCGAGATAGCCGAGCACGGCAGACCAGCAGACGGCCGCGGTGCCGTACTTGACCACCGGTGGGAGCCACAGCGCCGACGACCAGAACGCCTCGATCGCGGCGGCGACCAGCAGCATGGCGGTCACGCCGTAGAGGACGACAACAGATTCCTGTGTTGCCTGGACGAGCGATTGAAGCCGTGTCATGCGGCCAGGGGCCAGGAGCGAGTGGCCGATTCTCAGCCCCGCCGCTCCCGACAGCACGATTGCCGTCAGCTCGAAGGCGGAGTGCGTGGCGATGAACGAATAGAACGTGGACGACAGCCCGCGTTCGGTCAAGTACCCGGCGAGCGCTCCGGAGAACGCGCCGTTGTAGGCAAGAAAGAACAGGCTGCCCAGGCCGGCGAACAATCCGCCGGCGAAGCACTGAAAGGCGACGCCGACATTGTTGCGGATGTAGTAGCCGAACATCATCCAGTCGGTCGTGGCGTCGCGCGCCCGGCCGATCGAATGCGCGGCCGGCGAGTACATGTTCTCGAACGAGGCGGCGGTGTCGGAGCTCACGACAGAGAGGATCAGCTCCGGCCGCCAGTACACGAGACAGGCAATGATGATGGTCGGCAGCAGGAACGTTGCGGCAGCCGCGGCCACGTATGCGCGGTGCTTCCTGACGGCAGACGGGAAATCGTGCATCAACATCTGGCTCACCCGCGCGAATCCGAATTCCCGACGCTGATAAATCAGCTGGTGCGCGCCGGCCGTGATCCGCTCGAGACGATCGATCATGTAGGCCGGATAGGAACGTGCCCGTGCCAGAGCGAGATGTTCGCAGGCGCGCCGGTAGAGCGCGGCGATGCGGGCGCCGGAAATCGGCGTGCGAAGCGTCAATCCGAACGTGCCGGGCCTGCGAGCGAAAGCGGCATCGAGCAAGACTTCGAGCTCCGCCCACTCATCCTGGTAGATCTGTTCGAAGCGCAGCGGTGTCATCAGCGACGCCCCAGAACCCAGTGCGCGACTCCGAGCACACGGCGTGTGACATCAGGTCCCGTGCGGCCGGCGTCCCCGGACACCGCCGCGGCGAGCGCAGCGAGCTCGTCGAGCCGCTCCCTCGTCAGCGTCTGGGCGCGCGCGGCGAGCGCGACAACTGCCGCTTGATCGGCCGGCGCGAGCGGCCTCACCGGCGCGATCGGCGCGACGTCGTTGACGGCGATCCGCTGGACCGCTCGCGGCTCGTGAACCACGATGGTCCCGGCCGCGATGTCGCCGAGGCGCTTGGAGTCGCGCCGCAGCAGCATCGCCACAATCGCGAAGCCGCCGGCGAACGGCAGAAAGTCGGCCGCGCGCAGCAGGTTGCGCGCCAGCGATGCAGCCGGCGTGACCGGGAGTCCGTTGTCCATGATGACTCTGAGTCCGAACGCCCGCTTTCCAGGCGTGGCGCCCCAGCGCGTGAGCTCGAAGGCGACGGGATATAGCCACTCGAGCGCGAAGAGGAGGATGATCCAGAACGCGACGCCGATGCCTCCCATGAAAATCGCGGTCATGCCTGCGGCGTAGAAGATGGCCATCCGGATGATCCAGTCGAGCGCGAGCGCGTAGAAGCGCGGGGCCAGTCCGGCGGGACGCAGTTCGAGCAGAATCCCTTCAGGCGTTTCGGCGCAGACGACGGTGTCCAGTACAAATCTCGGATTCAGTGCTCAGGCCTTGACGACGATCGTGTCTGCAAGTTTGTCGTGCAGGCACTGGCGCGATTCGCCGAAGATGAAGAGCGAATCGAGCAGGCCGTAGAACGGAACGAAGCTGATGATCCAGTTCACGACGTTGCGAAGCCAGAACAGCCGCGCCAGCGACGCAGGCGAGCCATCGGTGCGTACGGCTTTGATGCCGAGAAGCTTCTTGGCAATCGATTGTCCGTTGCGTCTCAAGTACTTGATCGTGAACGCGGTCCAGACGATGACGCCGCCGAGCGGCAGTACCGCCATGCCGACGGCAATCATCGTCATTCCGATATTGCGATCGTCCGTCGCTCTCGACGCGACAGCGCCGAGGAAGGTGCCGAACAGGAGCGGTACGTAGACCATCGCCACGAAAATGATGGCATCGAGCACGGCAGCCCCGAGCCGCGTCCCGCGATCGGCAGGGACGGCCTGCGCCTGGGGATCGGAAACGTCCTGGACCACCGCTGTGGGTGGCGCGTACGGGTTCGTCATCGACTGCGCTCCGCCTGTGTTCAGCAGGCGCGTGCCTGTAACCTGAACACGCTCCTGGTAGGCCGGCTTCGCCGGCGAAAAATGGCCGGCATTTGAAGGAAAATGCGCGCGCAGCGCGCCTGTTAGGAGCCCGTTCACCATTACTCGGACGGGCTCCTAGTCGATGCGTTTATCGGCCGATTGGGCGAAGAGATTCAGGCCGTGGAGGCCGGTAGGGCGGGTGGGTCGGGTCAGGCTGGTGGGTCGGGTAGGGCGGGTATATTACCGGTGGGTCGATGTGCGTAACCATGCAATTGTGTGTATTTTCGGGGTGATGAGTTAATGACCTTTCTCGTCCCCCTCACCTCCGCGTCCTCTGTGGTGCCGCTTCCCGGACGCACCTTCAGCCAGAGCCAAGAGCCGAGCGAAGAACCCAGGGCCCTGAGCCAAGCGCCCAGCTCAGAGTACGATCCCGGCTGACACGACACGATGCATCTCACCGAACCCGTTACGATGCTCACCGACTACACGCTGGCCGCTGCCAGCCTGGGCTTTGCCGCCGCGATCCGCCGTGCCATCGGCCCACGGAATCGGGTGTCCGCGTGGCTGTGGTGCGCCGCGTTCATCGCGTCGGCGTTCGCGGCGGCGTTCGGTGGCACCTATCACGGCTTCGCGCACCATCTCGAACCCGGCACGCGTGAGGCGTTGTGGAACGTGACGATCTTCGCGATGGGCGCCTGTGGCGCCTTCATCGTTGCCGGCGTTCACGCGGCGTCCTTCAAGTGGAGCGACGACGCCGTGAAGTGGCTGGTATACGGCATCGCGATAACGGTGCTGGGTGGCGCCGTTCAGCAGACGGGATTTCCGCGCAGCGCAAACTTCAACCACAACGATGCCTATCACCTGATCCAGATAGTCGGTCTCTACTTCCTGTTCCGGTTTTCGCAAACGGTGCGTGATCGCACAGGCAGGCCGCCTGACCAGTTGCAGCGGGACTTTTCGAGCGTCGGACAGTGAATCGCGGGCTCCATTAAACAACTCCACCGCGGAGCACGCTGAGGGCGCGGAGGTTCATCCCGAAGAGCAACAGGATTTCCTCTGCGCCTCCGTGTCCTCCGTTGTGGACGGGCTAGGCGCGTCACAGGCGCCCCCCGGGTCTCGTTCGGACGCGCTAGAAAACCGAGTTTCTCAGCAGGTTCCGTGGGTTCCGGGTTGATCGTCGTGGGCTGGCGCCTGCACGATCTCGAGGAGATAGCCGAAGGCCGCAGCCTCGGTCGTCTTCGGGTGCACGAAGAACACAGTGGTGCCGCGTGAGCCGGGGCGCGGGGCCTCGTCGATGATCCTGAAGCCGCGACGCCGCAGGTGATCGAATGCCTCGTCTATGTTGGAGACGCGCAGCGCGACGTGCGCCAGACCACCGCGCCCGCCGTTCCGTTCAATCTGCTTCGCGACGGGCGAATCCGGCGTCAGAGGCGCCAGCAGCTGCACAAGATTGGGTCCGTCGCCAACCCGCAGCAGCACTTCGCGGACCTGATCGGTGCCGCGCACGTCCTCTCTGTGCACTTCGGTGAATCCGAGGGCGCGGTAGGCATCCACGTGCGCCTCGAGCTCGCCCGGGCTCACGGCAATCGCGACGTGGTCGATGAACAGAAAACCGGGCACGGCGGGGATCTGGTCAGCGGTCATTCGAGCTCCGCCGGGTGTTGTCCCGGGTGAACGCGGATCGCGTCAACAGGCCGGCTATGAGCGCAGGGCCTCCCTGCAGTACTGCAGGCACCGCGCGACTTCCTTGACCGCGTCCGATCCGGGCGGGATGTCGTATTCGACCTCAATCGTCGCCGGCATCGTCCACTTGTTCTGCTTGACCAGCTGGAGGATCTGCTTCAGCGGCGTATCGCCCGTGCCCCAGGGCAGATTCTTCGCGCCGTGATCGGGCGTCGTGCGATCCTTGAGATGAAAGCTCGCCACGCGATCGTGGAACTTCTCGAGGAACTGAAGCGTCGTGCCCCCGACGTTGCCGCCGGCCACGTAGTGTCCGAGATCGACATTGGCCATGTTCGCGTTCGACGCCGCGAACGCCCGATCGAAGGCGGTCATGCTGCCCTGCGTGTGCGTGTGAAAGGCCGCGTAGATCTTGTGCTTCTCCGCGAACGCGCCGATCCGCTTCAGCTGCGCGACGTCGTCGGTCAGCTCCAGCGTCGTGTGGGTGCAGCCGAGTGCCTCGGCGACGTTGAAGACGTATTCGAGTTCCTCGTCCGACATGGACGGGTTCAGACATTTCCACGCGTAGATGGTGACGCCGGCATCGTTGTACTTCTTCCGCAGGGCTCTGTATTTGTCCATTGACGCGGAGAGCCGCCATTGTCTCAGCTGATCGGCCGCCGCACGCTGGGCCGCCTGCTGCTCCGGCGTCGCCGGCTGACCGCGGCGTCCCGTGCCGCCCCCGCGTTGAGGCGCCGGAGCGCCGGCAAAGCTTTCCGCCGGCCCGTTCATCAACTCGATCGCGCTGATTCCGGACTCGACGACGTAGTTCAGCGTGGCGTCCGCGCTCTGATCCGGCATGCTGCGGTAGCTGTAAGTGATCGTCCCGATCTGGACGCCGTTGATCGATGAGTTTGGCCGCACGGCCGCAAACACAGATCCGATGCCCGATTGTTCGAGCAGCACCGCAGCCGGCAGACCCGCGAGCGCAAGTTTTGCGAAGTCACGTCGTGTGGACTCCATAAAGGCTCCTTGCATCCGGAGGCTGTTCACGCGGCTGTCATCCGCCGCGATCCGAGGACGTGTGACGTTAACGGCGAGCCCGCCGTGATCGGCCGGCGTTCCGAGGGCGACCGCCGCCCATCCACGCTTCATTCTACAGAAGCTTCCGAGGCGCTATCGGATTGCGCCGGTGAGGGGAATTGGAGGCTGCGGCCGGCCGTGCGCCGGCCGCCGCACCGTTAGCGGAGGCGGAAGCGGGGAGACGGGGTGCCGGCCTTCGACAGGCTCACGGCGTCCCGAGCGAAGTCGAGGGACGCGACGCGACCGAGCCGGAGTCCGGCGACAGAGCCCCGTCTACTGCTGTGTCCCGCGTGGCCAGGTCGTAGATCAAGGCGCCAACGCCGCCCGCCGCCGCGCCGACGGCAGCACCCTTTTTACCACCGGCGACCGCGCCGATCCCCGCGCCGGCACCGGCCCCCCCGCCGATGATGAGGGCGTCCTGTTCCCAGGAGCGCTTCTGCCGGTGCTGCGGCTCCGGCTGTTGCGCCACGACGCGCGGCGAATTGACGACGTCGTTGCGGCTGGCGCTTCGATCGACCTCCACCGGGTGAAGTCCGTCGTTGTCGCGCAGGTAGATGGCATGCGGGTCCTTCTTCGGTTCACTGGGGACGAGCTGTGCCTTCCGTCCGTCAGGCAATGTCACCGGCACGACGGTGCCTGACAGGGCGCCGCCGTCGGGCGTCTGCACCGTATCCGAATAGGCGCCGCTGACGCCGTATTGTTTTTCGACCTGGTCCGGCGTCACCGCCTGGGCCCGCGAACAGAACGATGAGCTGATCGCCGCACTCAGCGCAAGAACAGTAGCTATGAGGGGTTGTCGCACGCACAACGTTCTCTTCATCGGTGGTCCTCCCACGCCGAGGTGAAGCAAGGAGCTCACCACTCGGGTACGTCAGGCTGATCGTTATGAGCGGCGAGCGGCGATCAGAGATATTGCCCACCCTACAATCGCCTGACGGCCGACATCGGCGAGCGAGCCGCTCCTGCGCCGGTTCATTCCTTTTCATGGAGCTCGTCGAGGGCCACTCGCCGTCCGAGCGACTGATCACGAGTGATCAGAGGTCGGATCCCGCGGCACGAAGCGCTCCGAAGCGGGACGAGATCGGCGGTGCGTTGAGCGCGGCGCATGTGCGCGGCATCGTCCATGGTGATGTCAAGCCGGCTTCGTGACGCCGGCGAAGCCGGTCGACGCTCGTCCTGCGCCCGTAACGCGGCGTTGACCATCCGGCCGGGGACCGGTAACATGATGAGCTCCTCGTCTCCCGTGTGGGCCAGTAGCGCAGTTGGGAGCGCGCATGAATGGCATTCATGAGGTCACGGGTTCGAATCCCGTCTGGTCCACCAGATCTTCGCGGTCTATTCCTAACGAAAAGGCGCGACTCCGGCCGTAGGGATGTTGACTTCGATGCTCATGTTCGCGACCTTCACGCTGCTGTTTCAGCCCAAGGCGCTACCGAATGCGCCGGCGCACCTCAGCGAACGGTCTGGCTCTGAAATG